>PDZW01000054.1 GCA_002753155.1 Alphaproteobacteria bacterium WMHbin7
TGATGCGCTACCAGGCTGCGCTACGCTCCGACCGAGCCCTTAGACGGGCAGGCGCGGACTATACGTTAGGAGGCTTGGCAAAGAAAAGGGGAAATAGTGCGCTTGAGCGAGTTCTTTCAGCTCCTGACGGCCCCACCTGCCTTGAGCAGGGTTTCCTTCAAATCGAGCAATTCTGCCAACAACTCGGTCAGGGTCTCCTTGGCGTCCTGCTTATGGCTGACCACCGGCAGCAGCGACAACTGACCGGCCGGTACTTTTCCTGGCGCTGAAGGCAATGAGGTGGGCGATCCGTTCTTGGGCGCCGACGGCCCGGCATCAAGCGCCTTGCCCTCGCGCAGCAGCTTCTGCACGCCTTTGATCGTATAGCCCTGCTGATAGAGCAGTTCGCGGATGCGCTTCAAAAGATCGACATCCTCAGGCCGGTAATAGCGCCGCCCACCCGCCCTTTTCAGGGGCTTTAGCTGAGAAAAGCGCCCTTCCCAAAAGCGCAGAACATGCTGAGGAACATCCAATTCCTCAGCCACTTCGCTGATGGTTCTGAAAGCCGCTTCCGATTTGCCCATGGGGGGAAAACTACCCCTTCTTGGCGTTCATGCCCTTGTTGATGCGCGACTTCAAGAGTTGCGACGGGCGGAAGACAAGAACGCGCCTGGGCAGGATCGGCACCTCGGTGCCGGTCTTGGGATTGCGACCGATGCGCTGGCCCTTGGAGCGCACGGAAAAGCTGCCGAATGAGGAAATCTTGACGGTGTCACCCTTGGACAAAGCCAGTGACATCTCTTCCAAAACGGTCTCCAGAAGGGCCGCCGATTCATTGCGGGAAAGGCCAACTTCCTCGTAAATTGCTTCGCTTAACTGCGCACGGGTGATGGTTTTCTCGGTCATCGTTTCGGCCCCCCAGGCTCGTAATTTACCTGACGGTAACGCTTTGGTCGAAATCAGTCAATATCGTCAAAGGGATGTATTCGAAAAAACGGTGGCTTGCACGGCCGTATTTATTAATAGCGGACTAGGCAGGCCCCCCAGGTGAAGCCACCACCCATGGCTTCCAGCAGCAGCAACTGGCCCTTTTTGATGCGTCCGTCGGCTACCGCCTCGGCCAAAGCCAGGGGAATCGACGCCGCCGAGGTATTGGCATGACGCTCGACCGTAATCACCATGCGTTCCTTGGCAATGGCCAGTTTTTTGGCTGTGCCTTCGAGAATGCGGATATTGGCCTGATGCGGCACCACCCAGTCGATATCGGATGATGTCAAGCCATTGGCGACCAAGGCCTCCCCCACCACCTCGGCCATATTGACCACGGCATGACGAAAGACCTCGTTGCCCTTCATGCGCACGAAACCCGTGCTTTTGGTCGATGAGGGGCCGCCATCGACATAAAGCAGATCGTAATGACGCCCGTCGGAATGCAGGTGCGAGGAGAGAATGCCGCGATCCGCCGAGGTTCCCTGACCTTCCCCCGCCTTCAGGACCACGGCTCCGGCGCCGTCTCCGAACAGGACGCAGGTGCCCCGGTCGTTCCAGTCGAGAATGCGCGAGAAGGTCTCGGCGCCGATGACCAGAGCCGTCTTGACCTGGCCAGCCTTGATGAAATTGTCGGCAGTGGCAAGGGCATAGATGAAGCCTGAGCAGACGGCCTGAAGATCGAAGGCAAAGCCCCGGGTCATGCCCAGGCGGGCCTGCACCCGGGCCGCCGTTGCGGGAAATGTATGGTCGGGCGTTGCCGTGGCCAGAATGATCAGGTCCAACTCATCGGCGCTGATGCCTGCATTGGCCAGGGCCGCCTTGGCGGCCTCGAAGGCCAGGTCCGAGGTGTTTTCGCCCTCGGCGGCGACATGGCGCTGGCGAATGCCCGAACGCTCGACGATCCAGGCGTCGGTGGTGTCGACGTGCTTTTCCAGATCGTGATTGGTGACGATGCGCTGGGGCAGATACGAGCCGCAACCGGCGATCTGGGACCGGATAACCATCAGAGCGAAGCCACCTGCGCTGGCTGCTCGGGTTCGGCCAGATGGGCCAATTCTTCTTTGATCTTGGCGTTAAAATCCTGGGACACCAGATCGACGGCGCAGCCGATGGCATTGGCGAAACCGAGCGCGTCGGTTCCGCCATGGCTCTTAACCGTAATGCCGTTAAGGCCAAGGAACATGGCGCCATTATAGCGCCTGGGATCGGCCCTCAATTTCAAGCGATGCATGGCCGGGCGGGCCATGAGATATCCGATCTTGGAGAGAAAGGAATGGGTGAAGGCCTCCTTCAGGAAGCGCGAGAACATCTTGGCGGTGCCTTCGATGGTCTTCAGCGCCACATTGCCGGTGAAACCATCGGTCACGATCACATCGACGGTGCCGGCGCCGATATCGTTTCCCTCGACAAAACCCTGGAAGCTCAATTGCATATGGTGCGACTTCAAGATGGAATGGGCTGTCTTGACGGCGCTGTTGCCCTTGGCATCCTCGGAGCCGACATTCAAAATACCCACGCTGGGCCGCTCGATGCCCAGCACGATGCGGCAGAAGACCTCGCCCATGATGGCGAACTCGACCAGATTATTGGCGTTGCAATCGACATTGCCGCCCAGATCCAGCATCACGGTCTCGCCGCGCTGCGAGGGGAACAGGCCCGCAATGGCCGGACGGTCGATGCCGGGCACGGTGCGCAGCACGAATTTCGACACCGCCATCAGGGCGCCGGTATTGCCTGCCGAGACAACGCCCCCCGCCTCGCCTTTGGCGACGGCGTCAACGGCCATCCACATGCTGGATTTGCGTCCCGTGCGCAGCACCTGCGAGGGCTTGGCATCGGCGGAAACCGAGTCCGGGGCATGGCGGATGGTGCAGACCTCGGCCACATCCTGACGGCTGGCCAGCATCTCCTTCAAGCGAGGCTCGTCGCCCACCAGGAGGTAACGCACTTTGGGGAAACGGGTCTTCGCGATCGCTATGCCATCGATCACCATCTGGGGAGCGGCATCGCCCCCCATGGCATCGAGTGCCAGAACGACCTCGTCGGTCACCGTGCCCCCTCCCTATCGGGGATTAAGCTGCGGAAGCGGAATCGCCTGCCACCGAACGGCCGTCATAATGACCGCAAGAGGGGCAGAGGTGGTGCGGACGCTTCATTTCGCCGCAATTGGGGCACTCGGTCACCGATTGCGGCTTCAGGCCGTCATGGGCCCGGCGCATATTGCGGCGCGACTTCGAGGTTTTCTTTTTAGGTACAGCCATGGATCATCTCTCGAGCAAAAGGGAACGCTCCGAAGGCTACGCGCATCCGGAGCGGAGCCCGTCTTATTATAGGAAAACCCTGGCCGGGGCAAGGGCGCCTGTCTGGGAACAATTACACTTTTTTGTCAAATTTGTCCCGAAGCTTCGAAAGAGCGGCAAAGGGCCCCCTGATCGCCTCTTCCTTGGCAGCCCAGGGCGATCCCTCAAGGCTGGCCCCGGGTTTTCTGGGAAAGGGGTCGAGACTGAGTGCCAATTCCTCGGCCGCCGCCTCGCCAACATCGATACAGCCATCAATGAGAGGATCGGGCAGATCATCCGCCAGGGGGTCGATCTCGATCTCGGCCTCCATGGTCAATCTGGCCGCCTCCAGCGCCTCGTCGTCCCCGTAAACCCTTGAAAAGTCCTCGTCTATGGACTGCTCCACGGGGTCCAGCGTCACCACGCAGCTTTGCACAAGGCGGGCCTTCAGCCTGCCCTCCAGCCGAATCAGGTCCTTGACCGGAAACAGCCGGATATGGGCCGACAGGGCCTCAATGGCAATCAGGCCAAAGCGCTGGGCAAGTTTCTGGCACTCGTTTGGCGTGGCTTCGATGTTGAATTCCAGCCCTTTATGGGGGATTTCGGCGCTTTTCACCAGGCGTGAGAATTCTGGCTGGGGGAGCAGATCAGTCATGTCGCCATCTCAATGGGGGGGAATTGGGCATTTGCGGTTTCCTGGGCGGCCCGGCAGCGGCGGGTATAGCGGGCCAGGGCCTGAAGGGCTGGGGGCGTTGAGGCTGCCTTGGCAAAGACATTGCGGTCCAAAGCTGCCATCAGCAGGGAATCATCCTGATTTTCCAAGGCAGTGCGGTAGGCCTGGCTGCGTCCCAGGAAATCCTGGGCCAGCTTCTTGACCCGTGCCCCGATGCGGATGTCGCTGGCCCCAAGCTCGCGCAGATTGCTTTCCAGATCGTCGAACATCAGGTCGAACAGGGCCTGAGCCCCCTCGGGCTCGGTGGGGCTTAGGGCCTCCATGACCAGAAAGGCATGCAGGGCCAAAAGGTCGAACCGCCCCTCGACGGAATCGGGAACCCCTAGGGATTCATAGAATTCAGGCAAACGGGCCTGTTCCACGATGCGCCGGTAAAGCCGGGCGGCGGCCTCGTCTTTCTGCCTTTTGCGAGCGAACAGGCGCTTGAAGATGGACATGGTTCCATTCTGAAAAGGAATGATCTAAGTTGGGGCACTATCCTTCTTTAGGCCTTTCGACGTCAACATGCGCAAGACATCACTCTTCGTCGCCCTTTCGGTTCTGGTTCTGGCAAGTGCCTGCGAGCCGATCGTGGATGTGCGCGGCAATCTGCCCAATGATGAGCAACTGGCCCTGATCAAGCCGGGCGACGTGAATCGCGACGATGTGCAGGCCATGCTGGGCACCCCCTCCTCGGTCGCCGTGTTCGATGACGAGACCTGGTATTACATCAGCGGCAAGACCGAGCAGACCGCCTTCTTCAAGCCCAAGGTGACGGATCGCCGCGTGGTGGCTATCAGCTTCGACACCAGCGGCAAGGTCAAGAATGTACGCCAGCTTGGCCTGAACGACGGCAAGGCCATCAAACCGGTCGAGCGCGTCACCCCCACGGCCGGCAATGAGATGACCTTTCTCGAACAGATTTTCGGCAATGTCGGACGCTTCTCCGACAAGACCAAGCCCGGGAAGATGTAATCCGCCTCAAGCGGCAAAATTCGCCTTTCGATCGAGCCCGTCATCCGAGGCCCTGCCCAGCAGAAACCGCGCCGTGCGCCGGTTGGCCGCCCATTCATTCCTTCGGAGCAGCATTGAAAATGCTGTATGATTTTTCAGTGCCCTCAATCTCATCGCGAGCCGCAGTCAGTGGGCACTGCCGTTCCATGAACTTGGGGGATTTCATAACGAAAGGATCAATGTTGTCGATGATCCTTTTCTGCCACTCCAGCAACTCACCTAACCTATCCTGTGAAGTATTGGCGATCAACGCCTTAAGGCTTGCTGTTCCCTTCGTGTAGCTTGCCAGCCCTTCTTGATAGCGCCCAATCTGTAGCCATAACAGTCCGGTCTCTATGTGGGTCTCGATGCCAATATGCGGCATTTCCCTCTTCGCCTCATCGGTCTCGAGCCAACTGTTCTTAAGACGAATTCGGTCTTCAATAATTCGTGGATTGTCTTGGCACGCCGGAATGAATCTGCCGTTTTTCCAGGCGAAAATCACGGGAATCAAATTGACGCACTGGCTGCATCTCCAATAAGGCGCAATATCCCAGCGGCCATCCGACGACGCCGCCAGAACGTCACCATCCAACGCCTCAGCCCAAACAGTACGCATTTCTGGCGTGACCTCGCTGACATGCCGATCGAGGCGAAAAACATGCAGATGATATCCAGATATTCCGCTGCCGCCAGAAGCGAACTCAACGAACAAAAGGGCCGGATGATCCGGATAGATGTCCTGCCCGGACGGTTCAACAATCCTAAAGCCACCACCTTCCATGTGACCAATTTGCACCAGAGTTCGCTTTTCATCGATCCGATGAAGCGTGAATAGGCCGGAATACATGCTGCCTTCGCAGTCCCAGGTGGCCGCCACAAAACGGGGCCTATCTGTCTGGCGGAAAATCAAGGTCTGACGTCTCTTGCAAGCTTCTCTGCCTGTTTCCATTTCCTGCTTGCTTAGCTGGGAATTCAACCAAGCGGGAACTTCACTTTCAGCCAGAGCAAATGTGCGAGGCTTGGATAGGTCGACACTGTCTCCACTGGTCTCGCCCAGCCATTGAAGCATTTCAGGGGAGCGCGCAGCAACAGGCCGGGCAGACATAGCTGCCATAACGATCAAAAGCGCAAAAAATGTGGCGAGCCTTATAGAGGCAACGGCGAGTCTCCGGTGAGGTCCTACCACTTTCCCCCCGTCATATAGTCGATCATTCCATATTCGCCTTTCGAATAGGCACCACTTTTCCAGGTTCCGTTCATGTTCGACATCATTTTGTCATGTGTCGAAGGATCGTTGGCTAACTTGGCAAAGGCGTCTAGAGTTTTCTGCTTCATGACACCATGTTCCTTAGGGGCGGCACTGGGGTCCGTTTTGGTAATAGCATCCCGGATTGCTTTGGGTCCACCGCCCTCGCCAAGATGATAGATGACATGCGCCAAGGCTGCTGCGTCATCCTTGTTGTCAATCTTGTCGAGCGCATCACCCCCATGGCCGGCAACGAGATGACCTTTCTCGAACAGATTTTCGGCAATGTCGGACGCTTCTCCGACAAGACCAAGCCCGGGAAGATGTAGCTTCGTTTTACTCAGCGGGCTTGAGCGGCGTCAACGAGAGCCCCGGCGGCAATTTCAGCCTAGCGTAATCGATATCGGTCGCCGTGACAGGAATGAACAAGTCCAACTTGCTATCATGAAAGCGCAGGCGCATAGCGACCTCGTCAAAATTCGTGCTTCTCGTTGCTCCCAAGCGGCCTGGCGCTTGATTAGTTAGAAGGTCGATCCAGGTCAGCTTCTGACTCTCATCAGCAGCCATTGACAGAGATCGTGCCTGACTCTCGTCATTCGAGACCAGTAGTGCCTCGGCCAGCAGTCTGTCCCGCGTTGCGTAGGCGATGACGCCGATGGCCTTTGTTCTGTTCTCGTCGGGTATCCTCTGGCTGAAAGGCGAAAAAGCGGCCACGCGCTCTTCCACGACGCCAACGGGCGTGAGAATCATTTCAGCAGGAGGGCCAAATGCCGAGAAGGCGAATTTTCCGTTTTTGGTAAAATAGGTCTGTGTATGCGAATAGGCCAAATCGCCGTCCTCCTCGACCGTGATGAAATCCGGTTGGACATTGATCCCTATCCCGTCGCAAGTGAAGGCATATGCCTTTTCCTGATTCTTCGATGCACCTTGCAGTCGCCAAGCGGTTACTGATACCTTGCCTTCGGTTCCTTTCTCCCCCCACATATAAAGGGTATTCATTTCCGTCTCGATAATCAGATAGCGAACCTGCCCTACCCTATATCCTTCTCGAACGAAATGAACACGCCGCTCCGCTTGGCGTACTTCTGGTTCTTTTCGATTAAAGATCACCTCAAGATTGGATTCTGACTTCCAAGCATGTTTCTCGCCAGCATTTGCCTGCGCGTGTAATGCACAAAAAAGCAATGCCAGGACGCAGGCCACTCTCTTCATGCTGGCGCTCCCTGTTGAGGCTATCTTCTGATAATAGAGTAATTCTCCATCTGGCTCGTATACTTCCTGCTCTGCTCATCGAAAGAAAAAAAGCTTTTTCCAGCCGGTTTTTCTCTGTGTTGATCTAGCACCCAGTATCCTTTCTTGCCGTCTTTCTCGCCGGGCCCGATGACAACTGCGGCATGGTTGCCGGTGTCGTTGTTCTGATACTTGCCGTCCTTGAAGGTAGCAATTGCCGTGC
>PDZW01000055.1 GCA_002753155.1 Alphaproteobacteria bacterium WMHbin7
TCCTTCAGAATCCCGATTATCTGCTCTTCCGTAAACCGACTGCGCTTCATCGTCCGTCTCCTCTGGATGACGGACTCTACCAAAAAATGGAGGAAAACGAGGGGCTCAGGTCACTTGGGCGGTTCGGCCTTGAAGTCGCCAGACGCCACTTTCAAAAGCCAGTCGCGCATTTCTTCATGCGACACGCCGTTTCGCTCGGCGCGGGCATCTGCTACCGCCTTGGCCAGCGCTTGTGTCTCGGCCTTGGCGTCATTTCCATCCAGTTTAAGTGCTGGCTCTGTCATGACTGAATCCTGCCACTTTACATACGGGCCGTCCAGCCTGATTACTTTATTGCACCCAGCCTAAGAGCGCTTTCGATCAGCAGGGGCGAGGCCAGGATGCTGGTATGGCTTCGGCTATCGTCTAGAAGAAGTTCTGTTTCGATGCCGCTGGCCTTCAATCTGTCGACATAGCTTTGCGACAGGCTGGGCAGGGTAACAGTGTCGCCGCCTCCCGCCAGCACGATGATTCGCGCTGTCTTCGGAATGCGCTCGATATAGGTCGAGGGCGATTCGCTGAACCAGGTGCCGCTGGAGCGACCGACCCGCCATGTCTGCACGTCGCATACGCAGCCGATCAGCAGGGCTGCGTCGGCCAGGCCGGGATGGCGCCCCAGGATCACTCCCGTCACCGCCGAGCCGCCGGAATGGCCGATCAGGACTAAACGATCGGGTTTGTGAAAATCCTTGAGCCTTGCGATGGCATCGGCGATGGCGTCGATGACCGGCGCCGTCCAGTTGTCGATGCGGCTGCGTTCGCCCGTGGAAAAATTTCCCTCGTCGTCGTTATAGCCCGGGCGAAGAATCGCCACGGCGACGGAATTGGCCGAAGCCTGCTCGGCCAGCGGTTTTGCCACCCGGTACATCGAGGTGCCGGGCGAGCCATCGGAATGATTGCCATGCAGCAGCACATACAGGGTGCGTGGTCCGGTCTCGCCCTTTTTCCCATAGGTTCGGATCAGCAGGCATTCAGTACCCGCCGTCACCCTTGTGCGGTTGTCGGGAGCGTCGCAGGGAGCGGCAAAAGCTTCACCCGAAAAAATCACAAGACAGAACAGGGCAAGCAGGGATAAGCGCATAGCTGAACCTATTCGTTGCGAAGATAGGGGGCTGCCTTGGCCGACAGCGCTCTTGCCGTGACCAGATGGCCAGCAAGCAAGGTAGCGGTGTTACCGAAGAGCAGAAGTCCCAGGCTGGTGGCGGGCAGAAAGCGCCAGTCCATGCGCATCAACTCGCTTAAGATGCCGAAGGCTGCCAGGGTGCCGATCACTCCCGCCAGAGCCGAGGTGGCAATGCCCAGTAGCAGGAATTCCAGAAGATAGGCCCTGAACAACATTTTCGAATCAGCCCCCAGCACCTTCAGCACCACGGTTTCATAGACCCGCCTGCGCAGGCTGGCCGCCACGGCGCCCGCCAGCACCAGGCCGCCAGCAGGCAATGTCGCCGCCGCCATCACGGCCAGCGCCGCACCGGCCCCTTCCAACACGCCCTTGATCGATTCCAGGGCCTGGCGCACGCGGATGGCCGAGACATTGGGAAGCGCATCGGTGACCGAGCGTTCGATGGCGTTCTCAAACGCGGCGTCAGCCTTGGCGGTGGCCAGCAGCGTGTGCGGCGCTCCCTCCAGAACGCCCGGCGAGAAAAGGAAGGCGAAATTCATGCTGGCCGCACTCCAGTCGATTTCGCGCAGTGAGCTGACTTCTGCCTCGATGAAGCGGCCCAGAATATCGACGCCGATGCGGCTTCCCAGGCGCACACCCAACCCCTGGGCCAGACGCGCATCGACCGAGACCAGAGGTGGGCCCTGATAATCCTCGGGCCACCAGCTTCCCTTCACCAGATGCGTGGCCTCGGGCATTTTCGCCGCACTTGAGAATCCGCGGTCCCCCTCCAGCGCCCAGCGGGCATGGTGGGAGACTGTTTTGATGGTGAGAGGCTTTCCATCCAGCATGGTCAGGCGGCCGCGCACCATGGGGGCCATGTGAATTTCGCGCGCCTGCTCCCCCGCTGCCGCCTTCAGGAAGATGTCCTTCTGATCGGGTTGAATATCGATGAAGAAGAAGGCGGGCGCTTCCTCGGGCAGGCGGCTTTCGATCTGGTTGCGCAGATTGGCCTCGATCTGGGCCAGCGTGGTCAGCACGGCCAGCCCGATGCCCAGCGAAACCACGACGCTGGCAGCTGGCGAGCCGGGGCGGAAAAGCTGACCCAGGGCCAGGCGCAGCCCCGGGCTGTGAGCGTGGCGCGAAAGCCTGCGCGCTGCCTTGGACAACAGAAAAGCCAGCAGGCGAAAGAGGGCGAGGCTGAGAGAGGCGATAGCGACGAACCACAAAGCCAGGCCACGGTCGGGCGAGGTTGCTACCACCAGAACGGCCAGGGCGAGGGCGGGCGGGGCCGCCAGGGCCAGGGCACCCAACCGGCGCCGCAAGGGAAGTCTTGTGATATGGGCGCGCATGGCGGCGATGGGCGAGGTGTTGCGCACCACGGCCAGGGGAATGATGCCAAAGGCGATGGCGACCAACAGACCGGCCAGGGCGGCCTTGATCAGGGGCGCCGGATAGATGTCCAGAATCATGCGCACCGGCAGCGAATTATTCACCACATCCTGGGCGGCCAGGGGAATGACCACGCCAAGCCCCAGGCCGAGGAAAATGCCCAGCAAAGCCAGGGCCAGAACCTCTAATCCATAGACGGTGAAGACAAGGCCGTTTCCCGCTCCCAGGCATTTCAGAATGGCGATGCTCTGGGCCTTGGTTTCCAGATGGCTTTTGACCGCATTGGCGACACCGACGCCGCCCACCAGCAGGCCGGTCAGCCCGGTGAGCGTCAGGAACATCGACAGATTGTCGAGAAAGCGTTTAAGGCCGGGTGCTGCTTCCTCGAAGCTGCGAATGCGCCAAGGGGCGTTTGGAAAACGGCGTTCCAGTTCCGCCGTGATCTTCGTCGCATCCAAGCCAGGGTCCAGCGCAACACCCGCGATATGGCGCACGATGCTGCCCGGCATCAAGAGTCCGCTGGCCGCCAGGGCTTCATGCGAGATCATCAGGCGCGGCCCCAGCAGAAAGGGCGAAGCCACCTTGTCGGGCTCGGAAAGAATCGTGCCTTCAAGGCGAAGGCGCGCGGCCCCCAGCTCGATCAGCTCGCCCGGCTTTACCATCAGGCGCTCGGCCAGACCGGGATCGGCCAGGGCCGGGAAGATGCCGTCATGGGCGGTGAAGAGATCGATCCCCTCTGGTTCGGTGCGCAAAGTCCCATAAAGCGGATAGGTCCTGTCCACCGCCTTCAGTTCGACCAGACTGCGCCTGTCGTTCGCTGCTCTTACCATGGCTCGCATCTCGGCGCGCTGGGTCAGGCGCCCTTGTTCCTTCAGCCAGCCGCTCACCTCGGCATCAAGCGGACGGTAGGATTGGCTGATGGTCAGATCGCCGCCCAGAAGGGAACGGGAATCCGCATTCAGCCCGGCCTGTACGGCCTCGGTCAATTCCCCTGCCGCCGTGATGGTGGCGACACCCAACGCCAGGCAAGCCAGGAAAATGCGAAAGCCCTTGAAGCCCCGCTTAAGGTCGGCCTTCAATTCGCGCCGGACCAGAATGAGGGCGGGGCTCATCCCGGTTTGTCTTTCAGGGCCAGCCAGCCGCCGAACAGGAAGGCCTGATGGAAATGCTCGACCGAGCCGAAGCCGGCCTGATGCAATAGTTTGAACAGGCGCGTCTCGGGCACGAAATGAACGTCCCTGGCCACATGCTTCAGGCCTTTCTCGACTTCGACCGGATCGACGCCATGCGCAAGTTGCCAGCGCGTCCAGGCCGCCAGCAGGCGGGCGAAGCGATCCGTGTCGGAGGCGCCGTGCAGATCGGCCAGCAGCAGGGGGGCTTCGGGCTTCAGGTGGCTGGCGATGGCTGACAGCAGCCCGGCCTTGGCGCCGTCGTCAGGCAGAAAATGCATGACCAGAAGACAGGTGGCGGCATCGAAGCGCAAAGCGGGATCAAGGGATTCGGCTTTCGTGCACAGCAACTCGCAGCGCTTTAACAGGTTTTTGCTTTCCAGCCGCTCGCGGGCCTGGTCCAGCATGGCCTGGGATGGGTCGATGCCAGTAAAGCGCCAGCCGGGATGATGCGAGGCCAGGCGTTCGATCTCTTCTCCGGTGCCGCAGCCGACGATCAGCAAATGGGCATCGGGTTTCAGAATTCCCTCGAGCAGGAATTGAGCCATGGCATGCAGCGTTTCATAGCCGGGAATCACCTTGCGCACGGTCTCGTCGTAGCGCTTTGCCCGCTGGTCGTGAAAATGTTCTTTGATCCCGCCCTCGTCCGTCATGCTCCGTTCCCTTCCAGGCGGCCATCCTTGAGATGAATCACCCGCATGCAGCGTTTGGCCAATTCTTGATCATGCGTGATCAGGATCAGCGTTGCGGCATTGTTGCGGTTCAGGTCGAACAGCAGCTCAATCACGCCGTCCCCCGTTGTCTGATCGAGATTGCCCGTGGGCTCATCGGCCAGCAAAAGTCCGGGGCCGGATGAAAAGGCGCGGGCCAGGGCCACGCGCTGCTGCTCGCCGCCTGAAAGCTGGGCCGGATAATGGGCCTGGCGATTCTTCAGCCCCACGCGCTCCAGAAGTTCGGCGGCCTTTTTCAGGGCCGTGCGTTGGCCGGACAGTTCAAGCGGAATCGCCACGTTTTCCAAGGCCGTCATGGTGGGGATCAGGTGAAAGGATTGAAAAACGATTCCGACATGGCGGCGGCGAAACAGCGACAAGGCGTCTTCGCTCATCGCCTTAAGGTCCTGGCCCAGCACATGAACCTGTCCCTGGCTGGGCCGTTCCAGCCCGGCCATCACCATCATCAGCGAGGACTTTCCCGAACCCGAGGGGCCGACGATGCCCAAGGTTTCCTGGCGTCCGACCGACAAGTCAATGCCGTTCAGGATATTGACCTCGCCCGCATCTGAGGCCAGCTTAAGATGGATGCCGCGAAGGTGGATGGCTGGTTGGTTCATGGGGGTCCATATCAAACGTTTCTTGTGTCATGCTGGCCTTGTTCTTCTGCTTTATCAAGCCTTTCCAGCCAGGGCCGAGGCGCTGCGCCTGCTTGCCTTCGGCGACAGCCTGATCGCAGGCTATGGCCTTGCCAGAAGCGAGGGCTTCGCGCCCAGGCTGGAAGAGGCCCTGAAAGCCCGGGGGCGAGACGTCCGGGTGATCAATGGCGGCGTTTCGGGCGACACCACGGCAGGCGGGCTGGCCAGGCTTGGCTGGGCCTTGGCCGAATCGCCTGAAGCCGCCCTGGTCGAACTGGGTGCCAACGATATGCTGCGCGGCCTGTCGCCCGAAGAGGCTGAACGCAATCTGGGGATGATCCTGTCCCGGTTCAAGGAAAAGAACATTCCCGTTCTGCTGATCGGCATGAAGGCTTCGGCCAATTTCGGAACGGACTATGCCGTGCGCTTCGATTCCTTGTATCCTCGTCTGGCCAAGCAATATGGCGTGGCCTTGTATCCTTTCTTTCTGGATGGAGTTGCCTTGAATCCGACGCTGAACCAGGAAGACGGGCTGCATCCCAACGCCATGGGCGTTCAGGAAATCGTGCGCCGCATCCTTCCTTTCGTTGAAGGTGTGCTGGCGCGTGCCAAGGCGGGTCGTTCGTGAAGGGGTCCAGCGATTTCAAGTCGGCCTATGCCGAGGGCGATGGCTGGGCCAATGTCGCCAAGCATCTGTTGATGCAACTAAGCGGCCCGGCCTTGGGTCATCGTCTGGGCATTCTTTACGTAACCCCCGAATTGTCGCGCGATCTGGGCAGCATCTTGGCCTTTCTGCGCGAGACGACGCGGGTGCCGCATTGGGTGGGCGGCGCTGGCTTCGGCGTTCTTGGCCTGACGGCGGATGGACTTGCGCGCGAAGCCAGGGGAAAGCCTGCGGCGGGCGTGATGACCATGGCCATCGATTCCCCGGCCTTTCGCATCTTCACCTTCCAGGGGCGAGAGCTGGGGCGCGTCAAAGGCGTTCTGGCCAAATGGGCCAAGGCCGAGCATCATCCGCTGACCGCTCTTGTGCATGCCGATCCGGTCAATCCGCAGACGCAGCTTTTACTGGAGGGCTTTTCCGCAGCCTCCGACGGCTATCTCGTGGGGGGCTTGACCTACAGTCCCGAAAAGCGGAGTGCCGATTTCAAGGGACATCTCGCCGACAAGGCGGCGGCGGGCGGGTTGTCGGGGCTTTTGCTAGCACCCGGTGTGCCGCTGGCCGTAGGTGTCACGCAAGGTGTCGTCACCCTGGGCGGCTGGCATGAAATCACGGAAGGCGAGGGGAACCACATTCTGCGCTTGGATGGCCGACCGGCAACCGACGTGCTGGAGGAAGAGGCGGGCGATGTGCAAAGCGCTCTGGGCTTCGTGCATCTGGCCGTTCCCGATGCCGGTCTCGATACCGGAGCCTATGTCGTGCAGAATCTGGGCGGAATCGATCCCGTGCGGGCGCGCCTGACGGCAAGCTTCATGGCCGAGCCGGGCTTGAGAGTCCGCTTCGTGCGCCGCGACACCAAGGCGGCCGAAGAGGATCTTCTGCGCATGATTTCCGATCTGCGCCGTCGTCTGGGAGGCACACCCAAGGGGGTGGTGATGATTTCCTGCATCGCAAGGGGTGCTGCCTTGTTCGGAGGCCCGAACCGGGAAATGGAATTGGCTGTCAAGGCATTGGGCGGTTGTCCCATGGTGGGATTTCTGGCCGGGGGAGAAATCCTGCGCAACCGTCTTCAGGCCCACAGCACTGTCATGCTGGCTTTCGGGTGACGCCGTGCTGCGTCTGTTCGTCGGTCTTGATCTTGCGCCAACGGCTCGCGAGCGTTTGGCTGTGCTGGCTTCTGGCCTGCAAGGCGCTCGCTGGGTCGATCCGGCTTCCTATCACGTAACGCTCGCCTTCATCGGCGAGCTTGATGCGGCGGCGGCGCAAAACCTCGATCGGGAACTGTCTCTGGTCAAGGCCGCTTCCTTCGATCTTGAAATTTCCGGCGTCGGCAGTTTTGAGACCAAAGGAAAGTTGAGAGCGATTTGGGCGGGGGTAACGCTGTCAAAGCCGCTCGAACTTCTGCAAGGCCGCGTGGCGGCCGCCTGTGCAAGAGCGGAAATCAACCTTGAGGCCCGCAAGTTCAAGCCGCATGTCTCGCTGGCCCGCTTCAAGGAGCAGCCCTCGAAGGACAGACTGGGCGACTGGCTGATGAGCAACGGCCTGTTGCGCCTGCCGCCCTGGCCCGTGCAGGATTTCGTCCTGTTCAGAAGCCATCTCGGCGGCACGGGGCCCCATTACGAGGTCCTGGCGCGTTATACCTGTTTGCAAAAGGAATGACTCATGGCTGTCATCCTTCGAGACAGCCGCTTCGCGGCTTCCTCAGCGACTGTCTTGGAAGTCAAGCGCTTTGCCATGGTTGTTTATCCCTGATGATGGCATTGAGGATGGTTAACAGCTTTCTAGCAACGGCGATGATGGCG
>PDZW01000056.1 GCA_002753155.1 Alphaproteobacteria bacterium WMHbin7
CAGCATAACCGATAACGGGATCGGCATCGATCCCAGCCAGATCAAACGGCTCTTTCAGGTTTTTCAGCGCCTGCACACCCAGGACGCTTACGAAGGAACGGGCATTGGACTCGCGGTCTGCCGCAAGATCGTCGGACGCCATGGTGGGCGCATCTGGGTGGAATCCGCTGGCGAAGGGCAAGGATGCAGCTTCTGCTTCACGCTGCCCAGAAGCCAGGAACGGGTCGCCTGAAATCGGCTCCGCCTATAAGAAATCACGCCCTTTTAATCAGCGTGCCCGCACCCTTTTCGGTGAAGATTTCCAAGAGAATGGCGTGTTCCACCCGCCCGTCCACGATCACAGCGGCCTCAACACCGCTTTCCACGGCGGCCAGGCAGGTTTCCACCTTGGGAATCATGCCGCCCTTGATGGTGCCGTCCTTGATCAGCTTCTTGGCCTCGCCCACGGTCAGTTCTGCGATCAGCTTGCCTTCCTTGTCCAACACACCCTGAACGTCGGTCAGCATCAGCATGCGGGCCGCCCCCATGGCGCCCGCCACTGCACCTGCCGCCGTGTCGGCATTGATGTTGTAGGTCTCGCCCTCGGGCCCCACGCCGATCGGTGCGATCACCGGGATGATGTCGGATTCGGCAAAGAAGTCGAGGATATGCGGATTAATCTCCGAAGGCTCGCCCACGAAACCGAGATCGAGAATATGCTCGACGTTAGAGGCAGCGTCCTTCTTGGTGCGCTTCAGCTTTCGCGCCCTGATCAGGTTGCCGTCCTTGCCCGATAGCCCCACCGCGAAGCCGCCCTGGGCATTGATGGCGGTCACCAACTGCTTGTTGATCGAGCCCGACAGCACCATCTCGACCACGTCCACCGTGGTCTGATCGGTCACCCGCAAGCCATCGACGAAGGCGCTTTTCACCTGCAAGCGTTCCAGCATGCTGCTGATCTGAGGGCCGCCGCCATGCACCACAATGGGATTGATTCCCACCTGCTTCAAGAGCACCACGTCGCGGGCGAACAACTGAGCCAGATGCTCCTCGCCCATGGCGTGGCCGCCATATTTGATCACGAAATTCTCGCCCGCGAAGCGGCGCATATAGGGCAGCGCCTCCGAGAGAACCTTGGCCTTGGCAAGCGAGTCCTTGTCGCCCTGGGGCGGCGCTTTGCGGCTGGTCATGACATGGCTCCTTTATCGAATTCTGCCAATTGGGCCAGTTCGGCCCGAAGCTCAGGCATGCCCTGCCCGGTCTCAGAACTGGTGACATGCAAAACGGGATGCGAGGCCGGGCGCTTTTTAAGCTCGGCCATCACCGCCTCGGTTACCGCTGCCAGATGCGAGGCCGACACTTTGTCGGCCTTGGTCAGCACACCCTGATAGACCACGGCGGCGGTATCCAACATTTTCATGATCTCGCGATCAGTGTCCTTGATGCCGTGGCGGGCATCGATCAGCAGAACAGCGCGGCGCAGCACCGAGCGGCCCTTCAAATAGGATTTGATCAGACGCGTCCAGGCCTCCACCTTGTCCTTGGGGGCGCTCGCGAAGCCATAGCCCGGCAGATCGACCAGGGCCAGAATGCCATCCAGATCGAAGAAGTTGATTTCCTGCGTGCGCCCCGGCGTGTTGGAAGCGCGCGCCAGCCCCTTCTGCCCCACCAGGGCGTTGATCAGCGATGACTTGCCCACGATCGAGCGCCCGGCAAAGGCGACCTCGGTGCCCAATTCGGGCGGCAGACCCGAAACCGCCACCACGCCCTTGACGAAACGGCAGGGCCTGGCAAAAAGAAGCCGTCCGGCCTCAAGGTCGGGCGCCTCGCTCTTGTCCATGGCGGGTACGGGGCTCAGACCTTCACCCCCATGCGCTTCATGATCACCCATTGCTGAAGGATGGAGAGCGTGTTGCTCCAGGCCCAATAGATCACCAGACCGGCCGGGAAGCTGGCCAGCATGAAGGTGAAGACGAAGGGCAGGATCATGAACATGCGGGCCTGCATCGGATCAGCCGGCTGCGGGTTCAGCTTCTGCTGCAGCCACATGGTGATACCCATGATGAGGGGCCAGACGCCCAGCATCAGGAAGGTGGGCGGGCTCCAGGGAACGAGGCCGAACAGGGTGAACAGATTGGTCGGATCAGGCGCCGAGAGATCGTGAATCCAGCCATAGAAGGGGGCGTGGCGCATTTCGATGGTGACATACAGCACCTTGTAGAGCGCGAAGAAGATGGGAATCTGGATGAAGATGGGCAGACAGCCCGCCATCGGATTCACCTTCTCGTTCTTGTAAAGCGCCATCATCTCCTGGTTAAGCCGGTTGCGGTCGTCGGCAAAGCGCTCCTGCAATTCCTTGAGCTGCGGCTGCAGCGCCTTCATCTTGCTCATCGCCTTGTAGGACTTGTTGGCGAGCGGGAAGAGCAGCAGACGCAGAATCACGGTCATGCCCAGAATGGCGATGCCAAAATTGCCAAACACGCCATGCAGATATTGCAAGATGTAGAAGAAGGGCTTGGTCAGGAAATAGAACCAGCCGAAATCGATGGCCAGATCCAGGCGCTCGATGCCCAGCTTTTCGGAATAGGCGTCCAGCATGCGCACATGTTTGGCGCCCGCGAACAGATAAGAGGTGAAGGTCAGGCTTCCCCCGGCATCCACCGTCGACGTGCTGCCCAGAAAGTCGGTCTGGTACTTGTCGTGCTGGTCCGAGCGGCGATGCAGGAAACGGGCATCGACCTCGGCCTTGGGATCGGGCGCTACGGCGGCCAGCCAGTATTTGTCGGTAAAGCCGATCCAGCCGCCCTTGGCCGCCTTTTCGGTCAGTTGGGCCTTTTCGTCCAACTCGCTGTATTTGACTTCCTTGAGTTGACCGCCAAACACGCCCAGCGGCCCTTCATGCAAGATATACATGTCGGACAGCACCTTGGGCTTGTCGGTGCGCGCCACCAGGGCATAGGGCGCCAGCTTCACCGCATCGGCGCCCGCATTCTTAACACCATCGGTAACGGTAAACATGTAATCGGCGTCCACCTCGATCCTTCTGGTGAAGGTCAGGCCCTCGCCATTCGACCAGCTAAGGGTGACGGGCTTTCCGGGTTCAAGCGCCGGGGCATCGGCTGACCAGAGCGTATCGGGTCCGGGCAGTTTGGGCTTGGCCTCGCCGGTGGCGACCCAGCCGAACTCGGCGTAATAGGGGGCGGCGGACCCCAGGGGCGAAAACAGCGTGATCTCGGGGCTGGCCGGGTCCAGGGTTTCGCGGAACTGGGCCAGGGTGATGTCGTCGAGCTTGGCCCCCATCAGGGTGATCGAGCCGTGCAGCTTGGGCGTTGCGATGCGCAGGCGGGGCGCATCGGCCAGGGCCTTGGCGCGGCGCATTTCGTCGTCAAGCGGGGGCATCGCCACGGCGGCGGGGGCAGCAGCGGAGGTCGGGGCCGGAGCCGAGGCGTCGCCCACGGGCGCCGAGGTCTGGGTCGCCACCGGGGCGGGCTGGGGCTTTTGGCCAAACAGATATTCCCAGCCGAACAGCACCATCGCCGACAGAACAACGGCCAGGATAATATTACGGTTGTCGGATGACATCGGCGGATTTCCTTAACGAGATATCTTGCGCGGGCGGAACGGGGTCGTAGCCGGAGCCCCCCCAGGGATGACAAGTGCAGACACGCTTGGCGGCCAGCCAGCCGCCCTTCACAGCACCATGGGTCTCAACCGCTTCCAGCCCATAGGCCGAGCAGGAGGGCGCATAGCGGCAGGAAGGCGGCAGCAGCGGCGAAACCACCAACTGGTAGCCGCGGATCAAAAGCTTCAAGAGGCGGGCGGCGGGGCTCATCGGGTCAATCTTTAAGAATCCAGGCTGGCTTGTTTGAGGGCGCCCACACGTTTAAGCGACCCCAGGAGGTCTTGCAACAACAGAGCGAAGGGACGGACCAAGGTTTCTGGCCGTCCGATGATCACATAATCGTAATCAAGGCGGGCATGCAGCGGCAGAATCTCGGCGGCAGCGGCCTTCAGGCGCCGTCTGGCCCGGTTGCGCGCCACCGCGTTGCCCACCTTGCGCGAGCAGGTAAAGCCAGTGCGGGGCAGGGTTTCTTGGGCTGGTGTCCCGACCTCGGGCCGGGGGGCGGCCTGGAGAACCAGGCCGGGCGAGGCGGCTTTGCGGCCCGCTCCCGCCAGTCGCAGGAACTCGGACCGCCGCTTGAGACGGCCGAGCCTGGTCACGGAAGGCTAGGCCGAGAGGCGTTTGCGGCCCTTGGCGCGGCGCCTGGCGATGACAACACGGCCACCGACGGTCGACATGCGGGCGCGAAAGCCGTGGCGGCGCGCGCGGACGATCTTGCTGGGCTGATAAGTGCGCTTCACGGGGGTAACTCCGGTTGGAACTGGTCGTCAAAAATCGAGCCGGTCCTATAGCGGGTTAAGGGGGGGAAGTCAACCGGGTGGCGCATCTAGCGTACGATCGTTTTAATCCGAGTCACTTTGGGACGCCGATTAAAACGCGAATCGTTCGCTTAAACAAATTGGTAGAGCGGATTCACGTGCTCGCACACGCTTTCTGCCCATCCCCCCTGTCCAAACCTTGAAAAAGGCTTTGACAAATATCCCGCAATAGGATATAAGCAAAGCCATTACCGCCCTTATTGCGCCTAAAAGCCGCCCGGTCCCTCCGGGCGGCTTTTTGCGTTTGGGTTGGTTAATTCTGCCCCTCAGGCGCCGGGCGCATTCCTCCGGAATGCTTGTCTTCCGCTCGCAGGGATGCTCGCGCGCGGGCCTTGCCCGCGTTAACTCATTTGAAAGGAGGCCCGCCATGGGTGGCTTCAATTCAGTCGCGGAGGGCATGCCCTCCGGGAATAATGTTCCTTTGGGCAATTCGACGGACGACACCGGCACTGGCTTTGCTGGGCTCACACCCGCTGCACCGCCTGCCTCATCCGGCGGCGATTGGGCGAGTCAGGCCTTTGCCCCCGCCAACGCCATGACGAGGCAAGCGCCGGAACAAACTTGGCGGCCCAGCCAGACCGCACTCGATCAGATCGTTCCGCCGAAACCATCATCCGGCTTCGGTGGCGGTCTGTTGACGGAAGAGGAGAAGAGCGGGCGCAAGAGTAATCCCCTCATCTCCAATCTTGCCAAGGAACATCCGGAGAATCCGGTCCCCTTACGCGGTGGATTACTGGGCACACCCGTCAATTCCGGTTTTGTCGAAGATAAATTGCACCGCATCGACGGCAACAAGCGCGTCATGCATGAGGACTGGGCACGGATCATCAACAAAGCGCCTGACTTCAACGGCATTCTCCCCACTTTCAAATATCATGTCGAGAACAATGGCGATGCGGGCCGGGCCGATGTCGCCGACCTGCTATGGCGGGCCTCGCAAACCAATCCGTCACAAGCGCAATCGCTTCAGCGTGAGCTTGCGGGGGCGCTGGGTGGCGAGACGATCCCAATGCAACGAGCCCTTCTGGTTGGCGAGGAAGTGCCCAAACAGAACGCCTCCGGCAACAGTCTCCTCGGCCCCCAGCAGCCTGCGAAATACGACTTCGAGCAGATGCGCAAATCCTATTGGCAGAGCATGGAAAGCTACAAGGCCGAGTTTGCGCAGAAACAGCAGGCCTTGCAGAAGGAAAAGGAGCCGGTACAGAAGGAAGAGCTACGCCCTTCCAAAGAAGACGCGGCGAACATGCCGCTCGAACCAGCAAGCGATGCAACACCTGCCCCAGCACGACAAGACAAACCTGATTTCCATCCCTCGGTAACTCTTGAATTCGATGGAAAGGAAGTGAGGGCCGTGGAGAACGGTAAGGTCGTTCAGCGTTGGCCTGCCGTGTCCGGTAAGCCCGGTTTTCAGACACCCGATCATCAAGGTGAGCGTAACAAGGGGCCGCTTCCCGAAGGTGAGTGGGTGCTGAAGCAGGGCGCCCAGCAGGACATCTCAAGCCTATCCTCATGGGAAAGAGTGAAGGGTACCTTTGGATTCGGGAAATGGCCCGGTCTCGAAGAGAGTTGGGGGAAACATAGGGTATGGCTTGAGCCCAAGGAAGGAACAGATTCAAAGGGACGCGACAATTTTTCTGTGCACGGAGGAGATGCCCCTGGATCGGCAGGTTGCATTGATCTTACTCAGAACATGAACCACTTTATTGAGTACTTCAGAGAATTGGGCAAAGATGTGATTATAAAAGTGAGCTATCCAAAGCCATAGGAGTCATCTTTGAGACAGGTGCTCGGAACGATCCGAAGAATATCGTGGTGGGGACTTTTTTGGGCGGACCTTCTCATCGCAGCGATATTCTGGTCGGCAGTTCTGGATCCCTATACCGCAGGGGGCATGGAAGTTCCGTTTCCATGCGAGCCCTGCGGGTGGAAGTATGAGAGCAGGCAGCTGTACTCTTCCGTCGCCTTTTTTTCAGGGGCCGTGATCGCATCTGCTGTCTGGCTTTCGTATCGCCAAAGGCACCGCCTGCCGCTGTCCTTCGCCTTGCTCATTGTGACACCCGCTTTGGTGTACTACGTAAACATGATCGATCACCTGCAATGAATAAAGTGCGCCGATGACCTCGAGGCGCAAAATCCAAGCCGGTCTGCTCGCCATCGCCTTTCTGGCGGTGGCGGGGGCAGGTTCCCTGTTCTGGTTCAACTGGTGACTGCGTTTCGGCACGACGCGCATCTATCCCCTCTGCTTCGATGGGGATGGTTACACAGAGTTCACCGAGCCGCTGACGCCGCAAGCCAATGCGCTGTTTATCGCGAATATGACGCCTCATACCAAAGGCTATGTCTGGATCAAGGACGGACAAGTGATTGCAATGAATTGGTACTGGCTGTTTGGTGAAGGTGCACTTGCCCAGCGCACATCCTCCCTTCTCAAGGATCTGGCGTTATCCCAGGGAGTTGACAGGGAGATGCATACTTTTTGCCATAACTTGGCACTCCTGGGAACCCCAGCCCATTCAAAAAGATATTCTGGCATAAATTACCCCAGCAACTTCACCCGCGACACGCTGGAGCAGCTTTCTTTTGGCGCAAGCTCGGAACGGGCTGGACATTTCACACCAGTTGGCCGGTTCTATCAGTGGCTGGGGCAGCTTACCGGGCAGCCGGAATAGTCCCTGTAGGGCAGGCACCGCATCGACGGCAACAAGCGCGTCATGCATGAGGACTGGGCACGGATCATCAACAAAGCGCCTGACTTCAACGGCATCCTTCCCACCTTCAAATATCACGTCGAGACCAACGGCGATG
>PDZW01000016.1 GCA_002753155.1 Alphaproteobacteria bacterium WMHbin7
CCTGCGAAATACGACTTCGAGCAGATGCGCAAATCCTATTGGCAGAGCATGGAAACCTACAAAGCCGAGCTTGCGCAGAAACAGCAGGCTGCCGCGGATCAGACCTCGCCGGAGATGCGCGCCTATCCGCAACAGCAAGACCCGCGCCCCGGTGCCGATGATCGAAAGCCGGGCGATGAGACACAAGTCGCCTTTGCACCCGCCGCCGCAGTGACCGCCCCTGTTGTCATTGAAGGAGCTGCCGCAGCCTCGGCGGCAGCGTTGGCTTATTGGACGGATACATGGGCTGGGAAAGGCCCGTCTACCCTCCCGACAGCTGCGGCTTTATTGAACCAGAAAGTGAAGAAAATTCATAATCCCGTCCATTAGGGCTGGCACCGCATCGTCGGCAACAAGCGCGTCATGCACGAGGACTGGGCGCGGGTCATCAACAAAGCGCCGGATTTCGGGGGCATCCTTCCCACCTTAAAGCGGTACAGGAACCCCGAAGAGATCACGGCGAAATCACCCCTCCCCCAGCAGCGCCAGGGCCAGCGTAGCGGCACAGGACAGCACGGCGATCCGCCCGTCGCGCATGGCGGCCAGGGCCTCTTTTCTGCTGACCAGCAAAATCTCCGTCTCCTCCAGATCGCCCGAGCAGGGCTCGGCCACCTTCCTGGCCCCCGTTGCGTGAAAGAGATGCACGGTGCAGAAGCGGCCGTTGGCTCCCAGCACGTAGGAGCCCAACGCCCGCCACTGCGCGGCCTTGTGCCCGGTTTCCTCCAGCAACTCCCGCCGGGCGGCGGCAAGGGGCGCCTCGCCCGGTTCGATCCCGCCCGCAGGCAGAGTGAGTGTGACATCCCCCACCCCATGGCGATAATGACGCTCCAGAATCACCTGGCCCTCCTCGGTCTCGACCGCGATCATGGCGTAGTCGGGCACATCGACCCGCCAGAAATCATCGATCCGCCGTCCATCGGGCAGCAGTATCTCTTCCTTCCAAACCCTGATTCTGGGCGATCCGTCCAGTTCCAGGCTGCGCCCGAGAACGCGCCAAGGGGCCAGCCTCTTGCCCGTCATGACTTTCTCCTTATATAAACAGCCAACTCGTCTTGATCCTTGGGAGTGTGTGCGCATGATCCGCTACAGCCTGACCTGCAGCAAGGGCCACGTTTTCGAAGAGTGGTTCGACAACATGGCCGATTACGACACCAAGGCGGAAAAGAAGAAACTGCTCTGCCCCGAATGCGGCGACAAGAAGGTGGCCAAGGCCCTGATGGCACCCAGCATCGGCGCCGCCTCACAGGCCCCCGCCCCGGCACCGTCCTGCGGCATGGGCGGAGGTGGTTGCGGCGGCTGCCCGATGGCGGGGATGCACGGGTAGCAAGAATGTGCCTATAATTTAGGCTGCGTCTATTTTTTAATCATATTCGTGGTTTCGTATTTGGGCTCCTTTCCCCTGGAAAGGGCCTAACCCCCTGTTTTCCGCGCTTTCCGCCCCTCATTCAAAACTGGCACGGGTTTTGAAAATGCTTAGTCACGCCAGCTCGGCCAGCGGTTCATCCGCTCAAGAGTTGGATTGGACAGCAACCGAGCGAGCTTACCCCCGGGACATCCCCGACCAGGACAGGCCGCCGCAACGTGGGGACCAAACGATGAAATTCGTCATGGCCATCATCAAGCCCTTCAAGCTCGACGAGGTTCGCGAAGCCTTGATGCCTCTGGGCATCCAGGGGCTGACCGTCAGCGAGGTGAAGGGTTTTGGACGTCAGAAGGGGCAAACGGAAATCTACCGTGGCGCCGAATATATGGTGAACTTCCTGCCCAAGGTGAAGATCGAGGTCGCCGTCAACGATGACATGGCCGACCGCGTGGTGGAGGCCATTCAAGGAGCGGCTAACACCGGAAAGATCGGCGACGGCAAGGTATTCGTCTTCGATCTCAAGTCCGCCGTGCGAATCCGCACCGGCGAGACCGATGCCAGCGCTCTTTAGGAGAATCGCAATGACCTTCAAGATGCCCCGTATCCTTTCCAGCGCAGCGGTTGCCGTTCCGGCGCTGCTGGCCTCTGGCCTCGCCTGGGCCGAAGAAGCGGCCGCCCCCGCCGCAGAAGCCGCCGCCGAAGCGGCCACCGCAGCGGCGCCGGTTCTCAATTCCGGCGATACCGCCTGGATGCTGGTTTCCAGCCTCCTGGTGCTCATGATGACCATTCCCGGCCTTGCCCTCTTCTATGGCGGCATGGTGCGCAAGAAGAACGTGCTGGCCATGCTGATGCAGAATTTCATGATCACCGCCCTGGTGTCGGTGATCTGGTTCGTCATCGGCTATTCCCTGGCCTTCACCGAGGGCAGCCCCTATATCGGCGGCCTGGGCCGTTTGATGCTGGGCGGCGTCGATCCTTCGACCCTGTCGGGCACCATTCCCGAGACGGTGTTCGCCATGTTCCAGGGCACCTTCGCCATCATCACGCCGGCCCTGATCACCGGCGCCTTCGCAGACCGCATGAAGTTCGGCCCCATGCTGGCCTTCATCGTTCTGTGGTTGCTGGGCGTCTATGTCCCGGTGGCGCACATGGTATGGGGTCCCGGCGGACTGATGCTGGGCATGGGCACCATGGACTTCGCAGGCGGCACCGTTGTCCACATCAATGCCGGCGTGGCCGGTCTGGTGGCGGCCCTGGTGATCGGCAAGCGCAAGGGCTACGGCACCGAGCATCTGGCTCCGCACAACTTGGTGCTGTCGATGATCGGCGCCTCGATGCTGTGGGTGGGCTGGTTCGGCTTCAACGCCGGTTCCGCCCTGGCGGCAAACGGTCTGGCCGGTTACGCCATGGCCAACACCCACCTGGCCACTGCAGCGGCGGCGGTCTCCTGGACCTTTGCCGAGTGGATGCTGAAGGGCAAGCCCAGCCTGTTGGGCGCGGTGTCGGGTGCTGTGGCCGGTCTGGTCGCCATCACCCCGGCCTGCGGTTTCGTCGATCTCAAGGGTGCGCTGATCATCGGCCTGCTGGCGGGTGTGGTCTGCCTGTGGGGCGTGACGGGACTTAAGAAGCTGACCGGCGCCGACGACGCGCTGGACTGCTTCGGCGTCCATGGTGTCGGCGGCATGCTGGGCGCCATCCTGACCGGCGTCTTCGCGGTCGCCAGTGTCGGCGGCGAAGGCAAGAGCGGCCTTCTCGACGGCAATGCCGGGCAGTTGGTCACCCAGCTGATCAGCGTCGGCATCACCATCGCCTGGACGGCTATCGGCAGCTTCATCATCCTCAAGGTTCTCGATCTGACCGTGGGCTTAAGGGTTACCGAAGAAGCCGAGCGCGAAGGCCTCGATCTGGCCTGCCACGGCGAGACCATCCACAGCTAATCCGTTACTCCCTCCAACTTGAGACGGGGAGGCCAAAAGCCTCCCCGATTTTTTTATCCTGGCACAGACGTCCAACGGAAAACGATTACCGACACCAGCAGCAAGGATTTGGTGGCCGGGCGCCAGATGTACCAATGCTCTTTCTTGCGCATATGGATGACATCATCCGCTTCGATCCATGGCAGACTGATGTCCTGACCGTCGACGACAAGAGAACTCGACCTGCGCTGCTCCTCCGGCGTCAAGAGAAGGATACCCGCCTTCTCGGTGACAAAGCGCTTCTCTCCGGCATCCCAAGGAACGGGAAGCCCCTCGCGACCAAATTCGACAAGCTTGCCCTCGGGGTAACCAACGCGGAAATTCGTCCTCTTGGGAAGCTTGTTTTCGAGCTCACTGGGCAAATCGATTAATCGAGCCACCTCAACCTTCTCGACGAATTGGGCGAACCCAGGCACATCCGCCAGCACATCGGGACCGAACTCATAGGCGTAATAGCCACTGTATTTCGGCAAGGAGAATGTGTTAAAGCCCCGCCCGGGCAGGTTCAAGATGAAGCTGTTGCTGGCATAGATTCTATTTGGCGGCAAAGGCGGTGCCGTGGGTTCATCCGACAGGAATACAGCACCCTTGCCAAGGCGCACCCCTGATCCCTTGGCTTCAAAAGAAACCTTAGCCGGGAAATATTCTATGCGTTGCGGTTGTTCCGCATTGTCGGCCAGTAACATAGGCCAGGGAAAGGGCGGCACTTGACCAAGTGAAAAATTCACTTTCCCCGTCAGCGAAGCCTGCCGGGAAACGAAGCGGCACATCTGCTCTGTCGGAATAACGGCAACACCCTTTTCGCCAATACGAGAATAATTGTCAGAGGCTCCCGATACGATCAATGCTTGACCATCGTCGATTCGCCTCGTTTGACATATCTGCTCAATGAATACGTCAACAGGCTTTCCATCGATCTCCATATCGGCCTTGATCAAAAGCCTGAGGGCATATCCGAAATAGGTATCCCGGAAGATAGGGGTGAAGAGGACGGCGCCGATCAGAAAAACAAGCCCTATCGCGAACCAATTCCGTCGCAAAAGCGCACCTCGTCCAAACACCTTGACCTCGACGGGTTCGGGCAGCGAAACCGATTTTGCATAGGCTGCGCCGAACGCGCCCGCCATGCCCACCACCAGCAATCCATCCAACACGAGGGGAGCCGTCTTGAACCCATAGGGGATGAAGGATATCCAGAAATACAAAGCCTTGACTGGATAAAACCAAAGGCTCGAAGGCCCACTTGCCAATGTAACCGCAGGCAAGACGCGCAGCATGACGAATAGAATGAGAAACAGGCCTAGGGCTGATTTCATCTGACCGCCCGCTTCCGCCCAGGCACTTCCAAAGCTCAAGGAACCTCCAGCCAATGTTCGCGGCAACACAAAGGCAAATCGAAGCGTGACCGCCAAAAACGGAAAAATAAGTAAAAACAGAACAAGCTGGGGAGTGCCGCTCGAGGCCCCAACGAACACGAGCACGGCGAATATCTGTCTGATTTCAGGCGACCCAACCGCGAGTGCTTTCTGGATCAGGAATCCCGGCCCTTCGAGGGCAAGAAACAACAAAATTGAAATGAGGACATATGCGGCAATAAATCGAAGCAAGCGCTTGTGATCCCGGCGCAGCAAGTCGATGAATTGCAGAACATTGACGCGATACATGGCGCAGCCACTTGCCAGCATGGCCGGAAAGAAGCAGACGGACATCGTGACAACATGCAGCGCCCACCATTTGTTTGGCAGACGGAGATAGATCAGCAGCCCCATCCAGAAGACGAGTAGCATCAAGGGAAGCAGTCGCAGCCACGTCAAGCCAACGATCTTGATGAGTGTCCCCATATCTCCACCCCACAAAGATATTCACGCATATTAATGCAACTTTTGGGGTGTTATTGCAACAGGCAACGTTCATGAAAAGAAAAGCCGGGGAAATGCCCCGGCCTGTTTTACTTGCCTGATATGACGTTTTAGCGCCGCTTGGGCGGCGGCCGGCGCACGGGGCCGGTTGGCGAGGCCGAGGCGCGCTCGTCCTTATGGCGGAAATTGATCCGCGCCTTGGTCAGGTCGTAGGGGGTCATTTCCACGGTGACGCGGTCGCCCGCCAGGATGCGGATGCGATTCTTCTTCATACGGCCCGACATATAGGCCATCACGTCATGCCCGGTATCCAGCTTTACCCGAAAACGGGCGTCGGGCAGCACTTCGTCGACGATACCGTCGAACTCGATCAGATCTTCCTTGGCCATTTGGCCCCTTTCAAACCGAAAGGGGCGGCTTGCGCCGCCCCCTGGTTTAACTTAGACCGCCTTGAGGTTGGCGGCGGCCATCTTGCCGGTCTTGCCACGCTCGAGGTCGAAGGAAACCTTCTGGCCCTCGTTCAGGCCGGAAAGGCCCGCGCGCTCAACGGCAGAGATGTGCACGAAAACATCGGCTCCGCCCTCGTCGGGCTGAATGAAACCGAAACCCTTGGTGCTGTTGAACCACTTCACAGTGCCAGTGGACATATTATCCTCCAATGCTGGCGTCGCCCCACACGACATGTGGGAGGCATCAAACTCAGTTTGGAGAAGCCTTGGGATGTGCTTATTAAAGCGCCGCAGGGGTAACACCGTCACGAATTCGACGGCCCTATATAGGTCATTTCCCTTTGCCCTTCAAGCACAAAAGCCGGGGAGTCCCCTCCCCGGCCTATTTTTTCCCCTATCAGGCTGAAAAGGCCTGAATTCCGGTCTGAGCGCGACCCAGAATCAGGGCATGGACGTCATGGGTGCCCTCATAGGTGTTAACAGCTTCCAGATTCATGACATGGCGGATGACATGGAATTCGTCCGCCACCCCGTTGCCGCCATGCATGTCGCGGGCAACCCTGGCGATATCCAGCGATTTTCCGCAGGAATTGCGCTTGATCAGCGAAATCATCTCGGGCGCCATGCGGCCTTCGTCAAACAGACGCCCCACCCTGAGGCAGGACTGAAGCCCCAGCGTGATCTCGGTCTGCATATTGGCCAGTTTCCATTGAATCAATTGGTTGGCCGCCAGGGGGCGTCCAAACTGCTTTCTGTCCATGGTGTATTGGCGCGCCGCCATCCAGCAGAATTCGGCAGCCCCCAAAGCCCCCCAGGCGATGCCATAGCGGGCGCGGTTCAGGCAGCCGAAGGGGCCTTTAAGCCCTTCGACATTGGGCAACAGGCTTTCTTCCGGCACCTCGACATTGTCCATGACGATTTCGCCGGTGACCGAGGCCCTGAGACTGAACTTGCCCTCGATCTTGGGCGCCGACAGGCCCTTCATGCCCTTTTCGAGAATGAAACCACGAATCACCCCGTCCAGCTTGGCCCAGACCACGAAGACATCGGCGATAGGCGAATTGGTGATCCACATCTTGGAGCCGTTCAGGACATAGCCGCCCTGCACCTTGGCAGCCCGGCTTTTCATGCCGCCGGGGTCCGATCCGTGATCGGGCTCGGTCAGGCCGAAACAGCCCACCCATTCGCCGGTGGCCAGTTTGGGCAGATATTTCATGCGCTGCTCTTCCGAGCCATAGGCATAAATCGGATACATCACGAGGCTGGACTGTACGCTCATAGCCGAGCGATAGCCTGAATCGACCCGCTCCACCTCGCGGGCCACCAGCCCATAGGCCACGTAATTGGTGGCAGCGCAGCCGTATTTCTCGGGCAGGGTCGAGCCCAGAAAGCCCAACTCGCCCATCTCGTTCATGATGGCGCGATCGAATTTCTCGTGTCGATTGGCTTCGACGATGCGCGGCATCAGCTTGTCCTGGCAATAGGCGCGGGCAGCGTCTTTGATCAGCCGTTCGTCCTCGGTCAACTGATCCTCGAACAGGAAGGGGTCTTCCCACACGAAGCCGGACTTGGATGCAGACATGTTCTTTCTCTCCTCAATCGGGAATGACGGCGGTGGCTTCCAACTCGATCTTAGCGGGATGATCCAGCAGATCGGACACGAAAATCATGCTCATGCAAGGATAATGATGGCCCATCTGTTCCTTCCAGATGCGCCCCAAATCCGCCCTGGCGGCCAGATAGGCCGCGCGATCGCAGCAAAAGGCCGTGATCTTGCAGATATCCTGGGGCTTGCCCCCGGCGGCCCTGACCAGCGCCAGAATATTCTTCAGCGCCTGCTCGAATTGCGGCGCAATCTGCTCCGAGGCAAAAGTCTCGCTGGCTGAGTCCCAGCCCACCTGCCCGGCCAGAAACAAGCTGCGCCCCGGCTTGGCCAGAATGGCGTTGGAATAGCCCTTGGGCCTTGGCCAGCCTTCCGGAAGAATCACGTCATGCATATTTAACTCCCCTGCCCTGTCTCTTTTCTGTCGTTTCCCGCCTTGACGGCTAATTCGGTATTGTGGTACGCCTTTGCATAATATTACGGAGGGCAAACCCTCCCGTCAAGGAAACTTGCAGCCAGGCCCAACGAGGAGACCCAAAAAGATGAGCAGCGCCTATCGCTGGATGATGACGGCCCCCGGCCAGCCCATGGTCAAGGAAAGCTTCACCCCCGATCCCAAGGACGGCGATGTGGTGGTTGAGGTGGCGGGCTGTGGCGTCTGCCATACCGATCTTGGCTATTATTATGATGGCGTGCGCCTGAACCATCCCCTGCCCCTGGCCCTGGGTCACGAGATCAGCGGCTATGTGCGGGCTGCGGGCAAGGGCGCCGAACACTGGATCGGAAGACCGGTGCTGGTTCCCGCCGTCACCCCATGCGGCACCTGCGATCTGTGCAAAAGCGGCAAGGGCACCATCTGCCGGGCCCAGAAGATGCCCGGCAACGATATTCAGGGCGGCTTTGCTAGCCACATCGTCGTCCATTCGCACGGCCTGTGCCCAGTGGACATGGACAAGCTGGCCAAGGCAGGGCTGGAACTGGCCGATATCTCCGTGGTGGCCGATGCCGTCACCACCCCCTATCAGGCGGTGCTGCAGGCCGACATCAAGCCGGGCTCGCTGGCCGTGGTGATCGGCGTGGGCGGTGTTGGCGGCTATTGCGTTCAGATGGCGGCCGCTTTCGGCGCCACCGTGGTGGCCCTGGATGTCGATGCGAAGAAGCTTGAAGTCATCTCCCAGCACGGCGCCGCCAAGACCATCAATGTCCGCGAGGTCGATCCCAAGGACTTGAAGAAGATCATCGGCGGTTTCGCCAAGGAAAAGGGTTTGCCCAGCACCTGCTGGACCATCCTGGAATGTTCGGGAACCGCTGCGGGCCAAGGCACTGCCTGGAACCTGTTGGTGCATGGCGCAACACTCTGCGTGGTCGGTTTCACCATGGACAAGGTGGAAGTGCGCCTGTCCAACCTGATGGCCTTCCATGCCCGCGTGCTGGGCAACTGGGGCTGTCTGGTCGAGAATTATCCGGCAGCCCTTGACATGGTGCTTTCGGGCAAGGTGCAGGTGAAGCCCTTTGTCGAGCATCACCCGCTCTCACAGATCAACGACATCTTCGAAGCCGTGCACAGCCACAAGCTAACGCGGCGCGCCATCCTGATTCCTTAATTCTTGCAAGGGAAAGAACCGATGTCCTCGACTACCGCCGCCATCGTCAAAGCCACGGCGCCTGCCGATCTCAAGGACCACAATCTGGCGCCTTTGAACAAGACGCCGGGCGTGATCTTCGAGAAGCGTCCGGCCCGAAATCACGACGGATCGGTCGTTCCCGGCCTTTATAACGCCTGGATCGTCCTGGACAATCCCAAGCAGTTTAATTCCTACACCACCGACATGGTCAAGAACGTCATCTTGGCCTTCCGCGAAGCTTCGAACATGCGCGACGTGGTGGCTGTGGTCTTCACCGGTGTTGGCGACAAGGCTTTCTGCACCGGCGGCAACACCAAGGAATATGCCGAATATTACGCGGGCAATCCCCAGGAATACCGCCAGTATATGCGCCTGTTCAACGACATGGTCTCGGCCATTCTGGGCTGTGACAAGCCGGTGATCTGCCGCGTCAACGGCATGCGCATCGGCGGCGGCCAGGAAATCGGCATGGCCTGCGATTTTACCGTAGCCCAGGATCTGGCCCGCTTCGGCCAGGCAGGCCCCAAGCATGGTTCGGCCCCCATCGGCGGCGCCACCGATTTTCTGCCTGTGATGATCGGTTGCGAGCAGGCCATGGTCTCGGGTTCGCTCTGCGTGCCCTGGTCGGCCCACAAGGCCTATCGCACCGGCATGATCATGGAGATCGTCCCCGGCCTGAAGGTGGAAGGCGATTACGTGCCCAACCCCCTGGTCATCACGGATCGTTATCTCGACGCTTTCGGGCGCATCGTGCTGGGCGAGCCTAAAACCGGCGACGAGCTTAAGAAAGGCAAGGACATCCTGGCCAAGGGCACCGTGGATCTGTCGGCGCTGGACGCCAAGATCGAAGAACTGTGCACCACCATCCTGCACACCTTCCCCGACTGCTTCACCAAGACCATCGCGGAACTGCGCAAACCCAAGCTGATCGCCTGGAACGCCAACAAGGAAAACAGCCGCGACTGGCTGGGCCTCAACATGATGACCGAGGCCAATACGGGATTCCGCGCCTTCAACGAAGGCCCCAAGGATAATCGCGAGATCGATTTTGTGGCGTTGCGTCAGGCCTTGGCGGCGGGAACGCCCTGGACGCCCAACCTGATCGACAGCCTGATGCCCAAGGCCTAGGGACAAAACGAGATGAGCGACACGCCCTTAAAGGTAACGTTGGATGGAGACGGAAAACTCCTCCGCCTGCGGCTCAACATGCCCAAGCCCAACATCGTCGATGCCGCGATGATCGCAGCACTCTCCAAGGCTCTGGACGGCCATGCAGGCCAGAAAAATCTGCGGGCCGTGCTGCTGGAACATGAAGGGCCGCATTTCAGCTTCGGCGCCAGCGTGGCCGAACACATGCCCGATCAGTGCGCGGACATGCTGAAAACGCTGCATGCGCTGATTCTGAAGATGGTGGCCTATCCGGTGCCCATTCTGGTCGCCATCAAGGGCCAGTGCCTGGGCGGCGGCCTGGAAGTGGCGCTGGCGGGCCATCTGATGTTCGTCTCACCCGATGCCAGGCTGGGCCAGCCGGAAATCCAATTGGCGGTCTTCGCGCCCGCGGCTTCTTGCCTTCTGCCCGAGCGACTGCCCCGGGCGATGGCCGAGGACATGCTCTATTCCGGCCGTTCGATCACCGGCGCCGAGGCAGCAGGGTACGGCCTGGCCAATGGCGCAGGCGATGACCCCGAGGCGGCAGCGCTGGCCTATTTCGATGCGCATCTGGCCAAACATTCGGCCTCCAGCCTGCGCTTTGCGGTGACAGCCGCGCGCCAGGACCTGATCGAACGCGTTACCAAGCGCATCGCTTTCGTCGAAGAGCTTTATCTAAAATGCCTGATGGCATCCAAGGATGCCGTCGAGGGTCTTTCCGCCTTTATCGAAAAACGTCCCGCCCGCTGGGAGGATCAATAATCATGGGAACGCAAGAAATCGTCGCTAAGTGTCAGGCCATCTTCGATGACCTGAATTTCACCGTCGCTCGCGAATGGAAGGCCGCCAAACCAGGGCGCAAGGTGATCGGCTTCATGCCTGTCTATGTACCGATGGAACTTATCCATGCCGCCAACGCGCTTCCCTTGGGCATCATGGGCGGCGGCGATTCGATGGAAGTCATCCATGGCGACGCCTATTATCAGTCCTATATCTGCCGCATCCCGCGCTCGACCATCGAACTGGGCGTTACCGGGCGCCTCGACTTCGTCGATATGATGCTGTTTCCCTTCGTCTGCGACGTCATCCGCAATCTCTCGGGCATCTGGAAGATGATGTTCCCGAACGTGGTGTCGCGCTTCTTCGACACGCCGCAGAATTTTGACGAGAAGATCGGCGGCACCTATTACGAACACGAGCTTCTGGAACTGAAGGAAGCCATCGAGCAGGCCACCGGCAACAAGATCACCGACGAGGCGCTTCGTAACTCGATCAAGCTTTACAACGAAAACCGCAAGCTGATCTGGAGCCTTTACGACTCCAGAGCCAAGGAACCCTGGAAGTTTCCGACCTGGGAAATCTATCTCTTGATGCGGGCAGGTCTTCAGATTCCGGTGGACGAGCATAACCAGATGCTGAAGGACTACATTGCAGCCGCCCATGCCGAGGACAAGCCCAAGCGCGACAATTCCAGAATCGTGCTGAACGGCTCGTTCTGCGAACAGCCTCCCTTGAACCTCATCAAATCGATCGAGATGGCGGGCTGTTATGTGGTCGATGACGACTATGTGCTGGTCAACCGCTTCCTGACTGAAGACGTTCCCCTGGAAGGCGATCTGCTTAAGAACCTGTCGACGACCTATCTCAAGCACTCGGTCGAAACCTCGTGCAAATACGTGCCCAAGGAAGAAGACAAGGGAAAGTATCTCCTGAACCGCATCAGCCAGTGTCAGGCCGAGGGCGTGATCTTCGCCGCCCCCAGCTTCTGCGATCCGGCCCTTCTGGACCGGCCCATGCTGTCGCACCGCGTCTCCGAGAACAACATTCCTTCGATTTCCTTCAAATACGCCGAGAATTCCGGCCAGATGCAGCCCATCCGCGAACAGGCCGGAACTTTCGCCGATTCAATCAAGCTGTGGAGTTGATGCCATGAGCGCCGAGAAAGAAGCCGTCAAAGACGAATCGATGCTGCTGCAAAAGGCGATGATTTCCCGCAATTACGACGCCATCACCAGCAAGCACGAAACCGGCCGCAAGGTCGTCTCCACCTTCGTTCCGGGCAACCTGAACGAATTGGTCATGTGCTTTGACATGCTGAACAACCTGCCCGAGATCAACGCCATTCAGGCGGGCATGCGCAAGCTGTCGGGCGGCTATATCATGGAAGCCGAGAAGGGCGGACATTCCGAAGATGTCTGCACCTATGTGAAGGCGGATATCGGCCAGATGGCCAGGGGCAACATCGCCCCCAACGGCAAGCCCTTCCCCGACCCCGACATTCTTCTGCTCTCTTATACCGGCTGCTACACCTTCATGAAATGGTTCGAGCTGCTGCGCGAGCAGTACAAATGCCCGACGGTGATGGTGCATGTGCCCTATCAGGGCGACGGCCACACCACCCAGAACATGCGCGACTATATCGTCAAGCAGTTGAAGGAAGAGGTAATCCCCACCTTCGAGCGCATTTCAGGCAAGAAATTCGATATCGACCTTCTGCGCGAATTGATGACCCGCTCGGCCAAGGCCGAGGACGATCTGGTCTGGGTGATCGAGACCGCCAAGCACAAGCCGTCGCCCATCGACGCCTATTTCGGCGCGGTCTATTACGTCGGCCCCATCTTCTCGGCCTTCCGGGGCACACAGGAAGCCGTCGATTATTACAAGGTTCTGAAGAAGGAAATCCAGTACCGCATCGACAACAAGATGGGCCCCATCACGCCCGAGGGCGAGATGAAGGAGCAGAAATACCGCATCGTCGTTGAGGGTCCGCCCAACTGGACCAACTACCGCGAATTCTGGAAGATGTTCTACGACGAAGGCGCCGTGGTGGTGGCCAGTTCCTATTCCAAGGTCGGCGGCACCTACGACATGGGATTCCGTCACGATCCCAAGAATCCGCTGGAAAGCCTGGCCGACTATTGCCTGGGTTGCTACACCAACCGCAATTTGCCGACCCGTGTCGATATTCTTGAGAAATACATCAACGACTACGAGGCCGACGGGCTGCTCACCAACTCGATCAAGAGCTGCAACAGCTTCTCGGCAGGGCAGTTGATGATGATGCGCGAAGTCGAGAAGCGCACCGGAAAACCCGGCGCCTTCATCGAAACCGATCTGGTCGATCCGCGCTATTTCTCGGCCGCCAACGTGAAGAATCGCCTGGAAAGCTATTTCCAGATGATCGAACAAAAGCGCCGCGGCGTAAAGTCTGCGGCTTAAGGAGGACAACCAGATGCGTTGCTTCATCGGGATCGATCTCGGATCGACCACCACCAAGTCGGTGCTGATGGACGAGAACATGAAGGTTCTCGGCCGTGGCATTACCGGCTCGCGATCGAACTATGATATCGCGGCTGCCGTCACCAAGCAGGAGGCCAAGATCGGCACCCGCTTCACGCTGTTTCGCGACAGGCTGGCCAGCAACGGCAAGGCCCAGGACGCCGAGCATCTGATTAGCGATTTGGAACGCACCTTCCGCCTCGAGCAGTTCTTGTACATGCTGTCCGAGTTGGAAAGCACCTGCGACGGATTTGTTTCTGGCCCCCGCGTGGTGGGCAAGGAAAGCATCATCCGCGAAGCCCTCGACACCGTGTTCAAGAATTTGCGCTCCGAGGCCATCGGCATCTATGGTCCCAACGCCGCCCGCAAGTCCGACTTTTTCCGCGACATCGCGGGCTCGCGCTACATGGCGCTGGCCGAAGACGTCGCCAAAAAGGCCGATCTGAATTTCGACCTGTTGGTCAATATCTACGACAAGTCGATCAACGAAATCGAGAACCGCATGTCGTCGGACGACGATGTGTCGAAATGGTTTGTCAAAGCGCTTGATCGCGTTCTGGCCGACGGCAGCACGCTGAACAAGGAGAACATCACGTCGGCGATGAACGATACGCTGTCGATCCCCTTGGACGAGACCTATGTGGTAGGCACCGGCTATGGCCGCGTGCGCCTGCCCTTCCCCAAGGAACATATCCGTTCGGAAATCCTCTGCCACGGCCTGGGCGCCCATATGATGTTCCCCGGGACCCGCACAGTGCTCGACATCGGCGGCCAGGATACCAAGGGCATTCAAGTTGACGAGAACGGCATTGTCGAAAATTTCCAGATGAACGACCGCTGCGCCGCCGGTTGTGGCCGCTATCTCGGCTATATCGCCAACGAGATGAACATGGGCCTGCATGAACTGGGACCCATGGCCATGAAGGCCAACAAAGTCTCTCGCATCAATTCAACCTGCACGGTCTTCGCCGGCGCCGAGTTGCGGGATCGCCTTTCGCTGGGCGAAAAGCGCGAGGACATTCTGGCCGGCCTGCACCGCGCCATCATCTTGCGCGCCATGTCGATTTTATCCCGCGCCGGGGGCATTCGCGACGAATTCACCTTCACCGGGGGCGTGGCCAAGAACGAGGCCGCCGTGCGCGAACTGAACAAGCTGGTCGAAGAAAATTACGGCAAGCTGAAAATCAACATCGACCCCGATTCCATCTATACCGGGGCTCTGGGCGGCGCCACCTTCGCGCACCGCGCCTGCAACTGAGCCAAAGGGAGAACGCGCATGACCACACTTTATACTGCGGGTATCGATATCGGCTCGGGTGCTGTGAAGTCCGTTTTGTTCAAGCATGAAGACGGCAAGGAGACCTGGCTGGCCAAGCGCGTCGATCGCATCCGCACACGCGATCCCCTGCTTCTGGCCCAGGAATCCTACCAGGATGTGCTGGCCCAGGCGGGAGTCAAGGAATCCGACGTGGCCTACATGGCCACCACGGGAGACGCCGAGAATCTGAAATTCTCGACCGGCCACTTCTATTCCATGACCACGCATGGCCGCGGCGGAGTCTATCTGGTGGCCGATGCCAGGGCAGTGCTGGATGTGGGCGCACTCAATGGCCGGGCGATTCGCATCGATGGGCGCGGTAAGGTCGAAAATTACCGCATGACCAGCCAATGCGCCTCAGGCTCGGGCCAGTTCCTGGAGAATATCGCCCGCTATCTGGGCATCGCCCAGGACGAAATCGGATCGCTTTCGAAACAGGCCGACAATCCCGAGAAAGTTTCGTCGATTTGCGCCGTTCTGGCCGAAACCGACGTCATCAACATGGTCTCTCGCGGCATCTCGGCACCTAACATATTGAAAGGTATCCATCTTTCAATGGCGACGCGCTTGGCCAAGCTGTTAAAGACCATCGGCGCCAAAGATGGCGTGGCCGCCATGACCGGCGGTTTGGCCCTGGATGACGGCCTTGTCCAGGCCTTGAACGAGGCATTGGTCGAGGAAAAGATGAACATAGTTGTCAAAGGCCACCCAGATTCGATATATGCAGGCGCAATCGGCGCCGCACTCTGGGGTGCCTTCCGCCACGAAAAGCTGGCCCGACTGGGCCAACTGGCCAAGGCGGCCTGACCATTTACGCCAACTGAAGGACCCTAACCCATGGCTTTGTTGATCACCGAAGACTGCACCTGCTGCGACGCCTGCGTTCCCGTTTGCCCCAACAAGGCAATCTCGGCTGGCGACACCATCTATCTCATCGAACCCGCCAAGTGCACCGAATGCGTGGGTGCCGAGGACAGCCCGCAGTGCCAGTTGGTCTGCCCGGCCGACTGCATCACGCAGGACCCCAAGCATGTCGAGACCAAGGAACAGCTTGAGGCCAAGTACAAGGGCCTGCACTGATTACATTTGTCCCTCGGCCTCGCGGTCACGCCTGCTTTGCAGGCTTAAATGTATCAGTCGGCGAAGCCGACGGCGCGACCTTGGCCGCCGCCTCAATGGCGGCTGATTGGCGAGTTGTCAAAGATCGATCCGCTTACAGTTTCAAAGGGCCGGGGAAACCCGGCCCTTATGATTCCTGGGGGGCCTGCCCTTCTTGCTGATCCGGCAGGCAATTGAGCGTTTCGGCATGGCAGCGCCAGGTATTGCCACCCGCCGACTTGGCCCGGTACATGGCGATATCGGCCTTACGCAGAAGATCATCCACCGTTGCGCCGTCATCTGGATAGACGGCAATGCCGATACTGCAACTGCGCCCATGACGGATATCTTCCGGCGGCAAGGGCTGCTTGAAGACAGCCAGAATACGCTTGGCCAGTTCCGCCGGTCCGGTCACCAGGGGAAGATTCTCGGCCAGCACCAGGAATTCGTCGCCGCCGAAACGCGCCAGCGTGTCCGACTCGCGCAGGACGCCTTTCAGCATCCCGGCGATGGCCACCAGCAGACGGTCACCCGCCTGATGGCCCAAGGTGACATTCACCTCCTTGAAGCCGTCCAGATCGAGCAAAAGGACCGCAACATGGGTTCTGTTGCGCTTGGCCAGGGTCAGGGCATGCTCGGCCCTTTCGGCAAAGAAGGTGCGGTTGGGAAGATCGGTCAGGCTGTCCATATGCGCCAAGTGGTTGATCCGTTCCAGCATGCCGCCCACTTCGCGCGTTACATCGGCCAATTCGCCGCTTCCCCTAGGCGAGGGAAGTGTGCCCGATCCCGTCGTTTGAATGCCCTTGGCCAGATCGATCAGAGGCTGGGTGACCTGTATGCGCAGCAGAAGATAGACCAGCCCCATCAGAAACACGCCGCTGACCGCCAGAACGATCAGGGCGATCTGCAAGCTATCCATGCCCTGCATGATGATCGTACGGCTTCTTTCCGTGGTCAGAAGGAAGATTGGACTGCCGCCCAGATCATAGACCGACGCCGAGGCCGATATTCTGTTCCGCCCCTCATCAACGGCCAGACGGACTTCACCCGGAACCTGCAGGGATAAAAGGCGAGACTGGGGCGACCCAGCCTCAAGCTGGCCAAGGGCAAAGCCTGTCACTTCGACGCCGATGCGTTGAGACATGGCGGCCAGACGATGCTCGTTCAGAAGCTTTCCAACGATGAGAAAGCCGCGCACGGGTCCTTCGAAATGGCTGGTGACAATGGGACGCGACGCCACCAGCATGACCCCCAAGGGGGTTTGCATGAATCCCTTCAGACCGACATCCGTTTCCTTGATACCGATCAGGGGATGATCCAGCGGCAGGTGCTGGCCGGGAAAGGCGCCATGAGGCTTGGGCATGGGCTGGTCGGGATCAAGCGCCCTTCCCCAGATGGTTTTGCCTTGGGGATCGACGAGCCACATCAGAGAGACATGTTGCTCAAGCATCACCTTGGTTTCCAGATTGCTCTGAAGAAAGGCCTGATTGCGATCCTTGGCGAACTGATAGACATCGTCCCAGGCCGACCAGTCGGTGGCGAACCGATCAAGCTGTACGAGCTGATCGTCAAATTCCGCCTGAACGCGGCGCATATCCTCGCGAGCCCCCTGCTCCTCCAGAACCGCGAAGCGGGGCAGCACGATTTTGCCAAGGACAAGCGCATCCACGGCCAGCAAAAGCAGCAAGGCGGCAGCAACCAATGCCCCAACCCGATTGGCGATCGTCATCCTGACCAACCTTCCCCACCCCTCCCTAGACGCGCCGCACTTGAAAAACGAGCCTATCTCGCTTTACCTACCAACTCAAGGTCGTGAAGAGGGCAAAAAAAACGCGGGGAAAAGACCCCGCGTTCAAGTTGATCCACATCCAGCGGCCGGGTCAACCGACCCGACGGGAGAAGGAGAGACGCTGGGAGGGATAAAAACCACACCGCTTCAGGAAGGCCAGAAGCGCGAAATTGTCCCAACTGACCGTGGTGGTCACCTGCTCGACCTTCAGCGAGGACAGATTGGACAAAAGCTGACTGAGAAGGGCGCGACCGACATCGCGCCCGGCGTAACCGGGATTGACCCCCATGGTTTCGATGACCGCCGTCGCCTCGGTGCGACCGAATTCACCGAAATCGACCCTGGCCATCAGAAAGCCCGCAAAGCCTCCCTCCAACTCGGCGACCAAGGATAAGCGAACACCCGACTCGCGCAGGACTTCCTCCATCTTGCGCTTATAGAAGGCCTTGCGGTCACGCCCGGTGATCTTGCGGTCGGTGGCGATGACATTTTGAAGATCAGCCTCGGTCATCGAACGCACCGGAATGCGGTCCCTGGACAGCGCCTCGTAATCGTCGCCGGAAGGGTCTGACAGATTGACTTCCTGAGAAACCGTAGGAACCTTGCTGCGCGCCATTGCCCTCTCCTCTCGCCTTCAGAAATCGACCGGCTGATTGGCCGAGCGTTCAAGAGCCAAACGTGGCGCCAGTTGGAAACCCGAGGCGATGAAAAATCCCACCAGATCATGTTCGGCCAAAGCCGCCTGAGTCTGCAATTCCTTGACCCCTTTGGTCTTCAAAACCTGATCCAGGCTGGACATGAGCGAGCGGGCCAGACCCGCGCCGCGCGCCCGGGAATCGACGCCCAGGGCATCCATGACGGCCACCGGCGACTTGCCGCCGAATTCGCCATCCAACAAATAGGCCATCAGGAATCCCTTGATCTGTCCGCCGGTTTCGGCGGCCAGAGCGATGAAGGAAGAGGCGTCGTTGCCCATGGCCTTCAAGCGCTTTTCATAAAAGCCGCGCCGGGAATGTCCGGTGATTTTCTGGTCAAGGGCAACGATGGCATCCAGATCGCCTGCCTGCAAAGGCCGCACTGTCACTTGGTCCGCCATCCCTCTCTCCCCTCTGCCTTGATCAACCATCCCTCCGCAGCTTGACTTGCTGGCCCTGGAAGGATAGCCTTGGAAAGCAATAATTCGGTACCCTAATGCCTATTTAGGGGTGAGTCAAGGGGGCTTTCATGGCAGTGCAAAAGAACGATGCGGCAAAGGCGTGCGACTATTCCGCCTTCGGATTCAAAGGCCGGACGGCCATTGTGACCGGTGGTGTGCGGGGTCTGGGACGTGCCATCGCGGACGCGCTGGTCGCAGCCGGGGCCGAGGTTCATGTCTTCGACTGGGATATTTCGGGCGCCGAGGACGCCCCCTTCACGGTCCACAAGGTCGATATATCGAGTTCTGAAAGCGTCAACGCCGCCGTAAGCGCCCTGCCAAGCCCCCCTGAACTGTTGGTCAACAATGCAGGCATCACCCGAGACAAACGCATCGTCAATATGAGCGACGAGGACTGGGCCCAGGTTATCGGAGTCAATCTGACCGGCGCCTTCAATCTGATTCGCGCCACAGCGCCTGCGATGAGTGCGTCTGGATTCGGGCGCATCGTCAATATCGCCTCGATCAACGGCATTCGCGGCAAATTCGGCCAGGCTAACTACACGGCGGCCAAGGCGGGGCTGATCGGCCTTACCAAAACAGCCGCCCGCGAGCTGGGCGCCAAGGGAATCACCGTCAATGCCGTAGCGCCCGGCATGGTGTTGACCGATATGACCCTGGCACTTGATGAACAGTTCCGCCAGAAGGCCCTGGACGAAACAGTGCTAAAGGCCCTGCCCGCCGCCCCTGATCTGGCCAACGCAGTCCTATTCTTTCTGTCGGATGCCGCCAAATTCGTCACGGGTCAGGTCCTGAAAGTGGATTCCGGACAGTATATCTAACCTGCAAATTCGCCTATACTCCCCCCGTTACTGGGCATCACCAAAGAGTCCGGACTGACAGGGAAATGAGTAAGTTGCGTCCTTCATTCCTAATCGTGTTCAGCCTGCTTGCCTGCCTGGCATCCGCCCCGCTTCGCGCCGAAAGCGAAACTGCGCTGGCTGAATTGATGCTGGCCTCCGCCCCCACGCCAAGTGAAATCGCTAAATTGTCCGGCACGGACGGCTGGTGGCCGGAACCCCCGGAATTTTTGGGTCGCCTGGATCCCGCCACGGGGCTGCGCACCCTGATCATGCAATCCTATCGTCGGCCCGAACCCGGCACCAGAGACCGCATCATGCTGGCCTTGTCTGCCTATGCATCAGCAGAAAGCGCCGCCGCCCGCTTTTCCGACATGGAGCCCGACGATAATCGTAATTTCGGCTCGACCCATGTTCTGCTCTCGCCTGAAAACGGACAGATGCGCCTGCATGTGGCGCATAATCCCAAGGGCCAGTCGCTGCGCGTTCAGAAGGGCCGCTATATCCTGCGCCTGACTCACTGGTCCGATGGGCCGCACCTCTCTGTCGAGCAGATGACCGAGCTTTCGGATCGGACGTTGGAGCGACTGAACGCCCTTGAGCGAGGTCGGCAGAAACGCCCCGCCCGATTATCAGAGCAGGCCCGGCATCTGCCCCTCTCCAGCCCCGGACTGGGCGCAATCATGGGCACGGCCAGTGGACCGATGGAATGGGCGGCCTTCGACCATGCAGAAGGCGAAAATGTTCCCGATCCCGACGTGCTGAAATTTCTGGAAAAGCACATGCGCCCGCAAAGCGTTGCCCTGCGCCGGTGGCCGCTTCTGAACACGCCGGGCGGGCAAGTGGTGGACGCTTTGCTGTTTTCATTGGCCGACCGGCAGGCGGCCCAGGCTTTCATGGCTCTTGACCGCAAGAACCGCACACCCGAGCGGCTGGTCTTAGCTCCCCTGCCCCAATATGAGTCGCATCTCGAAGGTGAGTCCGGCGAGTACGGGGGCAAGTTCACGCTGACCTTTGCCGTGGGAAGAACCATCGCCATGCTGTCTTGCGGCGCACCCTATTTCTTTGCCACCAAAGAATGCGAGCCCGCCATGAAGGCGTTGGCCTACGAGATCGCCAAGCAGGCAGCGAGGTAAAAGTTATTTCCGGTAGCGCCCGACCAGCTTCAGCATGGTATCCAGCGTGATCGAATTGAAGGTGGCACGCTCGATGGCCTCGATTTCCATGGTCACCTGGGTCAGCGCCAGTCCTTCCGCCGTCTCGTCGCCCGGCTCGCGTTCGCCCGCCGAAACCGTTTCCACCGTTTCGAACAGGCGAATGACGTCAAGCAAGGTCGTGCGTTTGGCATTGCCCGAAAAACGATAACCGCCACCGGCGCCGCGTACCGCCTCGACCAGTCCCTCACGGCCCAGGCTGCGCAGCACCTTGGCCAGGTGGTTGGTGGAGATATCGTATTTCTCGGCGATTTCGTTGGCCGACAACTGGCGCTTGGGATCGGACGCCAATTCCAGAATGGCGTACAGCGCGCAACGCGTGGCTTTCTGAAGTCTCATGGATCCAGCTCCGTCTCAAGCTGGATGTAATGGCTGGCCATCATGCCCTGGCTGCGAAAGAAACTCATCACCAGCTCGTTTTTGCGCGACACCGTGGTGCGCACCGTATGCACACCCACCTTGCGAAAACCATCGCAAATGGCCTGGAAAAGCGCCGTGCCGATGCCGCCCAGACGTCCGTCGGAATCGACATTGATTCCGAACACCCAGCCGCAGGGCGGGGAATCGAATTCCCAGGCCCTAACCTCGCCCATGATATAGCCCAACAGTTTTTTGTTGCCGTCCTCGGCCATCAGGAAAAAGCGACCCTTGCGCCGCCCGCCATAGCGCTCGAACACATCTTGCCAATAGTCGTGCTTGGCGATTCCTGAAATCCGCTGGTCCAGATCCGCCACGGCAGACATGTCGTCTGCCGTCACGGTGCGGATGGAAAAGGAACGCCCATCCGAAGATGACACATTCATAATAAACGAATTCCCCTCTCGACTTGATGTGCGCTGGTTGACAGCATGGCCTGAAGACGACAGACTGTAAATAGGTAACTCAGTACCGAATTGCCGTGGCAGGCTTGACGTTGGTCAACAGGGGAGGCGAAAAATGGACAATCACACCATCCGCATCGAGCGCCAGATGGGGCCGAGCGAGCTTCATTTCTCGCCTATTTTCAATGTTGCCGTCCCCTTCATCGACCGCCATATAACCGAGGGCCGGGGTGCTAAGCTGGCCATCCGCTCGGAGGCGGGCGACGTCACCTATGCCCAACTGGCGGCCAATGTGAACCGGGCGGCGAACGCGCTGCGCAAATTGGACGTTGCCCCCGGACAGCGCATGCTGATGGTGGTCAAGGATTGCGCCGAGTTCTTCTATCTCTTCTGGGGCGCCATCAAGGCGGGTGTGGTGCCCGTGCCGCTGAATACGCTGCTCAGAGCCAGCGACTATGCCTATATGATCGAAGATTCGGCCTGCGCCGTCTTCGTTTATTCCCAGGAATTCGCGGGCGAATCCGAAGCCGCCCTGGCTGCTGCGAAGTTCCGCCCCGATCACGTTCTGAAATGCGCTGATTTCGGTCAAGGGCTCGCCACGGAATCGGACAAGTTCGAGGCCCAACCCGCCACGGCGACCACGGAATGTTTCTGGAATTATTCCTCGGGCTCGACCGGCAGGCCCAAGGGCACCGTGCATTGCCACCGCGACATTCCCGTCACCGCGCAATGCTACGCCGTGGATGTGTTGGGCGCTAAGGAAAGCGACATCTTTTTCTCGGCGGCCAAACTGTTCTTCGCCTACGGCATGGGCAACGGCATGACCTTTCCGCTTTGGGTGGGCGGAACCTCGGTTCTTCTGGAGCCTCGCCCCACGCCGGAAAGCACCTTCGCCACTATCGCGAAATTCAAACCAACCTTGTATTTCGGCGTCCCCACCCTCTATGCCGCGCAATTGGCATCCTTGGAAACCAGCAAGCCCGATCTTGCCTCGATCCGCTATTGCGTTTCGGCGGGCGAGGCCCTGCCCGGCGACATCTATCGGCGCTGGAAGGAGACCACCGGCCTTCACATTCTGGACGGCATCGGCTCGACCGAGGCCCTGCACATCTTCATCTCGAACCGCCCGGACGATATCAAGCCCGGCACCTCGGGGCGCATCGTTCCCGGCTATGAAGCCCGCATCGTTGGCGAGGACGGCCATGTTCTGCCCCCTGGCGAATCAGGCAAGCTGCATATTCGCGGCGCATCGACCGCCACCTATTACTGGAACCAGCCCGAAAAGACCCAAAGCACCATGCTGGCAGACGGCTGGCTGAATACCGGCGACACCTACATTCTGAACGAGGACGGACATTTCCAATATTGCGGTCGTTCGGACGACATGATGAAGGTGGGCGGCATCTGGTGTTCGCCCTTCGAAATCGAAGCACGGCTGGTCGAACATCCCAAGGTGCTGGAGGCCGCCATCGTGGGCCGGGGCGACGATGACGGGCTGATCAAGCCCGAGGCCTGGATCGTGCTGAAGGATCAGCGCGACGCCTCAGAAACCATGGAAGGCGAGTTGCGCGAGCATTGCAAGAAAGGCTTGGCCCCCTATAAATATCCGCGCTGGTTCCATTTCGTCGAGGAACTGCCCAAGACCGCGACTGGCAAGATTCAGCGCTTCAAGCTGCGCCAGCATTGATGAAAAGCAAGCTGGTTTCCCTCAAGGAGGCGGTGGGCTCCTTCATCAAGGATGGCGACCGCGTGGTGATCGGCGCCGGCCTTGAACATGCCATTCCCTTTGCCGCCACCTTCGAACTGATCAGGCAGGGCAAACGTCATCTCGATCTGATCGCCCCGATTTCCGATGCATCGGCCGACATGCTGATCGGCGCCGGATGTGCAAGCTCCGTCACCGGAGCCTGGGTGGGCAATGTTTCGGGCGGGCTGGGGCATAATTACCGGCGCGCCATGGAACAGGGCATTCCCCATCCCCTGAAGGTCAACGACTTCTCGAACTTCTCGCTGGCCATGGCCCTGATGGCAGGGGCTTATGGCATGCCTTTCGTTCCCGTCCGCTCGCTTTTGGGCTCCGACATCACGCAATCCAATCCTGATCACCGCCTCTTACAAAACCCTTTAAGCGACGAAGCCGATCCCGTTGTTTTGGTCAAACCCCTACTGCCCGATGTCGCCGTTTTTTCCGTGCCGCGCTCCGATCTCTTCGGAAACGCCCATCACTGGGGAAGCCTGGGGGTAACGCAGGAAGCCGGACTGGCCGCAAGGAAAGTGATTCTGCTGGCCGACGAGATCGTTGATCCCGCCGTCATCTCCTCCGACCCCAATCGCGTATTGTTTCCCGGTTTCAAGGTCGTGGCCGTGGTGCATGAACCGGCAGGCCAATATCCCTCGCCGCTGACCGGATGCTGGAAGCGCGACAACGCCTTTTTCAACGACTATCACCAGCGCTCGCGCCAGCGCGACGGCTATCTGAGCTGGATGGATGAATGGGTTTTGTCCCTGCCCGATCATGCCAGTTTGCGCACCAAGCTGGGGGGACGCCTTTCCGATCTTCGCATCAAGGGCCAGGCCTTCTCGGCCCCCGCCAACTTCGCGTCGGAGTGATCCCCATGGCAGCGGCCTTTTCCACGCAAGAGCTGATGATCATAGCAAGTGCCAGGGAAATTCAAGACGGCGAGGTGGTTTTCGTCGGCATGCGCCTGCCCATCACCGCCTTCGGCGTGGCGCGCCTGACCCATGCCCCCAATGCGGTGGGCCTGTTCGAATGCGGAATCTTGCGAAACGAACCCGCCAAGGACATGCTCTACACCATGAGCGATCCGCCCAACCAGCAGGACGCCGCCTGGTGTACCGGAACGGCCCAGGTGATGGGACTTTTGCAGGGCGGGCAGGTCGATGCCGGATTCATCGGTGGCGCCGAGATCGACCGTTTCGGCAATATCAACACCAGCTATATCGGCGGCCATCGCCAAATGAAAACCAAATTGCCCGGATCGGGAGGGGCTGCCGACATCGCCGCCATGTCCAAGCGCCTTCTAGCCATCATGAATCACGAGCCGCATCGTCTGGTCCGGCGCGTGGGCTATGTCACCTCACCGGGGGGTCTCGATGGCGGCACCTCGCGGCGCAAGGCGGGCCTTGCCTGGGGCGGAACGGCGGCCGTGATCACCGACCGCGCCATCTTGAAACCTCATGGTGAAGAGGGCGAGTTGCACCTGTTCAGCGTTCATCCCGGCCATACGGCCGACGAGATCAAGGCCCATACCGGCTGGGAATTGAAGGATCACCCCCTGCTTGCTCCCACACCCGAGCCCAGCGCCCTTGAAATGGACGCCCTGCACGCCATCGACAAGGATGGTTTCTGGCGGTCTTGATCAACCAAAGATATCAAGCGATCAAAGAAACGATTCTCTTCAAAATCAGGGCGCTTACGGCTGGACCTGGGCTCAGGATTCGGGCAGGCTTAGGGCAGAACAAGGCGTGCCTGGGCGATTTTTTGCGCTCGCAGCAAATCCCCTTGCATCCTTTGTGAACTCGCCTATAAATGTAATGTCGCATTTCGGTATTAAAATACTGTTTTAAGCCGGGCAAAGCCCCAATCCGTATCACGTCCGAACCAACGGACACCCATAAATGGCCATTTTCCGGGAGGAAACCAGATGACGATGTTCAACAATCCCCTGTCTCGCCGCAGCCTTCTCGTCGGCACCGCCGCCGGTGTCGCTGCTGTCAGCACCTTTACGCCCACCCGTTTCGCCATCGGCCAAACGGCCAAGATCAAGATCGGCTTGATGCTGCCCTATAGCGGCACCTATGCCTCGCTCGGCAACAACATCACCGACGCCTTCAAGCTGCGCCTAGCCGAAGTGGGCGGCAAGCTGGGTGGCCGCGAGGTCGAATTCGTCCAACTCGACGACGAATCAGCTCCCCCCAAGGGCAAGGACAATGCCGCCAAGCTGGTCACCAAGGACAAGGTGGACATTCTGGTCGGCACCGTGCACTCCGGCGTGGCCATGGGCATGGCCGCCATCGCGCGCGAGGAAAACGTGCTGCTGGTCGTTCCCAATGCGGGAGCGGGCGACATCACGGGCAAGATGTGCGCACCCAACATCTTCCGCACCTCCTTCTCTAACTGGCAGCCCGGCTATGCCTGCGGCCCGGTGATGATGAAGGACGGCAAGAAGAACGTCGTGACCATGACCTGGAACTATCCGGCCGGTCACGAGCAGATCGGCGGCTTCAAGGAATCCTACACCGCCGCCGGCGGCAAGATCGTCAAGGAAATCCTGCTCGACTTCCCCAAGGTCGAATTCCAGGCCTACCTGACCGAAATCGCCGCTCTGAAGCCCGATGCCGTGTTCGTCTTCTTCTCGGGCGACGGTGCGGTCAAGTTCATCAAGGATTATGCGGGCGCAGGCCTTAAGGGCAAGATCCCCCTCTATGCCACGGGCTTCTTGACCGACGGCGTTCTGCAGGCCGTGGGCAACGATGCCGAGGGCATCAAGAACACTCTGCATTATGCCGACTCGCTCGACAATCCGGTGAACAAGAAGTTCGTGAAGGCCTTCGAAGCTGCGACCAAGCGTCCGGTCGATGTCTTCGCAGTTCAGGGCTACGACACCTGCTCGCTGCTCGCCACCGGCCTCGAGGCCGTCAAGGGCGACATCAAGGCAGGCGCCACGCTTTACTCGACGATGCGCAACACCATCGTCGACAGCCCGCGCGGCAAGTTCACCTTCTCGGCATCGCACAACCCCGTCCAGGACTTCTATGTCCGCCAGGTCAAGGGCGGCAAGGATGTGGTGCTGGGCGTTGCCGTCAAGGCCCTGGCCGATCCCGCCAAGGGATGCTCGATGGTCTAATGCCCCGCATTTAGGAAACGAGGCCCGTCCGTAACAGGGCGGGCCTCATCCTAGCCAACCTGCCTTCTTGCGGTTTTTAGCCACATGGATACCAGCTATTATTTTATCCAGGCGCTCAACGGCATTCAGTACGGCTTTCTGCTGTTTCTGGTGGCCAGTGGCCTGACCCTGATTTTCGGCATCATGGGCATCATCAACCTGGCCCATGGCTCTTTTTACATGATCGGCGCCTATCTCTGCTGGTGGCTGACCCAGATGATCGGCAACCTGTTTCTCGGCATTGTCGCTGGCGTGCCTCTGGTCGTTCTGCTTGGCTTGTTCATTGAACGCTTCGGAATCATCCACCTCTACAAGCGAGATCATCTCTATCAGGTGCTTTTCACCTTCGGCCTGATTCTCATTTTCAATGAAATGCGCAGCGTCCTTTGGGGCAATGAAGTTCAGTCGGTACAGATACCGGAAATCCTCTCCCACGGCATCCCGCTTACCGATGTTCAGTCCTATCCGGTCTACCGCCTCTTCATCTCGCTGGTCTGCATGGCGCTGGCTGCCATGCTCTATCTTGTCGTGCAGCGCACCCGGCTTGGCATGACCATCCGCGCCGGTGCCTCCAATCGCGAAATGGTGCAGGCCCTGGGCATCGACATCGTCAAGCTGTTTGCCATCGTCTTTGCCATGGGCGCAGCACTTGCCGCCTTTGCGGGCATGGTCTCGGCCCCCGTGCAATCCGTCTTTCCCGGCATGGGCGACGAAATCCTGATCGTTTCCCTGGTTGTCGTTGTGGTCGGCGGCGTCGGCTCGATCAAAGGCGCCTTCCTGGGCGCCATGTTGATCGGCATGGCCGACACTTTCGGCGCCGTCTTTCTGCCTCATGGTGCTGGCATCGTGATCTATGCCGTGATGGCGATCGTGCTGCTCTGGCGCCCGCAGGGCCTGTTCGGTCGGACCTGACGGATGTACAGGATCTCCCGCCCCTCGCTTGTCATTCTTCTCGTGATGGCCATCGGCCTGGCACTTTATCCCTTCGTGGGCGAAAGCTACTACATCCGCCTGATGACCAAGATCATGGCGCTGGGCATCTTCGCCATGAGCCTGGACCTGCTGATCGGCTTTACCGGCCTGATCAGCCTGGGACACGCCGCCTTCTTCGGCGTGGCCAGCTATGTTGTCGCTTGGTATATCGTGAAGGCGGGTGTTACCAACGCTCTTTTCATGCTGCCCACCGCAGTTGCCGTATCCGGATTGTGCGCGCTGGTCATCGGCTGGCTGTCCATCCGCACCTCGGGCATCTATTTCATCATGATCACCCTGGCCTTCGCCCAGATGCTGCACGCCTTCTTCAAGGACCAAAGCTATTGGGGGGGCACCGACGGATTCAATTTCTACACCAAGCCCAACCTTGCCATTGGCGATACTGTTCTGCTCGATCTTGGCAACAAGGTGACGCTCTATTACGTCACCTTCGCCTTGATGGTGGCGACCTTCGTTTTTCTGGCGGTTCTGTTGCACTCGCCCTTCGGGCGCGCCATTCAGGGCGTCAAGGTCAACGAGGGGCGCATGCGCGCCATGGGCTATAACGTGCGCAATCTCAAACTGATGAGCTTTGTGATCGCGGGCATGCTGGCGGGCGTTGCCGGTTTCATCGAGGCGACGCGTACGGCCTATGTCAATCCCGAGATGATGAGCTGGCATGCTTCGGGCAATGTCATGGTGATGGTGATCCTGGGCGGCATGGGAACGCTTTACGGCCCCATTCTGGGCGCCCTGGCGCTGACCCTTCTGGGCGACAACATCTCGAGCCTGTGGGATCACTGGCTGCTGATCATGGGCGCCTTTGTGATCGCCGTCGTCATGTTCCTGCCCGAAGGCATCGCTGGCTTGATCGAGGGCGTTTCCCAGAAATTCGGGAAAAAACCGCCTCCCAAGGAGGAGTCGGAGCCATGAGCGACATTATCCTGGAAACCCAGAATCTGTCGCGGCACTTCGGCGCCCTGATGGCCGTCGATGACGTGACACTGCAATTTGAAAGAAGCCTGGTCTATGCCGTGTTGGGACCGAATGGCGCTGGCAAGACGACGCTGATCAATCTGCTCTCGGGCGAGATTCTGCCCTCGGGCGGCTCCATCCGCTTCAAGGACCAGGACATCACGAACCTGCCCGCCAATGCCATCAGCCAACTGGGCATCGGGCGCAGCTTCCAGAAGACCAACATCTTTCCCAACTTCACCTGCTTCGAGAATTGCCGTCTGGCCGCCCAGTCGCGCATGAAAGGCTCGTTCAGTTTCTTCAAGCCCGCCCTCTCCTACCGGCAAATCAATCAGCAGGCCGAGCGCGCTCTTGAGATGTGTGGCCTGTCCATGCGCTGCCATACGCTGGCCCAGGCCATGAGCTATGGCGAACAACGCCAGCTTGAAATCGGCATGATGCTGGCGACGGGACCTGAACTTTTGCTGCTCGACGAACCCCTGGCCGGCATGGGGGCCGATGAATCCCTGAAGGTGATCGAGCTGTTGCGCCGATTGGCCAAGGAACACACCCTGATCCTGATCGAGCACGATATGGATGCCGTATTCGCCGTTGCCGACCGACTGGCCGTGATGGTCAATGGTCGCCTGCTGGAAACCGGAACGGTTGCCGAGGTCAGGGCCAGCAAGGCCGTCCAGGAAGCCTATCTCGGTGCGGAGGAGGAGCATTGACATGACCTCCGCCACGCCCCTTCTCGCCGTCGAAAACCTGCATACCTATTATGGCGCCAGCCATATCCTCCACGGCGTTTCCTTTCACGTCATGCCGGGCGAGACCGTTTGCCTGATGGGCCGCAACGGCATGGGCAAAACGACGACGCTGCGCTCGGTTCTGGGCCTGACGGTGCCGCGCCACGGCTCTGTCAAGGTTGAGGGCCGCGATGTGACCGGCATGCCCGCCCACAAGATCGTCAAGCTGGGCATCGGATTCGTTCCTGAAAATCGCGGCATATTCCCCAATCTGTCGGTTCGCGAAAATCTGATCATGGCGTCGCGCCCAGGCCGCGACGGGCGCATGGACTGGGGATTCGAGAGAACCATCGACCTGTTCCCGCGCCTGGGCGAGCGGCTTGAGAATATGGGCAATCAGCTTTCGGGCGGCGAGCAGCAGATGCTGACCATCGGGCGCGCCCTCATGACCAATCCCGACCTGTTGATTCTGGACGAGGCAACGGAAGGCCTGGCCCCCCTGATCCGCAAGGAAATCTGGGGCGTGATCAAAACCATCAAGGCAACCGGCATCGCCGCCATCGTGGTTGACAAGGATGTGAAATCCCTGCTCTCCATCAGCGATCGCGGATTGATCATGGTCAAGGGCCGCATTGTCCATGATGGCCCTGCCGCCCAATTGGCCGCAAACCCCGACCTGCATGTGAAATATCTGGGCGTCTGATGACATCTGACTGCACCAGCGACGGACTGATCCACGAGTCCGTTCTGACCTGCCCCTCTTGCCGTCACCGCTGGACGGAATCCATGCCCGACAATGCCTGCATCCAATGGAGCCTCTGTCCGGCCTGTGGGCACAGGCTTGTGCCCAAACGGGGCGATTGCTGCGTCTATTGCAGCTTTGGCTTCATCCCCTGCCCGCCCATCCAGAAATCAGGGCGCAGTTGCTGCGGAGGGACTTGAAGATTATTTGGGAAATGCCACGAAGAAGGTGCTGCCCTCACCAGGCTCGGACAGAACCCAGATGCGCCCACCATGATGCTCGACGATTTTTCTGCAAATAGAGAGACCGATGCCGGTTCCCGCGTACTGGTCCTTGCGCACCAGACGCTGAAAAATACGAAAAACCTTTTCGTAATAGTCAGGATCGATGCCGATGCCGTTGTCACTGAAGCGCAGCACCCACTCCGATCCCTTGTCCTCGAAGGCAACGCTAACCTCTGGCGCACGGTCGGGATGGTGAAACTTGATGGCATTACCGATCAGATTCTGAAACAGTCTGACCAGTTCGCTCCGATCTCCAATCACCTTGGGCAATCCCTCTTGCAGAGTAACGCAGGCTCCCTCCTCCTGAATCGATACACTGAGGTTCAACAAGCTTTCTTGCGCAACATCCGCCAGAGAAACCGATTCGAAGGTTCCGCCCCTGCGCCCAATTCTGGCATAATCAAGAAGCCCCAGAATCAGGGCATCCATCCGCTTCGATCCCTCGACGGCATAACCGATATACTGCGCCATATCCTCATCGAGTTCGGGGCCCAAACGCTTTTTGATCAGACCGACATAGCTGCTGACCATGCGCAAGGGTTCGCGCAGATCGTGCGAAGCAACCCAGGCAAAGCTTTCCAGATCGGCATTGGTGCGCTTTAACTCTGTTGTCTGCTCTTCCAGTTGCCGATTGATCTCAAGCAGGCGCGCATCTGCTTCCTTGCGCTCGGTGATGTCTTCGGTCACCGTGACGAAATACAAGGGGCTATCGGCGCCGTCACGGGCCAATGCCGTCGTGATACGAGCCCAGATAGGGCGTCCATCCTTGCGCCGATAGCGCGTCTCCCAGGAGTCATAGACCTTCTTTCCCGAAAGAATATCTTTCACCCGCAAGATATCCGTCTGCAGATTCTCAGGCAGGGTAAAGGCCTGATAGTTCGCAGCCAGAAACTCAGAGCGCTCATAACCCAGGATATCGCACAGGCATTGATTGACTTCCAGCCAGTCGCCATTCGGAGAAACGATCGACATGCCAACGGCGGCCTGCTCGAATATATTGCGAAACCGCTCTGAGATCGATTGCACCTGCTTGCGCGCCGTCTCTTGCTCATCAAGCAAATGATTGAAGGTCACGCAGACGGCACCGATCTCGTCATCGTCATGCACCGGCGCCTTGGCGGCTTGACCATCGCGCAAACTGTGAATGGTTTGGCGCAAGTCGTACAAGGGCGCCAGAATTGTTCTGCGAAACAGCAGCGATACGAAAACGCCGTAGACGGAAACCAGACCGGTGAACAGGCTGAAAATGATGACTTGGCGATGTTTGACTGTTTCATAGGCTGATTTGAAGGACTCGTCTGCGGCCGACTTCAGGCTGCGCAGTGACGCCTGCAACTGCGTGGAATCCTGGTAGAGCTGCGAAGCGATAATATCGACCACCTGGGAATCGGCGTTCCGATCCCTGCTTTGCGTCAGCTTTTCCTGAAGAGGCAGCAGATGCGCATAACGGATGCGCAAAGGCCCCAGGATTTCCTGCAATTCCGGTTTGGATGGCAGGCTGTTGTCATCGATCAGAAGGCCGACATCGCGGTATTGCTGCTGCCACTGGTCGAGCGCTCGGGGCTCGCCATACAAAAGGACTTCGTTGGTCAACTGAACCAACTGCATGCCCTCGTTGGATATCTTGTCCAGTCGTTCGCTGTACGACGTATCCTCAAAAAAGGCGTATTGACTGAAACCAAAGGCAAGAATAGTGGCCGCGAGAAGGGCTGCCCCCAAAATCAAGACGTTGAAAAATCCCGTCTTGATATCCATGCCAAACCTTACTTCGTAAACACGCTGACCGCCGACGGCCTGACAGAGGCCAGGGGTGCGGTGTAAATGGTCTCGGCGAAATTGGGAACGGCTTCGACATTGACGGACTTCGCAAGCCAGCGCGCCTCGCTGTCCATGGCTCCCAGAATTTCCTGGGGAAGACTGACGCTTAGCTGCATGCGCGGCCACAAGGCTTCGATATAGTCCCTGTCCAGCTTGAAACGCGAGATGAGATAGGTTTTTGCTTCCTGGGGATTCTCGCGAACCCAGTCATCAGCCATCACCAAGCCCTTCATCAGTTTTTTCAGCGCCTCTGTCTGAATTGGCAACTGATCCTTAAGTGTCAGGATCAGAAGGTTGGCCTCGGTTCCGCCATCCATGATCAAAACCGCATTATCACCCAACTGGCTTACAATAGCGGCAACATGCGGCTGCCAGGTAATGGCTGCATCGATCGTACCTGCCGAGATTTCCTCGACCAGCCCCTTGGGCGGCAGATCGACAAGGGTGACATCCTCCGTCGTCAATCCCTGAAGTGCCAGGAACACCACAAGATTATGCTCGGCACTTGAGGTGGCGGAAACGCCGATCCGCTTGCCCCTCAAATCGGCCGGGGTGGAAATGCCGCTATCCTTGCGGCCCACCAACCCCTTGTTCCAGTAGCGACAGATATCAGCCAGAACGCGCAAATCCTTTTCCTTGAAACTGCGCTTGGCGACAACCAGATCGGCTGCCGTCGCTACATCAACGTCACCCTTTCTCATGGCATCGACCGCGGCATTGCCCGAAGGATAAGGCTTCATCTCGACATTAAGCCCCACCTTGTCGAAGAATCCCCTTTCCTTGGCGATCCATTCCAAGGCCCCGACATCACCGTCATAGGCGCCCAGGCGCAGATTGTCGATCTTGCCAGGGGCCTGAAGCATGAAATAAATAACGACGGCCAACGCCACCGCCGAAGAGAGCCCAAGGAGATAGGCGCTACGGCGCATTTTCGACTTGTCGTTTTCCATGTTATTGGCGTCTTTTCGTTTAAGAAACCCGTTTGGTCGGGCTCGCACACTTCGGCAAATTCATAATGTAAAATATAGCTTATTCCGCCAAGCGCATCACGCCAAATCTGCGACTTGAGACATGAGATAATCAAAAACTCTGCTTATAAATTAGCCCTGCAGGACTGTTATGGTCGCATTACTTGGTAAATGCAATTTTTCCGCTGGGCAGCAGATAGAGCACCAAGGCGGGACCGCCGGTTACAGTGGGATAGTGGCCCGAGCCGGGTGGATAAACCAGCCAGCCTGCCCCTCTGGCATCGAACCTTGCAGCAGGCGTTTGCGGCATTGTCAGGACGATTTCGCCCAAAGGATGGGAATGATGCGGGCCATGACCATGTGCCATCGCCACGACATCAACCGAAAAATCATGCAATTCCGGGCTTGGCTCGTTGACCCGGCCCCAGCGGCGGTCACCTTCGCCCTGGCTGCACATCCAGCCTTCTGCGATGGCCTTCAGGCACAAATCCTCGATCTTGGAAAAGTCGGGCGAGCCAGCGCTATAGCGCTCGTTCAAAAACTGCTCGAGCGACTTATCAACCGGCATGCCAGCAATTGCCGCGGCAATCTTGCACATGCTGGTATCGAATTCTTGGCGTGTCTCGGTCATGTCGCACCTACCATTTCGGATCGCGTGAAATCAGGTTCGTCGCATCGGCCTCGGGCATGGGCCTTGAGAAATAATAGCCTTGTGCAAAGTGGCAGCCAAGCTCGCGCAATACCTCATACTGCTCTGCCGTCTCAACACCCTCGGCCACGATCTTCATGCCCAGATTGGTTCCCAGCGCCACGATCGCACGCACGATCTCCATGTTTTCGCGCTTTTCAAACATGGTGGCGACGAAGGATCGGTCAACTTTCAGATTATCGAAGGGGAAACGGTGCAGATAACTGAGCGAGGAGTAGCCGGTGCCGAAATCATCGATGGACAGGGAAACGCCCAAAGCCTTCAGCTTGGCCAGCCATTCAGTTGCCACTTCGGGATTGTCCATCAACAGGCTTTCCGTGATTTCAAGCTTGATCTGCGAGGCGTTCAGCGCATTTTCCTCGATCAAATCGGCGATTCGATCAATCAAGCCAGGTTCCTTGAACTGCCTAGCCGAGATATTGATACTCATCATCAGATGCTTGTCTTCGCTTCGCTTGACATTCCAGTCCTGCATGCGCTTTGACGATTCCTCGATCACCCACCAACCGATGGGGATGATCAGCCCCGTTTCCTCGGCCAGGGGAATGAAATCGCCTGGCGACACCAGGCCTTTGGTCGCATGGCGCCAGCGAATTAGCGCCTCGAAACCAGCAATGCGGCCAGTCTCCATGGCGATGATGGGTTGATAGAACATGACAAGTTCGTTGCGCTCGAAGGCCCGGCGCAAATCCGATCCCAGCTCAAGCTGCTTGGAGGAATGCACCCGCATGGCCGGAGTGAACACGGCAATACGGTCGCGTCCGATGGATTTGGCCTCGTACATGGCTAGATCGGCATCAATCAGCATGTCCTCGGGACGTTCATAGTCGGGATGGGCGATGGCGATGCCCATGCTGGCCGTCGGAAAAATCTCTTGCCCCATCAGATTAACCGGCTTGGTCAGCGACTGGCGCAAACGTTCGGCGATATCCTGCGCACTGTCGTTGCTGGTGATGTCCTCGATCAGAAGGGCGAATTCGTCGCCCCCCAGTCGGGCCACGGTATCGGAGGCGCGTCTTGATGTATCCAGTCTTTTGGCGATGCAGACGATCAGGCTGTCGCCCGCCGAATGCCCCAGGCTGTCATTGACGTATTTGAAGCGGTCGAGATCCAGAAACATGACGGCGAACGAGCGGGATGAATCGCGCTTGGCGCGTGTCAGGGCCTGGCCGAGACGGTCCATGAACAGGGCGCGATTGGGCAGGCCGGTCAAACCATCGTGGAAGGCGTCATGCAATAATTGCTGCTCGGTGCGCTTGCGCTCGGTGATATCCGTTTGCGATCCGGCGATGCGGGCGGGTTTTCCCGTCAGGGGTTCGGCCACCGAAGCGCCACGCAGCAGCATCCAGCGATAGCGCCCGTCATTGTGACGAACGCGGTATTCGACTTCGACATGCGTGGTGGATCCGCTCATATGCGAATCGAACGCCGCCTTCAACTCATCGGCCTCGTCCGGATGGACGCGCGAGAACCACTCGTCGGGATCGGTGCCGATCTCGTCTTCGCGGCAACCCAGCATGTTCTTCCAACGCGGCGAATAATAAACCCGGTTCGTCTTCAGGTCCCAATCCCACAAGCCGTCATTGGCTCCCTGGGCCGCCAGGGCGTAGCGCTCTTCGCTTTGCTTGAGAGCAGCCTCTCTGCGCTTCAGATCGGTGACATCGGTATAGGTCAACAGCACCTTTCCGTCATCAAGGCGCCGTGCGGATACCTGCACCACCGCTCCGCTTGCCAACTGCCGCTCGACCTTGGCCAACATGGGTTCGGTGCCCTGGGCAACCTGCCAATCTGGATCATCAACGCCGATGGCATCGCCACGCTCGCTCATGAAACGCATGATGGCTACGACATGCGTGCCATTGGACATGAGCTTCGCGGGCAGATTCAGCATCCGCCCGAACAAGGCATTGACGTCGAGCAGACGCAGATCGAAGTCGAAAATGGCAACGCCCTGGGTGATGTTGTCCAGTGTGGCTTCAAGCAGCGCCTGCTTCTCGGCGGCTTCCTGCTCGGCCAGTTTGCGCTCGGAAATATCCTCGACGGTTCCTTCGTAATACAACACCTCGCCTTTTTCGTTACGCACGGCCCGACAGTTCTCGGAGACCCAAAGCGCAACGCCGTCGCGGCGCAATATCTGATATTCAAACCCGCGCACATCTCCGGTCTTGTTCATCAAGTCGAGAAAGCGTTCTCGATCCTTGGAGTCCAGGTAGATCTGGCAGGAAATATCGACGATGCCGGCAATCAGTTCTTCGGGGCTATCATAGCCGTACAACTTGGCCAAAGAGGGGCTGGCCTCGATATAGCGGCCATCGGGCGTTGATTGGAAAATCCCTTCCACCGCCTGTTCAAAGATCGAGCGATAGCGGCTTTCGCTTTGCTTCAGTTCTTCGGTGCGCGACGTCACACGGGTTTCAAGCGTGGCATTCACCTTTTCCAAGGAATCCTGGGCGCGTTTCAATTCCGTAATATCGCCGACGGAACCGACAAGACGGACGGCGCGTCCCTTGGCATTGCGTTGACAAACCGAACGCTCGCGAATCCAAAGAACATCGCCCACGGGATTGGTAATCCTGTATTCGGCGCTGACCGATGGCGCAAGGCCCCTGAAATGGTCCAGCGTCGCCTTGCGGTAAGGCGGCAGGTCATCGGGATGGATACGCGAAATCCAGTCCCTGGCCGAACGCAGTCCGTTGGCCGGAATACCGAAAATAACCTCGGTGCGAGGCGAGACGTAGAGCTGCCCACTTTCCAGATCCAGATCATAGATACCTTCCCGCGAGGCATCCATGGCCAGCGCATAGCGCTCCTGGCTTTTCTTAAGATCGCTGCTGATCTGAGCCAGGCTTTCACGCGTCTCATGCTCTTCCGAGACATCGTAAAGCGTTGAGAGAACGGCTTCAGTCTTGGCGAAGGTGACAAGCCGTGAAGAGGCTCTGGCCCAAAAAGCCCTGCCATGATCGCCTACGAGATGAACGTCGAAACCATTGACCTCACCCTCGCGCTTCAAACGCGTCGTCAGTTCGCGCCGCTGCGTCTTGTCGGAATAGATGTCCGTAACGGGACGGCCCAGCAGCTTGGTCAGGGGCATGCCGATGGCCCGCCCCATCATGGGGTTGGCGTGCAGAATTACGCCGTCGGCGACACGGGTAACCAGAACCGCAATGGGCAGGCCCTCGACGATTTCCTTGAGCGTCTGCCCCTCTTCGGCATCCTGGCGTTCGCGCATCCGGCGTTCGGAAAAATCGCGGAAAGAAGAGAAAATGAACTCCTCATCGCCATAAGCAATAAAGGCAGCGCTTATCTCGGCCGGAAATGTCGAGCCATCCTTGCGCCGGTACAGGGCCTCGAAGGAATTGCGCAGCTTTTGCTCGCGCACACGCCGCCAAAGACCATTCCACTTTTCCGGTATCAGATGCAGATCGATCTCGAAAATCCGCTTGGTCAGGATTTCCAGGGGGCTGAAACCCAACAAATCACAGGCGGACTGGTTGGCCGAAAGAATGGCCCCGTCTGCTCCGATCCGCATCATGCCGTCATGAGATTCGTCGAAAGAGAGCTTGGCCAGTTCCTGCCCGGCCTCCAGGGCCATGCTGTCGTGAATGTCTTGCAGCAGGGCCAGAAGAACGATGCCATCGCGATCTTGATAGCGCGCGACCAGGCATTCAACGGCCAATCGCCCGCCATCCTTGCGCAAAAGCGTTTTGGCAAGGGCGTAGCTGTCATCGCCCCCTTCCTTAAGCGCCGAGAAGAGAGGAGCCTCGCGGATTTCGTCATCAGGACAGGAAAGGGACAGATAGTCAGGAGGGAGCGCATCACTCTCGGAAAGGCCCAGCATGCGCCGAAGTTGCGGGTTAACCGCCAACACGACGCCTTCTTCGCCAACCAGGGCAACGCCCAGGGTGGGAAGGGATGAATAACGACCAAAGATCGCCTCGCGGCTGCCGTCTTCCGGCATCCTGACCTACCTCATGCAAACAGCGAAACCGGGATCGCCGTCTGTCCCCCCTTAACCAACCCCCTCAGACACGAATACGCAACTGTATTTCGACAGCATTCTACAATATTACCCTGGACAGGCCAGGGGTATTTGCGGGCCTGCGGTTCAGCATCAAGATTGCGGCTGCCGATAGAAGCCAAATCCGTTCTTGCCCTTCTGCTTGATGGCGTACATGGCCGCATCCGCCGCGATCAGAAGCTTGTCGCTGTCTGTGGCATCATCGGGATAAAGCGCAATGCCGACGCTGGCAGAGATACTGGCCTGGCCCTCTTTGAGCAGGAAGGGCTGCGAGAGGGTTTCCACCACCTTCTCCGCCACGGTGCTGGCGTCTTGCCACTTGATCACGCCCGAGAGGATCAAGGTAAATTCATCACCGGCCAGCCTGGCCACGGTATCTGTGGCGCGAACCAGTGCCTGCAGGCGCGTCGCCACCTCTATCAGCAACTGATCGCCCGCCATATGACCATAGCTGTCGTTGACCTCCTTGAAGCCATCGAGATCGACGAACAGAAGGGCCGCCTTTTGCGTGGATCGATCCGCCTGGGCAAGGGCATGCAGCAGCCGGTCGGTAAACAGATAGCGGTTGGGCAAGCCCGTCAAGGTATCGTGTGTCGCCTGCAGGCGAAGCTGGTTTTCGATTTCCTTCCTGAAGGTGATGTCGGTAAAGGTGGCGACATAGTTGGTCAGACGCCCGGCAGAGTCGAGAACCGCATCGATGCGCAGCCATTCAGGATAGATATTTCCTGATTTGCGACGGTTCCAGATTTCACCTTCCCAATGGCCAAGGGAACGCAGTTTCTCCCACATTTCCTCATAGAAACTATCTTCCTGCACACCTGACTTCAAAAGATCGGCCGTCTTTCCGATGACGTCCTCAGACTCATAGCCGGTGATGCGCGTGAAAGCGGGATTGGTTCTGACGATGGCCCCCTCGGCATCGGTCACGAAAATGCCGGTATCGACATTCTTGAAAACGGCCTCGGCCAAACGCATGGCTTCTTCAATCCGCTGGCGCTCGATGGCATAGCGGATGGCACGGCGCAGCACGTCACCGTCCGAGCGCCCCTTGACCAGATAATCCTGCGCCCCCTGCTTCACGGCCTCCAAGGCTAGTTCTTCGTCATCAAGGCCCGAAAGAACGACCACCGCCGCCTTGGGCGGGGCCGACTCAAGGATCTTCTTGACCGTCTCAAGGCCAAAGGAATCGGGCAAAGACAGATCAAGCAGGATAACGTCGAAATGCTGGGCTGCCAGATGCTGCACAGCCTCTTTCAAGGAGGAGGCATGGGCAATCGTGAAGCGCCCCTGGCCAGGCTCGGCCAGCGAATAGCGAATCAGCGCCGCATCACCGGGATTGTCCTCAACTACCAGTACGCGAATTTCACCCACTCATCACCCCGCTTAATAAATAACATGGGCAGAAGGCGCTCTCACATTGCACATGACCCCTTCAGGGTGTCGAGCGTAAGATCGGCCTACAGCCTCCGGCATAGAGAATCAAGACGCCTGCCCAGCGGACTACCTTAAATAGCACCTGCTTCAAACAACGTCATCCGCATAACGTTTCCCTGTCCAGGGAATGTTTCAACCCAAATCCGCCCCCCGTGGCGTTCGACAATCCTTCGGGCGATCGCCAGGCCAACACCCGGCGTCTCCACCCCGGCACCGGCAGCCTGAAACAGGCCGAACAGGCTTTCCGCCCGGGCCGGATCGATCCCAGGGCCGTTATCATGAAGGCTGATCAACCAGCGCCCTTGCTCGCGTTCCGCCGATAGGCGAATTTCCGGTTTGCGGTCAGCGCAAACTGGGCGCAACGCATTGTCGAAAAGGGCGGTAAACAGGGTTCGAATCATCGCTGGATCACCTTTGATGCGTGGCAACGAGCCCTCAATCTTGATCTTGGCCCCCTTGTCGCGAATGAGACCGGCCATTTCGGCCATCACCTTGGCGATTTCCAGATCGAGTTCGACCGACTGACCGGGTTCCTCCAACTGGCCCAGGCGGGCATAATCGGCGATGCCATCCAGAAAGCTCTGCATTTGCGCAACCTCTGCTCTGGCTAGCGCAAGGGCTTCGGCATCGCCCCTTTGAATGCGATCGAGATGGCCCGCAAGACGGGCCAAAGGCGGTTTGCACCCGGCTGAAACGCCGTGAATGAATTGCTCCAGCTCCTCATTGCTGCGGTTCAATTCCTCCAGGCTGCCTCGCAGCCGGTTTTGGGCCTGATTCAAAGCGCGCGAGCGTTCGGCCAGCATTTCCTCGACATAGCGCAGGATGGAAAATTCAACGCTGGCCAGAATATCGGCAAAGGAAAGCAGGCCGACCGGAACGCCCTCGCCATCCGTCACACCCAGATGGCGGATACCTTTGCGCTCCATGGTTTCGCGCGCTTCGAGAACGCTGACCGTTTGCGGAACGGCCATGATCGGGCTATGCGCCACATCTCCCACTCGAAGCCCGTTTTTGCGGCTGGCTACGGCCTTCAACAGATCGCGCTCAGTCACGATACCGCGACGGCCATCGCCCCAGATGACGACCGCGCAATCGCCACCATGATTATGCAAACGGCTTGCCGCCTGCGCCAGGGTCGATGAGGCCTGAAGAATCAGCGTCGAGCGACGAATGACGGTGGAGACGGAGCGCATCGACAGATAGTGGCGGACATCTTGCTGGCGCACGACGTCGCTCTGGCTGACCACGCCAACCAGCTGATCCCTGTCATCGACCACCACATAATGGCGCAGCCCCTCGTCCCTGAAACGCAAGGTGGCGGCCTCGATCGTGACATCCTGTCGGATGGTGCGCACCGGCTTGCTCATGACCTCGCGGATGGGCAGGTCAAGCGCATGGCCGTCATCGAGATCGATCAGAAGCGCGTCATGCTCTGTCCAGATTCCCTCGGGCCGGTCGTTTTCGACAACGACGATGGAACTGCAGCGGGAATCGACCATGCGCCCAGCCGCCTCGGCCACCTTGGTTTCGGGCGAACAGGTAAGGATGTCGCGGCGCATGATCTGAGAGAGATTCTGAACCTGTCCGCGCAACAGGTGATCCAGATTTTCTTGAGTGGAATCGGACATCAGTCGTCAGGTTTCAAATATTGGATCTCTGGCCCGCCATTAAACCACATCCTCGGTTTTGCCGCTATCGCCCAGCTGGATGGCTTCGACCTGCTCGGAGTGACGGACAACCTTGTCGACCGATACCTTCAAAAGGCGTAAATCATCGCTAGCCTGTGTGAAATGCTTTTCCAGATTTCCCGCCCGCTCGGCCAGACGCTTCACATCATCCAGCAAATGGCGCACCTGGGCCTGGATGACATCGGCCTGCTCACGCATGCGCGCATCCTTCAGCACCGCCCGGATCGTGGTCAGCGTCGCCATCAGTGTGGTGGGCGAAACGATCCACACGCGCGCACGGTAGGACTTTTCCACCACCTCGGGAAAATTGGCGTATAATTCAGCATATACCGATTCGGAAGGCAGGAACATCAGGGCGGATTCCGCCGTTTCGCCGGGCACGATGTATTTTTCGGAAATATCCCGCACATGGGTCAGAACCGCCGTGGCGAAGGCCCTGCCCGCCTGCGTGCGCTCGGCGTCGTCCTTGGCCGAGCGCAGTTGGTGGAAGCTTTCCAGGGGGAATTTGGCGTCGATGGCGATTGATCCCGGCGGGCGCGGCAGCTTGATCAGGCAATCGACCCGCCTGCGCTCGCCAATCGGTGCCTGAAACTCATAGGCCTGCGGCGGCAACACCTGACTGATCAAATCCTGAAGCTGAATTTCGCCAAACGCCCCTCGGGCCTGCTTGTTAGACAGGATGTCTTGCAGGCTGACCATGCGCTCGGACAGTTGGGCGATATTGGCCTGGGCGGAATCGATCACGGCCAGGCGCTCGCGCAGTTCGGACAGGGTGGCTCCGGTGCGCAGCGAGGACTGGTCGAGCCCGTCATTCAAGCGCTTGCCCATGTCGGACAGCCGTTCTTCCAGAACCCGGCCAAGCTGGCGCTCCTGAGATTGCAGCCGCTCGGCCAACTGTGCCTGCTGGGCGGCCAGACTGTCGGCCATCTGAGCCAATCGCCCGGACAGTTCCCCCGATGACGCACTGCCGGTCCTTAACACCAGCCAGGTCACCAGGACGCCGACGCCCAGGGCCAAAGCACCCGCCAGAACGGGAAAAAGAAAGGGATTCTCCATACCCTTCTCTTTACAGTCCCCGGATCGGAAGTGCAAACTTGACCTATGACTTCCGACATTCCCGTCCTGGCCGCGAAAAAGGCCCTGGCCCAGGGCGATTACGCCCTGGCCTGGATGCATGTCAGCTCGTTTCTTCAAGAATGCCCCCGGCATCCCGAAGCGCTGATCCTGGCCAGCCAGGCCGCCTGGGCCATCGGCAACAGCGAAGCGGCCGTTCCCTTGCAGTTGGAAGCCCTTATCCGCTCGCCTGAGAACGGACAAGTCCAGGCGGCAGTCCTTAAGGCCTTCATGACGGATGCAAAGCAGGAATTCACCCTTCCCGAAGACCCCCTGGCCGGACTGCTGACCTTGATGCATGCCCTTCCCCATGTGGGACAGATTCCCCTGGCTCTGGGCAGGGCGCTTCTGGCCAGAGGGCGGATGCAAGAGGCGATCAGCGCCTTAAAGACCGCCGTCAGGCTGATGCCTGCCCATGGCTTGCCTACGACTTTACTTGGTTTGGTGGAACTCGGTCTGGCGCTGGGCCCTGCCCCGGCCCGGCCCCAAGCCCCCGCCTCTCCCGACAGGCGCATCGCCATGAGCGATCTGGGCGAACGCGGACGGTTCGGCAATCAGATCGTTCAGTATCTGTTTTTGCTGTGTCACGCGAAAAAGGAAGGTCTGTCGTTGGAGACGCCCGACTGGCTGGGCTCGCGCCTGCTGCGTCTTGAGGGCGACAACGCATTGGGGGCTCCCCTGCCGCTCTGGAAAGAACCATCCACCGGCGCTCTTCCTTTCCTGGAAAAGGCCGGACCATCCCTGGCCGGTCGCGATATCAGCGGCTATTTCAACCTTCCCCCCCAAGTCTACCGCCCCTGGAAAGAGGAAATTCAGGCGGCGCTAACCCCTTCCACCCAACTTGCCCCCCGCCTTCATCGCCTGCAGGCGGCGGTTTCAAGCCGCGGCAAGACCCTGGTCGCCCTGCATCTGCGCCGGGCCGATCAGGGCAAGGAAAGCCTTATGCCCGAGGCCCCCGCCGCCTGGTATCTCGACTGGCTGAAGGCGCTATGGCCCCGGCTGGATGCTCCGGTCCTGTATCTGGCCAGCAACAGGCCAGGAGAGACCTTGCCCGATTTTGCCGCCTTCGATCCCTTAAGCGAGCGCGATCTGTCCCCCCCGCTTGCCGGGGCGGAATTCATCGACGATTTCATGGCACTTTCGCAAGCCCAGCACCTGGCCCTCTCTCCCAGCACTTTCAGTCTGGCCGCCGCCCTGGCCGCCAGGAGCCTGAAAAGCGCTGCCATCCCCGATTTTGGCGCCCAGTGCCTTGTTCCGGTTGATCCCTGGATGTCGCCTCCCTTCATTTCTTGACGCCTGGGCTTTCTCCACTTATGTCAGCCTTATGAGCATTCTTCCCATCCTTGTGGCGCCCGATCCGCGCCTGAAAGTCAAAGCCCAGCCCGTGACGGAGGTGGATGACGCCCTGCGCCGCCTGATCGCGGATATGCTGGAAACCATGTATGCCGCCCCCGGCGTCGGCCTGGCCGCCCCCCAGGTCGGCATCAACAAGCAATTGGTCGTCCTCGATATCGCCAAGAAGGACGAGGAAGCCCAGCCGATGGCCCTGATCAATCCGGAAATCCTCTGGCGCTCGGAGGAGACAAATGTCTATGAGGAAGGCTGCCTGTCCGTGCCCGAACATTATGCCGAGGTAACAAGACCGGCCCGGGTCCGGCTGCGCTATCAAGACAGCCAGAACGAAATCCGCGAAATCGAGGCGGACGGCCTGCTGGCCACCGTCCTTCAGCATGAGATCGACCATTTATCGGGAACCTTGTTCGTCGATCATCTCTCGACCCTGAAGCGCGGCATGATCCTGCGCAAGCTGGAAAAAGCCCGCAAATTCAACATGAAAATGTAGCCGCCATGCGTCTCGTCTTCATGGGCACCCCCGACTTCTCAGCCATCCTTCTGAAAGGACTGATCGAAGCCGGACATGAAATCGCCTGCGTCTATTCCCAGCCGCCGCGCCCGGCGGGACGCGGCCACAAGCCCCAGCCCTCACCCGTGCAGGTGCTGGCCGAAGCAAAGGGCATTGAGGTTCGCACCCCGGCATCCTTGAAAAATCTTGAAGAACAGGCCGCCTTTGCCGGTCTGGGGGCCGAGCTGGCCGTGGTGGCGGCCTATGGGCTGATTTTGCCCAAAGCCATTTTGGATGCCCCCAAACGGGGATGCATCAATGTCCATGCCTCGCTGCTGCCTCGCTGGCGCGGGGCCGCCCCCATTCAGCGCGCAATCATGGCGGGCGATTTAGAAACCGGAATCTGCATCATGCAAATGGACGAGGGGCTTGATACCGGCCCCGTCCTGATGCGTCAAAGCCTGCCCATTGCCCAAGACTGCACAGCCGGAAGGCTGCATGACCAATTGGCGGAACTGGGAACCCGGCTGATGACCGCCACCCTTGAGGGGCTCGACGGCTTGAAGGGAGTTCCCCAGCCCGATAGCGGAGCCAGCTATGCCAAAAAAATCGAGCGCGGCGAAAGCAAGATCGACTGGAACCGCGAAGCCGTTGAGATCGAACGGCTGGTGCGCGCCATGGCGCCGCATCCCGGCGCCTGGTTCGAGATGGCAGGAGAGCGTTTCAAGGTGCTTGCGGCGCAAGTGATCGATCTTCAAGGACGGCCGGGAACGGTTCTCGATGACCGGCTGACCATCGCCTGCGCCAAGGAATCGCTGCGCATCCTGTCCATCCAGCGCCAGGGCAAGGCCGCCCTGGACACCGGGGCTTTTCTGCGCGGATGCGCCTTGCCGCCGGGAACGGTTCTGGAATGACCGTCCGCTACAAGCTGACGGTGGAATATGACGGCGCGGCCTTTGTCGGCTGGCAGCGCCAAAACAACGGACTTTCAGTGCAGGGCGTTCTGGAAGAGGCGGTGCGCCGCCTGACCGGATGCGACTGTTCGGCCGTGGCGGCCGGGCGCACCGATACGGGGGTTCATGCCCTGGCCATGGGGGCGCATGTCGATCTGATCCGCGATTACGACCCGGAAACCGTGCGCAAGGCCCTTAATTTCCACATGAAACCCCATCCGGTGGCGGTCATCGAGGCCAGCCTGGCCCCCCAAGGCTTTCATGCCCGCTTTTCAGCACTCGAACGCAGCTATCTCTACCGTATCTCGAACCGGCCTACCCCACCGGTTCTGGAGCGCCACCGCGTCTGGTGGATATCGAACCCGCTGGATGCGGAAAGGATGTCCCTGGGGGCGGCCCACCTAATCGGACATCACGACTTTTCAACTTTTAGGGCGGGGGATTGCCAGGCCAAATCCCCTTTCAAGACCTTGGACGACCTAAGCGTCGAACGCCAGGGCGACGAGGTTCATATCCACGCCCGCTCGCGCTCCTTCCTGCACCGCCAAGTCCGCAACATGGTGGGAACCTTGAAAATGGTGGGCGAGGGCAAGTGGTCGCCCCAGGACGTCAAGACAGCCCTTGAAGCCCGCGCCCGCGCCGCAGGCGGACCCACCGCCCCCCCGCAAGGCCTTTATTTCGTTAAGGTTATTTACCCTGCCTAATATTTTCCACTTGCCCTGTTGATAAAACCGCAGCATAAAGTTTAGGCATATTCCGTGCGGGAGGCGCTTTGCGCTCCGGCGTACGCAGTCCAAGCGCCTACCCGCGTTTGACCCTGGCAGTACCTACCCCCCATGCGGTTCATGCCTCGAGCCAATGCTCGAGTTTATGTTCAACATGAAGGAAAGGACGTGCCAATGGCGACCGGCACTGTGAAATGGTTCAATACCACCAAGGGCTTTGGCTTCATTGCCCCCGAAGACGGCGGCAAGGACGTGTTCGTTCACATCTCGGCCCTTGAACGCTCGGGTATGCAAGGCCTGCGCGAAGGCCAGAAGGTGGCTTTCGAGCTACGCCAGGACCCCAAGGGTGCGAAGGCTGTGGATCTGCGCGCCCTCGATTAAGAGAGAGCCAGCAGTCTGACCTTTGAAGCGACCGATGGGAAACCATCGGTCGTTTTCGTTTTCAGCGAACGCCGCCCACCGGGGCAAGGGGCTTCGAGGTCACGCCCGACTGCGAGGCTCCCGGGCTGTAGCCTGCGCTGGTTCCCTGGGGTGAAACGGTCAGTTCGGCATAAGAACCGATGATGGTCCCCGAACGGATCTGCAGCGTGGAAACACGCTCCATGCGCTTGTAGGTGAGGACGCTGACCGTTGAACGCACGCTGGTCACTTCTTCCCAGCCATAGCGAGGCATTTCCTGCTTATAGAAGTCGAAAAGTTCCGTTGTTGAGAGACGGCTGGAAAAGGCCAAACGCCCCACCCAGGTATCGGCCGCCCCCAGCACCAGCGTCCGGTCAAGATCCATCGAAGCGTTGGCGGGTCTGGGAATATCCGTGAAATCCCCGAAATGCGGCGAGATGCTTTCATTCTCGCTACGCGCACTGGGGGTCAGAGAGGGGCTTTGGCAAGCCGACAACAGAACGAGGCAAGCGGCCAGGGCCACCCTATCCAGTCTGCCACCGATGAAGCGTCTACCCCGCATGGGCTCTTTCTAACACAATTGGCAGCCCTGTCCAACCGGGGAAACACTACTTCTTGCGTTTGCCGGGAGGATTTCGCACGCCGGGGGGCTGAACCAGAAGGTCTTGAACAAAAAGTTGCTCGAAATTCTCGGCACTTACCGGACGACTGACCAAAAAACCCTGGATTTCGTCGCAGCCATGGCTGCGCAGAAAAGCGATCTGCTCTTCAGTCTCGACCCCCTCGGCCACCACTTTCAAGCGAAGATTATGGGCCAGTCCGATGATCGCCGAAACGATCTCGGCATCGCTTTCGTCCGTCGCGATCTCGTGCATAAAGCTGGCGTCGATCTTCAAGGCGTCGATGGGAATGCGCTTGAGATAGGCCAGGCTGGAATAGCCGGTTCCGAAGTCGTCGATCGAGGTGACGACGCCCAGCGAGCGCAATTCATTCAGCATCAAGGCCGCGATATCCATATGCTCCATCAAGACGGATTCAGTGACTTCCAGCTCGAGATATTTGGGATCAAGCCCCGTTTCGGCCAGAATGCCCCTGACGCGTCCAACCAGATCGGCCTGATTGAACTGATGCGGCGAGATGTTGACCGCCATGCGGATGGGGGGCAATCCCCGGTCCTGCCAGGCCTTGTTCTGCTGGCAGGCGGCGCGCAGGACCCATTCGCCCAATGGCACGATCAATCCGGTATCCTCGGCCAGGGGAATGAAGTCAGCGGGCGGCACAAGCCCCAGATCGGGATGATTCCAGCGCACCAAAGCCTCGGCACCCGCGATGCCGCCGGTATCCAGGTTCATCTTGACCTGATAGTTCAATAGGAATTCGCCGCGCTCGATGGCCTTGCGCATTTCGTTTTCCATGGCCAGACGCTCGAACGACTTGGCGTTCATCTGCGGCGTATAGAGCTGGTAGCTGTTGCGACCCAGATCCTTGGCCCGGTACATGGCGATGTCGGCATTCTTGACCAGCACTTCGGGATTGTCGCCATCTTCGGGAAAAACACTAATGCCGATCGATGTGGTGACGAACAATTCCCTGTCCTCGACCAAGAAGGGCTCGCGAATGCTTTCGATGATGCGCCTAGCCGAGCGCACGGCATCATCGACATCATGAATTTCGCTCATCAGAACGGTGAATTCGTCGCCGCCCATACGCGATACCGTATCGGCTTCGCGCATGGATAGTTTCAGGCGATTTGACATTTCCTCAAGCACACGGTCGCCGACGCTATGGCCCAGCGTATCGTTGATGCGCTTGAAAAGATCGAGATCAAGAAAAAGAATGGCCAGGCGCTGGTGGTGGCGCTTGGCCGAATTGATCGCCATCGCCAGACGGTCATTGAACAGGCGCCGGTTGGGCAGACCGGTCAATACGTCGAAATAGGCCAGATTGCGGATGCGTTCCTCGGCCTTCTTGCGTTCCGTGATGTCGCTGAAAATGCCTGCGAACTTCGTGGCACCACCCTCGACATCCTGGATGCGGGTAATGGTCAGCCACTCCGGATAGATGTCGCCATTCTTGCGCCGGTTCCAAACTTCGCCCTGCCAATGGCCGCGCGCGATAATGGAATTCCACATCTGGGCGTAAAATTCCGCGTCATGACGCCCTGAACGCAGCATGGCAGGCTTCTGGCCGATGACTTCCTCGGCCATGTAACCAGTCAACGTGGTAAAGGCCGGATTGACGGCTTCGATCACGCCTTCCATATCCGTGATGATGATGCCATCCAGCGAGGCCTCGATCACCTTGTGGGCCAGATTCAAATGACGCTTCGATTCCTCAAGTGCCCGGTCGCGCTGATGCAGAGCGTCTTCCAGGCGGCGAACATATTCGTGTTCCAAGCTGGTCAGAATGTCTGAGAAAGACAGAATTCCCGTCAACAGGCCGTGATCGTCGGTAACGCCTAGATGGCGAAAGCCCTTCTGCTCCAGAAGGTCGCGCGCATGCAAAAGCGTGGTCTGTGCGGAAATCGTAAAAAGCGGCTTACTGGCGATGGCATCGACGGACTGAACCGGCTGGCGCCTGGCGATTAGCCGCAGGATATCGCGTTCGGTGACGATGCCGACATGCTGATTATGCGCATCCACAACCACGGCGGCATCCGTCCGCTCTTCGCGCATGATCCGCATGGCCTCGGTAAAGGGCATGTCCGCGCCCACGGTGACCAGTGCTCTGGGAACGGCCGAACGCACATCACGCATATAGAGATAATGCTGAATGCCGAAATGCTTGATGATATCGGTCTGGCTGACCAAACCCAGAAGCTTGCCGTGGGGACCGGTCACCACCAGGTGACGCATGCCCTCGTCCTTCATGCGCCGACCTGCCTCGGAGACAGTCATCTCCGGGCCCACCGTCACCAGGGGCGCACTCATGACCTTGCCGATGGGAATATCGAGCGAACCGCCCACATCAAGATCGAGCCCCAGCGCATCATGCTCGGTCCAAATGCCCACGGGACGCTCGCCATCCATCACCAGAATCGATCCGCAGCGATGTTGCTGCATCATTTCGGCCGCTTCAGACAAAGGGGTCGAAGGCTCGCAATTCAAGACATCCGTGCGCATGATCGTGCCGATAGTCCGGTCTTCAGTCACCTTGTCACTCCTTCAAGGCCAACGGCCTCTTCGATTTTCGTTCGCAATATTTCAGGGGCCACCGGCTTGATCAAATAGGCTTCGATACCAAGCGGCATCAATTCGGAGGGCGGAACCGCATTCGGATTGAGTGTTAGAATGATCACCTTCAGCTTCCTGATCGCCTCGATGGCGTGCGACCGCATTCTACGCAACAGTTCAACGCCCCCCACCGGCTCCATCACCAGATCCAAGATCATCAGATCGGGGCAGGATTTCTCCATGAGCTTAAGCGCATTACCGCCGTCATTCGCCTCTTCGACCATGTGGATTTCCATGCTTGCCAGCATACGGCGCAGAATCTCGCGGACAAACGCTTCGTCCTCCACCACCATCACTTTGAGATTGCTCAACCCGCTCGGCATGACAAACGCCCGGCCACCTCGTCACAAGATCAGCTTCTATTAGCAGCTTCAAGCCGCTCTGTCAGCCCGAGGAGAGGTTATAAGGGTTAAGACTGTCTCCAGCGCCAAATCCAGGGCACTGGCCACATCCCGGCTAAGTTCTTGACCATGCTTGAAATCCTGTCCCTCAACGCCCACGATCCATAATTGTTTTGGAAGCTGGTCAAGGTTGCGTGCCATCTCGACGGCCTCGGCCAATCCAAAGGCATGGCTGGAGAAAAGAATTAAATCAGGAGGGACCGAGTCGCGAACGGCATCAATGACATGAAGAGAACCGGCAGGCTTTCCCGACGAAACGGCATCGATAACCACGGCCAGCGAACGTCCCTGCCAAAGGGCCATCAAACCCGTCCCTTCCCCGTGATGCAAAACGACATCGAGCGCAGGAATCTGTCGAGCCTTCAGTCGTTCGGCCAGAATCAAGCCAACGCCATCATCGCGCCTGAATTCATTGCCGATGCCGACGACAAGACGGTTATTCGCGCTCAACGGTCAGCTTCAGGAAGTGGGTCGCACAGGAGATGCAGGGGTCATAATTGCGAATCGCCTGCTCGCAACGCCATTTCAAATCCTCGTCCGACAGGGCCAGATTTGCCGAGACCACCTTGAACAGGTCGCTTTCGATGATCTTCTGGTTCTGCGCCGTGGGAGGCATGATGCGCGCCGTTTTTACCAGCCCCTGATCGTCGATCTCATAGCGGTGATAGCAGATGCCCCGAGGCGCTTCCGTGCAGCCATGGCCGGTCGAAGCCTTGATGACCGGCTCGATGAAAGCCCGGTCAGGCTCGACATAGTTCTTGGCGATGGCCAGACCATCCAGACAGACCTGCAAAATCTCGACCGCGCGCACGACGATGCTTTGGAAGGGATTGCGCACCACGGGTCCCAGCCCCGCCTCCTTGGCCGAGCTTTTCGCCTCGGGATGCAGGCGATCATAATTGATGGCGTAGCGGGCCAGCGGCCCGGTGTGATAGGGCTGCTTGCCGGGCTTCTGGAAGCCATGCAGGGCGTTGGAATGTTTGACATGCTCCTCGTCGAAATGATCGAGGAATTGCGGCAGATCGATATCCAGCCCGCGGTTGGAAACCACGCGGCCTTCATGAATGGCATATTCGCTTTCATGGCGCAGGGCCACGAAATTATAATGCTGCTCGATATCGGGGAAGTTGAATCCGCCGACCAGGCGGATCGTGTCGTGGCTGGCCTCGATGGCCCATTCCAACTCTTCGATCAGGGGTTTGATCTCGGATTTTTTGGGAATGCGGTAAAAGCCGCCAACCCGCATATTCACCGGATGAATGGCGCGTCCGCCACCGATGGCCTCTAGAATATCGTTGCCGATTTTCTTCAAACGAAGCGCTTTTTGCACCAAATCGCGGTTCGACTTGGCCAATTGAATGGCGTCGGGAAGACCCAGAAAATCCGGAGCATGCAGCATATAGACATGCAGCGCATGGCTTTCGATCCATTCACCGCAATAGATCAGGCGGCGAAGGGCTCGGACAGGCTCCGGCACAACGATGCCCAGGGCGTTTTCCATGGCTTGAATCGACCCCATCTGATAGGCGATGGGACAGATTCCGCAGATGCGCGCCGTGATGTCGGGAACTTCCATGAAGTGGCGGCCACGTAGAAAGGCCTCGAAGAAGCGCGGCGGCTCGAAAATGCCGAAACGCACTTCCTTGATCTCATTGTCCTTGACGCGGACATAGAGCGATCCCTCGCCCTCGACGCGGGCCAGCGCATCGACCTTGATGACGCGGTTACTCATGTTTCAGGCTCTCCTCACGGAAGGCTGGCGCATTGGCATTGAAGTTGCGGAAAGACCGCATGACAGAGGCCTTATCCTGACCCAGCTCGGTCAGCAAGCGCTTGGCCAAGGCGTCTGTGTTGGGCGTTTCCATCGGGCCGAAGCAGCCAAAGCAGCCGCGATGCACCGAGGGGCAGAGATTGCCGCATCCGGCCTGCGTAACAGGCCCCAAGCAGGGCATGCCCTTGGCCACCATGACGCAGACGGTGCCTTTCTGCTTGCATTCCACGCATTCGGCAAAGTTGGGAATGTTGGGTTTTCTGCCGTTGAGCAGCGCGTTCAGCACTTCAAGCAATTGATATTTGTTGATCGGGCAGCCACGCAATTCGAAATCGACCTGCACATGTTCGGCGATGGGGGTCGATGTATCCAGCGTCTCGATATAGTCGGGCCTGGCATAGACGATCTCAAGGAAGCCGTTGACATCTTTGAAGTTGCGAAGCGCCTGAATGCCGCCTGAGGTGGCGCAGGCGCCGATGGTGATCAGGGCCTTGGTCGATTTTCTGATCTGGCGGATCAGTTCGGCCTCGTGCGGCGTGGTGATCGAGCCCTCGACCAGCACGACATCGAAAGGCCCCTTCATGTCCTTGCGGGTGGCTTCCAGGAAATAGGCAATCTCGACCGCATCAGTCACCGCCAGCAGTTCCAGCTCGCAATCCAAGAGCGACAGCTGACAGCCATCGCAGCTTGAAAATTTGAAGACGCCCAGCCTGGGTTTTGCGCGCGCTGTCATTTTTATAGCTCCCGCACCGTGAAGGCATCGGCCACCTCGTCGAAGCGAAAGACCGGCCCATCCTTGCAGACGAAAGGCGCCCCCCACTGGCAATGGCCGCAAAGCCCGATGCCGCATTTCATGTTGCGCTCCATCGAGACATAGATGCCGCTGCGGTCGATCCCAGCCCCCTCAAGTGCCTGAATGCCATAACGCATCATGATCTCAGGGCCGCAGACAAAGGCTACCGTATGCATGGGATCGAAGCCCGCCCCCTTGACCAACTTGGTGACCACGCCGACATGGCCGCCCCAGCCCGGCTCGGCGCGGTCCACCGTCACGCGCACCTTGGTATCGAAGCGGCCCCGCCACTTTTCCAATTCCTTGGGAAAAAGAATTTCCGAAGGCGAGCGCGATCCGTACAGCAAAACCACCTTGCCGAAACGATGGCGATTGGCCAAGGCCATGTAAATGGCGGGACGCAGGGGGGCAAGACCCAGGCCGCCCGCCAGAATGACCAGATCGGAGCCGAAAGCCTCCTCGACCGGCCAAGGCTTGCCGAAGGGACCGCGAATGCCGACCGCCATGCCTTCGGACAGATTGCCGATCGCCTGGGTGACCGCACCCACGCGCCTGATGGTATGCACGATCTTCGATGTGTCGCTGGGATCACCAGAAATGCTGATCGGCACCTCGCCCGCGCCAAAGGTGTAGAGCATGTTGAACTGGCCGGGCTTGAAGGAAAAGCTTCCCCCACCCTCGGGCACCAGCTCCATGGTAAAGGAATCAGCCAGTTCCTTCCTGATCTTCTCGATGCGGAAGGGGCGGATATCCATGGGATCGGCCTGCGCTTGCATGGCGACGTTCATGCCATCAACCCTTCTTCGCCGGACCGTAGAGATCGAACATCTGCATGCGGGCCGCATGCAGCCGGTGCGCCATGACCGGCACGAACCGCTTCATGACCTGATAGCCCAGGGCCGGATCGCTTTCCATCTTGCGGGTCAGGCAGGTGGCGTCGAAAGAGAGGGCGCGCACCAAAGTCTGCGCCCTGGCATCGAAGGCCCACTTATGAGGCGGCACCAGCCACGACCAACCCAGAACGCCCCCATCGCCCACGGTTTCCACCATCAGGGGCGGACGCCCCGGCGCATGCACCTCGACCGCCACCACGCCCGAGCGGATGAGATAGAATTTTTTGGCATCGCCGCCTTCGCGAAACAGGAACTGCCCCGCCTCGAAACGCTCGTTGGCGGCACAGCCGATCATGACGTCCTTAAGCGCCTGATCCAGCCCCTCGGCGAAGGGATGCTCTTCCAGGATGCGGCCAAGATTGTCCACCTGAACCATGATCTTACGCTCCCTTTCCGATGGCCTTGGCTTCGGCCGTGATGTCGATACCCACCGGACACCAGATGATGCAACGCCCGCAGCCGACACATCCGGAATGGCCGAACTGCTTGACCCAGTGAGAAAGCTTGTGCGTCATCCATTGGCGATAGCGCGAGGCCCCGGTGTTGCGCACCGATCCGCCATGGATATAGGAATAATCGATACTAAAGCAGCTATCCCATTTGCGCGACCGCTCGGCCTTAAGGCCGGAAAGATCGGTCGTATCCTCAACCGTCGAGCAAAAGCAGGTGGGACAGACCATGGTGCAGTTGCCGCAAGACATGCAGCGCTTGGCCACGTCCTCCCAATGCGGGCTCTCCAGATTGGCCGCCAGCAGATCGGCGACACCCGCAATCATGGCCCGCTTCTGACCCTTGGCGGCGGCATCGATCTGTGCGGCTGCAGCGTTCTTGTCGCCCTCTTCTGCCACCTGTTTGGGCAGGCGCTCCAGCACCGCGCGGCCCTTCTCGCTTCCCGCTTCCGCCAGGAAAACATGACGCGATCCGTCCAGAATTTCCGCAAGCTTCAAATCAAAGCCTTCGGAAACGTCCGGCCCGGTCTTTTGCGATGCGCAGAAGCAGGCATTGCCCGCATGATTGCAGGTGACGACAGCGATGAAACTGTTCTTGCGCCGCTCGGCATAGCCCTTGTCAGTATAAGGCCCGCCCTCGAACACCTTGTCTTGAATGACCATGGCCGCCAACTCGCAGGCGCGCACACCGATGAAGGCATAACGGGGCTGGGGTGATGAGTCCTTGACGACGCGAAAACCGTGGCCCGCCTTTTCCGCCGACCATAATTTCTGGCGGGCCGGATAGAGATGGGCCTTCAGACCCTGAACAGCTTTGGTATGGCCGAAGAGCTGGGCGTCGTTCCGGTTGGAAAGGCGGTAGTGCCCGCCCTCCTCCTCATCGCCCATGCCCCTTGGCAAATCATCAGGGCCGGAAACCGGCGCGTATAGGATGGCACCATCCTCTGCCCTGGGGCCTATCACCTGATAGCCCTCCTCGGTCAGAAGGGTGAACAAAGCGTCGAGATCCTTGCGATCGATAACGGCCTGACTGTTCGCCATGTACACCTCGTCGGACGGAAACTGCCTAGGCGGACTATGCCACGCGGCTGCTGAAAATGCACTCAGGAAAACTGGGGTATAGACTAAAGTATAATGACAGAGGAGGCCCGCTGTGCGTTCCGTCACTGTGCGACCGGCAGCAAATGACTAAACTCGTTTTTACAGAGCGGAAATTTCGTCTCTGAGGTCTTATCGAAGGTGTGTCATGCGTCTGATCTCGTTATCCCCGCCCATTCTGGTCATCAGCCTCGTTCTGCTGGGTTCGGACGGATTGCGCTTCCTTTTGAAAGCGACATGGCAAAGCTTTTCTTTGGGCGACGTGCTCAATCAAGTGGGAATGGCCTCCGCCCTACCCGATTCCTGGATGAGCGTGTCCTTCGGCTGGGTTCTGCTGACGCTGGGATTGGTGATCGGCGAAATCGGCTTGATTCAGGAACGTGTACGCGCCGTCCAGGAAGAAAAGTTGATGAAGAAGCTTTGGGAGGAGGCCGAACGCAGGCGGGCGGAAGAGCGTCATGCCGACATGCTTCAAAGGCTCGGTCGTCGAAAGGGCCGCATTCTGAACAGCCCCGCCTAAGAAACGCTATTTCTTGATGGGCGGGACCAACTGACAACAGACCTGATTGCGCCCGCTCTGCTTGGCCTTGTAAAGAGCGGCGTCGGCGCGCCCCAGAAATTCGATCAGGCTTTCCTTCTGACGGCGCTCGGCCACCCCCAAGCTGGCCGTGACCTTTCTGCCCCGCATGGGCTCGTCGAATTCCAAAGCCTCGACCGCTTCGCGTAGACGTTCCGCAAAGGCGCCAATTTCCTGGGATGAACGTCCTGCCACGAAAACGGCGAATTCCTCGCCCCCCAGCCGCACGGGAAGGTCGCCCTGACGGCTGGTCTTGACCAGAACCTCGGACACCATTTTCAAGACAATGTCGCCCTGATTGTGACCGTAGGTATCGTTGACCGACTTGAAATGATCGATGTCGAGAAGGGCCACACTGATCCCTGACCCCTTGTCGCGGTCGTGAATGGCAAACAGCCGCTCGACCATGTCTTGCATGTAAAAACGGGTGAAGAGGCCGGTCAGCGCATCGCGAATCGAGCGCTCGTAGAATTGCTGGCGCTCAAGGTCCAGTGTGCGGTAGATCGACTCGCGCTCGACCGCCACCTGAAGCGGGATGTTCATCTGCTGGACCATCTCCACCACTTCGGAATTGATGGCGATGCGCTTGGAGAGATGGATCAGCACCAAGGCCTCGATGGTTCCCTTGTCGGGCGAAAACAAGGGGATCAAAAGAGCGCTGTGGCGCCGCCCGGCATCGTCGGGACCGACCAGGGTGAAGTTCCATTTATGCCGCTTGCCCCAGCTTTTGGCATCCTTGCCCAAGGTGGTGGCGACCAGCAAAGGTGGCGCCACCAAGGTTCCCTTGTAGCGGCTTTCCGGCCCCAGATGCAGCACCAGATCGTCATGGCTTTGCGAGCGTGAGAAGAACTCGATCAGATGGGCGGGAACGAAGCGCCTGGCCACGTCAAGCAGGGCGCGTGCCACGTCCTGGAAATCGCGGTACCCGGTCATCGTCTTGGTAATGTCGGTCAGCATCTGGTTCAGACGCGACAGACGGTGGATGTCGGTATCCTCCTTGGCCAGGAGGTAAAGGCCGCAATCCAGCGTTTTCAGCCGGTCGATGATGGGGTGAATCAGGTCTTCGGGAATGATCGAGCCGTGTTGCGGGCAGATCATCTTGAGATCCAGCTTCTCGATGCGGGTCAGCGAATGCAACAGCACGTCGCGGCTGGGGATATAGTGTTCGTGAAAGGGTCTTAGTTGTTCGAAATAATCGATGCTATCGGCCACCAGCGAGAAGCCATCGGTAAAGCCGCCGAAGATATCGCTGGAGAACAGGGCTCCCGTCTGCTCGTCAAAGGTCACGAAGGCGCCGGGAAAATGGGCGTAGGGGGTAAAGAGGAAGCGCAGCATCCGCCCCCCCAGATCCAGCTTCCAGTCATGCTCCTCCACCAGCCAGAAGGGCATCTTGAAGCCGTAATGCTTGATCAGGGTCTGGCCCCGCCAGTGCGAAATGACGGCGGCATCCTTTCTGGTCACCAACTCGTCGAAGCGCGGCATGGCCGAGGTGATATCGGGGTCCTGGTGATGGCAAACGAACCAGCGGATATTGTTAAGATCGGTGACTTCGGCGATCTTCTTCAGCGTATGCTCGTAGGTCAGCATCGAGCCGGGATCGAACAGAATGGATTGATCCCCATGCTCGATCAAATAGACATGGCACTGGAAGGCGTCGCCGGGCAGGTAATGCCCCACCCACCACACCCGATCCGCGATCTCGATCGCGTGATTGGGATCGGCGGATTTCATGATTTCTGCCAGTGACAAAAGATGCCCCTTCAATTATCTGGCCCGATGATAGGCCTTTGGGATCATGAAACAAAGATGAATCAAACATCTGTTTCGCCAAGCCGCACCGTGTTACATATTGCTAATATGACCAAATGGGGGATTGTGTGACGTTGCTACTCGTGCTGGCCTTGGCTGCTCTGGCGGCCTGGATGGGGCTATTAATGGGCCGCCATGGCTTTTGGCGGGCCGATCAAAGGCTTCCCAAGGCCCCCCTTCTGCTGCCTCGCAAGCAGCCCCAGGTGGTAGCGGTCATTCCCGCCCGCGACGAGGCAGCAACCATTGCCGCCGCCCTGCAATCCATTCTGTCCCAGGATTACGAGGCCCTTTCCCATGTCATCCTGGTCGATGACCACAGCAGCGACGGAACCGCCGAGGCCGCCCAATCCCTCAATGATCCCCGCCTGACGGTCATTTCAGCGCCCGATCTGGCCAAGGGCTGGGCGGGAAAACTGTGGGCGATGGCCCAGGGAATCGCCAAAGCCAACGAATTGGCCCCAAATGCCCCCTATCTGTGGTTGACCGATGCCGACATCGCGCATGGTCCTGCCACCCTGTCCCGCCTGGCCGCCAAGGCCGAGGGCGAAGGGGCTGTTCTGGTGTCCCTGATGGCAAGGCTCAATTGCCAGGGATTCTGGGAACGTCTGCTTATTCCGGCCTTTGTCTTCTTTTTTCAAAAGCTTTATCCCTTTCCGGCTGTAAATGAAGCGACAACCAATCTGGCCGCCGCCGCCGGTGGCTGCATGCTGGTCAGAAACGAAGCCCTCACGCGAGCCGGGGGCTTAAGCGCTATCCGCGACCAGATCATCGATGATTGCGCCCTGGCCGCCATCTTGAAGCCCAAAGGGCCGATCTGGCTGGGACTGGCCGAAGAGGACGAATCGCAAAGCCTGCGTCCTTATTCAGGTCTGGGCGGCATCTGGTCCATGGTGGCCCGCACCGCCTTTGTCCAGCTTCGCCATTCCTGGCTGCTGCTGCTGGGCACCGTGCTGGCGATGAGCCTGCTCTATCTGGTCCCTCTCCTTGCGCTTGTCCTGGGCATCCTTGACGGCCAAGCCCCGCTGACTCTGGCTGGCGCCCTGGGATGGCTGTGCATGACCATCGCTTACAGCCCCACCATCGCCTATTACCGGATGAAGCCCTTCCTTTTATGGGCAGTCACCCTGCCGGCCGCCGGGTTCTTCTATCTGCTGATGACCCTGGCTTCCGCCCTTCAGGGTGGCGGCGACTGGAAGGGGCGAAAGGGCGGCAAAGGGATCGAAGACCCGGATGCCGACCGCGCCTCGATGGAAATGGCCCGCGATGTCGTGGAAAAGGCGGGCACCTCCTTTTACTGGGCCATGCGTTCGCTTTCCAGCGAACGGCGCGACGCCATTTTCGCCATTTACGCCTTCTGCCGGGCCGTCGACGACATTGCCGATTCCACCGCTCCGGATGACGCCAAACGCCATGATCTTGCCCAATGGCGCCAAGGGATTGCCTGCCTTTACGAAGACAGGGAGACACCGGAAAACCTGCCTCTCCTGCGCGCCCTGAAGGCGCCGATCCGCCGCTTTGCCTTAAGCAGGAAGGATTTCGAGGCCATCATCGACGGCATGGAAATGGATGTGGGAACGCCCATCCGGGCCCCCTCGCGCGAACAGTTCGATCTTTATCTCGACCGCGTCGCCTGCGCCGTGGGCCGTCTGTCCAACCGGATCATGGGGGCGCCCGAGCGCATCGCCAACGCCCTGGCCAACAGTCTGGGACGCGCTCTTCAAACCACCAACATCCTGCGCGATCTGGCTGAAGACGCGACCCTGGGGCGCCTTTACCTGCCGCTGCCCCTGCTGCTCAAATACCGCATCCAGGACACTGATCCCGCCCGGGTGCTGGCGCACCCCAACCTTCACGCGGCCTGCCTGGCCTTGGCGGCCGAGGCGCAAGACCTGTTCTTGCAATCGGCGGGGCTGCTGGGACAAACGGATTCGCGCCCTCTGCGCCCCTCGCTGGCCATGATGACCGTCTACCGGCTGATTCTCAACCGGCTGATCGATCGCGGCTGGAAGGATCCCACGCAGCCGCTTGCCGTCTCCAAGCGCGAAAAATTATGGGCCGCCCTGCAAGGGGCTTTGAAGGCGGGACCGCCGACCGCCTGAATTCGTTGATCCAGATCAACGATTTTTGTCAATTCAGCGGATTGATTCCCAATTTCTAATTCCGTAGCATCGCCGCATGCTGACTTATGCACAGTCTGACCGGCCTGCTCTGACCGCGCCTTCAAGGCGTCATGGCCTGTTGTTCCGCTTGGCCGCCAGACTTGGGCTTGTCGTTCTGTCGCTCAATCTGCTGCTGGGCGTCCTTTTGCCGCAGCCGGGATTCGATCTGGCCGACGGGCTGGAACTGTGCGTCACCCACCTTGAGAAAGAAGCCGATTCATCGGCGCAATCCTCTGGCCAGAAGGCCTTGGGCGCACCGCATTGCGTCTTCTGCCTGCAACATCATCAAGCGGCGGCCCTGCCGGAAAGAGCCGCCCAACCCGTCCTGGCCTCCCTGGCCGGGCTGACGGACTATCCACCCGGCACCGCCGCCTTCCAACTGACAATCGATCCACCGGATCAATCCTCTCCCCGGGCTCCGCCCATCTTCTCCTGAACCATTCGTCATCCGCGCTTCTGGCGGGCCTTTTCAGGCCAGCCTGAACTCTGCGCGGTCAATTCCGGTTTTCAGGAGCAAGCCCCATGTCTGTTCGTTTCCTCAATACGTCCTCGTTACTGGCCCTGGCCGCCTGTGCGCTGACCATGTCGCCCGCCCGCGCCCAGCAATCGACCCCGCTGCCGCCGGTCTCCGTCGAGACCGCCAACCCCGTTGACGGCCTCAACCTGCCCATCTGCCACACCGAAGTCGGAAAAAAAGAGATCGACGCCAAATCGCTCTCCACCAGCGACACGGCAAGATTGCTCGACAACGTGCCCGGGGTCGATACCTATACCGGCGGCGGCATCTCCGGTCTGCCCAGCATCCACGGCCTGGCCAGCGACCGCATCCGCACCGAGGTCAACGGCATGCCGATCACCTCGGCCTGCCCCAACCATATGAATCCCCCCCTGTCCTATGTGGCGCCGCAACGGGTCGAGAAGGTTCAGGTCTGGACCGGCATCACCCCGGTCAGCGAAGGCGGCGACAGCATCGGCGGCACCATCAAGGCGGAATCACCCCCGCCGGTCTTTGCGAACAAGGGAGAGGCCTATCATACCGAAGGGAGCCTTTCCTCTTTCTACCGCAGCAATACGCACGGATTCGGAGGTGCTGTCTCGGCAACGGGGGCCACCGAGAATTTCAGCCTGACCTATTCCGGTTCGGGCGAGCGCGCCAGCGACTATCACCGGGGCGGCAAGGATAATAATGCGGTGCTGTATTCGCGCCATATCAACCACAATCACGCCCTGTCCTTCTCGGCCCGGCATGAGAATCATCTTCTCACCGTCGAGGGCGGATTGTCCTATATCCCCCAGCAGGGATACCCCAATCAACGCATGGACATGGTGGACAACAAGGGCAAATACATCAACACGCGCTACCAGGGCGATTTCGACTGGGGCAAGCTGGACGGGCGCGTCTATTACCACTACGTCACGCATGTGATGGATTTCATCGATGGTGCCGGAAAGTTCCCCACCATGCCGGGCATGCCGATGTATTCGGACGGAACCGACATCGGCTACTCGGTCAAGGCGGAAATCCCCGTCAATGAACGCGACACACTGCGCGTCGGCAACGAAATACACCGCTTCATGCTGGATGATTGGTGGCCGCCTTACGGAACCGGCGGCATGTTTCCCTTGAGCTTCGAGAACATCAACAGCGGTGTGCGCGACCAGATCGGCACCTTCGCCGAATGGGAAGCGAAGTGGTCCCCCCAATGGACCACGCTGTTCGGTGTTCGCAACGACACCATCATGATGGATACCGGGCGCGTACACGGCTACAAGGACAACAGCACGACCTATACCATTGAAGCCGGAGCCTTCAATGATCGCGACCACGCCAAAACAGACATCAATTTCGATCTTACCGCGCTGACCCGCTTCGAGCCCGACAAGAAAAGCACCTACGAACTGGGCTATGCCATGAAGACCCGCTCGCCCAATCTCTACGAACGCTACATCTGGTCGAGCGCCATGATGCCTTCCGAAATGAACGGCTGGTACGGCGATGCCAACGGCTATACCGGCAGCATCGATATCGACCCCGAAACCGCCCATACCTTAAGCCTTTCGGCCGAATGGCACGATGACAGCCCTGCACAGAACTGGATGGCCCGCATTACCCCTTATGTCACCTATATTCGCGATTACATTGGCGTCAAACAGATCGGCTTTCTGTCCACCACGGCCAATACGGCAAAGCTGAAATTTTCCAACATGGACGCCGAACTGCACGGCATCGACCTGTCAGGCCACTACGCACTTTCCACGACGCCCGATTACGGTCGCTTCGTGATCAAGGGCACACTGGGCTGGGTGCAGGGACGCGTTCTCAATGCGCATCACGAAGAGAGCGGCTTTTACCATCTGATGCCGCTCAATTCGAAACTGGGGCTTGAACACAATCTGGGGGGCTGGAACAGCGTCATCGAGACGCGTCTGGTCGACAGCAAGACCCAGGTCGATAATCTGCGGCGCGAACCCAAGACGCCCGCCTACGCCCTCTTCAACCTGCGCTCCAGCTACAGCTGGGAGAACATCACCTTCGGAGCCGGAATCGATAATCTCTTCAACAAACTCTATTACGAGCCGCTGGGGGGAAGGGCTTACGGCGATTACAACCAGTATTCCAATAACACGGGCGCCGTTGGCCCCGTGGCCGGCATGGGCCGATCCTACAATGCCGGCCTGACCATCAAGTTCTGAGAAGGCGTGACAAGCGCTGCGCACCAGGAAAGACCCCCGGGGAAAAACCACCCCCCGGGGGTCGAGCGCCCTGTTCTCTGGGCCGGGTTGGCCTTCTCCGTGATCGTTCACGGCGGGCTGGGCTTTGGGATGCTGGCAATGACCGGCACGATGCCGACATCTCCCCTGGAAATCGAGAAAGCGATCGAGATCGACCTTGTCGATGCAGCACTTCTGACAAAACCGACCCCGGCAGAGGAAAGTCCCGATCCTAAGCCGCCCGCCCAACCCGTAAAGCGACGTCTTCCCCCCCCAACGCCCACACCCACGCAGGTTGAGCCGGAAAAGAAGGCGGACGACAGCGCCATTCCCCCCGTCTTGGCTGAGGTTCCGGCGCAACGAGCAGATCCCCTCCACGCCCCAGCCATGGCGGCAGTGCCCATCTCACCTCCTTTGAATCCTGCTCTGGGCCGCGACCAGTTGCTGGGGCGATTCGCCCAGGCCCTGTGGCGTCATATACAGGCTTACAAACCCGCCCGCTTGAGCGCAGAGGGAAGCGTCACCATCTCCTTCACCATCTCCGCCGACGGACGCCTGATCACAGCGAAAATTGTCTCCTCAAGCGGCAATGCCCGCCTGGACGGGGCTGCCCTTGGCTCTGTAAGCTTGGCCCAGCCCTTCCCGCCTCGCCCGCGTGAGTTGGGGTTCGAGCCTTTGACCTTCACCCTTCCCTTCCAGTTTCAGGCCCGTTCCCCTTGACGAAATGGCGAATCGGGGACATATTGCACCTGCGAAACAAGCCCCATCATCATTGTCGAAAGCATCCGGTTCTGCATGACAGTCTCGGCCCTCAGATCCTCTCCCGATTGTCCTGAAGAGGGCGCAGAGCGCCTTGGTGAGACCTTGTCGCTGGAGAGCATCGAGCGCACCGTCGAAACGGTGGCCGAGGGAATCTTGAAGCGCCAGAAGCCGGACGGGCATTGGGTCTACGAGCTGGAAGCCGATGCCACCATTCCGGCCGAATACATCTTCCTCAACCGCTATCTGGATACGCCTGAGCCCGAGTTGGAGGCCAAGCTGGCCAATTACCTGCGCTCGATTCAGAATCCCGACGGCGGATGGCCGCTCTTCGACAAGGGGGCTTCCAACATCTCGGCCTCGGTGAAGGGCTATTACGCGCTCAAGATGGTGGGCGACGATATCGACGCTTCGCATATGGCCAAGGCCCGCGCCTGCATTCTTGCACTGGGTGGCGCCGAGAAAGCCAATGTCTTTACCCGCTTTGCCCTGGCCCTTTTCGGCCAGGTGCCCTGGAAGGCCGTCCCGGTCACGCGTCCGGAAACCATCTTGCTTCCGCTCTGGTTCCCGTTCCACATCTCGAAAGTATCCTACTGGTCGCGCACCGTGATGGTGCCTCTGTTCGTGTTGTGCGCCTTGAAGCCCCGCGCACGCAACCCAGAGGGAATCGGCGTACAGGAATTATTCGTAACCCCGCCTGAAAAGATCAGGAAATGGCAAGCCAATCCCTTGGGCTCGCGCCTGGGGCAAAAGCTGCTGATTCTTGATCGCATCCTTCATGCCATTGAGCCCCTCTTCCCCAAATTTCTGGAACGGAAAGCCATCGCCCGCTGCATGGAATTCACGCTGGAGCGCCTCAATGGCGAAGACGGCCTGGGCGCCATCTTCCCCGCCATGGCCAACAGCGTGATGGCGATGGATGCCCTGGGCTATTCGCACGACGATCCCCATTTCACCGTCGCCCGTAAATCGATCCGCAATCTGGTGGTGGAACATGGCGACCGGGCCTATTGCCAGCCCTGCGTCTCGCCGGTCTGGGATACCGGCCTGGCCGTCCATGCCCTGCTGGAAGCGGGCCTTCCGGGCGACCATCCCGCCATCGCCAAGGCGACGGACTGGTTGACGAAGCGCCAGATTCTGGACGTCGAAGGTGACTGGATCTGGCAACGCCCCGGCCTTCGTCCCGGCGGCTGGGCCTTTCAGTACCGCAATGATTATTACCCCGATGTCGACGACACCGCCGTGGTGGCGCTGGCTCTTCACCGCGCCAACCCCGCCCTGTCGCAGGAGTCGGTGTCACGCGCCGCCGAATGGGTTGAAGGCATGCAATGCGGCAATGGCGGCTGGGCCGCCTTCGACGCCGAGAACGAGCATTATCATCTGAACCACATCCCCTTTGCCGATCACGGCGCCCTGCTCGACCCGCCGACACTGGATGTCAGCGCGCGCTGCCTGAGCCTGCTGGCCCAGTTGGGCTATGACAAGAACAGCCCCAGGGTGGCGGATGGCCTTGAATATATGCGCATCGAGCAGGAGACCGACGGCTCCTGGTTTGGCCGCTGGGGCACCAATTACATCTACGGCACCTGGTCGGCGCTGTGCGCCTTCAATGCGGCGGGCGAGAACATGGAGGCCGACCATATCCGAAAGGCCGTGGACTGGCTGAAATCCCGCCAACGCGAGGATGGCGGCTGGGGCGAGGACTGCGCCAGCTACTGGGACGAAAGCAAGGACGCCTGCCATGAAAGCACGCCTTCGCAAACTGCCTGGGCGCTTCTGGGCCTGATGGCGGCGGGCGAGGTGGATTCGCCCGAAGTGGCGAAGGGCATCGCCTATCTCATGAAGGCGCCGCGCGATCTTTACGGCAAATGGCACGAAGAGCGCTACACCGCCGTGGGCTTTCCCAAGGTCTTCTATTTGCGCTATCACGGCTATAGCGCCTATTTCCCGCTCTGGGCTCTGGCCCGCTACAAGAATCTGAAGCGCGCCAACAGCAAGCGCCCGGCCTATGGCATGTAAGTTCCCCGGCTTCGTGACCGGGGTTCTGAGCGAAGCCGCGCTGATTCCTGCCCAGCTTCCCGTTCGCTGCTCCGGCGCCGACAGTGCAGGGGCCAGAATACAGGCATTGTCCCTGGCAGATTCAGGCTGCGATCTTCTGATCAGTTTCGGTTTGGCAGGCGGGTTGGACCCTGCACTGCCCTCGGGCACACTTCTGGTGCCTGCGGAAATCATCGCCCCCGACGGACGGCGCTATGCCTCTGCGCCGAAGGTCACATCGCTGTTCAAAAATGCCTGCACCGGCCCCATCGCCGGATCGGACAAGATCGTCTCGACACCAGCCCTGAAGGCCGCCCTGTTCGAGCGCACACATGCCACCGCCGTCGATATGGAAAGCCATGCCGTTGCCGAAGTGGCGGAACAAAGGGGCCTTCCCTTCTTGGCCCTGCGCGCCCTGGCAGATGGCTCAGACATGTGTCTGCCCCCCTTCATCGCCCAGGCAGTGACTCCAGAGGGGCACACCAGGCTCGGCCCCATCCTGATGGGCCTTTTGCGCCAACCCGCCAGCCTGCCTGATCTTTTGAAGCTGGCTCTATCCAGCCGCAAGGCCTTCGCGTCCCTGAAACGCGCCCTTCCCTTGTTGAAAACAGAATAGGCCCGGTCTCGAGGGGGGATTGAGGGGGAATAGACGATCCAAAGCTTGGGATGTTTCTCGCTCAAAGGCGGCTTGCCTAATGGATCATTCCAGGTCTTTATGCCTTGTAATGTGACTTATTTCCTGTTCTGTTGTTTTTTCTACAAATTTCCAGAGCATCTATGCCTTTTTGACTTCCCGTGAAGATTTACCTTGACTGCCTGCCCGCAATAGGATAAATGCGAAGTCATTACCGCCCTTATTGCGCCTAAAAGCCGTCCGGTCCCTCCGGGCGGCTTTTTGCGTTTGGGTTGGTTTGTTTCAACCATCATCACAGGAGGCCCGCCATGGGTGGCTTCAATTCAGTCGCGGAGGGCATGCCCTCCGGGAATAATGTTCCTTTGGGCAA
>PDZW01000017.1 GCA_002753155.1 Alphaproteobacteria bacterium WMHbin7
ATGTGCATGGCTGGCCCAAGGGCGCCCAGGTTCCGAAATGATCCGGATCAATCTCGCCCGCCTGGGCGATGCCTACGCCCAGACCAAGAAAAGTCACCATTACCACCACCCGCCACATGCCCTGCCGTCCCTTTCTTCTCGCCCCTAAGGCGAGTTTGTGCCTAGGCACCCAAAAAGGCAAGGGTGGTCGGCAATGCATCGCACTGGTCAAACATGCCGTCCCCGGCATAGGAAGCGCCAAGGACTGGAAGGAGGGCGAGAAAATCAAGGGACCGGACGATCCTCCTCTTGCGCCGGGCACGGCAATCGCTACCTTCAAGGACGGCAAGTATCAGAACAACGACACCGGCAACCATGCCGCCATCGTCATCGAACCCGGCGAGCAGAACGGCAAGAAGGGATACTGGGTGCTGGATCAGCATAAGAACAAGGAAGCTGGCAGGATGTTTTTCGCTTTTGAAAGCAACTCGAAAAACCCAACCAGCCGCATGGAAAATTACTCGGTGATTCGAAAGGGAAAGTGATGGTGCCAGTGGTGCAAAAACTTTTCTCACGAGTGGCCTTGTTCGTGGCGATTACCCTGAGCTATCCCGTATTAGCTGGTGAAGTGAGAACACTCTGCCCTGCCGCCAAGCCCTGGGGCGATGCCGTTCCCTTTCGTTATGGAGAAATTTGGCCTGAGGGCTATCCGACACACTGGGAGCAGGACAGCATAGTAAGGAAGAATGGGCTTGTCTTGCTGGAACGTGATTTTCTCGACTACAACTCCAACAAAGCCGTGTTGATGTGCGAGTTCAAGGATCGCTCGAGCATCGAGATTCCGATCCACGGTCTTCTGCTTCGCTGCGGCATGACCCTGCGCAATTACGATTCAAAGAAGAAGCCCACGGAATGGCTCAACGTCTGGTGCATCTCGGACGATGCGCTGGGGCCAAAACGGTAAAGTGACTGATCGGTTTTAAGTCGGAACAATGGCTCTTAAGTGAGGGGGGGAAAGCGATGCGCTTGCTGTTCTGGCCATTTGTGCTGATGCTTGGTTTCGGAGCTGCTGGCGACGGCTTGGCCGATGACGTCACGACGGAATGCCCCAAGGTCAAGCCATGGGGCGAGCCGGTTGCGTTGCGTATAGGCATGTTCGAGCTTTCTTTGATGGAGAAAGCGCATGCCCCCGACAGCGTGACCCGGGAAGGTGATCTGGTGACCCATGAGTTCGACTTCTCCCACATCACCTATTGGCGACCCCGACTAATCTGCGGCTTTGCGGACAACTCCCGGCTAAATCTGCCGATTCCAGAGAAATTAACCCAATGCAGGAGCCTGTTTCGTGATCAGGGGCAGGGTGAGCTTCAATTGATCCGTATCTGGTGTGTGTCTAAAAAAGTGGATCCGCTTGCCTCCAAGGGGAAATAGAGCTTCTTCACCCATCCACGATCGCAATCAATTGCCCAAGCTGGCGCTCCCAGGTGAAGGCCTTCAGATGCGCTGCCGCAGCGCTGCCCAATGACCTTGCCTCGTCTCGCTTGGCAAAGGCCCGCTCCATCAAAGCCAGCAATTCCTCGGCACTGCTTTCGCCCCAGCCCTCGGTCGAGCGGTGGAAGGGAAGGTCTTGCACTTTATCCTGGCGCTCCAGCACATAGGCCAGCTTGGAATCGGCCAGATCGAGATGCCCGGTATTGGCCGCGAGGATGGTGGGAAGGCCCGAAGCCATCGCCTCCATCGCTACCAGATTGGTTCCCGGCTCGCAGCGATTGGGAAAGACAGCCAGATCGGCTTCGCGCAGAACCGGGGCCAGCAGGCTGTTGGGCAGATCGGGCAGCAGCAGCACCTCGTCCTCGGTAAATCCCTGAAGGGCCAGCCAGGACCGAATATCAGGCTTGCCATCGGCTTTCAGGGGCAGGTCGGGCATGCCGTGGGGCGAGAGTGCGATGCTGGCTGCGGAATTGGCCCACTCATTGTTCCAGGCCGCCATCAGCAGCGCCTCGGGATGGCGTTTTCTGAATTGGCGAAAGGCGGTCAGCACGATGTCCTGGCCCTTGCGAAATTCCAGCTTGCCGCCCGAGAAGATGACGAAACGCCCAGGCAGCAGGCCTGCCTTCGGCGCTGGATGGAAAGCGCCTTGATCGATGCCCTGAATGACCAGATGCACGCGGGGAACACCCGCCGCCTCGAGAAGAACGGCATTCCAGGTCGAACCTGCGATCACACCGTCCAGACCAGCGCCGATGGCCCGGGCCTCGGCCCCCAGGGCCGGATCGACAAAGAAGGTGACGCCGAAATTGCGCTGCCCGTGAAGGCGCCGCCCCCCCAGGGGCAAGGGCAGCAATTCCTCGCCCAATCCATTCAGCACCGTGGACAGTGTTTCAAACACCCCACCGCTGGGCAGGGCGCGGAATGTTTCCTGAAGGGGTCGCGAATGCTCCACCACGCCCTGGAACAACCGGCTTTCCAAAGGCGGGGCCTGCCAATCCGAAACCGGCCACAACAGCTCGCAGCCGCGCCCCAGGGCCGCCAGCCGAACCGCCAGATGGAATCCGTAAAGCCCCCAGCCCGAGCCGGTGCCCGCCTGCCAGTTGATCAGGATGGGAGAAGACGCAAGGCTCACGCTGGCGGATGCTGGCCCTTGTCGTCGGGATCGCGCAGCACGTAGCCGCGCCCCCAAACGGTTTCGATATAGCTGTCGCCACCCGTGGCCTGAGAGAGCTTTTTCCTCAGCTTGCAGATGAAGACGTCGATGATCTTGAGCTCGGGCTCGTCGATGCCGCCATAGAGGTGATTAAGGAAGGTTTCCTTGGTCAGCGTGGCCCCCTTGCGCAGGCTCAAGAGTTCCAGGATGCCGTATTCCTTGCCGGTCAGCTTCAGAGGTTCGCCATCGACCTCAGCCACCCGGCTTTCCAGATTGACCGCCAGCTTGCCGGTATGAATGATGGATTGGGCATGGCCCTTGGCGCGGCGCACGATGGCCTGAAGCCTGGCGATCAGCTCGCCCTTGTCGAAGGGCTTGGTCAGGTAATCGTCGGCCCCGCCCGAGAGGCCCTTGATCTTGCGGTCGGTATCGACCAGACCGGTGAGGATGAGGACGGGCGTTTCCACCTTGTTGGCCCGAAGGCGACGCAGAACCTCGAAACCGTCCATATCGGGCAGCAGCAGATCAAGAACGATGATATCGTAATCATACAGCTTGGCGATATCGAGACCGTCCTCGCCCAGGGCGGCGGTATCAATCACCATGCCTTCGCTTTTGAGCATCAATTCGATGCTCTTGCTTGTTGCCGGATCGTCCTCGACCAATAAAACGCGCATGCCAACCCCCTTTAGCATTATGTTAACCTTAAGCCGAGATCGTTAACGTTTCAAGCTGCGGTTTCCCATGGTCCTGCTGCGCAATCTCTTGAATGACATCGAACGGGTGCCCGACCATCAGATCTATGGCCGGGTAACGGCGGTTCAGGGCATGCTGGTGGAAATCGGCGGCGTACAAAACAACCTATCGGTTGGGGATCGCTGCCAGATTCTGGCCCGGGCGAACCGGCAGGTGACCTGCGAAGTCGTGGGATTCCGAGAGGGCCGGGCCCTTTTGATGCCCTTTTCCCCCCTGGACGGGGTGGGGCTGGGTTGCCGGGTCGAGGTGGCCAATGCCGAGCCGCTGCTCTATCCCGACCCCTCATGGCTGGGCCGCGTGATCAACGCCATGGGCGAGCCCATCGACGGCAAGGGCCCCCTGCCCGGCGGCGAGAAGCCCTATCCCATCCATAACCGCCCGCCGCCCGCCCATTCGCGCCAACGCGTGGCGGGCAAGATCGATCTGGGCATTCGGGCCATCAACACCTTTCTGACCTGTTGCCGTGGCCAGCGCATGGGAATCTTCGCGGGCTCGGGCGTTGGCAAATCGAGTGTGCTGTCCATGATGGCCAAGCATACCAAGGCCCAGGTCAGCGTGATCGGCCTGATCGGCGAGCGCGGACGCGAGGCCCGCGAATTCATCGAGGATGATCTGGGCGAGGAAGGCTTGAAGCGCTCGGTGGTGGTGGTCGCCACTTCGGACGAATCGCCTCTCATGCGCCGCCAGGCCGCCTATGTCACCATGTCGGTGGCCGAATTCTACCGCGATGCCGGCAATGACGTGCTGTGCCTGATGGATTCGGTGACGCGCTTTGCCATGGCCCAGCGCGAGATCAGCCTGTCGGCGGGCGAGCCCCCGGCCTCCAAGGGCTATACGCCCTCGGTTTTTGCGGAACTGCCCAAGCTCTTGGAGCGCGCAGGCCCCGGCGGCCCGGGCCAGGGCAACATCACCGGCCTGTTCACCGTTCTGGTCGAGGGCGACGACACCAACGAGCCCATTTCGGACGCCGTGCGCGCCATTCTGGACGGCCATATCGTGCTGGACCGCGCCATTGCCGAACGGGGCCGCTATCCGGCCATCAATATTCTGCGCAGCGTTTCCAGAACCATGCCGGGCTGCAATTCGGAGGAAGAAAATCTGGTCGTTTCCAAGGCCCGAAAACTTCTGGCGGTCTATGAAGACATGGCCGAGCTGATCCGCCTGGGAGCCTATCGCAAGGGCAGCGATCCGGCGGTGGACGAGGCGATCAAGTATTACGGTGCGTTAGAGGATTTCCTGGCCCAGGGCAAACGGGAAGCGGCCGATCTGGCCAGCGGCTACCAGTTGCTGGCCGATATCCTGGCGCAATAAACCCGTATGGCAAAAAAACTGAAAACCCTGATCCGTCTGCACAAATGGACGGTAGACGAGCGCAGGCGAGAACTCGGCATCCTGCTGGCCCGCGAAGACGAGGTGCAGGCCCTGCTGACCGGGCTTGAACAGGAATTAGTGGAAGAACAGAAGACCGCCGCCGAAGACCCCACGCTGGCCGGATTCTCCTATGGCGGTTACGCCCAGCGCTATCTGGAAATGAAGGGTAATCTGGTGCGTCTGCTCGATGCCATCGGGCGTGAAATTCTGGCAGCCCAGGAGCGCCTTGCCGCCGCCTATCGCGAATTGAAGACCTACGAAGAGGTCGAGAAGAACCGCGCCAAGAAGGAATTGGAAGAGGCCAATCTCAAGGAACAAAAGATGCTGGATGAAATCGCCAGCACACGCTTCGAACGGGCGAAGGCAGAAAGGTAGATCATACTCGATTGCAGAAGAAATGACTCTTGGAGGCCATCCTTCGAGGCTCGCTCCGCTCGCGCCTCAGGATGAGGTTTGTGTTTTTTCTTCAGTGATTATCCTCATACTGAGGAGGATGCGAAGCATCCGTCTCGAAGCACGAGGATAACAGTCGCTTTTCGCAAACTGGTATCAGATGACCCGCTCTACCAATTTGGTTTGAGCTGCCGATTCACGTTTAACTCCGAGACGCCCGAGTGACTCAGCGCGAAACGATCATGCTCTAGAAAACCTCTTCCCAACTGCGACTAAGCCGCATCGCGGCATTGATCAGGCCGACCATGGAATAGGCCTGCGGGAAATTCCCCCAAAGCTCGCCGGTAAGCGGATGAATATCCTCCGAGAGCAGTCCCAGGGAATTGCGACGGGCCAGAATCGATTCGAAGATGGCCAGGGCTTCCTCTCTGCGACCCAGCGAGGCCAGGGCATCGATGTACCAGAAGGTGCAGATGGTAAAAGCGGTTTCTGGCAGCCCAAAATCATCCTCGACGGAATAGCGCAAGAGCAGGTCGCCGCGCTTTAATTCCTTGCCCACGGCATCGACCGTAAGGGAGAAGCGGGGATCGTCGGCCATCAGAAAATCGAGTTCGTGCATCAAAAGCAGGCTGGCATCCAGTTCGGCGCCGTTCCAGGTCGAGACAAAACTCTGTTTGGCCTCGTTCCAGCAGTGGGAGACAATGGTTTCGTGCAGGCGGTCGGCCTCGACCCGCCAGAAGATCGCGCGCTCCTTCAGGCCCAATGCGCCTGCAATTTTCGATAAGCGGTCGCAGGCGGCCCAGCACATCAGACTGGAAAAGGTGTGGACGGCATGCTTGCCTCGCAACTCCCACAGGCCCGCATCAGGCTTGTCAAAGGCAAGCACGGCACTGCGCCCCAGCATCTCCAGCCGTTCGAACAACTGGTGATTTCCGGAACTGGGCAGTCTTTGATCGAAAAAGACGTGCGTGGCCGCCAGGACAACACTGCCATAAACATCGTTCTGAACCTGCTCATACGCTTGGTTTCCCAAGCGGACCGGACCCATGCCGCGATAGCCCGCAAGCGCCGGGGCGATCTTCTCGTCAAGATTGGTCGAGCGCGTGATACCGTAGACCGGTTGCAAGCCTGCCTCGCTCACGATGTTCGTGATGTAACCCAGATATTCCTCCATCGTCCGGGTGGCGCCCAGACGATTCAGCGCATGGATAACGAAATAGGCATCGCGCGGCCAGCAGAGGCGGTAGTCCCAGTTGCGCTGGGTATTTGGGGCCTCGGGGATCGAAGTGGTCAGGGCCGCCACGATGGCCCCCGTTTCTTCGTAATTGCACAGCTTCAGCGTGATCGCCGCCCGAATGACAGCCTCCTGCCAGTCGAAGGGAATGAACAGAGAGCGCACCCAGTTGCGCCAATGATCCAGCGTCTTTTCGTGAAAGATCCGCGCGGTCTCCTCGATTCCAGCCATCAGACTTTCATCCGACCCCAGAATCAGGCTGACGGGGTAGTCGAGCAGAAAGGGCGTTTCCTCAGCGATATAGGACAAGGGCGCGTCGGTGGTCAGCCGCAAGGCCGCGTCGCCAAAGACGAAGCGCATATGGTTGCTGCCCAACGTGACACGGGGAATATCATTGCCCCAACCAAAGCGCGGACGAAGCCTTACGCGCAGCCTTGGTTTTCCATTCAAGGGAAAAATACGTCTGACGATGGCCGGGGGCCGGAACATCCGGTCATACTGGGGATAGCGGGGGGCGAAATCGACCACCTCGACGGCGCTGCCGTCCTCGCCGTAGAGGCGTGTGCAAAGAACGGCCGTGTTCGGCGTATAGAATTGCTCGCTGCGCAACTGATTGGCCAATTCGATCACGAAATACCCACCGTTGGCGGGATCCTCGGGACGATAGGGTTTCTCGCCGCCCACCAGGGCGTTGAAGATCGGCACGCCATCCAGCCTTGGAAAGCATCCCCAGACGATGTGCGCCGCATTGTCGATCAACATGGCCAGGTTGCAATTGCCGATAACACCCAGATTCAGATGTGTCACGAAGCGCTCCTTTCCTTGTCGCACCCAAGAGCGTGGCAGACCGGCCCTGCCAGCCAGGCCACCACATCGGCAACCGACCCCGCTTGGAAACAGGCCTCAGTAGCACCCTCTCGCCCGACCCGAATCGATAACCCGCCTCGACTGTTGACCTCTCGGAAACCTTCCTCATCGGTCACATCGTCGCCGACGAACACTGGCAGGCGGTCGCGATAGGGCGGTTGCCCAAGAAAATGCGAGATGGCCTCGCCCTTGCCCACAGCCTGAGGCAGAATCTCGACAACCTGCTTGCCATCGAGCAGACGCAATCTTCCCTCCTCGCCCGCAATCGCCGCCAGAGCCAGACGCCTAGCTTCGAAAGCATCCAGCCGTGGGGGGCGGTAGTGAAAGGCAATCGAATGCGACTTCATTTCGACCATGCTCAGGGGGATGCCTTCCGTCAAGCCTGCCAGACGCTTGGCGACTGATGACAGAACATCATCGGCCCGGGAATGAACATGCACCCTGCCCGCGATCCGGATCTCGGCACCATGGCAGCCCGCCCCGTCCAGTTCCACCTTGCCCAGCAGCGCGTCGAGCGAGGCCAGGCTGCGTCCGCTGATCAGGGCCAAAGCCCCTCCGAGAGCGCCTTTGAGGCGGCCAAGCAGGGCGGGCAGACTTTCAGGAACGATGACCGAGTCGGGGCGCTCGGCCAGATTTATGAGAGTGCCGTCGACATCGAGAAACAGGGCCCATGCGGGCTGGTCACTCCTGGGAGCAGGCAGTGAGTCCACCATGTTCTCAGAGCGCTCCACTCGCTTTGGCAATGCTGGATTCGATGCGGCCGCGCTTTCTGATGCGCGACGCATCCAGCAGCATCCGCCCCGCCCAGTAGTAGACATTGTTCTCGCTGACCATCTCGCGCATCAAATGCATGCGCTCGGCCTGCAGGCCTGGGGCCATGCGCAGCGCCTGATCTATGGCGTCCGACGTCGCCTTGGCGTCGAAGGGATTGACGATCAAGGCTTCCATCAGCTCGCGCGAGGCACCTGCAAACGTGCTGAGGATCAGGACGCCCTGCTCATCGTCCCTTGCCGCCACGAATTCCTTGGCAACCAGATTCATGCCGTCGTGAAGACTGCTGACGATGCACAGATCGGCTGCCCGGAACAGCTCGTAGACCTGTTCCGGCTCGTGGTGCTGGGCAACCAGAATGATCGGCTTGTAGCCTGCGCGCCCGAAGCGTTGGTTGATCTGTTCGGCGATCATTATCGTTTCATTCTGAATATCCTGGTAGACGGCAAGCTTGCTGCGACTGGGTGCCGCCACCTGTATGAGAACGAAGCGACCGATCCACTCCGGATGTTTCTCCAACAACAGTTCGACGGCGCGAAAGCGGTCGGGAATGCCCTTTGTGAAGTCGAAGCGCTCGACTCCGACGGCAAGCAGCGTCGCCTTGGGCAGATGATAACGATCAAGGACGGCACTACGGCATTCAGAAACCGGGGCCTGCCCCTTCAGCGCCGCTGGAGGCCAGTCGATGGAGATGGGGTAGGGCCGGACCAGGGCGCAATGTCCGCCCACGGAAATCGTCGACTGCTCGCGGTCGATATGGCACTCGATGAAACGATCGGCCGTCTCGATGAAATTGTTACAGTGCAACTGCGTGTGAAACCCGATCACTGAACTGCCCAGCAGCCCGTTCAGAATGGCTTCGCGCCAGGGGCAAATGCCAAATACCTCAGAGTTGGGCCAGGGAATATGCCAGAAAGTGATGATGGTGGCATCGGGCAGGCGCTCGCGGATCATGCGCGGCGCCAGGGCGAAGTGATAGTCCTGCACCAGAACCAAAGGATCGGGCCGCTTCGCTTCCGTCACAATCGCTTCGGCGAATTTGCGATTGACCGAAACATACTGCTCCCAGTCCTGCTCCCTAAAGACCGGTCGCACATAGGTGATGTGGCACAACGGCCAGAGGCCTTCGTTGGACAGGCCATAGTAGTAGCCGTTCTGCTCGTCCTCGGAAAGCCATACCCGGCGCAGCGTATAGACCGGATCGTCCGGCGGCACGCCGATGTGATCGTTCCCGTCCACGGTTTCGCGGTCCGCTGACCCGCTGCCATGCGCCACCCAGGTTCCCCGACAGGCGCGTGTGATGGGCTCGAGCGCCGTTACCAGCCCGCTGGCCGGGCGCTGCATGGCGATGTTTCCCGATGCATCCCGGTTGTGGATGTAGGGTTCACGGTTGGAAAGCACCAGAACATCCACGCCCGGCAGTTCGTTGTCCAGCACCTGTCGTAGCGTGTCGGGAGACCAGTCAACGCGAATTCCAGTGGCGGTGCGCCGTGAGATGTCGAGATCACGCAAGAGCTGGCGAATCTCCCCCATCATAGGCACCAGTTGAGGATCGGCTCCCTGGCTTTGCCTATAGTCGCTAGCGGGGGCGTTCAAGGCCATGCGGACGGATTTGATCCATCCCCTCAGTGTCAGTTGGGCCATGAGGACCGTGACAGAGGCGGCGGCAATGGCAAGCAGAACCAGGAAGCCCATTATGTAGAGCCTTGCCGTTAGGCTGCGCCGTTCAATGAAGGTGAGATCGTGCAGGATCGCCAACTGGCCGAGGGAGGGCTCCTCGGCAGACAACGGAAAGAGGCCATGAAGGACTGAGCCGTGTGTCAACGATTCGGTGTGGAACGACTGAGTCAGCGGCCCGGAATTGGAGCGGCAAGTCAAGACGCGCGGCCAGTTCTTGCTGGCCAATCGAAGCTTGGCGTCAGGCCCGCACCAGCCAACCGCCAGAACGCGCTCGTCCTCGGCGATGCGGTCGAAGAGAGTCTTGATTTCCTTGTTCGATGAGCTTCGCATCAATTCCGTCAGCGAGTCATGAACGGAACTGAAAATCAGACGCGAGCGCATCTCGACGTCGTGCTGAAACCAGCGGGAAACGAGATGATCGGCAACTGGCGTCAGGAGAGCCGCAAGCACGGCCAGTACCGCGACCAGTGGTGCGCCAAAGCGCAGGAGAAGACGCATTATCTGCTCTCCTTGCCGTGGTTGATCCGAAAGGCTATGCCATGCTCAACAACAGATAGAGAAGAATGCGCCGACAATCAAGAATGATTGCCCCACTTTCCCTCTGTGTGGCTCCTTAGAGACTGATGTGATTAGGTTTACCCCAAGTCACGCGAGTGACTCGGGGTTAAGTGACCGTGCGCCAGTGCTACTTTTTTCCGGCAGGCGACTGGGGGAAGGCGGGAACGCGCGATTCGCGCAGGCGCGTGGCGATCTGCTCGCTTGCCGCTTCCTGATCACGCTTGCTCATATCGCCGGTCAGGCGGTCCCTGGCGGCGTTGGCTTCCTGATCGCCCTGGCGGGACGCCATTTCGTACCAGAAGAAGGCCTGGGCATAATCGCGATGCACACCATCGCCCAATTCATAAAGGCGCCCCAGGCGACGCTGGGCGGCGGCCAAACCCGCCTCGGCGGCAGCACGGTACCATTCGGCGGCCTCTTCGGCACGCCTAGGTTCGCCCAAACCCTGGTCGATCATGAGTCCCAGATTGTACTGCGCCTCGATCATGCCCTCGGTGGCGCACAGGCGAAACCAGCGCCTAGCCGCCGCGTAGTCGCGGGCAATGCCGCGCCCCTTGGCGCGCATGACGCCCAGCTTGAACTGGGCTTCAAGCTGGCCCTGCTGGGCGGCGGCCCGGTACCATTCGACAGCTTGGGCCGCATCGGCCTCGACACCCAGCCCGCGCTCGTAGCGCGTGGCCAAAAGATATTGCGCCAAGGGATCGCCCGCCTTGGCGGCGCGCAAATACCAGGACTGCGCGGACTTCGGGCCTGTTGGCGCGGGCGCGGTTCCGGCTGCCGCTGGCAGGGCGGAGGTCAGGACGAGCAGAACGAGAAACGCGTGGATGAGGGGGTGCATGGTCAGCTTGATGTAAGGTCGGCGGACAATAGACCCGGCAACGCCATTGGTCAACGCTTTGGGGCGCCGTGCTTGACGATCTCGAACCGAAGACCGCCGGTCACGGGAACAGCCTCCAGCAGGCGCACGGTGACCAGATCGCCCAGACGGTAGCTTTTGCGCGTACGCCGTCCGATCAGGGAATGGCTGCGTTCGTCATGCACATAATAGTCGCCGGGCAGCGAGGCCGCCGTCACCAATCCATCGGCCCCGGTATCGTCCAGCGTCACGAACAGGCCAAAGCGCGTTACCCCACCGATGCGCCCCGTGAACAGGGCACCCACGCGATCAGCCAGGAACAGGGCGGTATAGCGATCAACCGCATCGCGCTCGGCCGCCGCAGCCCGGCGCTCGGTGGCTGAAATATGTTCGGCCGTGTCGGCAAAGCCCTCGATTTCCTCAGCAACCAGCCCCCCGGCCCCCGCCTTCAGCCCCTTGATCAAGGCTCGGTGCACCAGAAGGTCAGCATAGCGGCGAATGGGCGAGGTGAAATGGGCGTAGCGCTTCAGGGCCAAGCCGAAATGGCCGACATTCTCGGGCGCGTACAGGGCCTGGGCCTGACTGCGCAGCACCACCTGATTGACCAGCACCTCATTGGCCGATCCCTTCACCTTGGCCAGAATCTGGTTGAAGTGCGCAGGCGTCAGATGCTGGCCCTTGGAAAGATTAAGCTCCATCGAGGCCAGGAAGTCGCGCAAGGATTCCAGCTTGTCGGCAGTCGGTTCGGCATGCACCCGGTACATGCAAGGCAGATGCAGGCGCTCCAAGGTTTCGGCCGCCGCCACATTGGCCGCGATCATGAATTCCTCGATCAAGCGGTGGCTGTCCAACTGCAGGCGGGGCTCGATGCCCAGCACCTTGCCCTTGTCGTCCAGCATCACCTTGCGCTCGGGCACATTGAGATCGAGCACGCCCCGCTTCTCGCGGGCTTTCATCAGGCAGGCGAAGGCGCCGAACAGGGGCTCGATCACCGACGACATCAAAGGGCCAAGGGCGGCGTCTGGCTTGCCGTCGTGCGCTGCCTGAACCTGGGTATAGGTAAGGCGCGCCGCCGAGCGCATGAGCCCCCTGGTAAAGGCATGGCGCAGAAGATTGCCCTCGGCATCGATGGTGATACGCACCGCCATGGTGGCCCGATCCTCGCCCGGCTTTAGCGAACACAAGCCGTTGGACAAGGCCTCGGGCAGCATGGGCACCACGCGGTCGGGAAAATAGACCGAGTTGCCGCGCTTTTTGGCCTCGCGGTCCAGCGCGTCATCTGGGCGCACATACCAGGAGACATCGGCGATGGCGACCAGAAGCTTCCAGCCGCCAGGATTGGACGCATCCGTATCGGGCTCGGCAAAGACCGCATCGTCGAAATCCCTGGCGTCCTCGCCGTCGATGGTGACCAGGGGAATGGCCCTCAAATCCTCGCGCGCTTCCAAGGGGGCCTGCTTGGCGCTTGCCGCCAGATCGAGTGCTGCTTGGGGAAATTCCGTGGGAATGCCCCTGGCGTGAATGGCGATCAGGCTGACCGCCCGGGGCTGGGTCATGTCGCCCAGACGCTCCACCGGCTTCGCGAGCCGCATGCCGTAATGGCGTCCAGGCAGCAGTTCGGCCAGAATCAGCTCTCCGCGCGCCAAGCCCTCGGACTCTTCGCGCCCGATCAGATATTCCGCCCTGTCACGCTTCTCGACCGAGATCAGGCGCCCGCTGCCGTCGGGACCGGTCTCGAACACGCCCAGCACGCGGGAAGGCTCGGCGGCCAATCGGCGGATCGGCCGTGCTTCATAAAGATGGTCGTTGATACGGTGCAGCTTGGCCAGAACGCGGTCGCCCACCCCGATGGCAGCACCCTGCCTGCGCCGCTCAGGGGCCAGCAGGATGCGCGGCGGCTTGGACTCCTGCTCCCAGGCGATGGGCTTGGCGATCAGCTCACCATCGGTATCGGTGCCCGTCACCTCGACGATGGCGGTGCCGGGCAGGTTTCCCGGACGGGCCACCCGCCGCTTGCGCCCGCGCTCCAGAGCGCCGTCATCGACCAGTTGGCGCAGCAGGGCTTTCAATTCCTGGCGGTCTCCCGGTCCCAGACGGAAAGCGCGGGCGATTTCGCGCTTGCCCACCTCGCCCGGATGATCGCGGATGAAATCAAGAACCTGCTGGCGGCTGGGAAAGGGGGCTGGCTGTTTGGGGCGATGAGTCATGGTGCCGCCCAAGGATCGACGACCTCGATCCGGCACTGCTCGAAATCAGACAGGTTTCTGGTCGCCAAGATGGCCTTGTGCGAGCGCGCGATGGCGGCGATTTGAGCATCGGCATGGGCGATGGGGCGCCCCGCTTGGCGCCTTGCCGCTGCGATGTCAGCAAATTCCTGCGCCGCTGCCCGATCAAAAGACAAAACGCGGTCAGCAAAATCCTCGGCGAACAGGGCCTGGGAAGCTTTTGTCAGTGCATCGCGCCTGACCCCCTGGGGCAGTAAGGCCAAACCGAACAGGATTTCAGCTTCGGTAATGCTGGTGGTGAACACGCTTTGCGCCGATTGCTGGGCCAGCCAATGCAGGACGGCGGCTTCAGGCTTGGGGCGCATGAGTTCCGACAGGACATTGGTGTCGAGAAGTATCATTCCCCAAAATCCGGCGGCTGGCGCAGACCCTCGCGCGGCGGCACTTCCAGCTCAACGCCGCCCAGGGGGGCGAAGCGCTTGCGAATCCTTTCGGCCAGATTCATCTGGCCCCCCTCCTCGCTGGCCAGGGCGCTGCGCAAAATGACGCGGGCCTCTTCTTCCATGGAACGACCATGACAGGCGGCACGGATGCGCAGCTTGCCTTTCATGGAATCATCGAATTTGCGGATGGTGATGCTGGACATGGCGTTGCCTGCATTGCAATCAATGCAATCATATTACGCCTATCTTCTTGGTTTGAAAAGTCTTTTGAGCATGGGCCAGCGGAGGGGTTGCCTGATCCCGGCGGTTATTTCCCAGCGGCCAGGACGATCTTGAACAGATCCATCGCCTCGCGGTTACCTGCGCGGGCGGCGATGTCCTTAAGCCGCTCGTCCGCCTTGGCCTCTATGCCCGCCTGTGTCAGGCGGTTTAGGGCCAGTTCCGGGGCGATTCCACCATCGGCCGCCGCCTGGGCAACCGTCTTGCGGCCAACGCCAGTTCCGGCAAAGCGCGCGTCGATTTCCTCGGCGCTGAGCCCTCCCATGGAAGGCTGGGCGGCCTGTCTCTTGGCGCCGCCCGAGATAATGGCATAGACCTCTGCCGGAGAGCGCTTATTCGCGTCGCCGATCTGGCGAACCGAACTGCCGGTGTTTTCCACCTTCAGTCCCGCCTGTCGCAGGGCGCTTAAGGCTTCGTCGGCATCAAAACGCATCTTGCTGGCCAGAGATTGCAAGGTGACTTCTTCTGCATGGCCGAAGGGTGGTTCTGCATCAGCCCCCGTGGACCAGCTTTCCCGCAATGTCTCGTTCAAGGCCAAAATCTGGGAGAGGGGCGGCCAGGGAACCAGGGTTCCCACCACCATCAGAATGAGAACGGCGAAGGTGGCCCCGCCTTCCCAGCGCATGGCAAGGTGGCCCTTAAGCTTGGTGCCCAGATAGTGCATGAAGGGCTTCCAGTTGAAGACCAGATGGACGATTCCGGCCAGGACGAACATCAGGCTGAAGGTGATGTGAACGTCGGCCCACTGATCCTTGCTCAGCCCCCACAAGGTCCAGTCGATCCAGTTGGCGACCCTGCCCGGCGGCACGACATAGAGAACAAGCCCGGTCACCGTCATGACGAGAAAACCGCCAGTAACGAGAAAGGAAACAAGACCCCTGGTATTGACCGATGGTCGCATACGAGTCCCTCAGTTCAGAAAGCTAGCCCTTCTTCGCCTGGCGCTTGAAAGGCTTTTTGGCAACGGGGCCCTTGGCCTTGCGGGCGGCCAGCAGGGGGAGTGCCTGTTCCAGCGTTACGGCTTCGAGAGGAATGTCTTTGGGCAGCGTGGCATTGACGCCCGCATGCGCCACATAGGGGCCATAACGCCCGGCATGGGCCATCACCGGCTTGCCATCCTCGGGGTGGTTGCCAAGCGGGCGGCCCTCTGGCTTTGCGCCTCTGCCGCCGCGTCCGCCCTTGGGCTCGGCCAGCAGCATGACGGCGCGGTTGAGCCCGATCGTCAGCACATCGTCGCCTGCAGGAATCGATTTGAAGGTTTCGCCATATTTAAGGTAGGGCCCGAAGCGTCCGATGCCTGCCAGGATTTTGGTGCCGGTCTCGGGATGCAGCCCCACCTCGCGCGGCAACGTCAGCAGTGACAGCGCCTTTTCCAGATCGACCGCAGCCGGATCAAGCCCCTTGGGCAGCGAGATGCGCTTGGGCTTGGCCGGGCTTTCCTTGCGCCCGCCCTTCTTGGTTTCCTTGACCACGGGCGGCAGCGTATCGGCATCACCCTCCTGCACATAGGGACCATAAGGCCCCTGGCGCAGCGTGACGGCATAACCCGCAGGCGATTGGCCCAGAAGCTTGGGGCCTTCCTGCTCCTCGCCAGCGCCGCCATTCTCGCCATTGGCCACGGCCAGGGGCTTGGTGACCTTGCATTCCGGATAGTTCGAGCAGCCGATGAAGGCGCCGAACTTGCCCAATTTCAGGCTCAAGCGCCCGGTGCCGCAGGTGGAACAGACGCGCGAGTCAGAGCCATCGGCCCGAGGCGGAAAGAAATGCGGCCCCAAAGAGTCGTCCAGCGCGTTCAAAACGTCGGAAACGCGCAGTTCCTTGGTGTCGTCGACCGAGGTGTGAAAGGCTTGCCAGAAATCGGCCAGCACCTTGCGCCAGGCGATGCGCCCATCGGCGATATCGTCCAGCTTCTCCTCCAGATCGGCGGTGAAACTATATTCGACATAACGGGCAAAGAAGCTTTCCAGGAAGGCGGTGACCAGACGGCCGCGATCTTCCGGAATGAAGCGTTTGCCATCCAGGCGCACATAGCTGCGCTCCTGCAACACCGACAGAATCGAGGCATAGGTGGACGGCCTGCCGATTCCCAACTCTTCCAGTTTCTTGACCAGGCTGGCTTCGGTATAGCGCGGCGGCTATTCGGTGAAATGCTGAAGCGGGCGCACGTCCTTTAAGCTGACCGACTCGCCCTCGTTCAAGGGAGGCAGGCGCTTGCCCTCGCCCTCGTCATCCTCGGGATCGTCGCGGTCCTCGCGGTAGAGCTTCAAGAATCCGTCGAAGGCGATGGTCGAGCCGGTGGCTCTCAGCACGGTCTTGCGCTTGCCATCGGCAAAGTCAGCCGCCACCTGATCCATTTCAGCGCTTTCCATCTGGGAAGCCAGGGTGCGTTTCCAGATCAATTCGTAAAGGCGCAACTGATCGCGGTCGAGATAGCGCCCGATCTCTTCTGGTTTCTTGAAGACATCGGTGGGCCGAATTGCCTCATGCGCCTCTTGCGCGTTCTTGGCCTTGGTCTTGTAAAGGCGGGGGGCGGCGGGCAGGTAATCGGCCCCGAAATTGCGCGTGATCAGCGAGCGGCAGGCGCCGATCGCCTCCTCGGCCATGGTGACGCCGTCGGTTCGCATATAGGTGATCAAACCCACCGTTTCGCCGCCGATATCGACACCTTCATACAGGCGCTGGGCAAGCTGCATCGTATGCTTGGCCGAAAAGCCCAGCTTGCGCGACGCCTCTTGCTGCAATGTCGAGGTGGTGAAGGGGGCGAAGGGGTGACGCTTGACCCGCTTTTTCTCAACCCGCCAGACATCCAGGGGCCCGGCCTCGACCGCCTTCTTGGCGGCAAGGGCGTCGGCCTCGCCCGCCAGATCGAACTTGTCGAGCTTCTTGCCGTTCAACTGGCTTAGCGTGGCCGTGACCACAGCCCCGCCCTTGCTGGTCAGATCGGCCTCGACCGTCCAATATTCCCGCGCCCTGAAGCGCTCGATGTCGGATTCGCGCTCGCAGACCAGACGCAGCGCCACCGACTGCACGCGTCCCGCCGAGCGCGAACCGGGCAGCTTGCGCCACAAAACCGGTGAAAGCGTGAAGCCGACCAGATAATCAAGGGCGCGCCTGGCCATATAGGCATCGACCAGTTCCTGATCGATGGCGCGGGGCGCCTTCATGGCGGCCAGAATGGCGGTTTTGGTGATTTCGTTGAAGACGACGCGCTTGACGTCGATGCCCTTCAGCTTCTTGCCCAGTTCAGCTTGCACATGCCAGGAAATCGCCTCGCCCTCGCGGTCGGGATCGGTCGCCAGAATCAGCTGATCAGCACCCTTCAGGGCCTTGGAGATTTCCGAAAGCGCCTTCTTGCCGCGGGCATCGGTTTCCCAATGCATATGAAAATCGTTGCCCGGCTCGACCGAGCCGTCCTTGGCGGGCAGATCGCGCACATGGCCGAAGCTGGCCAGGACCACATAGTCCTTGCCTAGATACTTATTGATGGTCTTGGCCTTGGCGGGCGATTCGACGACGACGACGTGCATGAGGCGAAAGGTGACCCCGAAATAAGACTTATTAGGCCCCAGCCAACAGGGCGACGCGGTTTCCGGGGTGACGCTCCAGCCTTCCGGCCAGTTCCAATTCAAGAAGAACCGTCGCCACCACGGGGGGCGACAAATGGCACTGCCGGAGGATTTCGTCAACCGGAACCGGTGAAGGGCCTATAACTTCAAGCAATTCCGCCCTAGCCCGGTCCAGCTCCGCCTCGGCAAATGTGGCTGAGGGCGGCGTGAACAGGTCTCGTTGGGGTGGTTCGCCCAGCGGGCGGCGCATCAGATCGCCAATGATCTCCAGAATATCCCGGACATCGGAGACCAGATGCGCTCCGTCCTTGATCAGCCGGTTGGGGCCATAGGCCCTGGGATCGTCGGGATGGCCGGGCACGGCAAAGACCTCGCGCCCTTGCTCGGCGGCCAGACGGGCCGAGATCAGCGAACCCGACTTGGCTGCCGCCTCGACCACGACCAGACCCAGCGACAGGCCGGTAACGATTCGGTTGCGCCTGGGAAAATGACTGGCCTGGGGCACCGTGCCCGGGGGCATTTCCGAGAGAATAACCCCAGCCTCGGCGATCTTTTGGTAAAGAACAGCATGTTCGGGCGGATAGATATTATCGACGCCACCCGCCAGAACCGCCACCGTGCCGGTGGCAAGGGCGCCTTCATGCGCCGCACCATCGATCCCCCTGGCCAGGCCAGAGGCCACCACCAGTCCGGCACCCCCCAGCCCCTCGGCCAGGCGCTTGGCAAAGCGCCGCCCATTGATCGAGGCATTTCTCGCCCCCACGATGCCCAGCATGGGCTTGGCAAGTAGATGAACGGCGCCCAACGCACACAACAGCGGCGGCGCGTCCTCGCAGGCCTTCAGCCAGGGCGGATAGGCGGGCTCGCACCAGGCGATCAGCTTGGCTCCCAGCTTGTCTGCCGCCGCCAGCTCCGCCTCGGCCTCGGTCTTGGGGCAGATCTTAAGCCCGCTCATCCGTCCGCCGCGCTTGGCCAGATCAGGCAGGGCCTTCAGCGCTGCCTCAGCCGTGCCGAAACGCTCGATCAGACGGTGAAAAGTGACCGGCCCCACGCGCTCGGAACGCGCCAAACGCAGCCAATCCAGGCGTTCAAAGGGTTCAAGCGGGGCGTTAGGGCGGCTCATGCGCGCTAAGTTGCAGGGCGAGCCCGGGTGCCGTCAACCAATTGTTGACTGGCGCTCTTCGATCTGAGTCACGGCCTCTTCGAGCAGGCGGGCCATCTCGCCATCTTCCAGCAGCAGATTGGAGCAGCGGAACAGAAGGTCGGCCCGATTGGGCGTTACATGAAGGGTCAGCGGCTGAATGGGCAGAGGGCTGTTGCCATTCTTGGTGCCGTCGAAATTGCGAACGCACTCCACATAGGCCATGTCGGTTTGCAGAATATGGCTTTTCAGCCAGTTGGCCAGAAAGGCCGTCACCTGTCCCCAGGGCACCTGTTCGGGATGGGTGCGGAAAAGATGGTGAATCTCATAGACCGAACGCGACAGATTTTGATGTTCGCGCATATGGGCGGCCAATTGCGGATAGGCGCAGTCGGTCAGCATCTTTTCCTCGCGCCGGAAATGCTCCTCGACATAGCGGATCAGAGCATCCAGCGCCGCCCCCAGTTTTTCCTTGGAATTGCCAGCCGCCACCTCTTCGGTCAGCGCATTGGCAATGTCGATCAGCATGCGGTGATCATTGTCGATGGCGCGAATGCCCGTCGCCATGTCGGGTGTGAAGGCCAAGCTGGGCATAGAGACAACCGGCACCATGTGATTCATGGCAACATGATATCACAAATTCGTCAAAAATCGACATATTCCGTTATGCGCGCCGCCAGCTTGTCCCGGCGGGGCTATCTTCCAGAAGAACACCCTGGGCCTTTAGCTCATCGCGGATACGGTCTGCCTCTTTGAAATTCTTTGCCTTTTTGGCTTCCTGGCGTTGCTGGATCAGGGCTTGGATCTCCTGATCGCCCTTGTCGGCCCCCGCTTCTCCGGCGCCGGTTTTCCATTGCAGCGGATTGGCTCCGAGTAGGCCCATCAACGCCCCCGAGGCCAGAAGTGCGCCTGCAAGCCGGTTCTTGTCGTCGGTATCGGTCGCCTTGTTGAGCAGGCCCGCCAATTCGTGCAGATGGCTGATGGCCAAGGGCGTATTGAGATCGTCCATCAGGGCGGCCCGCACCGACAGGGGGGCCTCGGGGGCGGGCCTGGCGTCCGGAGCGGCTTCCAGGGCACGGTACAGGCGGTCAAGCCCCACCTTGGCGGCCTTCAGCCCCTCGTCGGTCCAGTCCAAGGGCTGGCGGTAATGCGCCGACAGCACGGCAAAGCGGATGGCCTCGCCCGGCGCCTCGCCCAACAATTCGTGGACCGACAGGATATTGCCGATCGATTTGCTCATCTTCTCGCCTTCGACCTTCAAGAATCCGTTATGCAGCCAGAAGCGGGCGAAAGGGGCGTGGTTGCAGCATTCGCTTTGCGCGATTTCGTTCTCGTGATGGGGAAAGATCAGGTCCTGGCCGCCGCCATGGATGTCGAAGCTCTCGCCCAGATATTCGCGGCTCATGGCCGAGCATTCGATATGCCAGCCGGGCCGCCCGCGACCCCAGGGCGATTCCCAGCCCGGCTGATCGGGGCTCGAGGGTTTCCACAAAACGAAATCGGCAGGGTCCTTCTTATAGGGCGCCACTTCGACCCTGGCACCTGCGATCATTTCATCGCGCGAGCGGCCCGACAGCTTGCCGTAATCTGGCATCGAGGGAACGGCGAACAGAACATGCCCCTCGGCTTCATAGGCGTGGCCCTGACCGATCAGACTTTCGATCATGCCGATCATCTGGGGAATATGCGCCGTGGCCCGAGGCTCGATATCGGGGGGCAGCGCCCCCAAAGCCTTCATGTCCTCATGAAACAGCTTCGTCGTCTCTTCGGTGATGTCACCGATCGGGCGCCCGCTGGCCTTGGCCTTGGCGTTGATCTTGTCATCCACGTCGGTGATGTTGCGCACATAGGTCACGCGCGGATAAAGCCCGCGCAACAAGCGCACCAGAACATCGAACACGATGACGGGCCTAGCATTGCCGATATGCGCCCGGTCGTAAACCGTGGGGCCGCAGACATAAAGGCGCACATGATTGGGAACAAGCGGGACGAAACTCTCCTTGGTCCTGGAAAGCGTGTTGTGCAGCTTAAGTCCGCTCATGCGGTTTCTCCCTTGAGGCGGGCGAGTGCGCGCCTGCGTCCGATTTGCGGCAGCAGACTTTTCATCTCGGGCCCCTGTTCCTGGCCCGTCAGCGCCAGACGCAGGGGATGAAACAGCGCCTTGCCTGAGCGTCCGGTTGCCGCCTTGACGGCGTTGGTAAAGGCGGACCAGGTGGTTTCATCCCAGGGCTCGCCCGGCAACAAATCGGCGGCGGCCTCCGTAAAGCCTGCGTCCTCGATCACGGGGGTGACAGGGCGATGCAGAATGTCCCACCACGGCTTGGCATCGGAAAGTTTTTGCAAGTTGCCCCGAATGCCCAGCCAGAAGGCCTCGTCGGCCTCGGCCAAACCCAGGCGGTCCTTCACGGCACCAAAGGACAGGTGATGCAGAAGGCGCGCATTCAACCGGTTCACCTCGGCCACATCGACATGCGGGGTGGCGTGCGAAAAGGACGCCAGATCGAAGCCCTTGACCAACTCGTCCAGGCAGGAAATCGGCTCTGGCGCGTGGGGCGAGCCCAGGCGGGCCAGATAGGCGCAAAGCGTTAATGCCTCGATGCCGTTCTCGCGAATCTCTTGCAGGCTGGCACTGCCTTCGCGCTTGGAAAATCCCTTGCCCGAGGCGTCGATCAGCAGCGACAGATGGGCATAGGCGGGCGGGGCAGCACCCAACGCTGCGGCCAGATCAATCTGCACGCCGGCATTGGTGATATGATCCTCGCCGCGGATGACATGGGTGATTCCCATCTCGATATCGTCCACCACCGAGGGCAGGGTGTAGAGGAAGCTTCCATCCTCGCGCAGCAGCACGGGATCGCTGACGCTAGACAGATCGATGGTGATGTCGTGATGGCGGGCCTGATCGTTCCAGGAGACGCGGCCTTCGGACAACTTAAAGCGCCAATGCGGCCTTCGCCCCTCTGATGCAAGTTTCGCCCGGTCCGTGTCGGAGAGTTTCAGGGCGGCGCGATCATAAACCGGGGGCTGACGGCGCGACAGCTGCAGCTTGCGCTTGAATTCCAGTTCCTCGGGCGTTTCATAGCAAGGATAGAGACGGCCATCGGCCTTCAGCTTTTCCGCCGCCGCCTGATAGCGCTGCAATCGGGCCGACTGAAATTCTTCCACATCCCAGCCCAGGCCCAGCCAGGCCAGATCGCGCCTGATCGCCTCGACATATTCAGGTTTCGAGCGCTCGACATCGGTATCATCGAAACGCAGGATGAAGTGCCCGCCCTTCACCTTGGCGAACAGCCAGTTGATCAGGGCCACGCGGGCATTGCCGACATGCAAAAAGCCTGTGGGGCTGGGGGCGAAGCGAACTTTTATCATATGTCCCTCATCCTTCGAGACGCTTCGCTCCTCAGGATGAGGAATTTCTTTTTCGCCTCACCCTGAGAAGGGCCATAGGCCCATCTCGAAGGGCAAGGCGCAAGGCTGCGGGTGTTCATGAAGATCATGGCCTAAACGCATTGGTGATGGGATAGCGCCGGTCGCGCCCAAAGGCGCGCCTGGTGATCTTGACGCCGGGCGGGGCCTGACGGCGCTTATACTCGGCCAGATCCAGCATGCGGGCCACACGCTTGACAGTGGCTTCGTCGAAACCCCTTTGCACCAGGGAATCGACCGTCGTCTCATGCTCGACCAACCCTTCCAGAATGCCGTCCAGAACCTCATAGGGCGGCAGGCTGTCTTGATCCGTCTGATTGGGCCGAAGCTCGGCACTGGGCGGCTTGGCGATGACGCGCTCAGGCATGACGGGGCCATGGGGCCCAAGTGCTCCCGGTGGCACATGCGTGTTTCGCCAGCGCGAGAGCGCAAATACCGTCATCTTGTAGACATCCTTCAAGACCGAATAGCCGCCGCACATGTCGCCGTACAAGGTGGCGTAGCCGACGCTCATTTCCGACTTGTTGCCGGTGGTCAGCAGCATCAGCCCCAGCTTGTTGGAAATCGCCATCAGAAGCAGTCCGCGCGCGCGCGCCTGGATGTTTTCTTCAGTGATGTCACGCTCCCTGCCCGCGAAAACCGGGGCCAGCATCGATTCGTAAGCCTGCATCGCGGGTTCAATGCCCAGGATGTCATAGCCGATGCCCAACATCTCGGCACAAGCCTTGGCATCGTCCAGGCTTTCCTTTGACGTGTAAGGCGAAGGCATCATGACCGTATGCACTTTGTCAGGCCCCAGCGCATCGGCGGCGACGGCGGCGGTCAGCGCACTGTCGATACCGCCCGAGAGGCCCAGAATGACGCCGGGAAAACGGTTCTTTTGCACATAGTCGCGCAAGCCCACCATCATGGCCTGATAGATGGCGCTCATCTCGTCGGGCTCGTCAGCCAGTTGCCCCGGAGCGATATCGCCGTCGCCGCCAATATCGCAAGCCAGAACCGATTCTTGCCAGAAGGGAGCCTGAAGACGTGGCCTGCCATCGCGGCCCAGCGCAAAGGAAGCGCCGTCGAAGACCAGTTCATCCTGGCCGCCCACCTGATTGACATAGACCAGCGCCAAGCCGCTTTCCTTGACTCTGGCTTTGGCATGACCCAGGCGCAGGCCGGGCTTGTCGGTCTCGAAGGGCGAGCCGTTGAGCACAAGCAGCATTCCCGCGCCCAGATCCTTCAGATGCGCCGCCACGTCGGGATACCACATGTCCTCGCAGATCATGACGCCCAGCTTCAGGCCCCTGAAATCGACCGGTGCCTGCAAGGGGGCGGCATCGAAAACGCGCATTTCGTCGAAGACGCCGTAATTGGGCAGATGAACCTTGCGCACGACAGCAGCGATGCGCCCCTGGTCCAGAAGAACCGCCGCGTTGTAAAGCCTGCCGTCTTCGCGCCAGGGTGCTCCCACCAGAAGCGCTGTGCCGCCATCGGACGTTTCCCTGGCCAGCCGCTCCAGCCGGTTCTGCACCGCATCCAGAAAAGCGGGTTTTTTCACTAGATCCTCGGGCGGATAGCCGATCAGCCCCAATTCGCCGCTCACCAGCAAATCAGCGCCCAAGTCCCTGGCTTGCCCAAGCGCCTTGGTCAATCGCGCTAGATTGCCATCGAGATCGCCCACCGTGGGATCGAGTTGCGCCAAGGCCAGACGGATCACGGCTGTTCGTCCCGTTTGGACAGCAGGAATTCGCGCCCGATCTTCACGCGCGCCACCCCGTCATAGGCGATGATGTCCGAGGTGGCATAAGTCTCGCTCCAGATGTCGGGCAGATAGGAGCCGGTGCCGATGACATCGATGGGAGCGCGCGAGAACGCCATCACCTTGCATTTGGCGGGGCCGAAGCCCGAGGAGGCGACGATCTTGACCTTGGTGAAACCCTTGGCATCCAACTGCTCGCGCATGTGCCAGACGGCGGCGGCGGAAACGCCGGTGCCCACCAGATAACGCAGCTCGGTTTCGGTGCGATAGCCTCGGATGGCTTTGGGAGCATAGCGCTCCAGGACGGCATAGGATGTTTGCGGGTCGAGGCCCTCGATGAAGCGCCCGCCATGCGTGTCGAGACGCAGCCCCAGACGGCCCGAAGCGGCCATCTCGGGAAAGTGCCTGCAGACCTCCAGCCCATCCGTGACTTCGCGCCCAAAATAATCGACCAGCACGGTCAGATCCTGGTCGGGGAATGTTTCCACGAACATCTGGGCGGCCTTCAGCGTACTTCCGGCATAGCCGATCAGGGCATGCGGCATGGTGCCCAGCCCCTGCTTCTGACCAAAATACTGTGCCGTTGCATCGCTGGCATTGCCCACGAAACCGATAGCACCCCCCTGATTCCTGGCCGCCATCGAGCCCACCGAAGCGCCGTAAGCCATCATCTCGGCCATTTCGGTGCCCGCACAATGGCGGGCATCCATCGCCATAAAGGCGATATGCGGCAGATCGACGCACATGGTGTAGGCATTGTAGGCGGCAACCGACGCCGCTCCCAGCTTTTGCAGATACAGGGTTTCCAGATCGGACAGATGGCGAAACGAGCCGGTCAGGTACAACAAAGGCTCGCCCGCCCCCACCCAATCGCCTTCCTTGAAATTGAGATCAATCTTGAAGTCGGTGCCGCGCTGTCCTGCTACATCCAACAGCCAGTCAACGGCGAGACGCGGTGCTGCAATGCAGGGGCGGCGAAGAAAAACGGCATAGGTGACGCGACAGTCGCCGAATTTTTCGACGATCTGACGCGTGCGCACGAAATAGCTGTCGGTGAAGCGCGAGATGTCGCCGACTTCTGGATACATATGACTAGCCCGCCGCCGCCAGCTTGGCCGCCTCGACCTGGCGTTCCGACTTCAGCAGTTCGGCCAGTTGAAAAGCCAACTCCAGCGACTGGCTGGCATTGAGCCTGGGATCGCACATGGTTTCGTAGCGGTCGGCCAGCTTGGCCTCGGTAATCGCCTGGGCGCCGCCCACGCATTCCGTCACTTCCTGGCCGGTCAGTTCGAAGTGAACGCCGCCCGCATGCGTTCCCTCAGCCTTATGAACCGCAAAAAAGCCCTTCACTTCATCCAGGATGCGGTCGAAGACGCGGGTTTTGTAGCCCGAGGCGGTGGAAATCGTGTTGGCATGCATGGGATCGCAGCACCACACCACTTTTCTGCCCTCGCGCTCGACGGCGCGGATCAGAGGCGGCAGGCTTTGGCCGATCTGATCGGCCCCCATGCGGGTGATCAGGGTCAGGCGTCCCGGCTCGTTGGCCGGATTCAAGGTGTCGATCAGCCTTAAAAGATCATCGGTGGTCGCTTTGGGTCCGACCTTGAGACCCAGGGGGTTGCCAACACCGCGCAGGAATTCCAGATGCGCCCCATCCAACTGGCGGGTGCGCTCGCCGATCCAGAGCATATGGGCCGAACAATCGTACCAATCGCCCGTGGTGGAATCGACGCGGGTCAGGGCCTGCTCGTAATTCAGCAGCAGGGCTTCGTGCGAGGTGAAGAAATCTGTCTCGCGAATTTGCGGGGTGGTTTCCGAAGTGATGCCGCAAGCCTCCATGAAGGCCAGGGTCTCATCCAGCCGGTTGGCCAGATCCTGATAGCGAGCACCTTGCGGACTGCCCGCCACGAATCCCAGCGTCCATTGATGCACCTTGTGCAGATCGGCATAGCCGCCCTGCGAGAAGGCGCGCAGCAGATTCATCGTGGAGGCCGATTGATTGTAAGCCCTGATCATGCGTTCGGGATCGGGAATGCGTGATTCGGGCGTGAAATCGGGGCCGTTGATCATGTCGCCGCGATAGCTGGGCAGCTCGACGCCATCCACGATTTCCGTGTTCGACGAGCGCGGCTTGGCGAACTGGCCCGCCATGCGGCTGACCTTGACCACGGGAAAGGCGCCGCCGAAGGTCAGAACCACCGCCATCTGCAACAGCACCCGAAAGGTGTCGCGGATATTGTTGGGATGGAATTCGGAAAAGCTTTCAGCACAGTCGCCACCCTGCATCAGAAAGGCCTTGCCCCCGGCAACCTTGGCCAGGGCGGCCTTCAGGCGCCTGGCTTCACCTGCAAAGACCAGCGGCGGATAGGATTTGAGCGTGGTTTCGACGCGCTTGAGCGCCTCCTGGTCCGGATAGTCCGGCACCTGCACGATCGGCTTGCCCCGCCAGCTTTCGGGGGTCCATTTCCCGCTCATCTCACTAGGTCCTTGTCTAGAAGCTTAAGGAAAGCCTGATCTATACGCCGTTTTCCTGAAGTTTTGCAACCTTCCTGGCCCGAATTTGGGCTATCTTTACCCCCTAACGGCTTGAAGAATCGCAATGACCCACCTACGGGGCTGGCAAACGGCGCGTTCTTCAGGCACCATGGGCCGACCGACCCAGGATACTACCAGGGCGGGCAGGTGTGTCTTGGGGAATGCTCTGGGCCAAGAAACGCTCGGGGACTGACGGGGAGAAGGTGATGGCCGGTCTGGACGGGGTGCTGAAAGTCATTACGGATGCCACGCTGGCCTTTCCGGACAACAGGCTGTGCCGACGCGTTCTGGCAGGCCAGATCACCAGGGCCGACTACCACAAGGTTCTGCTGACCCTGTTCCATATCAGCCACGAAGCGCCCAACGTCTCGGCCCTGGCCGCTGCCCAGTGTCCGATCGGCATGGAGGAGGTGCGCGACTATCTGCTGCGCCACGCCGAACGCGCCCGGGATAACTGGCGCTGGGTGATGTCTGACCTCGAAGCCACCGATTACGACGGACCCGACCCCCGCGGCGAGTTCCCCATCCCCGCCGTTCAGGCTTTTGTCGCCTATAATTATTATGTCGCCCTGCGCCTGCCCGCCGGACGCATGGCCATCATTGCCATGTTGAACGCGCTGTTGTCCAATTTCGGGCAAAATTACAGCGCCAAGCTTTTCCAGATTCTGAGCCTCAAGCCCACCCAGGCCAGCTTTTTCTATCGCGGTCAGCCTGCCGACGACGGCCTGATGGATGTGCTGCGCCAAGCCCCCATTCCCGAAGGCCAATGGCCCGCCATGGCCAATGCGGCGCGCACGGCCGCCAAATTTTACACCGATCTCTACGACGGAGTCCTGGCCTGAGCCTGGAAGAATCCGCAACCGCTCCCGAATCCCTGACCGGGCATCTGCGCGAAACCCGAGACCGTTTTCTCGCCCTGGCCCTGGCCGGGGCGGATCTTCTGCTGGAGACCTCGCCCGAGGGCAGGGTGGTGTTTGCCGTGGGTCAGGCGAGAGCCCTTCTGGGCAAGGGGGCCAAAGCCATCGAGGGTGCCAGCCTGTTCGAGCTTTTTCCTCCCTCCGAGCGCCCCAGACTTGAGCAGGCCCTGGCCCGCATGCGCGAAGGCCGGCGGATTTCCGCCCTATCGCTGGGGCTTCTGCCTGGCGAGGATGGCGTGACACCCCATGATGTCTGGCTGTCAGGCTATCGGATGGCGGGCGAGTTCGAGGGGCATTTTTTTCTAGCCCTCTCCCAAAAGCGCAAATCACTTCCCCCGCTAGAAGAGTCTGGACGTTCAACCCGGCTTCCCGACAGGGAGGAATTCGCCGCCATCGCCAAGGCTCGCCTGGCCGAGGCCTCACAAGCCGGGCTTGATTATGATCTGATGCTGCTGGAACTGCCCGAGGTGGCGGCCCTGGCCGCCAAGGCGGGACCCGAGGCCGCGCTGAAATTCAAGGACGATCTGGCCCTGTTCCTGCGCGACCACTCCGTGGGCGGCGACTCGGCTGGACTTCTGGACGAGACCAAATTCGCCTTCGTCCATGCCGGGAACTTAAGCGAGGGGGTAATCCGGGACAAGATCGCCGAACTGGCCCGTGGGGCGGGTCATCCGGTGGCGGTGCAGATGGCGTCCCTGGATTTGGATGCCTCGGGGATCAGCGACGAGGAGGCGGCACAGGCCCTGGTTTATACCATCAATCAATTTTCGCGCCGCGAAGGGTCCTTTTTCACCGTCGATGCTCTCCAGAAGGGTCTTCATAGCGCCCTGTCCGGCACGGTTTCGGAAATGGGTCGCCTGAAGTCGCTGGTGACCAAGGGCCGCTTCAACCTGGCCTATCAGCCTGTGGTTTCCCTGGCAGACGGTTCGGTGCATCATTTTGAATGTCTGGCCCGCCTTGAAACCGCCGAGGCGGGCGATGCCTCGCCATTCCGTCTGGTGACCTTTGCCGAGGATACGGGCCTGATCGGTCATCTCGATCAGGCCATCTATGAGCGCGTCGTCGCCCAGATGCACAGAAACTTCATGGGCGACCGGGCGGTTAGTCTGGCGGTCAACCTGTCCGGACACTCGCTTTCGGATGCCGCCTTCATGAAGCGCCTGTTCAAGCTGTTGGACGACAGTCCGCCCTTTGGCGCCCGCCTGCTCTTCGAAATGACCGAATCAGCCGAGGTGCGCGACCTAGCCGCGGTCAATGCCCAGCTTCAGCAATTGCGCAAGCGCGGGCACCCGGTCTGCCTCGACGATTTCGGTGCAGGCAATGCAGCCTTCCATTACCTGCGCGCTCTCAGTGTCGATTTCGTCAAGATTGACGGAAGCTACGTGCAGCATGTGCTGACAAGGCCCCAGGACGTGCCCTTCTTAAAGGCCATTGCCCAATTGTGCCGCGAGATGAAGATCGCCATGATTGCCGAGATGATCGAGGACGCCCAAACGGTCGACCTGCTGAAACATCTGGGCGTCCAGTTCGGTCAGGGCTATTATTTCGGCCGGCCAACCCACGGGCTGGGCGAGGCAAAGTCGGGGGGCGTTCCGGCAGGGTTCGAGCGCCGGGACGGATTACTTTACTGGAATGGTTGATCGAGGATTCAGGAGTTTTCGTTATGGCGTTGGTTCTGATTTCGTTTTTCGCCCCCGACCGCACCGGCCTGATTGCCGCCGTGGCGGGACGCTTGTTCGAGCTGGGAGCCAATCTGGGCGACGCCAGCTTCGCCGTTCTGGGATCGGGCGCCGAGATGAGCGCCGTTTCGGAAATTCCCGATGCCCTTTCCGCCGAGGAACTGCGCTCACACTTGTTGCAACTGCCCGAGCTGGCCGGGGCCAAGTTGGACGTCACGCCCTTTGCACTTGATCCCGCACACGGACCTGCGGCCCGGGTGACGCACCGCATCACCGTGACCGGCGGCGACCGACCGGGCCTGATCGCCCGCCTGTCCGAGGTCTTCGGCAATTTCGACGCCAATATCGTGACCATGAATGCCGAACATGTTCCAGGCCTGCAGGGAGGGCGGCGTTATATCATCCGTTTTGCCGTGGCCATTCCCGAGGGGCGGGCCAATAGCTGCCTTGCCACCGTCGCCAACACGGCGGAAGAACTAAGCCAGACGGTGAGTTTCGAGTAGCCGCCTGCCCGCCCGGCGCCTGAGGGCCGCTAACTACGCGTGCCCGGCTTCGCCAGCCAGCCAGGCGGGATCGACATGGGTATGGATCAGCTTCATGGCGCGTTCCCAAGCCGAGCCGGTTTCGTCGCCAAACAGCAGATCGTCGCTGGCCGGAGCGGTCAGCCAGACATTCTCGGCTATTTCTTGCTCAAGCTGGCCCGCCCCCCATCCGGCATAACCCAAGGCCAGGAAGTTCTTTTTGGGGCCGTGGCCGCCCACGATATCCCTTAAGACGTCGATAGTGGCGGTCAGCCCCACATGATCATCGACCATCAGGGTCGATTCGTGGCGATAATCGGCGGTATGCAGCACGAAGCCGCGCCCGGTTTCGACCGGGCCTCCGAAATGGACGCTAATCAGATCCTGGGCGCCATTTTCGGCCACGATGCCCAACTGCTCCAAAAGATCGCCGAAATTGAAGCTATCGAGAACGCGATTGACCACCAGCCCCATGGCGCCTTCGGGACCGTGGGCGCAGACATAGATGACGGCCCGCGAAAAGCGCGGATCGTTCATCTGCGGCATGGCGATCAGAAGCTGACCGGCCAGAAAGCCGCCCCTGGGTTCGATACTCGACATCCACATGAGATAGGCCTAGCCTTGCGCCATGTCAAATCTCGTCCGCGTCCTTCCGATTTTACTGGCCGTCCTCATGGGGTCAGGACAGGCCTTTGCCGCCGCTTCGAGCTGGGCCGAGACCGAGGTGGGGCGCCTGCGCCTGATCAGCGCCCGGGATGCGGTGGACGACAACCACGAAATCCGCCTAGGCCTTGAATTCAAACTGAAAAAGGACTGGAAGGTCTATTGGCGCTCGCCCGGCGAGGCGGGCTACGCCCCCAAGCTGGATTGGACGGGTTCGGCCAATCTGCAGGAGATCGCCATCTCCTGGCCGGTGCCGGAGCGTTTCACCATCCTGGGCATCGAAACGGTGGGCTATAAGGGCGATCTGGTGCTGCCCCTGACCGCGCGTCCGATTCTCAAGGGCCAGGGGCTCGATCTCAAGCTCAGTCTCGACGTGCTGGCCTGCAGCGACATCTGCGTGCCCGTGCTGGCCGAGCTGCGTCTTTCCCTGCCTGCGGGCGCGGACGGGCTTTCCAATGAGGCGGGACGCATCAGCCAATATCAATCGCGCGTTCCCGGCGATGGTGCCGCGCACGGATTAAGGCTTTTGAAGCTTGAGCGCAGGGGAAAGGATCGGCTTTTCGCCCTGGCCGAGGCCGATCCCCCCTTCATCGCCCCCGATCTGTTCATCGAGGGACCAGAAGGAGCGCTGTTTTCCGCCCCCAAGGTCTTGTTGTCGGATCGCAACCGCCGGGCCAGCTTCGAGATTGCGGCAACCCAACTGCCGAAGGACGGGCTGGCAGGTAAGGAACTGACCGTCACCCTGGCCGATGGCGGAAGGGGATTGGAAGCCCGCCAGACCCCCGGTGACGGCGCCAGGGCCTCGGCCAGTCCCGCCTCATGGCTGGGCATGATCGGCCTGGCCCTGCTGGGCGGATTGATTTTGAACCTGATGCCTTGTGTTCTGCCCGTCCTGTCCTTGAAGGTGCTGGGTCTGATCAGTCACGGCGGGGCCGAGCGGCGCCAGATTCGCCTCAGCTTCGTGGCCTCGGCCGCGGGCATTCTGACCTCGTTCCTGCTCTTGGGCCTGGGTGCCGTGGGCCTGAAGCTGACCGGCAATGCTGTTGGCTGGGGCCTGCAATTCCAAGAGCCCATGTTCCTTTCCTTCCTGGCCGCCCTGGTGGTCCTGTTCGCTGCCAACATGGCGGGGTTTTTCGAAATCGGCCTGCCCGCCTGGATCGGCGGCAGCGGGCGCGCCCTGGGTCACCCGCACGGACTCATTCAACATTTCGCCGCCGGCATGTTCGCCACCCTTCTGGCCACACCCTGCTCGGCCCCCTTCCTGGGCACCGCCGTCGGCTTTGCCCTGGCGGCGGGCCCCTTGGAGATCGTGATCATCTTCTTGTGCCTGGGGCTGGGCATGGCCGGACCCTATCTGGCCGTGGCCGCTCTACCCCAATTGGCCTCGCGCCTACCCAGATCCGGGCCCTGGATGGTGACCCTGAAGCGCCTTTTGGCCCTGGTGTTGGTGGGCACGGCGCTGTGGCTGATCTGGGTCATCGCCTCCCAGGCCGGGCGGGGTGCGGCCCATGTCGTGCTGGCCCTGCTCGGCATGGCGGGGTTTATGCTGGCCCTGCGCCACCGCCTCAAGGCCCCGCTGTTCGGCTATACGGCTCTGATTGCGATTTTGCTGGCCATTCCCGCCCCCCGATTCGTTCCCGACACCGAGCACAAGGCGATCGTGAATGAATCCTACTGGCAGCCCTTTGACGAGGCGGCGATTCCCCGCCTGGTCCAACAGGGCAAAAGGGTCTTCGTGGATGTCACTGCCGACTGGTGCGTTACCTGCCAGGTCAACAAGCGCCTGGTCCTCAGCCGCGAGACGGTCCAGGCCCTGCTGACCGATCCCGGCGTTGTGGCGATGCAGGCCGACTGGACCAGGCCCAACGAAACCATCGGAACCTATCTCGCCAAGTTCGGGCGCTACGGCATTCCCTTCAATGTGGTCTACGGCCCGGGAGCGCCCGAAGGCCTGCCCCTGCCCGAACTATTGAGCGAGCAGGCGGTCATCGAGGCTTTGGGGAAGGCAAAACAACAGTAGGGCGCGGGCATTTCCGTTACTACAAAAATCCTTGACGGCCCGATTTGTTGTTGTTACGATAAGTCTTGTGAACATAACCTTCGACCCCGCCAAGCGCGCTGCCGCCCTGCGAGACCGAGGGCTTGATTTCGCCGATGCCTCTAAGGTGTTTGCAACAGATGTGTTCGAGATAGAAGACAATCGGTTCGATTATGGTGAACGACGTATCATGTGTTTTGGCATGCTGGATGATCGTCTGGTCGTAGTCGGGTATGTCCAGCGCGGCGAATCGCGCCATATTTTCACGATGAGGAAAGCCAATGACCGGGAAAAAAAGCGCTTTGGGCAGCGACTTGGCCAGAGTTGACGCCCATGTCATCCAACCGCACGAGTACGAAGAGATACCTGAGTGGACGGATGAGATGTTCGCCCGCGCCGATCACTACAGGAATGGCAAGCTGATCAGCCGGGGACGCCCTTGCAAGGAAAACCCCAAGCTCTCCACCACCATCCGCCTAGATGCCGATGTAGTGGCCCATTTCCGCGCCGAGGGTCCCGGCTGGCAGACCAGAATCAATCAGGCCCTTCGCAAAGCGGCGGGGATGTAGACCTAATCCCCTTGATGGCCTCGCGGGCCAGCTTGTCTGCCCGTTCGTTCATCACATCGCCGGCATGGCCCTTGACCCAGCGCCAATGGATGTCGTGGGGTTTCACCGCCTGATCGAGGCGTTGCCACAGATCGGCGTTCTTCACCGGTTTTTTATCGGCGGTGCGCCAGGAGCGCGCCTTCCATCCGGCCAACCATTCGGTGATGCCCTTATGCACATACTGGCTGTCGGTGGCGATCTCGACCTTGGAGGCGCGCTTCAAGCTTTCCAGCGCCATGATCACCGCCATCATTTCCATGCGGTTGTTGGTGGTGGGCGTCTCACCGCCCGACAGGTCCTTTTCGTGCCCGCGCCAGATCAGCACGGCCCCCCAGCCGCCGGGACCGGGATTGCCCGAACAGGCCCCGTCGGTCCAGATGCGCACCTTATCTGGCATCGAGACCGTAGGCGGCGGCCGAGCGGATCCCCTGATGAAAGCGCAGCTTCTTAAGATATTCGCGGGGATCCTTGCGGGTGACGAAGGCGCCTGGGGGCGTATTCAGCCAATCATAAAGACGGGTCAGCAAGAAGCGCATCGCAGCGCCTCGGCACAAAAGCGGCAGTGCCGCTACCTCGGCTTCCTCGAGCGGGCGCACCTTTTCATAGGCCCCCAGCAGCAGGCGGGCCTTGGTGGCGTTGAAGCTGAGATCCTTCTCGAAGCACCAGGCATTCAGGCAGATCGCGATGTCGTAGGTCAGAAAATCGGTGCAGGCAAAATAGAAATCGATCAGGCCCGACAGCTTGTCGCCCAGAAAAAAGACATTGTCGGGAAAGAGATCGGCATGAATGACGCCCTTGGGCAGATCCAGGGGCCATTCCTTTTCCAACTGATCCAATTCCTGGGCGATCTGTTTCTCCAAGCCGGGCGACACCTGATCAGCACCCTGGCGGGCCTGCTCGAACAAGGGCCGCCAGCCCGCCACCGATAGCGCGTTGGCCCGCACCCCCTTGAAGTCGCCTCCCGCCTTGTGCAACGCGCCTAAGGCCTGACCCAGGGCCTGGCAATGCCAGGGCTGAAGGCTTCGGGCCGACATGCCTTTAAGAAAGCTGACCATGGCGGCAGGCCTAGCGCAAAGCTGGCGCAGCGCCTGGCCGTCGCGGCCATGAATGGGTGTGGGACAAGCCAGCCCTCTGGCGGCCAGATGCTCCATGAGGCTCAGGAAAAAGGGCAGATCCTCGGGCCGGGTGCGCTTTTCGTAAAGCGTCAGAATATATTGGCCACGCTCGGTCTCGAGCAGGAAGTTCGAATTCTCGACCCCCTCGGCGATGCCCTTGAAGCTTTGCACAGCCCCGATATCGTACTGGGCCGCAAAGGCAGCCAGTTCTTCGTCGGAAACCTCGGTATAGACGGCCATGCGGGGGCTACACGCTAGAGCTTGTGGATAAAGATATCGCGGGTCTTGTGCCGGGGGACCGGCTCAACTAGAGTTCCCCACCGGCCCTTCCTACTAGCACAGACGGCAAAGCGAACCAAGATGCGCAAATTTTTCCCTGCCCGCCCGCTCCTGCCGCTTTTGGCGGCGGTCCTGCTTGTGTCGGGCTGCGCCGAGATGAAAAACAAGGTCATGGGCAAGGAGGTGGGCCAGTGCCCGACCATCCGCATCCTGGCCGATGCGGCGCATCAGACGAAGTTCAAGCCGGGTCCCGGGCGCGACATCACCGATATCCTTTATACGCTCGATCTGGTGGATTATCAGGGCTCGTGCGGCTGGCGCGACAAGGACACCCACATCGAAACCGCCATCAAGGTGATGTTCGACATCGACCGCGGGCCAGCCAATCTCCAGGGCCTGGGTGAAATTCTCTATTTCGTGGCGGTCGAGAACCGCGCCAAGCAAATCTTCTCGACCAAGTTCAAGTTCGATCCCAGCATGCCCAAGCTGCGTCAGGTTGACGAGGAAGTGTCGATCGACATTCCCATCCGCCCCGGCGACACGCCCTACAACACGGTAATCTGGCTGGGCCTCCAGTTGTCTCCCGACGAACTGGACTATAATCGCCGCACCAGGAAGTGAATGAACTAGCAGAAATCCCCGGCGACGCTTCGCCGATGATGGCCCAGTATCTGGGTATCAAGGCCCAGTATGCGGAATGTTTGTTGTTTTACCGCATGGGCGATTTCTACGAACTTTTTTTCGAGGACGCCGAAAAGGCGGCGCGAGCGCTTGATATCGCCCTGACCAAACGCGGCAAGCATCTGGGCAATGACATTCCGATGTGCGGCGTGCCCGTCCACAGCCACGAGGCTTATCTGGCCAAGCTGATTCGCCAGGGCTTCAAGGTGGCTGTCTGCGAGCAGTTGGAAGATCCGGCCGAAGCCAAGAAGCGCGGCTCGAAATCGGTGGTCAAGCGCGACGTCATCCGGCTGATCACGCCGGGCACGCTGACCGAGGACACGCTGCTTGATTCCAGACGCAATAATTATCTGGCGGCTCTGGCCGAGCAGGCGGGCGCTTTGGGTCTGGCTTGGCTCGACCTTTCTACCGGCGAAGTGGCAACGCAGGAAACGGCCCCTTCCGATCTTGCGGCAAGTCTGTCAGGCCTCAATGCCGGTGAAATTCTGATTCCCGACCGCCTGCTTGCGCACCCCTTGCTCGCCCTTCCCCTGGCCGATTGGAAATCACGGCTCAACCCCCTGCCTTCCAGCCGGTTCGATGCCGAGAATGCCCGCATGCGCCTGGAGCGCCATTACGGCGTTGCCTCGCTCGATGGCTTTGGCGCCTTCTCGCGGGCCGAGACGGCGGCCCTGGGGGCACTGACCGATTATGTCGATCTGACCCAGAAGGGGCGCCTTGCCCTGTTGGCCAAACCTAGGCGAATTGCCCGGGAAGCCGTCATGTCGATCGATGCCGCAACCAGGCGCAATCTCGAACTTGTGGAAACCCTGTCCGGCGAGCGCAAGGGCAGCCTGCTGGCCGTGATCGACCGCACGCAGACGGGGCCGGGTGCGCGCCGATTGGCGCAATGGCTCTCGGCCCCCCTGACCGATCCCAAAGCAATTGCGGCGCGTCACGATCTGGTCGGCTTTTTCAAGCAGGCCGATGTGCTGAGGGCGGACATTCGCTTGGAATTGCGCCAGACCGCCGACATGGAACGCGCCCTTGCCCGCCTGGGCTTGGGCCGCGGCGGACCTCGTGATCTGGCCTCTTTGCGCGACACACTTTTATGCATTCCGCGCCTGCGCAGGCTTCTGTCAAAGCCTGAACCAGTGCCCCCGCTGGGTCTTGCCGAGCTCGGAAATCGCCTGGATACGCATGACGAACTGTCCGACACGCTTTCCCGCGCCCTGGGTCCCGACCTGCCGCCCTCGGCCAATGACGGCGGTTTCATCGCACCCGGCTATCATGCGGGACTGGACGAGTTGCGCGAGATCGCCTTCGAGAGCAAGCGGGTGATGAATGCGCTGCAGGCCCGCTATGCCGAGATCACCGGGATTGCGGCGCTTAAGCTGCGCCAGAACAACGTGATCGGGCTTTATCTGGAAATTCCCGCCAAGCAGGCCGTGCGCATGGGGCCTGAATTCATTCATCGCCAGACCATGGCGGGTGCCTTGCGCTACACCACGCCCGAGTTGATCACGCTGGAAGAAAAGCTGCGCGGCGCCGAGGGCAAGTCGCTAGCACTGGAACGCGAATTGTTTGACGGCCTGGCCGCCATGGCGCTTGGGGTGCAAGATTCCCTGTTCGCCACGGCGCATGGCTTAAGTGATCTCGATGCGCTGACGGGGCTGGCCGAGTTGGCAAGGCTTGAAGATTGGTGCCGCCCCGAGGTGACCGAGGGGCTTGATTTCCATATCGAGGGTGGGCGACATCCCGTGGTCGAGGCGGCGCTGAAGGCGGCGCACGAAGGCCCCTTCGTGCCCAATGGCTGCGATCTGTCGCCCGAGCGCCGGCTGTGGCTGGTGACCGGCCCCAACATGGCGGGCAAAAGTACTTATCTGCGCCAGAATGCGCTGATCGTTCTCTTGGCCCAGATGGGTTCCTTCGTTCCGGCGGCCTCGGCCCGCTTTGGCGTGGTCGACCGCCTGTTTTCGCGCGTGGGTGCCGCCGACGATCTGGCGCGCGGTCGTTCCACCTTCATGGTCGAGATGGTGGAGACGGCGGCCATTCTCAATCAGGCGAGCGAGCGATCCTTGGTCATTCTCGACGAGATCGGACGCGGCACCGCCACCTTCGACGGTCTGTCCATCGCCTGGGCCACCGTCGAACACTTGCATGATGCCAATCGCTGCCGCGCCCTGTTTGCCACCCACTACCACGAGCTGACCTCGCTGGCCGCCAGATTGTCCCATCTCGCCTGCCACAGCATGCGCGTCAAGGAATGGAAGGGCGACGTGATTTTTCTGCACGAGGTGGCACCTGGCACGGCTGATCGTTCCTATGGCATTCACGTAGCCAAGTTGGCGGGCTTGCCATCCGCCGTCATCGAACGCGCCGAAGACGTTCTTGCCCTGCTGGAAAAGGGCGAGCAGAGCTCGGCTCTGGCCCGGCTTGCCGACGACCTGCCGCTGTTTGCAGCCACCCGGCCCAAAAGTGGCGCAACCGAAAAGCCCTCGCCTCTGGCAGAAGCATTGGCGCTGATCGATCCTGACCAGCTGGCCCCGCGTGAAGCCCTGGAAGCTCTTTACCGACTCAAATCGCTGCTCAGCCAACCGCCACGATGAAGAGACGACGAAAGGGCAACAGCGTTACCCCGTCAGAACGCTTGGGATAGGCAAGGCGAAGCCGCGTCCCCAGCTCTGCCAGGAAGCCTTCCTTCAAATCCGGTTGATCGGCCAGGGCCGCCAGATAGGGGCGCAGCGCCGTGCCCTTGATCCATTCCAGCACAGGGTCGTCTCCGGTCAGCGCTTGCTGATAGATGCTCTCCCAAATATCAAGATGCCCGGCAAGGCTCCTTAGGAGATCGTGATAGGCCTCGGGCGCATGCATCTCGAACAGATCGCCAAGCGGAGCCAGAAGCTCGCGCCAGGGTCCATCATTTGCTACCTTAAGGATGGTGGTGTGCGACGCCTCTCCCTGGTTGCGCGGCATCTGAACGGCCAAAACACCACCAGGTGCCAGGTCCGACATTAGCCGGGGAAAGATCTCGCGATGTCCCTTGATCCAATGAAATAGCGCATTGGAAAAAATCAGATCGCCTGGTGAAGGTGGCCGCCAAGTGGCCAAGTCTGCTTTCATCCATTCAGCCCCGGGCAAATTCTTTTTGGCTTCGGCCAGCATCTCGACCGAGGAATCGACGCCGGTGATTTTTGCCTCCGGCCAGCGCTGGGCCAGTTGGCGCGTGACATTTCCGGCACCACAACCAAGATCGTAAATACGGCGCGGGGAATCCAGGGGAATGCGCGCCAGAAGATCAAGCGCCGGGCGCAGCCGAAGATCAGAGAACTTTAGATACTGCTTGGGGTCCCAGGTCACGTCAGCACCAAGGGCTTTAGCGTTTCGCAGAGAATTTCCGCCCAGGCTTCGGCCTTGCCCGGCTGATCAATCTCATCCTGGCGCAATTCGATTCCCACATGCAAGAGCTGCCTGTTGGCCCCGTGCCGGTTCAGACTGTACGCGAGTTCCCGCCCGGAATAGGGCAGATTATCGCCAACACAAAGGCCCTGGCGCTGGTTGAGGGCTTTGATCAGCGGCACGGCCAATCGACCATCCTGGTTCCAAAGAATGCCCACCTGCCAGGGACGGGCCTGGCCGTTCATGACCGGGGTGAAACTGTGCAGACTGACCAGAGCGGGTCGCCTGAAATCGAAGCCATTAAAAGGCTTCGATTGATGGCGTGAATCCGCTCTTGAAATTTGTTTTAGCGAAGGATTCACGTTTAACTCGGTGTCACCGGGGTGACTCGGAGTTAAACGATCCTGCGCTAGTGCCGGCCTGCCCAGACGTGCGATTTCCTTCTCGACGGCTTGGTGATAGGGAATGAAGTAGCGGTCGATCCGTTCGGTAGTTTCTGCATAGGTCAGATTGCGATTGCCGGGAATTTCGATGCCGTCGCTGTGGCTCGGAATGGCATCCGCATACCTTGGGTCGCGATTAAGATCGATGACAAGGCGCGACACCGAACCCAGCACCGCCGTTGCCCCCAGTCTGGCCGCCAAGCCCAGCGTCACCGCTTCGGCCCCGATATCCCAGGCGATATGCCGATTCAGATCGCTCGCGGACAGACCTAGATTTTGAAGCGGCGCGGGAATGGCATTGGCTGCGTGATCGCAGATGAGAAGGACGGGAGCGATAGCCCCCGGATTGACGATCCGATAGGGCTCTATTTGATGTATTCCCGAAGGCGGTTGTCGGTGTTCAGGATGTGATCGAGCAGCCAGAATTTAAGATAGCCTTCCAAAAGCGCCGTCACGCGCTCGACATCGGCGGATTCATGTTCGTCGAGCGCCGTCTTCAATTCCTTGAGCAAGCTCTCATGGGCGGTGCGGTGCTGATCGGCCATCGGTTCAGGCAGATGGGAGAAATACTGTTCCTCGGAACGAAAGTGCTGCACGGCCTCCTGGTAGATCACCTTTAGCCGCTCGAGAATGGCGCTCAGTGGCACACTCCCGCTTTTCAGATGCTGATGAATGGCGTTCAGCAGAACGATCAGGCGCTGATGCTGGCCGTCAATCTGTTCGATGCCGACGGAATAGGCAGGTTTCCAATCGATCAGTCTTTCATTGACCTGCACTGTATTGTCCTTTTCCCAAAGGCTCCACATGTCCTGATCGGACAGCACCTCATGTTCGAACAGGTGGCTTTCCAGCTCCATGAACATTTCGATATTCGCCGAATCCGGTCCCGGCGCCAACTTGCAAACGCCCAGAAACTGGTCGAAGCGGTTTAGAAAATCCTTGTGTTCGTGATGGTGCGCCAGCCACCGCTGGTAGCCCGCTCCTCTGGCAATGGTGATTTCCTTTCCGAAGTGCGATGTCAGGAGACTCCTTAGAACCTCCAGCTTGCCCGCCAGTTCCGGGCAGCGCATGCCGTTCTGCCAGTCGGAATAGACGCGATTCATCACCTCGGCCAATTTTCGATGGTCGCGGTCGATCTCAAGGTTGCCGGTTGCCGGAATCAGTTTTGGATCGATGAAATTCATGCCTACCACTCTTGTCTGCCTGATTTAAGCAGATTGGCGGTTAAGATTCCAGCTTACGCCGCTTACGCTTGGGGCAGATTGTGTCTTTTAATCAGATAAGGCGGCCCCCAGTCCGGGCGCCGGACGGTGCGGCGCCACATCCCAGATATCCTTGGCATAATCCATGATGGTGACATCGCTGGAGAAGCGCCCCATGCGCGCCACATTCAGAATGGCCTTTTGTGCCCACTCTTCTTGATCGGACCATAACTTATCGACGCGGTCCTGAGCCGCCATATAATCGGCGAAATCGGCGCAGAGCAGATACCAGTCGCCATGATGGACCAGGGAGTCATACAAAGGCCGGAAGCGCTCCCGGTCGCCGCCCGAGAAAACGCCCTCGTCCAGCATCGCCAGCACGCGGGCCAGTTCTGGATTGCTGGCAATGACCTGCCTTGGATCGTAATGACCGGGCTCTCGGCGCTCCATCACCTCGTCCGAGGTCAGGCCGAAAAAGAAGAAATTCTCCTCGCCCACTTCCTCGGCCATTTCGATATTGGCCCCGTCGCGCGTTCCGATGGTAAGCGCACCATTAAGCGCCAGCTTCATGTTGCCGGTACCCGAGGCTTCGGTGCCCGCCGTTGAAATCTGCTGCGACAGATCGGCCGCCGGGATGATCTTTTCGGCCAGGGCGACATTGTAGTTGGGCAGAAAGATCAGCTTCAGCCGCCCGTTGGTGGCGGGATCAGCATTCACCACCTTGCCGACATCGTGAATCAGTTTGATGATCAGCTTGGCCATGTGATAGCCGGGGGCAGCCTTTCCCGCCAGAATGACCGTTCTGGGCGCCATGTTTTTGGCCTTCTTGCCGCCGTCCTTCAGACGGTTGTAGCGGGCGATCACGCCCAGCACATTCAAAAGCTGGCGCTTGTATTCGTGAATGCGCTTCACATGCACATCGAACAGGGAATCGGCATTGACCTTGATCTTCAGTTTGCTTTCGATCAGCCGGGCCAGACGTTGCTTGTTGGCCAGCTTGACGGCCAGGAAGCGCTTGCGAAAAGCTTTATCCTCGGACAGTGGCACCAGCTTCCTGAATTCCTCCAGATTGGCCGGCCAATTTTCGTCGACATGGCCCGCCACCAGCCCGGCCAATCCCCGATTGGCCTGATTGACCCAGCGCCTTGGTGTCACGCCATTGGTCTTGTTGACGATGCGATCGGGAAACAGCTTGTAGAAATCGGCGAAGATCGTGGTTTTCATCAGCTCGGTGTGAATGCGCGCCACCCCATTCACGGCATGACTGCCGACAAAGGCGATATGCGCCATGCGCACGCGCCTGCCGTGATCCTCGCCGATCAGAGACACGCGGCTGACCAGGGCCTCATCGCCGGGGAAGCGTCTGCGCACATCTTCCAGAAAGCGCCGGTTGATTTCATAGATGATCATCAGATGGCGCGGCAGCATGGTTTCGAACAAGGCCACCGGCCAGGTTTCCAGTGCTTCGGGCAGCAGCGTGTGATTGGTGTAGCTGAAGACGCGCCGCGATAAGTTCCAGGCGTCATCCCAATCCAGGTCGTACTTGTCCATCAGAAGACGCATCATCTCGGGCACGGCCAGAGAGGGATGCGTGTCATTGAGCTGGATGGCCACCTTATGGGGCAAGTCCGCCCAAGTGTCATGATGGCTTTTGAAGCGGCGCAGAATGTCCTTGAGTGCTGCGCAGACGAAGAAATATTCCTGCTTTAAGCGCAGCTCCTTGCCCATGCTGGTCGAATCGTCGGGATAGAGGACGCGGGAGAGATTCTCCGATTCGCCCTGCTGGCGCACCGAGCCCAGATAGTCGCCCTGATTGAAGCGTTTGAGATCGAAGACGCGCGAGGATTTGGCGGCCCACAGGCGCGTATTGTTGACCGTCCAGGCACCGAAGCCGGGGACCGGCTGGTCATGGGCCATGGCCATGATTTCCTCGGTGTCCTTCCAAAGATATTTCACGCGTCCGTTTGCATCGACCTCACTTTCGACATGCCCGTAGAAACGCACGGGATAGACCACCTCGGGCCGTGAGAATTCCCAGGGATTGCCGTTATAGAGCCAGTGATCGGGCAATTCCGTCTGCCAGCCGTCTTCGATTTCCTGGGCGAACATGCCGTAATCATAGCGGATGCCGTAGCCATAACCGGCAATGCCCAGGGTCGCCATGGAATCGATGAAGCAGGCGGCAAGACGACCCAGCCCGCCATTGCCCAGCGCCGCCTCGGGCTCTTCTTCGGAGATCGCGTCCAGATCAAGCCCTAGATCAGCCAGGCTTTTCCTGGCGATTTCGAGAAATCCCGTATTGAGCAGATTGTTCATGAGCGACCGCCCGATCAGGAATTCGAGCGAGAGATAGTAGACGCGCTTGACGTCGCCGCGATAAGTCGAGCGCGTCGAGTCCATCCACATCTCGACCAGAAGGTCGCGCACGGTGCGGGCCAGAGCGTTGTACCAGTCGCGCCCCGTGGTCGTCGCCTGATCCTTGCCGACGGTATGAACCAGATGTTCCAGCAATCGGCGCTTGAAGGAGTCGATTTCCCGGGAAGGCGGCTCGCTCGCCCCGAACGGCGTTGATTCGTCCATGATCCACCCCCAAGAATGCTTATTAACTGCGAGCGGCTGCCAGCAGGGCCTTGCGTTCCTCGATGACTTTGTCGGCGGGTCGCCCGGCCAACTCCTGCAAATGATCGAAACGCCAGGCGAAGGTGCCCACACCCATGGTCAGGGAACGCAGCTCGATGATCAGGTCATGCATTTCCGCTTGTGGCAAATGCGCAAAGACCACATCCCAACCGCGCCAGCCCTCTTTGGCGTCATAGCCCAGAATCTGCCCTCGGCGCGAGGAGACCAGACGCTGCGCCTTGGAGGTGTGTTCGGAAGGGATTGCGACCTCGACGGCCAGAATGGGCTCCAGCAGCACAGGCTCGCACTGGGCCAGTCCTTCGCGCATGGCCATGCCGCCCGCCGTCTTGAAGGCCATGTCGGAACTATCCACGGCATGAAACGAGCCATCGGTCAGCACCACGGCCACATCGACCACCGGAAACCCCAGCGGGCCTTGCTTCATCACCTCTTCGACCCCCTCGCCCACGGGCGCGATATATTGCTTGGGAATGGCGCCGCCGACGATCTTGTCGGAAAAGCTGAAACCGGCGCCCCGCGCCTGCGGTCTTATGGTGATGTGCACATCGCCGAATTGACCATGGCCGCCCGACTGGCGCTTGTGGCGCCCATGAACCTCGGTCGATGTCTTGATGGTTTCCTTGTAGGCCACCTGCGGGCGGTGCGTCACCACATCAAAGCCGAAGCGCGCCCTCAGGCGATCGATGGCGATCTGCAAGTGAATCTCGCCCTGTCCCCACAGCAGCGTTTCATGGGTATCTAGCGTATGCTCGACGGAAAGGGATGGGTCCTCCTCGGCCAATTTGGCCAGAGCCCCCGAGAGCTTGACGTCATCGGCCTTCTTGACCACGGCAACACCCAGCGCGAACAGGGGCGGCAAGGGGGCGAGCCAGCCGGAAGCGATGGCTTTGTCAGGGGTGGCCAATTGCCCGGTCGCCAGTGTTTCCAGGCGGCCAAGACCTACCACCTCAACCTCGCAGGCTTTGGGCTTCTTGTCGTGCTTGCCGCCGGTCAAAGACATCACGCCCACCACGCGCGTGCCTGCAATCGAGGCATTGTCCGCCACCTCGCCCTTCCAGACGCGCGCCAGCGACATCTTGCCGGTATGGGCGGCATGCAGCGTCTTGAACACCTGAACCAGTGGCTCGCCATTGGTGGCGGGAAGATTGAGCCTGGCCAGCGTGTCATGGGGTTCGGGCGTTTCGTGGCGCAACGCTTTCCAGAGCCTGCGGATGCCGCCATCGGCCTGGGCAGATCCGAAGAAGACCGGCACGATCAGATCATCCTTGAGATCGCGGGCCAGACTTTCATAAATCTCGGTGGCAGGCGGCACGACATCGCTTAACAACTCTTCCAGCAGATGATCATCGAAATCGGCCAGATGCTCCAGCAGCTCCTGGCGGGCCTGATGCTCGGTCTCGGCTGCCGCTTTGGGAATTTGAATGAGATCGGAATTGTCGCCGGGATGATATTTGTAGGCGCGCTCCGAAACCAGGTCGACATAGCCCGTCACCTTGTCGCCCTCGCGCAGCGGAATCTCGCGCAGGATCAAGGGGCGTTCGGATACCGCCTGCAAGGCCTCAAGCGCATCGCGCACCTTGACCGACGATGCATCCATTTTGTTGAGAAACAGAATGTGCGGGATTTTGTGATCATCCAGGAACTTCAAAAGCGGCGAGAGCATAAGGGCTCTGGCCGGATCAGGCTCGGCCACCACCACGGCGACATCGGCCACCGCAAGCGCGTTGAGGCTTTCCTGGGCCAGTTCGATCGAGCCCGGGCAGTCGATTAGGCTCCACGCATCGCCCAGATAGCTGACGTTGACGACATTGAGTTCCGTGCTCATCTGGCGCGCGCGCGCCTCGGGGCTGGAATCGCCGACGCAACTGCCGTCCTTGATCGTTCCCTTGCGATGCAGGGCCTCGGCCTCGAACAACAAGGCTTCCAGCAGCGATGTCTTTCCGGAGAGATAAGGCCCCACCAGGGCGCAAACGCGAGGCTTGGACATGGGTCGGTTGGGCATGGGTCCCTCTCCCTGATCTGTCTTTAGCTTAAGCTATTGTTTTCAGGGTAAGAGGGGGAAAGCAAGGGGGAATGCCAAATGTTTTCCATTTTGAAAGGTCCGGCTGTTACTGCGACAACTTTTTGAGAAAGTAAGCTCGTTTAAGCACCTTAATGCCTGCACGCAATCGCGGTATATTTGATCGGTGAAACGCAGTTAGTCGAGGCTTGCTTGTGATGGCGAATGTATATACAATCGAGCTTCGGTTCGAGTGGGACGCTACAAAAGCTGCCTTAAACCGCACGAAGCACGGCATCGACTTCGAGGATTCCGCCCATATCTTTAAGGGGCCGGTTTTATTGAAGGAGTCGCCCCGTTCGAACGAAATGCGGTGGCAGGTAATTGGGCGATTTGAAGGTCGCTTCTTTGCTGTGGCTTACACGATTAGGGACGGCCACATTCGCATCATCTCTGCACGAAGGGCGCGCGCAAATGAAATCAGGGACTATTGTTCGCAAGTCGTTATCCGAACTTGGTAGGGGAAAGAGCGACTGGGCCAGGGTGGACGCGCTTACCGACGCTGATATCGAGAAGGCCATCGCCAAAGACCCCGATGCCGCCCCCATACTGGACGAGGACTGGTTCAGGAATGCCGAGATCGTTTTTCCCCCGGGAAAGTCCGCCGTTTCCCTACGCCTCGACAAGGACGTCCTGTCCTGGTTCAAGCGCCAGGGCAGGGGCTATCAATCGCGCATGAATGCGGTTCTCAGGGCCTATATGGACGCGCAGAAGACGAAAAGGGCGGGGTAAACCCCCGCCCCCTTCGCACAAAAAAACGGCCCTTTTTATTTCAGGCTCTCGCAGAAGCGCTTGATGCGGGCACATGCCTCGGTAAGCGCCTGGGTGCTGGTGGCGTAGGAAATGCGGAAATAGGGCGAAAGCCCGAAGGCAGCCCCTTGCACCACCGCTACACCCTCGGCCTCCAGCAGATATTCGATGAACTGGCTGTCCGTCTCGATCTTCTTGCCGTTCCAGCTTTTGCCGATGCAGCCCGCACAGGACGGATAGACATAGAAAGCGCCTTCGGGCTTTAAGCAGGTGATGCCGGGGCAGGCATTCAAAAGCCCCACCACCAGATCGCGCCGCTCCTTGAACACGGCATTGCGCTCGGCGATGAAGGCTTGTGTGCCGTTCAAAGCCTCGACAGCCGCCGCCATGGCGATGGTGGTGGCATGGGTGGTGCTTTGCGACTGGATCTTGTTGATGGCGTTGATGACCTCCTTGGGCCCGGCGGCATAGCCGATGCGCCAGCCGGTCATGGCATAGGCCTTGGAAACGCCGTTCAAGGTCAGCGTGCGGTCGTAAAGCTTGGGCTCGACCTCGGCCGGGGTGCAGAACTTGAAGCCGTCATAGACCAGATGTTCATACATGTCGTCGCTCATCACCCAGACATGCGGATGCTTCAGCAGAACGTCGGTAATGGCCTTCATCTCGTCCCAGGAATAGGCGGCCCCGGTCGGATTGGAGGGTGAATTCAGAATCAGCCATTTGGTCTTGCTGGTGATGGCCTTTTCCAGATCGGCCGGATTCAGCTTGAAACCCGTCGATTCCGGGCAATCAACCGCCACCGGAACGCCGCCCGCCAGCAAGGTCATATCCGGGTAGCTGACCCAGTAAGGGGCGGGAATGATGACTTCGTCGCCCTCGTTCAGGGTCGCCATCAGGGCGTTGTAGATCACCTGCTTGCCGCCGGTGCCGACATTGACCTGCTCGGGCGTATAGGTAAGCCCATTGTCGCGCTTGAACTTGTCGCAGATGGCCTTGCGCAAGGCCAAGGTGCCCGCCACGGCGGCATATTTGGTATCGCCCTTGTCGATGGCGGCCTTGGCGGCGGCCTTGATATTGTCGGGCGTGTCGAAATCGGGCTCTCCCGCCCCCAGGCCGATCACATCGCGACCAGCCGCTTTCAATTCAGCCGCTTTCTGCGTGACGGCAATGGTGGGCGAGGGCTTGATGCGAGACAGTCGCTCGGCAATGAAGGACATGGAACCGACTCCGGGTTGGCTAAAAACGGGGCGGGAACGCTAGCGCCAAGCCCCAGCGAAAGCAACCCCGGAAAAGAAAAGGGGCCTAACCTACGGATATCAGCAGCAATTCGCCGGGAACGGTGCCCAGCCAGGCCGTTTGGCCATCGGCTTCGGGAACGATGAAATGACGCACCGTGGGCAGACCCAGGCGGTGCGTCTCGTCGCCGCTGGCGTCGTCTAGAACATGCAAAACACTTTTCATGTCCAGGCAGAAAATCCGGCCATTGGCCGCCATCAGCTCGGCCATCAAAGGCGCCCAATTCTCAGGATTCTCTTTGAAATAGGTCACGGTTTTATGGCGCCAACTGACCGTGCCATATTCGGGGCTGAGCTTGTAGATCCAGCCGGTGGGCGACCAGAAATAGACCCCGTTGCCCCAGACCAGATGGGAATTGAGGAAGTTTCCGGCCACAAAGCGCCAAAGCACCTTACCGTCCTTGGTGCTAAGCCCCCACATTTCGTCGTGATAGCCGCCCCCGACCAGCACATCCTTCCAGAAATACATCTGGCGCAGATACTGCCAGGCCTCGGCATTGTCGAAGGACCAGAGTTCCTTGCCGCTCTCGGAATCAAAGGCATGCAAGATGCCGTCGCCCGGGCAGAGATAGACCACGCCGTCCTTGATGGCGGGGCTGTAGTGAATCTTGATGCCCTCGATGATCTTGGCCGCCCAGATATCCTTGCCGCTGTTCGCATCCAGGCAGCGCAGCGTATGACCATCGCCGACGAAAACGCGCTGATCCGCCAAAAGGGGAACGGAAAATTCTTCGCCCCAGGGCTTGATGCGCCAAAGTGGCTGCCCGCTTTCCTGGGACAGGGCGCTCAGAAAGCCGCGTCCCGAGACCAGAACCAGATTGCCATCAATTCGGGGGCGGAAGGTGGATGGCGCCTCACCCTGCGGCTGCGACCAGACGCGACTGGCCTGCCCGCCTTTAGTATTCCAGCGTTCGATGGTGGTGTCGCCCGCCAGGATCATACCGCCCGGAAACACGCCCGGGGGGACCAAATGGCGGTTGCCGGTCTGCCAACGGCCTAAAATCGTGGCCGGACGCAGCGGCATATGGCGATTCTGCGCCAGGGAGGGCGCTGAAACACCGGAAAGAAAAAGGGCGGCGCCCCCCATGGTAAGGAGACGCCGCCTGGAAAGTGACTTCAAATTACGCACGTACATACCTTACAGGCACCTTACTGGCACTTGGCTCCCTGCGTGATCCACTGCAGCAGAAGCTGCGTATTGGCGTGGTCACGATCTTCGCCGGGATCGATGCCGGGCGACATGCGGTTCTGGATCAGGCGCTCATAGAGCTTGCTCTCTTCGGCCTTGCCAGGAATGACCACCATGGTGGCGGGCTTGCCTTCCTTGGCCATGGCGATCGAGTCAGCACCCTTCATGATGCCCTTGACGCTGGTCAGGTCGAGTTCGTGGAAGCTCGGAGGCTCCTCGTTCGACATGTGACAGTCGACGCAGGACTGCTCGGTGCCGAAGGCGCCGGGCTTCTTGAAGAGCTCGATGATCTTCTTGCCGGAAGCATCGTCCTTGGCACCCGCATTGATCCAATCGCGCACGGCCAGGATGTTGGGCGTGTCGGTCGGATAGGCGAAGGAAACGCCCAGAGGCATGCGGTTGTTGCGGATCATGTTCCTGATCAGGCTCTTGCTGGCCTTGCCGGCCACCACGATGGGACGGGCCGGAGCTTCGGTCGCACCCTTGAGGATGCCTTCGCAGGTCGACAGGTCGAGGCCGCGATAGCTCACCGCCGGATCGTTCGAGTGGTGACAGATGATGCAGGCGGGGCCGGCGCCAAAGGCGTTCGGCGTACGCATCAGCGACGCGACATATTCATAGGTGATGGGAATGTTGCGCTTGATGACGAGATTGACCACTGCGGCATGGTCGCCTTCGACATTGAGCTTGCCGCCCTTGATGTCGCCCACGACCTGCTCATAGACGCTCTTCTTCTTCTCATCGGCGCTGGCCGTGCCGGCCATACCGAAAGCTACCACTGCGCCGGCCAACATGGCGCCGACGATACGAGTCTTTGATGACATGGAAACCCTCCCCAGAGTCACATTAGATTAAGTGAATGTTTTCTTGTTGTTACTTGCAGTCTATTTCGACATTTTGACATAAATCAAGTAGCTTTATGAACGAACTAGCAAAATCTTTCGTCAGTCTGCCGTAAGGTTACAGATGCCCCTCGTCCTCCTGACCAAGGCGCTCGACCATCACCGCGCCGGCCGCCTGACCGAGGCGGAAGGCCTGTATTTGCAGGCCTTGAAAGCCGCTCCGGATCATGAGGAGGCAAGGCGTTTGCTGGCGGTGCTCAAGCATCAGATGGGGCGTTCCGCCGAGGCGCTGGCCGATCTCGACCAATTGCAAAAGGATCGCCCACCCTCGTTTGAGACCGAGTCCAACCGTGCCGTGGTGCTGGCGGCTTTGGGCCGGGCAGCCGAGGCCGAGGCAGCGTTTCGCCAGGCCCTGGCGCTGGACTCTTCGAAGGCAGAACCGCATGCGCAGCTTGCCTCTCTGCTTTTTCAACTGGGCCGTTGGGACGAGGCCCTCCCCCTTTTTGAAAAGGCCGAAGCGCTGAAGCCCGGCCTTTTAGGGGCTGGCGCCCATCACGCGATGGGTGTTGCGCATCACAAGGCAGGAAGCCTTGCCAAAGCTGAGGACTTCTACCGCCAGGCCCTTGCCGCCAAGGCCGATTTTCCGCCCGCCTTGGTCAATCTGGCCGCCCTGCTGGAGGAGACCAAGCGGTTAGAAGAAGCCTGCGCCCTGCTGGAAAGGGCGCAAATCCTTTCTCCCAGCGAAGCCCTGATTCCCTTCAATCTGGGCAATGTTCAAAAGAAGCTGGGCCGTCTGGACGCAGCCCTTCAGGCCTTAAGGCAGGCTCTTGCCATCGATCCCGGCATGGCGGACGCAGCACTCAATCTGGCCGATGCCCTGATCGATGCGGGCCAAGCGCAAGAAGCCGAAAGCCTGTTGCGGGGCCGCTCAGCAAGCGATCCCCGCCTTCTGCATATGCAGTCCAGGGCCGTGATGAAGCAGGACCGGCCCGAGGAGGCGCTGGCCCTTCTGGATGATGCCCTTCTGAGAGCGCCCGATCACGCCGCCATGCTGAGCAGCCGGGGCGAGGTTCTGCGCTTGCTGGAAAGGCCCGCCGCAGCCCTGGCTGATCTTCAGTGCGCCGTCTTGCTGAACCCGAACCATGCCGAGGCGCATTTCAACCTGGGCAATATTCTGCGCGAGACGGGCCAACTGCCCGAAGCCATCCTGGCCTATGACAAGGCGCTTGATCTCTCACCTGGGGATGACGAAATCCGCTGGAACCGCACCATCGCCCTGCTCTGCCAGGGCCGCCTTCACGAGGGCTGGGAGGGGTATGAACTGCGCTGGCACGCAAGCCGCCACATGCGCAGCTACCCCCAGCCGCTTTGGGATGGTGTGGCACCACTTGCAGGCAAGACGGTGTTCGTCTGGCGCGAGCAGGGTGTCGGCGATGAGATCAGTTTCGCCTCGGCCCTGCCCGATCTGATCGGACAGGCGGGCCGGGTCATCTTGGAATGCTCGGCCAAGCTGGCCCCCTTGATGAAACGCTCGTTTCCCGGTCTCACCCTCACCGACGCCCCGCCCGAAAGCTTCGATTTTCACCTGCCCATCGGCAGCCTGTTTCGACATTTCCGCCGCCGCATCGAGGATTTTCCGCCGCAGCCCTCCTATTTGCAGGCAGCGCCCGCAAGCTTCGGCCTGGGCGAGGGTTTCAAAGTGGGCCTGGCTTGGCGCAGCACCAAATCGACGGTCGAGCGCGCCCGCCACTTCCTGAGCGATCCCTTGACGCTCGCCCCCATTTTGAAAGTGCCGGGCGTGCGCTTCATCAATCTTCAGGCCCGGCCTGACAAGGGCGAGATCGAGCGCTTGAGGGAACTGACGGGGGCCGATCTGACCGTAGTTTCGGGCCTTGATCTCTACGACGATCTCGACGGCACGGCCTCTTTGATGAAACAGCTCGATCTGGTCATCGCAAACGGCTCGGTTACCGCCATGCTGGCGGCCAGCCTGGGCATTCCCACCTGGATGTTCTTCCTTGAGCATGTGCATTGGGATGCGCTGGGAAGCGACGGCATTCCCTGGCTGCCCGGAATTACCCTGCTGAAACGCAAGGTGGGCCAGCCCTGGACGAGCGCCGTCGAAGAAGCTGCCAGCGCTCTTACCGCCCGCAGCAATGCTTGAAGCGCCTGCCCGAGCCGCAAGGGCAAGGCGCGTTGCGGCCCACATCCTGGGGGGCGAGCGCAGCCGCCACCTGTTTTAGCGTCTCGGCCCATGGTTGGTTCCAGCCGCGCTCAAAGACGCGGCAAGTGGGATACCAAGGGTAACGCGATGTTCCCAGCATATCGGGATGCGGGGTGCGCAACATCAGCCAGGCAGGCCTTCCCACGCTGCCCGCCAGATCATTGACCGCCGTGCCGAAGGTCAGCACCAGATCAAGCCCTCGCATCAGGGCCAGCAGATCATCCAGATCATCCTTGAGATCGACATCCGCCCAGCGATGAATGCGAATGCCGAAGCGTGATTCGGCGTCTCTCAGTTCCGCCTCGCAATCGCCATATTGCAAATTGACGAAGACAGCACCCGGCTGGCGCAGAATCGGCGCCCAATCCGCAAGGCTTGAGATATTCCACATGCGGGCGGCGCCGGGCAGCCCGGTGCGCCAGCATATCCCGATCTTCCTTCCCGGCGGCAGTGCCCCAAGCCGCTGGGTCCATTTGTCCAGCAGGGCTGGATCTGGAACCAGGAAGGGGCTGGCGGCCTCGAAGCTGGCGATCGTCCTTCTGTAAAGACGCGGCAGGGAGGACAGGGCAAGTTGCAGGTCAAAGGGGCGGTTGCGATCAGCCTGCCCTGGAACGACCTCAAGCTGAGGAAAGGATCTTTTCAAGACGGATTCCAACCGGGGATCGCATTCCACCGCAACACCTTGATGCCCGCCATCGTCCAGCAGATCGGGCAGGCAGGAATAGGCCCTGATCTCGTCACCCAGCCCCTGCTCGCGCCAGATCAGAAGACTCCGTCCGGCAAGGGGTGAACCGTCCCAGGCGGGCATGTCGCGGTCGCGGCGGATTTCCTTCCAGTTGGGGCCGTCGATCCTGGCCGTATGCAAATCCCAGCCTTCCCCCAGATTGCCCAGCAGCAACTGATTGAGCGCCAGATTTGATTTGAACTGATAAAGCCAGTCTTCACGGGAACCTGACTTGCCCTGCGCAAGCCCCAGCGCTTGGCGGAAGGAAACTTCCGCCTCCTGAAGTTGCCCCATGATCTGTTGGGCCAGCCCCAGAAACATGTGTGACTCGGCATTGTTGGCATCCTGGGCAAGGGCTTGAAGAAAACTTTGCTGCGCCCCTTCCAGATTATCTTGCTCGGTCTGGACCAGCCCCAGATTGACCAGTCGCTTGTCGCTGTCGGGCTCCAGAAGAATCGCCTTTGTCGTGTGAACCAGCGCCTCGTCGAAACGCGCCTGTTCTTTAAGCGCCACCCCCAGATGGGCCTGGGCGTTGGCGTCGTTGGGAGCCAGTTCGGTTGCGCGGCGAAAGGCAGCCTCAGCTTCGATGAAGCGCCGATTATCCAGATAGGCCTTGCCCAGGGCGAAATGATATTTGCCGTCGTCGGGTTCAAGGATGGCGGCGCGCTCCAGCAGGGCAATCCCCTCGGCGTCCCTGCCCAACTGACAGCGGCAAGCACCCAGCAGGAAAAGGCCCAGAGGATGATTCCCCCCTTCCGCCCCGCCTTTCTCGAGCAGGGCCTGGGCCTCTTCCCATTTCTCTCCCGCCATCAGATCGAGGGCGGTCAGATGCAGGGGCAGGGGCGAAGGGGGCATGACTTGCTCCGAAGAAGGTAAGAAGAGGTTCGCGGGCCGAGGCCATGCGACGAGACTAACCAGAGGGTGCTAAGAACGAATAAATGTGGCCACAACCTTCTTGACGAAGGGGGTTTTTGTGGCCACAATAATATATGTACACCTGGGACGAAGCCAAGCGGCTGAAGACGCTTTCAGAGCGTGGGCTTGATTTCGCCAACGCAGGCTTGGTGTTTGCTGGTTGGCATTATGACACACTTGATGAACGCCACGATTACGGCGAAACGCGTTACGTCACTGCAGGCTATCTGGATCGTCGGTTCGTGATCGTCATCTGGACGCCACGGGGCAGAAGCAAACGCATTATATCCATGAGGTACGGACATGCCGACGAAGAAGCTGACTACAAAGACCTCCTGGGTTGACCCTGACGACGCCCCCCACCTGACCAGAGAATGGTTTGAAAGGGCGGCTTTGTTTCACGGTGACAAATTGATCCGGCCTGGCCGCCCCGCCTTGGCGGAACCTAAGAAATCCGTCCATCTCAGGCTCGATCCAGAGGTGCTGGATTATTTCCGCAAGTCCGGCAAGGGCTGGCAGACCCGCCTTAACGCATCGTTGCGCAAGGTGGCGGGGCTTTAGAGCCTACTGAGAAACCCTTTTGAGACGGGTCCTCACCCTTCGAGACGCTTCGCTCCTCAGGGTGAGGATTATGTAAATACAATTACTTACCTCATCCTGAGGAAGCCGCGCAGCGGCTGTCTCGAAGGATGAGGCGGGGTTTTTCAGCAGCCTGTTAAAGCCTGGTGGGCGATGGGGCCGTGATATGCTCCGATGGCAGCGTCGCACCAAGAACAGAGACCAGGATGAAAAATCGCCCGGCAGTGTTTCAAGCCGCCGGGCGATTGTCAAAGAGAGAGAAAATTACCGCTTGATATTGACCAGTTCGTCCAACATCTGGTCGGTGGTGGTGATGATCTTGGCCGAGGCCGAATAGGCGCGCTGGGTCACGATCATATTGGTGAATTCCTCGCCCAGATCGACCGTCGAGGCTTCGAGCGAGGCCGAGGCGATGGAGCCCGAGCCCGCCTCCTTGGCGGTGCGCAGCGTGTAGGCGCCCGAGGTATCGGTTTCGATGAAGGTGTTGCCGGTCAAGGATTCCATGCCGTTGGGATTGACGAAAGTGGCAATGGGAATCTGGAAGACCGGCTTGCGCACGCCATTGTCGAAAAGTGCCGTCACGATGCCGTCGGTACCGATGGAGACACCCGCGAAGTTGCCGAACTTGGCGCCGTCCTGGGTGATGTAGGTGATCTGATAGCTGCCCGCCAACTGGGTCATGCCGTCCGACTGGTTGGTATTGCCCAGGAACAGATCAATCTGCGGACCCGTGGTGGTGGTCGAGCCGGTCATGTTCTGGGCGCCGTTGGCCCAGCGGACTTCGACCTGATTGACGTTGATGGTGTTGGGCGTGCCGTTGCCGTTGAAGACCATCGAAGGCTGGGAATAATAGTTGTTGGCATCTAACGTGTCGATGGTCATCGTACCCGCCGGGCTTTGGCCCGAGGCCTGCACCTGCTGCAAATAGAGGTTCAGGCCGTCATTTGCTGTGTCGGTGAAGGCGTCGACGGTGATGGCGGCGGCAGAGACGCCGGCCGATGTGGAATATTGGGTGATCAAAAGGCGGCTGTTGGCGGTGTCGGCCGAGAAACGCCCGCCTCCGGCCACCGTCGAATCGAACTGCTGGTTGACGGCATTCTTCATGCCGGTAGCCACGTCACCCCAACTGCTGGCGCCGCTGATGCCGATCACGGTCGAGGTCGAGGCGGTATAGGCCACGGCGTTGCTGAAGGTGAAGGTGACGCCGTCAATGTCGACCGTGTCGCCGCTGATGCCGGTCAGCGCGGTCGAGGTAAAGTCGCCCACCAGCTCCAACTGTCCCGAGGTGAAGTAATTGGTAGGGGTCGCACCCGCCGCCGCCAGATTCTGGATGTAGAAGGTGGCGGCCCCCAGGGGCGGCGAAGCCGACAGATTCCATTCGTTGGAAGCCGTCTTGGTCCAAGAGAAGGTGGCGTTGTGCGAATTGCCCAACGAGTCATAGACCAGGATGCTTGAATCGTGCCGCCCGCCAGCCGTCGGATCTGCTGAATTGTAGATCGGATCGCCCGAAGGCAGGTTCGCACCCATCTTGATCTGGGCGGTCGCCGTCGCCGTGCCGCCGATGGTGTTGAGGTTCAGGGGCTTCAGCTCGATATCGTTGACGATGTTCGAGTTGACGTAATGCGTGGTGCCCGTGGTGTTCTTATAGGCCTTCATATAGTCGATGCCTTCGATGGTCACCGTCGAAGGTGCTGCCGATGAAGAGCCGTCCGAACGGATCAGGGGCCAGCCCTGAAGATAGAAGCCAGAGGCGTTCTGCAAATAGCCCTGCTTGTCGGCCTTGAAGCTGCCAGCACGCGTATAGCCGAAGAAGCCGCCCGACGATGCCGCCGGATCGGCCACCGAATTGACCACGAAGAAGCCCGAGCCCGACATGCCGATGTCGGTGGCTGAACTGGTCGATTGCAGCAAGCCCTGCACGTCGATCTGCGCCCTGGGCTTGCTTTGCACGCCGCCCGGCGAATATTTGGTCAGCGACACCTGTTTGGTGATCAGGGTCTGGAAGTTGACCTTCGTGCCCTTATAGCCAACCGTGTTGACGTTGGTCACGTTGTCCGAGATGGCGCCCATGGCGCTGGCTTGCGATGATAAGCCGGAGACGCCTGAGAAAAGTGCACCGTAGAGGCTCATTGTACCCTCCTAATCCTTCCTGATCCCTGACCTACAGGGTCTCGTCGATCGACTGAACATTGCTAAGCAGCGTGGATGCGCCGCCCATCTTCAACGTGACCTCTCCGCCATAGACGGAGACGCCGGTTACCTTGCCGCTCGCCACGACCGTCGAGGTGACTTCCTCGCCCTTGGCGTTGACGGCCATGATCTGCACCTTATAGCCGCCATCCTGCAACTGGTTGCCCTGGTCGTCCTTGCCGTCCCAGGTGACCGCATGCGAACCCGCTGTCTTGTCGACTTCGAGCATCTTGACGACGTTGCCTGCGGCATTGACGATAGACATGGTGGCCTGGGCAGGCGTTGCATCGAAGCTGTAGCCGAAGTTGGCCGCACCGTTCTGCAAAGGCAGCACCGTCGTGGCGGCGCTGACCGTCTTGCCGATATAGTTGGCGCTGGAAAGCGTGATCGAGGACTGCTGAAGTGCGATCATCTTTTCCAGATTCGAGTTGGTCTGGATGTTCTGCTCGACATTGGCGAACTGCACCAACTGATTGGTGAACTCGGTCGAATCCATGGGCGACAAGGGGTCCTGGTGCTTGAGCTGAGAGGTCAGCAGCATCAGGAAATGGTTCATGTCGGCCGCCAGCTTGTCCTTCGACGCCACGGATTTGCTGGTGGCGGCGGCGGTGCCTGTTCCCTGGGTCGTGCCCAAAAGCGCGTCAGTAGCCATGACAGGTCTCCGATCCTATACGCTGATATCCACGCCCGAGCGCGAAGCCGGACGTGAACGTGATTGGGCGATGGCGTCTTCAGCGGCCGCTTCATCAAGTGCTTGGCCGCGCTCGAAGCCAAAACGGTTCTGCCCGTTTGCTTCCTTCTGCTGCTGGCTCTGCTGCTCGCCCCGAAGGCTGAATTGCAGCGAGCCCGAGTCGGTCTTGAAACCGGCGTCACTCAGCGACTGTTCAAGCGAGCGCACGTCGCGCTTCAAGGCTTCCAGCGTTTCTGGCCGGTCGGCAATGATCTGCGCCGTCAACTGGCCCTCGTGGCCCAGCTTGAGCTGCACCTCGACCCGACCCAGCGCCTCGGGACGCAACTGAACGGTGATCTTGTCCAACCCGTCCTTGGCCGCTTTGCTGATCTGTACATTGATCTGGTCCAGAATTTCCTTGGCCTGCACGGGCTGACGAATCTCGTGGGGCTTTTCCACATGCTGGGCGGCGTTGGCCGACTTGAGATCCTGAGCCGCCTGCGGCTGGTTAAGCCCGCTCTGCCCGTTGGTGGGCTGCGTGTTGGAGGCGGCGGACGTGCCCTGCACGCCCTGAATTTCCTTGACGACCTCGCCCCCTGCCTTGCCTTGGGCCTGAATCATGGCATCGGTGAAGGAGGCGGTTTGGGTCTGTGCTGCGGCCAGGGCCGTTGCCGCCGCCTGCGCGGCGGTGGGCTGGCCGATCTGCACGGCAGCGCCGTTGCCAGACTTGCCCTGATTGCCCGCCAGCATATCGTCCATCTGGCCATCGAAGCCGTTATTGGCTGCCATGACGGCCTCGGTCATTTCGGTTTCGGCCAGAACCAGGCCGGGTACCAGCGTGGCCGAGGACTGGGAGACCGTTGCCGAGGATTTCGCCCCGCTTTCGACCTTCACCTGTCCGTCATTGCCCACGATGCGTGACAGCATGGCGGCCTGCTCGTCTTTCAACGAGTCGCCATTCTGTTGTACCAGAGAGGCAGCGCCGGTTTCGCTTTCCACCGCCTTGGCCGTCTTGGTGGCAACCTGTGTCAAAGCAGCAACGGCATTTTCTACCTGTCCGGTCTCGTCGCCCTCGCCTTCGACAAAAAGCGCCTGAGCCGCGAAATGAACCGCCTGGGTTTCAGTGGCCTCTGCCTTGACGGGGCCAGCCGCAATCTTGGGGCCGGTCATCATGTTCGCCATCGCTGCGGCATCGCCGTCTTCATCTCCCGCCAGCGCGATCGTCGCAGCGTCATCCGCAAGACCGATCTGGGCGGCAAAGGCCGTCATGGCCAGGGTCACTTTTTCCTCGACCTTGATGGTGGTGGCCGCACCCGCCTCTTTGGTGTTCGCCTGGGCTGCCGGATTGGCGCTGGTTTCAGACGCCTCGGCCTGCTCAACGGAATTGCTCTCAATCTGATCGGCAGGGGTGGAGACCTCGACGGTGTCCGCCTCGCCCGCCTTGCGATCGCTCTCGTTCGCGGCTTCGGCGCGGCCGGGTTTTGCATCGGGCCTGGCATCCGGGCGCACCTCGGCGGCGCGCTCCTGGCCGGTGGTCTTGTCCTCGTCGCGCCCCCGTGCCACGGCCCGGCCCTGAGGTTCGCGGGCCTGGGGCCGCTCGATCTCCTTGACCGCCGCCCGCTCGGGCTTGTCGATTGCCTGCTTCAGCGCCTGCGGCGCCTGATAGCTGCCCGACAACATGCCTTGCATGTTCAAGCCTGCCTGCGCCAAAACGGCGGCAAAAGCCTCCTCAGCCGTTTGGCCCTGGGGCTTTTCAGCGATCAGACCGTCCAACGGGTTGGTCGGCTTGGCTTGGTTTGTGGCATTCACTTGCATGGCGCCCATCCTTTGAAGTCACGTATCGACACGTCGCCCTTCTCTCAGCAAAGCCCGGGCCAAGTCCTGCCGTGCCACTTAACGCATTGATATTAAACACTTCGCACGCCAAGGCCGCCTTCTTCGATCCCCCCCATACGGCACTTCCTACCGCTCTGGCACGGCCCGACCCGGCAGTTTGTGCCGGGTGCGAGATGGGGTAGTCTGTCTTACATGAGCCAGGAAACGCCCCATCCGCGCCAGGAAGCCGCCCAGTTCGCCCTAGAGGCCGCCAAGGCCTATGGGGTCAGCGATTTCGCCCTGGCCGAATCGCTGTTTGCGCGGGCGGCCCGGCTTGATCCCGGCACATCGGGCTATCGCTGCAATCTGGCCACGGCGCGGCTGGCTTTGGGCAAGAACGATCTGGCGAGGACAGATCTGCAATCCGCCCTCGACCCGCTGGAGCCGCTGGACTGCGCTACCTTCGGCCTTGTCCTCAAGACGGCGGGGCATGACGGCGAGGCGGCCATCTGGCTCAGGCGCGCCCTTCTGCTCGATCCCCGGCAAATGGCGGCCCGCATCAATCTTTCCAACCTGTTGACAGCTGAGGGGCGCCATGACGAAGCCATCCACCTGATGCGCGAGGGATTGGCCGAGATGCCCGGCCAAGTTTCCTTGCTGAACAATCTGGGCCTGGCCTTGCACGAAACCGGGGCTCTTAACGAAGCGCTGTCGATCTTAAGCCAAGCCCGAGCCCTGGCCCCGGACAAGCCCGAAATCGCGCTTAATCTTGCCCATACGCTTTTGATGATGGGGCGCATGGCCGAGGGCTTTGCCGCCTATGAAGCCAGGCCCCTGATCGCCGCTCCCAGCCAGGCGCCGCGTTGGCAAGGCGAGAATAGGCCCGGCAAGACGCTGCTGGTCTGGTGCGAGCAGGGGCTGGGTGACGCCCTTCAATTCGTGCGCCTGTTGCCCCAGGCGGCCAAGCGGGCGGGCAATTTGCTGCTGGCCTGCGATCCCTCGCTGCATCGCCTGTTCGAAAAGATCGCGCCTTGTGTCGACGAAAGTGCAGCCCCGCCTGCGCACGAGGTGCAATGCCCGCTGCTGTCCCTGCCCCATCTTCTGAAACTTGATGACGCCAGCCTTTACGGCCAGACCCCCTATCTTCAGGCTGCCCCGCCGATGGCCCTCGCCGGCGAGATCAAGATCGGCCTGGTCTGGGCGGGCAGGCGCGGCCATGCCAATGACAGAAATCGCTCGCTCTCCCCCGATCTGCTCTCACCCCTGTTGGCAATTCCGGGAATGACCTTCTATTCCCTGCAAATCGGGCGCGGCCCCGCACCCATGGGCATGATCGATCTGGCACCAAGAATCGCCGATCTTCACGACACGGCAAGCGCCCTTTTAGGGCTTGACCTGCTGATCAGCGCCGACACCGCACCGGCCCATCTGGCCGGAGCCCTGGGCAGGCCGGTCTGGACCCTGCTGCCCTTCGCCCCGGATTGGCGCTGGGGATGGGAGGGCGAGACCACACCCTGGTACCCCAGGATGCGCCTGTTTCGCCAGAAAAGGCCGGGCGATTGGCCCGAGGTGATCGAGCAGGTGGCCCAGGCCCTTCAGAGGGCTTCGAAAACCCGTTCGTTCTGATCGTCCCAAGCCCAGCCCATCATGCGGGCCGCCTGATCGGGAAGCGTCTGGCGCTTTGTATATACCGTTTCCAGTGCGGCCAGAATCTCCTCGATGTCGGATTCGCCCCAGCCCTCGACCCCGGCCCCAGGATGCGGGGCCGCCGCCTGACCCTGGCGGGTAAGGGGAATGCCGCCGATTTCGGCCAGCAGATCGCGCTGGCCGGTATTGTCGGCAAGAATCGTGGGCAGGCCCATGGCCATCGCCTCCATCGCCACCAGATTGGTCCCCCCCTCGCAGCGGTTGGGAAAGAGGGCAACATCGGCCTCGGCCAGCACCTGGGGCATCAGCACATTGGGAACATAGCCGAGATCGATGAACGCCTCTTCGGGCACACCATTCGCCCCCACCCAGGCGGACAGATCCAGCCCGCCCCGGCCATTCTTTTCAGGCACCCCCGCTTAGTGACCGGCCAAGGCAAAGGGGTTTGCGTCCTCGGCATGGGGGCTTTGCCAGGCAGCCATCAGCAGGGCCTCGGGATGCCGGGCTTGAAATTGGCGAAAGGCAGCCAGCACCAGGTCCTGGCCCTTGCGATATTCCAGCTTGCCGCCGGAAAAGACGACGAAGCGCCCCGGCAACAGCCCTTTTCCCGGCCGGGGATGAAACAGTTCCGGCGCGATGCCCTGGCGGGCCAGAACCACATTCTGAAATCCCAAGCTCTTCAGAATAGCCTCGTTCCAGCTTGAAATGGCGATCAGTTTGGCAAAACGCCCGGCCCGCTCGATCTCGGCGGGGTGGAAGCGCGTATCTTCAAAGGCGATGCAGCCGATATCGGGTGCCCCCCAGATGCGTTCCGAGATGGGATGCAGGGCCATGCCGTTGCCCACCCCATGCAGCACGGGATGCGTGGCCTGCAGACGATCAGCCCCGGACTCGAAGGCCGCCGCCCCGGCCAGAGCCGGGGCCAGCAGGCGTTCCTCGAGCGGATTGAGGGAAAGGGCCAGCGGGGTCTGGTAGAGGGCAAGCCCCCCCCTTCCCCGCTTGAGATGGCTGAGCGCCAGCCTGGTGCCATAGACCCCATAGCCCGACAGACTGGACAAAGCCCAGGAAATGCCGAGGGAGGGGGAGTCCGTCTGAGAAGCTGCGGTCATCCCCCAGCCTTATCTCATCCGACCGCCTTGATCAATTCGATGATGCGGATGGCAGCCCGGTCCCTTGCCTTCTCGATATAGGTGGGGATCACCCCTCCCCCTTGGGTTTCACCTCGGCCCAGAGCCGCTCGACCAATGCCGTGAATTGGTCGTCGATGACCTTGATGGGATGAATTTTGGCATCCTCAAGCTCGCCCGTATAAGTTTTCTCGCCGCCCAGTTCGAGGGCCCGGCGAAGAATCGGTTCAGCCTCGACCGTTCGACCGGCCAGAAACAAGACGTAGGCTTGATTGCCCATCGCCATTGCCTGACCTTCCGGCATCGCCAGAACTGAAAATTTTTCTGCGGCCTGGCTGAAGGCCTGCACCAGTTCCACCAACACCTTCTCCCGCTGTTCAGGGGACTCCTGACCCCAGCGCTTTTTCAATTCAGTCAGAAGGACAAAATTCTTGCAGTTTAGCGCCTTCGCCACCTGTTTTCTCAGGCCACTCTCGGGGGCGTCCTTGAAGCGTTTCTCAACTTCATCGTAGCAGGCGATCTCCGACACGGGCTGGCCCTGCCGGCCCCGCACAACCCCCTTGTTGAACAGCGCACTCGCCACCATTTCCCTCAGGCCGCTCTCGGGGGCGTTATTGAAGCGCTTCTCCACCTCGTTGAAGCAGGCGATTGCTTCTTGGGGCTTACCCTGCTGGTCCAGCACAACCCCCTTGCCGACCAGCGCCTTGGCCACCTGTTCCTTCAGACCGGTCTCGGGCGCATCCTTGAAGCGTTTCTCAACCTCATCGTAGCAGGCGATTGCTTCTTGGGGCTTACCCTGCCGGTTCAGCACAACCCACTTGTTGAACAACACCTTGGCCACCGGTTCTCTCAAACCGTTCTTGGGGGCGTCCTTGAAACGTTTCTCCACCTTGTCATAGCAGGCGATGGCTTTGTCGAGGGCACCCAGCCAGTAATAGGCATTGCCTGCATTGACGATCGCTTCGGCAACTTGCGGGGGGGGTGGGCTTTCAATTTCTGCTGCTCGCTCGAATGAGGAAGCAGACGCCGCGTAATCCTTATTGAACTGTGCAATAGAACCTTTGGCCATCCATTCTTGATAGTTCAGGTCCTTCTCGGGCTTGGACTTTAGGGCGGCGTCTTCGTTTTCGATTGCACGCCGTTCTTTATCTTGGAGAGAGTCCATTCCGGCGGGTTTGTCAAGGGTGCCGGAAGATGTTCGGCGCATCTTTTCAATGATGGCTTCGGCCACTTCTTTTGTGTGAGCAATTTCTTCCGCCGTCTCCTGCACCTGTATCTTGAATTTTCCGCTCTCTTCGGCATGGTTTTTTGTTTGAGCCAGATAACCCAACATTTCGCTGCGAATTTTCCCAATCTCAGACTCAAATTTCATGCGACCGTTCTCGACCGCTGCTCTCGCTTCGGACTCCAGACGCTTGTAGCCCATATATCCTGCCACGGCGCCGCCCACGACCAGGACAAGTCCCATGATGGCGGTAAATACCCCCAGCCACGCCGCGAAATTCCCCTGCTGCGCCAACATCACCTGAAGGTCGCTGACGCGTTTATCCTGCGCCGCGATGGCCTTGCCGGTATCACCGTCTAAGCGCTGCATCGCCTCCAGAAGGCGCTTTTCCATCTTGTCTTGTTCGGCCTTCTGGTCATCCAGGCGCTTTTCGAGATATTGCACCGCCTCCCTGCTGGCGGGATCGCTCGGAGGGGGGGCGGCGAAAACAGGCACCCAGGCCGCAGCGGCCATGAAAGCTGCCAGCAACAACAGGCGAGAATGGTGCCCAAGTCCCCAAATCATCTCGTCTACCCGGTTTGGCTGTTATTCCCCTGGCTGCTATCCTATCGCTTGTTCAAGGCCTTAGGAAGCCCCATTCCCCCCGACTGGCGAAACCGAACCGATTCTGTTAAACCGGGCCAGGGATTAAGGAGGACAGCTTGGACAAAATCGCATTGATCACCGGGGTCACCGGTCAGGACGGGGCCTATCTGGCCGAATTGCTGCTGGCCAAGGGCTATCAGGTACATGGGGTCAAGCGCCGCTCTTCCTCTTTCAATTCGGGCAGGGTCGATCATCTCTACCGCGATCTGCACGAGGCCAATGTGCGCTTCAAGCTGCATTACGGCGACATGACCGATTCGACAGCCCTGATTCGTCTGGTGCAGGAAGTGCAGCCCACCGAGATCTACAATCTGGCCGCCCAAAGCCATGTCCAGGTCAGTTTCGAAAGCCCGGAATACACGGCCAATGCCGATGCCATCGGCGTACTGCGCCTGCTGGAGGCCATTCGCATTCTGGGCATGAAGGACCGGGTGCGTTTCTATCAGGCCTCGACCAGCGAGCTGTATGGCAAGGTGCATGAAACGCCGCAAAAGGAAACCACGCCCTTCCATCCCCGCAGCCCCTATGCCGTGGCCAAGCTGTACGGCTATTGGATCACGGTCAATTACCGCGAAGCCTATGGCTTTCACGCCTCCAACGGCATTCTCTTCAACCACGAAGGCCCCACGCGCGGCGAAACCTTCGTGACTCGCAAGATCACCAGGGCCGTGGCGGCCATGGAGATGGGCAAGCAGGAACGCCTGTTCCTGGGCAATCTCGACGCCAAGCGCGACTGGGGCCATGCCAGGGATTATGTGGAAGGCATGTGGCGCGTGCTGCAGCAGCACAGCCCTGACGATTATGTGCTGGCGACGGGCGAAACCCATTCGGTGCGCGAATTCGTCGAAGCCGCCTTCGCGGTGGTTGGGCGCAGCCTTGCCTGGACCGGCCAGGGCATCGACGAAAAGGGTGTCGACGCCCGCACCGGCCAAACACTGGTCGAGATCGACGCCCGCTATTTCCGTCCGGCAGAGGTCGATCTGCTGCTGGGCGACGCCGCCAAGGCGCGGGACAAGCTGGGTTGGCAGCCCAAGGTGCTGTTCGCCGAGCTGGTCAGGGAAATGGTTTCATCCGATCTTGCGCTTTTCAAGGCCAAGGGGGCACATGCCCATGACTGAGAGCCTGTCCGCGGCGAAGGTCCTCTATCCCCTGGCCGGCAAGCGGGTCTGGGTGGCTGGCCATCGCGGCATGGTGGGCTCGGCCCTGCTTAACCGTCTGCAATCCGAAAACTGTACGCTTCTTACCGCCACCCATGCCGAGCTGGATCTCACCCGCCAGCAGGCGGTCGAGACCTGGATGGGCGATATGCGCCCCGATGCCGTGATCATCGCCGCCGCCCATGTCGGCGGCATTCACGCCAACGACACCTATCCCGCCGATTTTCTCTACGACAATCTGGCCATCGAGACCAACATCATCCATACGGCGCACCACCTCAAAATCGAGAAGCTGCTTTTCCTGGGCTCGTCTTGCATCTATCCCAAGCTGGCCCCGCAGCCCCTGCACGAGGATGCGCTGCTGACTGGGCCCCTGGAGCCCACCAACGAATGGTACGCCATCGCCAAGATCGCGGGCATCAAGCTCTGCCAGGCCTATCGGCGCCAGTTCGGATCGGATTTCATCGCCGCCATGCCGACCAATCTCTATGGCCCCGGCGACAATTACCACCCCGTGAACAGCCATGCCGTCGCCGCCCTGATTCGCAAGGTGCATCTAGCCAAGACGAGTGGCAGTGACGAGGTGGTCATGTGGGGCAGCGGCAAGCCCACGCGCGAATTCCTGTTCGTCGATGATTGCGCCGACGGGCTTGTTTTTCTGCTCAAGCATTATTCCGGATCGGATTTTCTCAATCTCGGCACGGGAACCGAACATACCATTGCCGATCTGGCCCAGGCGATCGCCAAGGCCGTGGGCTGGCAGGGCCGCTTCGTTCAGGACCTCTCGAAACCCGATGGAACGCCCAGAAAGCTGATGGATGTCTCGCGCCTGAAAGCCCTGGGATGGCGGGCCCGCACGGCCCTTCCCGAAGGATTGGCCCGGGCCTATGGCTGGTATCTCGACCATGTGGCGCAAGGCCAATGACCGACACGGCCCTTGCCCAGGCCTATGCCCTCTACGCCCAGGGACAGTTGGAGGCGGCGCGCGACCAGGCCCATCTGCATTTACAGACAAATCCAAACGACACCGAAGCCCTTTATCTTCTGGGCGGCATTGCTTTTGCCCTGGGTGATGCGCCAAAGGCCGAACACACATTCCAAGCCGTGCTGGATCACGGCATGGAAACCGCGGAAATCTGGTTCAACCTGGCCGAGGCCCAGGCGGCGCAGGGCAAGGGAAACCAGGCGATTTCCGCCTTTCAAAAAACCCTGGCCTTGGACGCCAATTTTCACGCCGCCCATCAACGACTGGGATTCTATCTGGCGCAAAGCGGGCAATTCGTGCAAGCGCTTGAGCATCTGCACAAGGCCTTCTTTCTGAAGCCCGAGGCCGCCACGGCCAACAATCTGGGGGCGGCGTTTCAAAAAGCCGAACGGCTGGGCGAGGCCGAGGCCTGGTACCGTCAGGCCATCTCGCTGGACCCCGAGCACGCCAAGGCCCACGACAATCTGGGCGGCCTGTTGCAGCTTGAGGGGCGCTTGAGCGAGGCCATCGCCTGCCACGAGCAGGCCATCGCACTTGATCCCGCCTTTGCCTCGGCCCGCATCAATCTGGCCAACGCCTTTCTGGCCGAGGGACGCATCACCGGCGCCGTCAGCGTGTTGCGCTGGGCCTTGATGATGGACAAGCTGTCGCGCACGGCTTCCCAGAATCACCTGATGTGTCTTTGCTATGACGAGACGGTGGACGAGGAGAGCCTTTACCGCGAACACCGTCGTTTCGGAGACTATCAGGAAAAGCGCATCACACCGCTGCCGCTGCCAGCACGGCCCAAGGCTTT
>PDZW01000018.1 GCA_002753155.1 Alphaproteobacteria bacterium WMHbin7
CCGAGGAGACTGTTGCCGGAGGCATTCTGTTTTAGCACTTCCTCACCAACCAGAAGGGCTCGTCGCATTGGGATCGTCTCGCCACCCAGCGCCCCCGCCAGCTCACGCTGAAGCGATTGTGCCTGGGCGGGATTGGTTTGCGAGGCCCGCCACAGCATGTCGGCGACATCGGCCCGGCCCGCATCGCCATTGGCCTCGACATGATATTTGAAGGTGGGAAGAATGCCGTTGAAGTCAGGCGCTTTGTTGATGATTCGCGCCCAGTCGTCATGCATGACGCGCTTGTTGCCGTCGATGCGATATTTTCTATCGTCGACCAAATTGGAATTGACGGGTGTGCCCAGTAATCCACCGCGCAAGGGCACGGGATTTTCGGGATGCTCGCGCGCCAGATTCATGAGGTAGGGATTTGTCTTGCGCTCGTCGTTGCTGTTCACTGTCAGCAGGCCAGAGTCGCGATCGGGGGAGGGTTTCGGCGGAACGGTTTGGTCGAGTGCGGTCTGGCTGGGCCGCCAAGTTTGTTCCGGCACCTGGCGCGTCAATGAACCGGAAGGCGCAAAGGCCTGACTCGCCCAGTCGCCGCCGGTTGAAACAGCCGGAGCAGGTGGGAGTCCGGCAAAGCCAGTGCCGCTGTCGTCGGTTGAATTGCCCAAAGGAACATTATTCCCGGAGGGCATGCCCTCCGCGACTGAATTGAAGCCACCCATGGCGGGCCTCCTGTGATGATGGTTGAAACAAACCAACCCAAACGCAAAAAGCCGCCCGGGAGACCGGGCGGCTTTTAGGCGCAATAAGGGCGGTAATGGCTTTGCACATATCCCATTGCGGGCAGTCAGTCAAGGAAGAAATTCATTGGCAAGCAAGAATCGTGGTCGTAGATGGTAAATATGAAACAAATACCGATTCAGAGGTAATTATCCCCCCTTTTTCCGGCTTAATTTTCCGTAATGATTCAATGGACTGGCCCGTTACGAGGTGCCATCCCTTGCCCGGGATCGATGAGGCCTTGGTTGATGAAGACCAACACAAGGACATTTGCCTGATATTTCAATGTGTTGTTGCTTGAGGCGATTTCAAACCCTTGACTTTGCAGGGCCATGCTGGCTTCATCCGGTCACTTCTTGGACTGGAAACACACTGTGGCCTTCAATATTCCCCGCCTTTTCGCTGCCTCATCCCAGCGCAAGAAGGCCAAGCCCGCCGATGGCTCGTGGAGCGAGACGATCCGGACCGTGCTTTATGCCGGTCTGATTGCGCTGGGGATTCGCACCTTCGCCTATGAACCCTTCAACATTCCCTCGGGCTCGATGATTCCCACCCTGCTGGTGGGCGACTATCTGTTCGTTTCAAAATTCTCGCTCGGTTACTCCAAACATTCCTTTCCCTTCAGCATGGCGCCTTTTTCCGGGCGCATCTTCAAGACCGAGCCCGAGCGCGGCGATGTCGTGGTCTTCAAGTTGCCCACCGACAACAAGACCGACTATATCAAGCGTCTGGTCGGCCTGCCGGGTGATCGCATTCAGATGAAGGGCGGGCTTTTGTTCATCAATGGCGAACCGGTCAAGCGCGAACGCATCGCCGACTATGTCGCCAGGGACGAACACGGCAACACGCTGCGCATGGTGCAGTATCTGGAAACCTTGCCGGGTGGTCGCGTGCATCCCATCATCGAGAAGACGGATGTCTGGTATCTCGACGACACCAGTGAATTTCTGGTGCCTGCGGGCCATTACTTCGCCATGGGCGACAACCGTGACAATTCCCAAGACAGCCGCGTGATCGGCTCGGTTCCTTCCGAGAATCTGGTGGGACGGGCCGAGTTCCTGTGGTTCTCGACCGACGGCTCGGCCAGCTTCTTCGAATTCTGGAGATGGCCCTTTGCCACGCGCTTTGCCCGCTTCTTCCAGCCTGTTCGCTAACTTGGAACTGGATTACGTCTTCAAGTCACCTTCCCTGCGCGATGAAGCGCTGACGCATCCCAGCGCCGCCTCGGCCTTGAAGCCCAGCTATCAGCGCCTGGAATTTCTGGGTGATCGCGTTCTGGGGCTGGTCGTGGCGCGTCTTCTGATCCAGCGCTTTCCCGGGGAGGCCGAGGGTGATCTGGCCAAGCGCCATGCCGTTCTGGTCAGTCGTGAAACGGCGGCCAGGGCTGCGGGAGCGCTTGGCATCGCTCCCTTCATCAAGCTCTCAAAGGGCGAGGACGAGGCGGGCGGGCGGAGCAATCCCACCGCCTTGGGCGACGTGATGGAGGCCCTTTTGGGGGCGATCTATCTGGATGGCGGTTTGGCCCCTGCCGAAGCCTTGGTCGTTCGCTTGTGGGAGCCTTTGCTGGCGGAAGACCTGTCTCCGCCCAAGGACCCCAAGACGACGTTGCAGGAATGGAGCCAAGCCCGCTCGATGGGGTTACCGGTCTATTCGGTTTTAAGCCAGAGCGGCCCGGCACATGATCCGAAATTCCTGATTCTGGCCCGCATCGGCGACAATCAGGCCCAAGGCGAAGGCAATTCGAAACGGGCGGCCGAACAGATGGCCGCCAAGGCCCTGTTGGAGACTCTCACCCATGACTAACGCCGGTTTCGTCGCGATTCTGGGGGCTCCCAATGCCGGGAAATCGACCCTGGTCAACCGGCTGGTGGGATCGAAAGTATCGATCGTCTCGGCCAAGGTGCAGACCACGCGCACCCGCGTCATCGGAATCGTCATGCATGAAGGGGCGCAGGTCGTGCTGGTCGATACGCCAGGCATCTTCGCGCCCAAGCGCCGCCTGGATCGCGCCATGGTGGCGGCGGCCTGGAGCGGGGCCAACGATGCCGATTCCATTCTGCTGATCGTCGATTCCCGCAAGGGCTATGACGACGAAGCCAGGACCATTGTTTCCCGCCTGAAGGACGAGGGGCGGCGGGCCTTCCTGGCCCTCAACAAAGTCGATCTGATCGACAAGGCCAGGCTGTTGAAGCTGGCGGGCGAGATGGATGCCGAGGGCTGTTTCGAGGCCGTCTTCATGATCTCGGCCCTTTCTGGCGACGGCTGCGACGAGTTGATCGCCAAGCTGGCGGGAGCCATGCCCGAGGGGCCTTATCTGTTCCCCGAGGACGATCTGTCCGACATGCCCGAACGCCTGCTGGCCGCCGAGGTGGTGCGGGAACAGCTTTATCACAAGCTCTATCAGGAACTGCCCTATGCGGCGACGGTCGAGACCGAATCCTGGAAGGACCGGCCGGACGGCAGCGTGCGCGTCGAGGCCACCATCTATGTCCAGCGCGACAGCCAGAAATCCATCGTGCTGGGCAATCAGGGCGGCATGGTCAAGGCCATCGGCAGTGCCGCACGCCAGGAACTGGAACAGTTGCTGGAACGCAAGGTTCACCTGTTCCTCTTCGTCAAGGTGCGCGAGAACTGGCAGGAAGACCGCGAGCGCTATCAGCCCTGGGGGCTAGATTTCGAGGCTTAATAATTAAACTATTCATGTATTTTTTTGTCTTTAGAAAATAGAAAGGGCGCTTTTTCAAAACATATTCATGCTAACATGGGCGCGGGGTGAAAGGCTGCTGTCGCGTGTTAGCGCTTTTTAATAGCTGGGCTCGTCTTGCAAGGCACCGCTTTAGCCGTGGCGGTGTGATTGTATGTGCCCTTTTTGTGGTCGGAATCTCTTGGCCGTGCCTAGCCTCCGATTATGAACCCTCTTTCTCCGATAAGGCCCCGGCCGCGAATAACATCATCCTCTTCGGGGTGCATCCTCTTCATAACCCGCAGCGTTTGTACGAGGTCTATCAGCCGCTCGTCAATTATTTGAACAGCAACATCCTTGGCTTGCGGTTCAAGCTGGAAGCCTCGCGAAATTACGCCGCCTATGAAGAAAAGCTGTATGCCGGTCATTTTCATTTCGCGTTGCCCAATCCCTACCAGACTTTGATGGCCACCCAGCACGGCTATCGAATTTTTGGCAAGATGGGCGACGACATGAACTTTCGCGGCATCATTTTAGTCAGACGCGACAGCAACATCACCAAGGTCGAGGATTTGAAGGGTAAGGCTGTCAGCTATCCCGCGCCAACGGCCTTGGCCGCCACTTTGCTGCCGCAGTGGTATTTGTACAGTCACGGGCTAGATATAAAGCGGGATATCGAGAACCGTTATGTCGGTTCACAAGAATCCTCAATTCTCAACGCCGTGCAGGGGAAGGTCGCCGCTGCCGCCACCTGGCCGCCGCCCTGGCTTGCCTTTGCCAAGGCGAGGCCCGAAGATGCAGCGAAGATGATGGTGATCTGGGAAACGGAGCCGCTGGTCAATAATGGATTGGTGGTCAGGTCGGACGTTCCTGCAGAGTTGGAGCAACGGGTTGGACGCCTTCTCTTCGCACTGCATACACATTCCCAGGGGCAAGACATTCTTGCGCCGATGGAGCTAAGTCGTTTCGAACCCGCCTCCGACGCAACCTATAAGCCTGTGCGTGAATTCTTGGCGCGCTTCGAGGCCGAAGTGCGGCCTGTTCAGGAACGAAAATGAAGAAGTTTTTGGTTTTTTTGTTGAAAGGATCGATTCGCCGCCAATTGATGATGGGCGTCGCGCTGGTGCATGCTGTGTTGATGACATTTTTTGTTTTGGATCTGGTTGGGCGCCAGCGTTCCTTTCTTCAAGAACAAAGGTATGATCAGGCATTCAGCTTGACCAAGACGCTTGCGGCCAACAGCACTTCGTGGGTTCTGTCTGATGATCTTGTCGGATTGGAGGAACTGCTCAAGCCAATGTCCGATTATCCGGAATTGCGCTATGCAATGGTTCTTTCTGACGATGGACAGGTTCTGGCGCATACCAAAACTGGCGTGGCGGGCCGCTATATCGCCGATTCTGTCAGCACAAGACTGCTGATAGCCCCCCCGAAGCCGACGGAGCTCGTTAATACCCCCGAGATCGTTGACGTGGCGTCCCCTATTCTGATCGACGATCGGTTGATTGGGTGGGCCCGCATTGGCTTGGGGCAGGAGGCAAGCGGCAGAGAACTTAGGCTGGTGACGATCGAGGGCCTGATTTATACGCTGTTCGCTATTGTGCTTGGCACCCTTTTTGCCTTTTGGATGGCGCGTGGCCTGACATCCGGCCTGTACGGATTGAAATCGGTTGCCGATTCCTTTTCCAAGGGAGATCGCGATTTACGCGCTTCTTCTGACCGTCACGACGAAATCGGCGAGCTAGCCATTGGTTTCAATCAAATGCTGGATGCCATCGCCATCAACGAGTCGGACTTGCGTCAGACTCTGGATGCGCTTAGCCGCTCCAACGTCGAACTGGAAAGGTTTGCCCATATCGCCGCTCACGATTTGCAGGAACCAACCAGAAGCCTCATTCTTCATACGCAACTTCTGAAAAAGCGTCTCGGCGAAGGTCTTGGCGACGAGGATAGCAAGAGTCTGGACTACATCATTCAATGTGCCCAGCACATGCAGTCCCTGGTGCGTGACATTCTGCTCTTCTCGCGCACCAGCCATACCCAGGGTTTACTGGAAGACGTCGATATGCAGGACGTCTTGACCATGGCGCTGACAAATCTGGATTTGACCATTTCTGAAAGAGAAGCCGTCATTTCCTACGGCGATTTGCCCCATGTTTCAGCCAACCGAGGGCAATTGATCCTGCTTGTTCAGAATCTGATTTCAAACGCTATCAAGTTCACGTCGCGCGATGTCAAGCCCAGGATCGCCATTTCGGCAAGGCGCGACGGCGAATTTTGGGAGTTTTCCGTAACCGACAATGGCATCGGTATCGATCCCCAATATTTCAATTTGATTTTCCAGCTATTCAAGCGCCTGCACACTCATGACAGCTATCCGGGCACGGGAATTGGCTTGGCTTTGTGTAAGCGGATCGTCGAACTGAACGGCGGCAAGATTTGGGTGCATTCAGAATCGGGCAAGGGATCGGTCTTTTACTTCACCTTGCGGGCCTTGTGATCCGCCCCGCATGGACTGGACCGACGACGGCATCGTTCTGACCACCCGCAAGTTCGGGGAAAGTGGGCTGATCGTCAGCCTGCTCACCCGCGAGCATGGCCGCCATGCAGGCCTGGTGCGGGGCGGGGCGGGTAAGCGGGCGGCAGGGCTTTACGAGCCGGGAAACCTTGTCCATGCGGTCTGGCGGGCGCGCCTGGAGGAGCAATTGGGCAGCCTGGCCTGCGAGCTGCGATGCGCCCATGCTGCCCGGCAGTTGTCGCATCCCGACCGGCTGGCGGCCCTTTTATCGGCGCTCACCCTGGTCGAAGCGGCTTTGCCCGAGCGTGAACCCCATGCCTCCCTGTTTGATTCCTTGTCGGCACTGCTTACCCTGTTGGGCGAGACAGGCTGGGAACAGGCCTATGTGCGCTGGGAGATGATCCTGCTGGCCGAGTTGGGCTTTGGCATCGATCTGTCTTGCTGTGCCGCCACCGGCGCCAACGACCATTTGGCCTATGTCTCGCCCAAGTCGGGCCGGGCGGTTTCCCTGGCGGCGGGCGCCCCCTGGAAGGACAAGCTATTGATATTGCCTGGATTTCTTATGGACGAGGCGGGTGGTACCATCGCCGAAGGGCTGAGATTGACCGGATATTTCCTTGAATCCTGGCTTTTCAACCACTTGGGAAAGCCAATTCCCCCGGCCCGCACACGGCTTGTTGACCGGCTGGGCTGATACCCACTATATCTTGCGGCCATGAATCAGATCCTCAATGGCGGTGAGATCCGCGATACCGGCTTGGCCGATGCGCTTTCCGAGCGTTATCTGGCCTATGCGCTGTCCACCATCGTTTCGCGCTCGCTGCCCGACGTGCGCGACGGGCTGAAGCCCGTGCATCGGCGCATCCTGTTCGCCATGCGCCAGTTGAAGCTGGACCCCGAGTCCGGCTTCAAGAAATGCGCCCGCGTGGTTGGCGACGTCATCGGTAAATACCACCCCCATGGCGATGTGGCGGTCTACGAGGCCATGGTGCGCCTGGCCCAGGATTTCGCCGTGCGCTATCCCCTGGTCGAGGGCCAGGGCAATTTCGGCAATATCGATGGCGATAACGCAGCCGCCATGCGCTATACCGAATCCAAACTGACGACGGTGGCGAGCGCCCTGCTGGACGGTTTGGACGAAGACGCGGTCGATTTCCGCGCTACCTATGACGGCTCGGAATCCGAGCCGGTGGTCATGCCCTCGGCCTTCCCCAATCTGCTGGCCAACGGTTCCGCTGGCATCGCCGTCGGCATGGCGACCAATATTCCGCCCCATAACGTGTCGGAACTGTGCGATGCGCTGGCGCTTCTGATCAAGAAGCCAAGCGCCTCGGTGGATGAACTGGTGCAGTTCGTGCGCGGGCCCGATTTTCCCACCGGCGGCATTCTGACCGAACCTGCTGAGAATATCCTGGAAGCCTATCGCACCGGGCGCGGCGGTTTCAGGCTGCGCGCCCGCTGGGTGGTTGAGAAGATGCGCCACGGTCTTTATCAAGTCGTGGTGACGGAAATTCCCTATCAGGTGCAAAAGGCCAAGCTGATCGAGCGCATCGCTGACTTGATGACCGAGAAGAAGCTGCCCTTGCTGGCCGATGTCAGGGACGAGTCCACCGATGTCGTGCGCGTCGTCTTCGAGCCACGTAATCGCACCGCCTCGCCCGAGGTGATGATGGAGCAGTTGTTCCGTCAGACCGATCTGGAAACGCGCATTTCGCTCAACATGAACGTGCTGGACGGGGACGGCATTCCGCGCGTGATGAACCTGAAGGAGGTTCTGAAGGCCTTTCTCGATCATCGCATGGTGGTGCTGGAACGCCGGGCGCGTTACCGACTGGGGCGCATCGACCATCGACTGGAAGTGCTGGGCGGCTATTTGGTGGCCTATCTCAATCTCGATGCCGTGATCAAGATCATCCGGAACGAGGACGAGCCCAAGCCTGCGCTGATGAAAAAGTTCAAGCTGTCCGACGTGCAGGCGGAAGCCATTTTGAACATGCGCCTGCGCGCTTTGCGCAAGCTTGAGGAATTCGAGATTCGGCGCGAGCATGAGCGCTTGAGTGCCGAGAAGACCGAGTTGGAATCCCTGTTGGCCGACGAGGCCAAGCGCTGGCGCGCCATCGGCGCCGAGATCAAGGATATCCGCAAGAAATTCGGACCCGATACGCAGCTTGGCAAACGCAGAAGCGATATTTCCGGCCCGCCCCCGGTGATCGATGTGCCCATGGAAGCCATGGTCGAGCATGAGGACATCACGGTCGTCCTGTCTGAAAAGGGATGGGTGCGCGCCATGAAGGGGCATCTGGCCGATACGGCGGAACTGAAATACAAGGAAGGCGACAGTGCGGCCTTCATTCTGCCTGCAGCCACCACTTCGAAGATTCTGGTTTTCGCCTCGAACGGCCGTTTCTACACGCTGCTGGGCGACAAGCTGCCCAAGGGGCGCGGGCACGGCGAGCCCATCCGCCTGATGATCGATCTGCCCAATGATGCCGAGATCGTGGCCCTGGTGCTGCACAAGCCGGGCGACAAGCTGTTGCTGGCCTCATCGGGCGGGCGCGGTTTCATTGTCGAGGAAAGCGAGGTCGTGGCCCAGACCAAGGCGGGCAAGCAGGTGATGAATCTGGACGAGGGCGAAAAGGCCGTTCTTGCCGTCGCCGTCGAGGGCGATCATGTCGCCGTGGTCGGCGAGAATCGCAAGCTTCTGCTCTTCCCCCTGGCCGAGGTGCCCGAATTGAGCCGGGGCAGGGGCGTTATCCTGCAACGCTACAAGGATGCGCATCTGTCCGATCTCAAGGTCTTTACCTTGAAGGAGGGCTTGAGCTGGACTATCGGCGGGCGCACGCGCACCGAAACTGATCTCAAACAGTGGGTTGGCGAGCGCGCCCAGGCGGGCCGACTGCCGCCCAACGGCTTCCCGCGTTCGAACCGGTTTGATGGGTAGGACGCTTTCCGCCTTGAACTTCGCCCAATCTTGCCTAAGACTATGTCTATGAATTTGGCAAGGACATCCTGGCGGCGCTATCTGGCCAAGAGCCTTCTGGCTCTGGTGCTGATTCTGTCACACTCATCGCTCATGCCGGATTCTTTGGTTCAAAGGACCGCCCCCACACTTCATGCCGATATGGCCATGGCGGGCGGCGATTGCCACGCTGCCGTTCCCGATCATCCTTCTGTTCCCGCCAATCCTTGCGGCAAAGCCTGCCCCGGCATGGCGTTGCTATTGCCCGAACCCTCGCCGATTCCGGTTCGCCTATCCTTCGACGCCTATCCCCCCGTGCCGACGCTTCATGCCGAAGGCACCTCTCCCGGTCTGGATACGCCCCCTCCCAGGACCGTTGCCCCCGTCTGAGCCTTTCTTTTCAACAGACCACGCAACGAGGATTTCATGATCCAAATGACTCGCCGTCAGATGTTGACGGCTACGGCAATGGGTGCCGCCCTGGCGCCCTTGGCAAAATTCACCCCCTCGGCCCTGGCGCAAACCGCACCCCTGAGCCTGACCATCGAAAAGCGCACGCTTGAGGTCAAGGGCAGGCCCGCCAATGTATTCGCCATTCGCCAGCCCGACGGGACAAGCGGAATTCGCGCCAATGCGGGTGACCGTCTTCGTCTTAAGCTTCACAACAAGGCGGGCGAGTCCAGCCTGATCCATTGGCACGGTCAAACGCCCCCGGTGGCGCAGGATGGCGTTCCCGGCATCGGGCAAGACCCTGTTCCCGACGGCCAAAGCTGGGATTACGACTATCTTCTAAGATCAGGGACGCACTGGATGCATTCGCACCACGGGCTTCAGGAACAGCTTTTGATGGCGGCTCCTTTGATCGTGCGCGAAGACCCCAAGGCGGATGTGCAAGAGGTCGTCATGCTGTTGCATGATTTTTCCTTCACCCCGCCAGAAGAGCTGCTGGCTGCTTTGCAAGGAGCCTCAGGCGGCGGCGGGCATGGCGGGCATCAGATGCCAATGACCATGCAGGGCCAATCCATGGTCGATCACGCCGCCCATATGCGCCAGATGGCAGAGACATCGAAGGCAGGGGCGGGGCATGGCATGCCCTTTGGCCATGCCAACGATATCGATTACGATGCCTATCTGGCCAATGACCGCACACTGGGCGATCCCGAAATCGTGCAGGTCGAAAAGGGCGGGCGGGTACGGCTGCGCCTCATCAACGGCGCCACCACCACCGCCTTTACGCTCGATACCGGCATCCTGACCGCCAGCATTCTGACGGTGGATGGCAATCCGGTCAGACCGGTGACGGGGCGCAGCTTTCCTTTGGCCATGGGCCAGCGCATCGATCTCTTGCTGGACATTCCGAAAGAGGGCGGGGCCTTTCCGATTCTGGCCCTGCGCGAAACCGCCATTGAGCGGACGGGCATCATTCTGGCAACGCCTGGGGCCAAGGTGTCGAAGCTGGCGGACACGGGAAAGGCGGCTTCGGCCTTGATCGGACTTGGTTTGGAAAGCCGTCTGATCGCGGCGGAACCTTTGGTCGAACGCAAGCCGGATCGCAAGCTGGCGGTCGAGTTGGGTCAGGCCATGGGTCAATATATCTGGACCTTGAACAATCAGGTTCACGGCATGGATACGCCCCTGAAGGTCAAGTTGGGTGAGCGGGTCGAGATCACCTTCCTCAATCACTCGATGATGATGCATCCCATGCATCTGCATGGCCATCATTTCCAGGTGGTGGCGATCGGTCAAAAGCGGGTGCAGGGCGCTGTGCGTGATACCGTGATCGTCCCTTCGGGTATGGGTGCGGTGACGGTGGCCTTTGATGCGGTCAATCCAGGCCGCTGGCCGCTGCATTGCCATAATCTGTTTCACATGGCGGCAGGCATGATGACCACGGTGGATTACGTCTGATACCGAAAGCCGGGAGGCGTTGCCTCCCGGTTGCCCTTATTCGCTGATGGAGACATTGATGATCAAGCTCGTCTACGCAATCCTGATCCTGCTCTCGCTTGCCGCTCCGGCGGTTGCAGGCGAGCGCATTGCCCAGGAGAAACTGTCCCACATCCATGGATTGGCGCCGGCCCCAGCGCATCCGAAAAGTCTGTTCGTCGCCACCCATCACGGTCTTTACCGGGCCGATCCCGATGGAACGGCGGAAAAGATTTCGCAAACCTCCGATGATCTGATGGGATTCTCGGCCGTTCCGGGATCGCCCGGAAAATTCCTGGCTAGCGGACATCCGCCCATGGGGGGAAATCTGGGCGTCATCGCTTCCAGCGACGGCGGCGTTTCCTGGAGCCAGGTCTCGCCCGGCAATAACGGCCCGGTCGATTTCCACGCCATGGATATCAGCAAGGCCGATCCCAAGGTGATTTACGGCCATTTCGGCAAGATTCAGGTCAGCCGCAATGGCGGCATGAGTTGGAAAACGGCGGCACAGGCGCCTGAGGGACTGATCGCCCTGGGAGCAGGAGCCAAGGACGCCAACACGCTTTACGCCGCCACCAAAAGCGGTTTGATGATCAGCCGGGACGGGGCGCAAAGCTGGACGCGGGCACATCCGTCCTCTCTGCCGGTTTCCTCGATTCTGGTCATGGCGGATGGCACGGTTTACGCCTTTCTTTACGGCGAGGGTTTGATTAAGGGAAGTGAAGGGTCCGATGTCTGGACGCTTCAGGGAAAGGCCGATGGCGACTGGGCGCTGTTCAACCTGACCGGCGAAGGCACAAGGCTCTATGCCAAGAAAAGCAATGCCGGGCTTGTGCAAAGCGACGATGGCGGAAAAAGCTGGAAGGCGTTCGGGAAATAGCGGCTCTTTTAGGCCGCCTCGTCTTGGGGCTCTGTGCGACCTCTTAGCCTGCATTCGACAAAAACCTGCTGATTGCACACAGCGCAAAGGGCCTGATCGAGCTGCGGATAGATATTGCGCAGCGCTTGCGTCTTTGACTGGAAGAAATTCTGAAGTCCGATGTCCTCGTCATAGCCGCCGTGATGCAGGGTTTCCGCAACACTCTCCTTGACGTTGATCAGGAACAGTTCGCCCTGGCGCGTCTTAAAGCGCTTGGCTTCTTGGCACAGGGCCTCGGCGCCTGCGATGTCGATGAAATTCACGCCCGACATGTCGATGGCCAGGAAATTCTGCTGGGGGTTCTGCCCCTCGAAAGCTCTTAGCATTTCTTGAAAATAATTGACCGCGCCGAAGAAAAGCGAGCCATCGATGCGGATGATGCGCAATTGCGGGCATTCGGGAAGATTGATGTTTGTGGTGAATTTACGCGATCCGCTTTTGGGATCGGGTACGCGAATCAAGATGCGCGGATGCGAGGTGCGATTGAGGTAAAGCATCAGGGAGAGAAGGACGCCCGCCAGAATTGCTTCTTGCAATTCAAGAAACAGCGTGGCGAAAAAGGTAACCAGCAGAACGGCGCTTTCGGCGCGGCTGGTTTTCAGAATTTGACGAATATGGTGCTGGTCGATCAGGCCATAGGCCACCAGCATCAGAACGCCCGCCATGGCGGCATTGGGCATATAGATCGCCAAAGGGGCCACCAGCAGAACGATCAGCGCCAGGGCGCTGCCGGCCACGATGGCGGCTAGGGGCGTTTTTGCGCCGGAATCGAAATTGAGGCCGCTGCGGTTGAACGAGCCGGTGGCGACGTAGGACGAAAAGAAACTTCCGGCAATGTTGGAAAGGCCCTGGCCGATGAATTCCTGATTGCCGCTGATATGCTGTCCGCTGCGCACGGCAAGGGCTCTGGAAATCGACAGGGCCTCGGTAAGGGCGAACAGGGTCATGGCCAGAGCGGTCGAGGCCAGTTGGCTCCAGACGGCGGGATCGAAACTAGGGGCAGACAGGGGCGGCAGGCTGGAGGGCAGGGCGCCCACCGTGGGAATGCCCGCGCCGAATTCCAGATTAAGCCCGACCGAGAGAAGGCTGCCCGCCAGAATGGCCGCGATCATATAGGGAATTCTGGGCAGGAATTTTCTGACCAGAATGCCGCTGGCCAGCGTTGTTGCCGCCACCAGGGCAACCGCCCATGAAATGGCGTTTATATGCGTGACGAGGTAGAGAAGGATTTCATAAATCTGCGAGCCTCGCGGAATGGGCAGGCCGAAGAAGTTCTTGATCTGATTGGCGGCAATCAGAACACCGGCCCCGGCCGTGAATCCGATCACCACCGAATGCGAGATGAAATTGACGATTGATCCCAGACGAAAGAAGCCAAGGGCCAGTTCCATCAATCCCACCATCATGGCCAAAGTCAGGGCCAGTTTGACATATTGGGCAGAGCCTGGTTCGGCCAGGGCCGAGAGCGATGAGAACAAAACCAGCGAGGCCGCCGTGGTAGGGCCAGAAACCAGATGCCAGCTTGATCCGAACAAGGCGGCCACGATGGCGGGAACGATGCCCGCATAAAGTCCGTATTCCGGAGGCATTCCAGCGATGGTGGCGAAGGCGACACCCTGCGGCAGGACGACGATGGCCCCGGTCAGTCCGGCCGAGAGATCGGCGGGCAGGCTTTTCCGGCTGATCAGGGACATCCATGACAGAAACGGAAAAAGGGTCCGCAGCCAGTCGGGGCGGGCGGGTGTCTCATAAGACATTGGCGGTGGCTCCAAACTTACCCCGAACAGGGTATTAGATAGGGCTAATATGCCCCTGCGCCGCCGGAAAGGCTATTAGGGAAGATACTTATTCCCTGCCATCGGCCAGATCATTCATGCAGGCCATGCGCACCAATTCAGCGATGTTCCTGGCATTGGTTTTTTCCATGATATGAGCCCGGTGGACTTCGACGGTTCTTGTGCTGATGCCCAGCCGGTCGGCCACCACCTTGTTGGGATGGCCCGCCACCAGCAAAGTCATGACCTCCTGTTCGCGGGGGCTTAGGGTGCCGATCTCAAAGGCTCGCGCCGATGCCGCCTTGGAGGGAGAGGGGCGAGGCAGGGCGAGGCTGGAGCGGATGCTGCCTAACAGAATCTCGTCGCGGAAAGGCTTTTCGATGAAGTCGACGGCGCCCGCCTTCAGGGCCGCCACGGCCATCGGAACGTCGGCATGGGCCGTGATGATGACCACCGGCAGATGGATCGAGCGCGCCAGCAATTCCTTTTGCATTTCGATACCCGTCATGCCCGGCATGCGCACATCGGCCACGATACAGCCCGCCCAATCGGGTTCGACCACTTTCAGGAAGTCGAGAGCCGAGGCATAGGTTCTTACGCGATATCCCGAGACCTCGAGGAGAATGGCCAGGGAGTCGCGCACATCTTGGGAATCGTCGACGACATAAACGATCTGGTCAGCCATCGGTTACCTCGCGTTCGGCTAGCGCACGATCGTTTAACTCCGAGCCACTGGGGTGACTCGGAGTTAAACGTGAATCGTTCGCTAATACAGTTTTGTAGAGCGGATTCACGTCTTCAATCGGAGCCGATAACCGGCTCCGATTTAAGACGACCCGCTCTAGGGGAAGGGTGAAGTGGAAGATAGCGCCGCCCGAAGGATCGTTCTCGGCCCAAAGCCGCCCTTCATGGGCTTCGAGAATGGATTTGCAGATGGAGAGGCCCAATCCCATGCCCGAGGGCTTGGTGGTGACGAAGGGCTCGAACAGCCTGCCCAGCACGTCGGCGGAAAGGCCGGGGCCATTGTCAAAAACGGAAATCTGCACCACATCGCCCTCAAGTTTCCCCGAAACCAGAACCACAGGATCGGGGGTTTTGGCAAGCGAAAGAGATTGGACGGCGTTGCGGGTCAGATTGATCAGCACCTGCTCGATCTGCGTCTTGTTGGCCATGACCGGAGGAAGGCCCTGCAGGCCGAGGGACTTTAGCGAAATGCCCGCTGCATTGGCCTCCGCTTCAACCAGGCGCAGGGCCTCATCGGCCAGATCGCTCATGGCGTTGCGCGATAGCGTCATCTCGCCCTTGCGCATGAAATCGCGCAGGCCGTGGATGATCTGGCCGACCCGCTCGATCTTGTCGACACTCATGCGCATGACGCTTTGCGTCCTTTCCAGATCGGGCGCGGGGGATTTCAAAAGGCGCAGTGCTGCCTGGGTCAGATTCATGGCCGCCGTCAGGGGCTGATTGATCTCGTGGGCCAGCGCCGAGGCCATTTCCCAGCCGATATTCATGCGCTGAAAATGGGCGAGTTCCGTCTGACGGGCCTGCATTTCGATTTCAGCCAGGCGCTTTTCGCTGACCATGGCCCCCAGCAGCAGGCTGGTGACGGCCAGAACCAACATCCTTATCTGCATTTCGACGATGACTTGATCGCTGTGCCCGAACAGAATGTCGGTGATGAGGGGGGCCAGATAGATGGCGAACAGAGCCAGGGCAGCACCTTTCTGTCCATGCCGTGTGGCGATCCAGGCAAAGGGCAGGAACAGCAGATAGAAGAAATGGATTTCGGCGTTGATGAACTGGCCGAACACTTCCCAGGCGATCACGGTCAGCGCAAGCGCTTGCAAGACGATCTCGGCTGAAATCGAGATTTGAAAGCGCACCCGTCCTTTCGGACGTTTTAAAACCAGAAAAAGCGGAGCCAGGGAACCGATGGCAACCAGATGGGCCAGAAACGCCCCTCCGGCCAGGGCCAGAACCGGCTTTGCATCCGTGGCCTGGCGGAGCATTTCTCCCGATCCCTGCGCCAACGCAAGGACCAGACTGGCCGCAACCGTTGCCGAAAAGAAAAGGAAAACGCCTTTCAGACGCTTGATCTGGGATGGTTGATCAAGCCGTGGGCGAAGCGTGAAACAGGCAATGGCAGCGCCCGCCGCTTGTGCCATCGCATTGAGAAGGGAGGCCAAGGGAAGGGAGAGCAAACTGCCATCAAGCAGGCAAGACAGCAACGGAGCGGCAAAGGTCAGGGGCAACCAGAAGGGGCCGAAGCGGGCGGCAAAACCGAAACTGAGGGCCGGGGCGGCGTTCCAGGCTTGAAGGGAATTTCCGCCCTCAAGATGCGTTGGAGCCAACTGATCGGCGGCGAGATACAGCAGCAGATAGGCAAATCCAATCAGTGCCCTTCTTAGCCAAGTCATTGAAGACCGCTCTTTTGCCAGACAAGGGCGCATCATATCTCACGACAGGCACTTGTGAAACCCAGAGAAGCGTTCGATAATCATCCGTAGGGTGTGTGCCGGGATTAAGGACCGTTTTGGGGATGCGTTTTTTTAAGGGGCTTGCCAGTCTGGCCGAGGCCGCAAGCAGGTGGATCGGGGACGGTGCATCATGGCTGTTGCTGGCCGTTGCCGCGGCGGGTGTTGCCGTATTTCTTCTGCGCCATCTTTTGGGCTCTGGCGAGGTAGCACTTCCCCCCGCCTATGTCTGGTGTACGGGTTTGGTCATGCTGGCTGGTGGCGGCATGGCGCTCAAGCGCTGCTCGGAGGATATTCGTCTATTCCGCTTCCTATCCCCCCGTCAACGATCAGCCGTTATGGTGGTTGGAGCGCTGCTTGTTCTGCTGCCCTGGGCCGTTCTGCTCGATCTGTTCGCAGGCTCGCTTTCCCTGATGGCGCCGTCGCTGATCGGTCAGGCCAGCGGGACGCTGCAAAGTCTGTGGTGGCGTCTGGCGGTTGATGTTGGGGCGATCTCCCTTGGGCTTGAAGGGATCGCCCTGGCGTCCCAAGGTGTCGCTGGGTTTTTAGACAAGGACGAGGGCAAGGTGCGCTGATGGAGGGCGAGGGGGGGATCGTTGCCCTGTTGATGATGGTCCTGGTTCTGGCCGGTCTGGCCGTTCGCTTGCCTGCTCCCCTCGTTTTGGCAGGCGGCGCACTTCTGGGGGCCTTGGCGGGTCAAATCAGCGGCGTCTACAACGTCATTCTTCTGGGCGATCTTGCCAGCAGCGTCGAGGCGATTCTCGATAACGAGATTCTGGTGGCCATTCCGCTGCTGGTGCTTTCCGGAACTCTTCTGGGCGACACGCGCGCCTTCTTCGCCTTTCGTCAGCGTCTTAAGGGCCCTTTTGCCGTGGGGGCCGATCTTCTGCTGGCCATGGCGGGCGGAGAAAATCGGCGCGACAAGAATCAAAACGGATTTCGCGCGGCCTTTCTCGATCTGATCGAGCGTGCCGCACCCGCCTCGGCCTTTCTGATCCTGCTTGCCGATCTGATCGACACGGCGGTTCTGGCGACCGATGGGCCTTCCAGCGACAGCGGCTTCGATCCATCCCTGCTTCTCATGCAGATGGCCTTGCCGTCCTTGCTGATCGCCCTGTTTTTCGGTTTGGCAGGACTGTTGGGAAAGAAGGATCAGCTTGACGCTCTGGCATCGGTTGAGAGTGCGCCTAGCTGGCTTGGCCTGTTGGCTGCACTGTGCGCCCTTCTGATTCCTGGGCTGATCATGTTGCGTATCGCCAGCCCCGTCGAGGCCGGAGCCCTGGGGGTCGGCATGGCCCTGTTGTTGAAAAAGCTGGGCCGGGACGCTTGGCGCAACCAGTTGGGTCAGGCGCTTGATCATGCGCTGATCCGGGCCGCCATTCCCTTTGCCACGCTGCTGGCCGGGGCCGCCTTTCATCTGGTTTTCCTGGGGGTGGGCGGGGGGGCTTGGCTGGACGGTTTTTATCTGCTGCCAGGTCCATCCTTGCTTTTTGCCTGCGTGCTCCTTCTGGCTTTTCTGGGCATCCTGATCGAGCCCCTGGCCCTGGCCGTTCTGCTTGTTCCCTTGATGGGCCCCTTATTGCTGGAGGGGGGCATTTCACCCTCGCTGCTGGGGGCCGTTTTCGTTCTGGCTCCGCTGTCAGGCCTGCTTGCCTGTCAAACTGTGCCCAAAGCCGCCATCCTTGCCCTGGCGCAATCTGCGGCCCTTGTGCTGGTGGTTCTGCTTCCCCTTAGCCTTCCCTTCGATCCCATCTCTCAGGAGACGGAAATTCCCCCCGAGCCGGTGGGCGAGGAGGGTGGATTTTCTCCCGAGGACACCACAGATTCCCCTTATGAAGGTAAGAATGAGAACGAGGTTTACGCTCCGTCAAGGGATGGGGAATAACAGGTAATACCACTTTTCGAAAGGGCTTTACGGACTGGCGAAGCCAAGACCTGCATGGCATAGTATCGTTACTCAACAAGCAGATAAAAACCAGGAGACGCGCCTTGAATTTTCTTCTTGGGTTGAGCCGCTTGATCGATCAGTTGAACACGGCGATCGGCAAGACGGTGATGTGGGGTGTGCTGCTTTCCGTCGTCATCAGTTCAGTCAATGCCGTTATTCGCTATTCGCTGAACAACAGCTCGAATGCCTGGCTGGAGGCCCAGTGGTACCTCTTCTCGGCGGTTTTCCTGCTCTGTTCGGGCTATACGCTTCTCAAGAACGAGCATATCCGCATCGATGTCGTCTCCGGGCATCTGCCGCGCGCCGTACAAATATGGATCGACATTCTGGGTACGATCTTCTTCCTGCTTCCCATGGCGATTCTCATCATGTGGCTGTCCTGGCCGATGGTGACCGACGCCTTTCTTTCCGGCGAGGTATCGACCAATACCGGTGGATTGATCCGCTGGCCGGTCCGCCTTTTGGTGCCGGTGGGCTTCTTCCTGCTGGTGCTGCAAGGCTTTTCCGAACTGATCAAGAAGATCGCCATTCTGACCGGCGATCTTGAAGACCCTGGCCCCCATGGCGGCCACAGCAAGCCGGCACCCCTTCAGCCAATTCAGGGGGAAACGCCATGACCGCTTTTCTGATTGCCAACATGGCGCCCTTGATGTTCGGCGCCCTGGTCGTCTTTCTGCTGTTGGGTTATCCGGTGGCCTTCGCGCTGGCCGCCAACGGCCTGTTCTTCGGCTTTATCGGCATCGAGCTGGGGCTGCTGACCCCCAGCCTGCTGCAAGCCTTGCCGCAGCGCATCTTCGGCATCATGTCCAACGATACGCTGCTGGCCATTCCCTTCTTTACCTTCATGGGGCTGATTCTGGAACGCAGCGGCATGGCCGAGGATTTGCTGGACACCATCGGCCAGTTGTTCGGCTCCGTCCGGGGTGGATTGGCCTATGCCGTGATCTTTGTGGGTGCCCTGCTGGCTGCCACCACCGGCGTGGTTGCCGCCTCGGTGATCTCGATGGGCCTGATCTCGCTGCCCATCATGCTGCGCTATGGCTATGACCGGCGTCTGGCTTCCGGCGTCATCGCCGCCTCGGGCACCCTGGCGCAGATCATTCCGCCCTCGCTGGTGCTGATCATCATGGCCGATCAGTTGGGCCGTTCGGTGGGCGACATGTATCAGGGCGCCTTTATTCCCGGCCTGGTGCTGACCGCCATGTATGCCGGTTATGTGATGCTGGTGACCATCGTCAATCCCAAGGCCGCACCCGCCCTGCCGCCCGAGGCCAGAACGATCAAGGAAGACGACGGTTCGGCGGGCTATCTTTCCATCGGCGTCATTCTCGCGCTGTGCGTGGGCGCTGTCTGGCTGCTCATGGATTATCTGCATCATCCCATCTATGCGATCAGTCTTCCTGTAATCGCGCTCTTTATTCTGGTGACCATCCACAAGGCGATGAAACTGTCGATCATCAGCCGACTTGCCCAGCAGGTGGTGATTGTCATGGTGCCGCCACTGGCTCTTATTTTCCTGGTGTTGGGCACGATCTTTCTGGGCATCGCGACCCCGACCGAGGGTGGCGCCATGGGGGCGGCGGGCGCTTTGATCATGGCCACGGCCAAACGCAAGCTGTCGATGTCGCTGGTCAAGCAGGCCTTGGACACCACGGCCAAACTGTCTTCCTTCGTCCTCTTCATTCTGGTGGGTTCGACCGTGTTCGGCCTGGTCTTCAGAGGTGTTAACGGCGATCTGTGGGTCGAGCATCTGCTGATCAACCTGCCCGGCGGTCAGATCGGCTTTCTGATCGTGGTCAACATCATGGTCTTCGTGCTGGCCTTCTTCCTCGATTTCTTCGAGCTGGCCTTCATCGTGGTGCCGCTTTTGGGGCCGGTGGCCGAGAAGCTGGGGATCGATCTGATCTGGTTCGGCGTTCTTCTGGGTGTCAACATGCAGACCTCGTTCATGCACCCGCCCTTTGGTTTCGCGCTTTTCTATCTGCGCAGCGTGGCCCCGGCGCAGGATTTCCTGGACCGCGTCACCGGCAAACTGACGCCCAAGGTCACCACCGGCCAGATCTATTGGGGTGCTGTGCCCTTCGTCTGCATTCAGGTCATCATGGTGGCCCTGGTCATCCTCTTTCCCAATCTGGTCTTAAGCTCGATGGACGCCATCAAGAAGATCGATCCCAGCCAGATCGAGATGAACATCGTGCCCGAGGATTACGGAACCCCCGCCTTCGGCGAGGAAAACGCGACCGAAGAGGAAAAGCAGGACGCTGCTCCTGCCGATGAGCCAGCGAAGAAATAAGATATCCCCAAGGTCGCTGCCTGCGCGTAAAAAACCCCGCCTCTTTCGAAGCGGGGTTTTTCATAAACCGAAGAAGAAAGGCTTAACCCTTCTTCTTCTTGTCCTGGCTCATGGCATAGACCATGAAGTTGTCATAGGTGTTCTCGGCCACACGGAACCAATCATATTCCATGTCGCGGAACGCCTTCCAGTGATCGAACACCTTCTTGAAGTTGGCGTTGGTGGCCGAGGTTTCCTCGAACACCTCGTTGGCGGCCTTGTAACAGGCTTCCAGCACGGCCTTGGGGAAGGCGCGCAATTGCACACCGTTGCCGATCAGGCGCTTCATGGCGTCCGGATTCTGCGCGTCGTACTTCGCCATCATGAAAATGTTGGCTTCGGCGCAGGCCGATTCGAGAGCTGCCTGATAAGCAGGGGGCAGCTTGTTCCACTCGTTGATGTTGACATTGAGCGAGAGCTGGGGCCCGCCTTCCCACCAGCCCGGATAGTAGTAGTATTTGGCGACCTTGTAGAAGCCCAGCTTCTCGTCGTCATAGGGGCCGACCCACTCGGCGGCATCGATGGTGCCCTTTTCCAGCGAGGGATAGATGTCGCCGCCCGCGATCTGCTGCGGAACCACGCCCAGCTTGCCCATGACCTTGCCGGCAAAGCCGCCAATGCGCATCTTCAAGCCCTGCATGTCCTTGACGGTCTTGATCTCCTTGCGGAACCAGCCGCCCATCTGGGCGCCGGTGTTACCGGCCGGGAACTGGATGACGTTGTGAGTCTTGAAGAACTCACGCATCAACTCGAGGCCGCCGCCGACATACATCCACGCATTTTGCATGCGCGCCGTCATGCCGAAGGGAACGGCACAGTCGAAGGCGAAGGTGGGGTCCTTGCCGAAATAATAGTAGTTGGCGGTGTGACCGCATTCAACGGTGCCGTCCTTGACGGCATCCAGAACTTGCAGGCCCGGCACGATTTCGCCGCCCGCGAAGACGCGGATCTTGAACTTGCCGTTGGTGGCGGCTTCAACGCGCTTCGAGATCACTTCGGCGGCGCCGAAGATGGTGTCGAGGCTTTTGGGGAAGCTGGAGGCGCAACGCCAGTTGACTTCTGGCATGGTGGCGGACTGAGCGAGGGCAGGTGCTGCGACCGAGCTAGCTGCAAGGCCAAGGCCTGCTGTCTTGAGGAATTTACGACGCTCCATGGACGGTTCTCCCTGGAAAGGTTGATTAAGTGATTTTTCCTGTCGGTTCCCCGGTGCGGCGAACCGCTTAGTAGAAACATCATACACATGGTCATAAGATTGTGTAGATAAAAGGTGTTAAGGCGATCACCTAGCGCTGAGACTAGGTATTACCAGTTGGTTTTTGTGGCAAAGGAACCCAGCCCGAGGGGCCGAAGGCTTCGAGGGGCTGAAAGCGGGCCTTGTAGGACATCTTGCGGCTTTCGGCGATCCAATAGCCGAGATAAACATAGGGAAGCCCCTGGCGCTTGGCTTCCTCGATCAGCCACAGAACGATCCTTGTGCCCAGGCTGCGCTTGGGTTCGAGCGTCTCATAGAAGCTGTAGACGGCGGACAGGCCATCGCTTAAGGCATCGCCCAGGCAGACGCCCTTGAGATGCCCGTCCTGCCCGCGCATTTCGACCAGGAAGCTTTCGATCGGGCTGTCTTCGACCATCGAACGGTAGTCGTAGAATCCCATCAGGGCCATGTCGCTGCCGGAGTGGCGCGCATCCTGATAGCGCGTGAACAGATGATATTGCTCGCCCGTGGCGCGGGCCGGTCCTCTGACGATGGAAAGCTGCAGGTTGGCCGCCAGATTGCGGCGCATGCCGCGATCCGGCTTGAAGTCGTCCACCCGGATGCGCACGGGAATGCAGGCCCGGCAGTTGGGGCAGGCCGGGGCGTAGGCGATGGCATGGCTACGCCGGAACCCTGCCCGCGAGAGGGCCTCGTGCAGCTTCTTGCCGTCCGGCCCCGCCAGTTCGGTCACCAGCTTGCGCTCGAACCGTCCCTCGATATAGGGGCAGGGCAGAGGCGCCGTGGTGTAGAAGAAGTGCGGCTGCTTAAGGGCGACATGGTCCATGGGTCAAATATGAAACCAAAAGCCCTGAATTTCCAGAGGGAGGATCACCCTCTTTTCAACACGACCAGGGTGGACAGCATGTCTTGGATCAGGCGTCCCTTGGCATTGAACAGGCCGACCAGCAAAATCAGCGGGGTCGCCACCGTGACCGTGGCATAGAACAAAAGAACCTGGACGAAAGCCTGCACCATATTGGGTTGCTGCCCTTCGATGGTGGCGACGCCAAGGCCCATCAGGCGCTGCCCCCAGGTCGAGGATTTGGCCCCGCCCACCAGAAGGGTGTGATAGCAAAGCCCCAGCGTGATGCCCAGGAAGGGCAGGGGCGCCCAGAGAAGTCCCAGGGTGACGATGCCCCCCAAGAAGAGCAGAAGGCCGAAGGGAAGCATCAGGAGCAGAATGAAGATCAGGTCGATCAGATAGGCCAGGGAGCGGCGCCACAGAACGCCGTCGAAGGCCAGCGGATCGAAACGCACGAGAAGGCTAGGGCTTGGCAGGTTTTCCGTCATTGGTGGGCACCATTTCATGCTCGCGCAGCAACACGATCGAGATGCGGCGGTTGCGGGCCGAGCGGGGGTCGTCCTTCAGCATCGGTTCGCGGTCGGCCTTGCCGATGACCCGGGCCACGCGGTTTTCCGGCATGCCGGAATCGAGCAGGGCGCGACGGCTGGCCAGGGCTCGCTCGCTCGAAAGCTCCCAGTTGCCGTAATCGGCGCCGCGCGAATAGGGAATGGAATCGGTGTGGCCCGAAATGGCGATCTGCTGCGGCATCTGCATCACGACCTTGCCGATCAGCTCCAGAAGCTGGCGCGCCTTGGGCGTCATGGCGGCGGCGCCACTGTCGAACATGGCCTGGCGTTCATTGTCCACCAACTGGATGCGCAGGCCTTCGGGCGTGTTGTCGAGAAGCACGCTTTCCTTCAGTTGCAGCAGATCGGGGCTGGCCTGAATGGCCTGACGGATCACGCGCTGGGCCTCCTTGAAGACCTGCTCCTCCTTCTCGGCCTGCATCTGCTGATATTCCTCGTCGGTCATGCCCGACTGGTCCTGGGGCTTCTCATCCTCTGACTTGCCCATCACCGGAGGAGGGAGTTCGAGATTGACCGTGGGGGCTGACGAATTCTGGGGCATCGCCCCTTCCTGCCCCATGACCTGGCCGCCCAGAATGCCTCCGGCGCCGCTGGTGGTGCGGGAAACGGTCTGCGGCGCGAAATAGTTCGAGATGCCCTTCAACTGCTCCTCGGTGACGGCGTTCAGCAGCCAGAGCAACAGGAAGAAGGCCATCATGGCGGTCACGAAGTCGGCATAGGCCACCTTCCAAGCGCCGCCATGCGCGGCGGCATGACCCTTCTTGATCTTCTTGACAATAATCGGTCTGTCGTCGCCCGCCATCAGTCGTCAATCCGGAGGAACATTGGCCAGATAATCTTCCACTTCCTTGAAACTGGGTTTGACCGTGGAAGGGAGTATCTTGCGGGCGAATTCGATCGAGACCTGCGGCGCATAGCCTTGCATATGGGCCAGCAGCCCAGCCTTGATGCACATCAGATAGGTGCTTTCGGTTCCGAAGGTCTGCTCGAGCGAGCGACCGAAGGGCGCGAAGAAACCGTAGGAGAGCAACACGCCCATGAATGTGCCGACCAGAGCGCCGCCGATCAGATGCCCCAGCACTTCGGGCGGCTCGGTGATCGAGCCCATGGTGTGAATGACGCCCAGCACGGCGGCCACGATGCCCAGGGCGGGCATGGCGTCGGCCATATTGCTCATGGCGCCCGAAATCGAGATCAGTTCGTGGTGGTGCGCCTCGATCTCGGCATCGATGATGTTTTCCATCTCGTGGGCATTGTTGGTGCCCAGTGTCAGCAGCCGCAGATAGTCGCAGAGGAACTCGACCAGATGATGATCCTTCGAGAATCCCGGAAATTTGGTGAACAGGGGGCTTTCCTCGGGCTTTTCGACATGGCTTTCCAGGGCCAGATCGCCCTTGGTCTTGGCCAGCTTGAACAGGGCGTAAAGCATGGCCAGAAGCTCAAGATAACTGGCCTTGGTAAAGCGCGATCCCTTGAAGACGGTGCCGATGTTCTTGACCAGCCCCAAAACCACCTGTTTGGGATTGCCGATCATGAAGCTGCCGAAGGCGGCACCCAGAATGATCATGAATTCAAAAGGTTGCCACAGAACGCCGAGATGGCCGCCACCCAGCATATATCCGCCGATGACGGACCCGATGACGACGACAAAGCCAATAATCGCAAACATCTGATTCGAAGGTCCTTGTGACTTCGCGCCGCTAAATCTAGTGTTACATAGCAGGAATATTCGACCATAGCTTAAGCCAGAGGGAAAAAGAAGCGGGTTTTCGCATCTGCGTTCTTGCCTGAGGACACGGCCCTATCCGAAAGTTCAGTTTCCCCGACTGTTCGAATCGGGTATGAAGGGGTTCCTTCTTGATTTAGAGTGACCGGCATGGACATAGATTCTCGTAGTTTTCGCAAGGCGTTGGGGTGCTTTGCCACCGGTGTTACGGTGGTTGCCGCCAAGGATGAGCAAAATGTGCCTTTCGGCGTCACGATCAGCTCCTTTGCCTCGGTCTCGCTTGATCCACCCCTGGTCCTCTTTTGCCTGGGGCTGGACGCGACTTCGGTCGAATCCTTTAGAAAGGCATCACATTTCTCGGTGAATGTGCTGAGGCACGACCAGCGTGAACTGTCGATTCGCTTTGCCAGCCGCATGGCCGACAAATGGAGCGGGGTCGATCACCATCTGGGCGAGACCAGTGGTGCGCCGGTGTTGTCGCACTGTCTGGCCGTTCTCGAATGCAAAATGGAAAAGCAGTATGTCGAGGGCGATCACGTTTTGCTGATCGGGCGCGTCTTGCATCTCGATTACGATCCGGGCGGACAGCCTTTGCTGTATTTTCGCGGCAATTACGCGGATATTGCGTAAGTCATTCCCGGCCCGTCACTGCGCGGGCCAGAGAATCAGCTCGTTCATCTTTCCCTCTGCGTCGAGCTTCAGGCTTTGGCCATCGCGCCACATGCCGATCAGATCGGCATAGTGCGGCGATAAGGGATTTCCCGACTGGCCGGTGGCGATGATATAGCGCGAGGCCGAGGGGGTTTTCAGATCGAAAACGGCCCTTAATCCGGCGCCGTGGAAATGGCGGAAGCTGCCAAAGGAAAAGCTGCCCCGGTTCAGGCTGAAGCCGTCGCCATCCGTATCGATGCTGGGGGCCACCCACTCTTCCGGGATCGGCAGCCGCTCCAGGATGCCGTGCTGGAATTTGGCTTTATGGGCGTCTTTCCAGCGCCAGCGCGACATGTCCTGGCCAAAGTCGCGGCCCAGGCGGCGAAGCGCCTCATCCAGCGCCCGGGTGATGGTTTCCGGGCATCTCTCCGTCTTGTCCTTGGTGTTGTCATCGTCACACCAGCCCGCGCTTTCTTGCAGGGCCATGTCGATGGTAAGCGGCTTGATCGCATTGCTCCAGCTATCGAACAGCGGCCCCAATCGGCCCGCAAATAAGATGCGCTGAAGTTCCTCGGCCCAGGCGGAAAAAAGAAGCGGCTCGGCCAAGTCGCGGGCCATGCTGCCGTCCCAGTCCTTGAGCAGGGCAACCACCTTGCGTCCCTGGTCGCTGGTGGGATCAGCCATCATCAAGTGCGGCTTCAGGCGCAGGTAGGCCATCGACAGGCTGTCCATCTGATAGGCATTCATGTCGTCCGGACCATGCAGGGGCTTTGCCTCCAGAAGGTCCTTCAAGCGCTCGGCCCGAAGCGGTTCGGGCCAGGCGCTGGCCAGGTGGTGGGGATAGTCCGGACCGACCGGGCGATTGTTGGCGTTGAGCAAGACACCGTTTTCGGGGTTGATCTGCTGGGGCATGTCGCCAAAGGGGACAAAACCGTTCCAGTCGGCAGTTCCATCGGCTCCGGGGCGCGGCAGGTCGGGCGACGCCTTGCCTGGGCGCAAGGGAATCTGGCCCGTCATCTGATAGCCGATCATTCCTTCCCTGGTGGCGTACATGACATGCTGAGGCGGGGCTTGAATGGATTCAAGAGCCGTGCGGAAAGACGCGGCATCGACCGCTTGGCTCATCCTTCGAAAGGCCGCGGCGGTGGTGTCTCTGGCATTGAGCGCCGTGGCGGCCAGGGCAAGGATGGTTCCCGCCGGAGCTTCTCTGGCGCCCAGGATATCCGAGATGATCGGTCCGTGGCGGCTTTCGCGCACCTCCAACACGACATCGTTTTCACCCTTGACGGCGATGGTTTCGCGCCTGGTGGTAAAGGCCTCCGATCCGCCGGGGGTCAGGTAGCGCTGTTTATCCTGAGGGTCCGGCGTTTCCACGAACAGATCCATGGTGTCGCCATTGACGCTGGTAAGGCCCCAGGCGAGATGGTTGTTCTGTCCCAGGATGACAAAGGGCATGCCGGGGACGGTGGCGCCTTGAATGGAGAGGCCGGGCGCTTCCAGGCTGGCCAGATACCACAGGATCGGGGCCCTGAAACTCAAATGCGGATCATTGGCCAGAAGGGGGGCGCCGGTACTGCTGCGCGCCCCGGAAACCACCCAAGCGTTTGATGCTTGCAGTGACTGGCTCTCCTGGGGAAGGGCCGCCAGCAATTGTTGCGCTTCTAGAATAGCGGCGGTCTTTTCCGGGGCGGGAGCATTCAGTATGGCCGATAATTGCCCGGCTTTTTCCACCCCCAGCCGTTCAATCAAGCTGAGATTCAGCAACTCGTCGCGCCAGTTGCCCGCAAGCTGCAAGGCCATGACACGCCCCCACAGCAGCGAGTCCGATGGCCGCCAGGGCCTTGGCGCAACGCCAGCCAGAAGAAATTCCGGCGGCAAGAGGCGCAACTGTCCGATCCAGGCATTGATGCCCGCGGCATAGGCGATCAGAATCTGATTTGTCGCTTCATCCAGACCGGCCATCGAGCTTTCGACCTGCCTTTCCAGCCCGAGGACGCGAAAGAAGCGGTCATTGCCGAGCCCGGCCTTGCCGGCGATTTCGGAAAGCCTTCCGCTGGCGATGCGCCGCTGCATGTCCATCTGCCACAGCCTGTCTTGCGCGTGGGCATAGCCCAAAGCGAAATAAGCGTCCCGTTCGCTTTGGGCGCGAATAAAGGGAATCCCGCGATTGTTTCTTGCGATGGTGACCGGCTGCGTCAATCCCAGCGCCTTGGCTTCTCCCGTCGTTTCGGGAAGGGAGGTCTTGAGCCAACGCCATCCGCCCCCGGCCAGGGCCAGGAGAAACAGAACCAGCAGGACAAAGAGAACCGGCAAGGGGCTGGAACGTCCCCGCCGACCACGACGAAAGAGCGACATAAGGCTTTGGAACCGTCAATTTTCCTAAAGGGTGGGCGACGATACCCTGTCGCCCGCCTGGCTGAAAGCCCCGAATCTATGGAATGAAAAAACAACTCAATAACAATGCGTTAAGCTTCTTTCTTTGTGTGTTTGGTTATATAAATACGCAAATGATGCCTGCGGATTGCTTTCATCCGATTCTCTCCCGGCCTATAATCCCCGGGCAAACGGAACAGGAAATGACAATGCTGGAAAAAACGGTCCCTGTCTTGGGGGTGGGGGGCTTTCGCAAGCTGGCCTATACGGAATGGGGGCAGGCGGGCCAGGGGCGGCGCACCCTGATTTGCGTTCATGGTCTCACCCGCACGGGGCGTGATTTCGATCTTCTGGCCGAAGCCCTGTCACAGAATTGGCGCGTCATTTGCCCCGATATTGCCGGACGGGGCAAAAGCGATTGGCTTGCCGACGCGTCCCTTTACGATTTTCCGCTTTATCTCTCCGACATGGCGGCCCTGATCGCCAGGCTGGATGTGGATGAGGTGGATTGGCTGGGAACATCGATGGGCGGTTTGATCGGTCTCTTTCTGGCGGCTCAGCCCCATACGCCCATACGCCGTCTGGTCTTGAACGATGTCGGTCCCAAGCTGGCAGGCCAGGCCTTGGCCAGAATCGCCAGCTATGTGGGCTATCGTCCCCTATTCCCGGATATCGACGCCGCCGAAGCGCATTTTCGTCAGGTCCATGCGCCCTTTGGGGCTTTGACCGATGCCCAATGGCGTCATCTGGCAAAAACCAGTCTGCGTTCCGTTCCGGGCGGTTTCGAATTTCATTACGATCCCAAGATCGCCCAGCGCTTTGCCGAGACAGCGCCCGGCGATGTCGATTTATGGCCTTTCTGGATGGCCGTTAGCTGCCCCGTTCTGGCTATTCGCGGGGCGTCCTCCGACCTTCTGGACAGCGAAACCTTGAAGGCGATGGTGGACAGCAAGCCTGGGCTTTGCACGCCTCTTGAAATTCCCGGCTGTGGCCATGCACCCGCCTTGATGAACGAGACCGATATCGGCGCTATTCGCGACTGGCTTTCCCGGACGTGATCCAAGTCTGAAAGGCGACGGCGCCCAGCACGATCACCCCGCCTGCGATCGTGTAGAAGCCAGGTGTCTCGGCAAAAATCAGCCAGACCCAGGTGGGTGCCAGAATGGCTTCGACCAGTGTCAGCAGACTAGCTTCGCCGGAGGGCAGATAGCGGGTGCCGCGAACGAACAAGATAAGCCCCGCACCCAGTTGGACCAGACCCAGCAAGGCCAGCCAGGGCAGATCGTTCAAGGGGATGGCAGCAGGATCGGCGAAGGGCAGGGTGGCGATGGCAGAAAACACCCCGGCCAGGAAGGCCGCCGTAACCATGTCTGCCGAGCGCATCTTGCGCAGAACCACGACATTGGCGCCGAATGCCACGGCAACGGCCAAGCCGAAAAAGGTTCCCAGCAGGGTCATCTCGCCCATGCCGTCGGCGAACATGAGACCGATTCCGGCCATGGCGGCCAGAATGGCCACAATGACGCCGGGGGTGAGGGGCTCCTTCAATAGCCAGCGCCCCAGAAGGGCCGAGATGAGCGGCGAGCCGCACATCAGCACATAGGCGTTGGCCACCGGCATGTAGGTCATGGCCAATATGAAGGTGACGAAAGAGGTGGCGAGAAGCAGGCCGGAAATCACGCCGCCAAGGCCCGCTTTGGCAAAGACGCTGGTCAGATGACCACGATGAAGTAGAGCCAGATACAAGCCGACTCCCAAAGCCATGAAGGCCGAGCGGGCAAAGACGACGGGGATTCCCTTGCTTTCGATATGGCGCACGATCAGTCCGGCGATGCTCCAGCACAGAGTCGCTCCCAATACCATCGCCGTCCCTGTCAATCGCCTGGAAAACGCCATCGCTTTCATCTTAACGCGTTTGTAACGTCCTGCGGGGAAAAGAAGAGTTTCTTTACATATGTCGTGGACTTTCCAAACCGTAAGTGCTATTTTAATTGTTGCTAAATAACAATAAAATCTTTAGGGATAAAAATGGCGATGGTCCGTATTCGCCGCCTGGAATGGCGGCCCGGTTTCAGTGTCGGTATCGAGGTGATCGACGGCCAGCACAAAACGATGATTGACGCATTGAATTCTGTGGGCGAGGCCCTGGAAAGGGGGGATGCCGAGGGGTGTGTCCGTCTCTATGGCGATTTCCTGCGACTTTCTTCTGATCACTTTGCCGCCGAGGAATTGGTTTTATTTTCTTCCGGCTATCCCAAAGCGCAGGAGCATGCCGATCACCACAAGCGGCTTTTGGAAATGGCCGAATTGGCCAGGGAGCAGTGTCTGAAGCGGGTGCTGTCCCATCAGGAAACGGAATGTTTCAACGCCCTTTTGGAGTTTCTGATCGGAGACTTGCTGGAAGCCGATATTCAGTTCAAATCCTTTCTTGAGGAAATGGACCGGACAACGCGCAAGAAGGTACTGCTTAATTAGAGTAATAATCAAAGATCAAATAGTTTTGGTTTTGACTCTGTCCACCCCTGCGCGTAGTCTCCCCGCTCAGGGGATACGTCATTTTCCACAACATGTTAACAGAAGTCAGGCTCATATGGGGACGAGTCAAAACCGCCGTTTGGAGTGGGTCAACAGCTTTGAAGTCGGCGTCGATGTGATCGACCGCCAGCACCGCGAGCTTGTCAGGCTGATCAACCAGTTCGGCGAGGCCATTTCAAACAACGATCCCCCTGCCTGCCAGGCCAGCGCCATGGCCTTTCTGACCTGCCTGTCCAATCATTTCGAGATGGAAGAGCGCTGTCTGGTCAAGGCGGGCTATCCCAGGGCGCGGGAACATGCCGACGAGCATAAGGCGATGCTGGAGCGCTCCTTGGCGATGCAAGCTCAATTCAATCGGGAATCGGCAGCATCAAGTCATGATTTCTGCTTCGATAGCTTGCTGCAGGTGCTGGTCTCGGACCTGCTGGAATCCGACATCAAATATAAATCCCATTTCCAGGAACTGGGAACGGGACAGCGCCTGCTGCTGGCGCACTGACTTTAGTGAAAGTTTGTTTGTTAACTGACCGGCGCTTCGGCTTCGGTTTCGCGCGCCAGATCGATCAGACGCAGAAAGATGTCCGATTCCTGGGCGCCTGCAAGCGCATAGGATTCGTTGAAAACGTAGCTGGGAACGCCGTTGATGCCCAGGCGGTGCGCCCTGGTGTTTTCCGAAACAATCTGTCCGCCGTCGGAGATGTCTTCAAAGGCGCTTTCCACGTCGCTTCTCATGATGCCCAGCTTTGCCGCGATGCCGTATAGAACGTGGTTTTCTCCGATATCCAGCCCCTGGGTGAAATAGGCCGAGAAGACTTCCTCGACGGCCTGTTGCGCCTGTCCTGTTCGACCTGCCAGGCGGATCAGGCGGTGCGAGGGCAGGGAATCCGGGGTGCGCACGATATGGTCAAAACAGAAGTCGATGCTCTCGCTGGCTCCCGCTGCCGTGACGGCCGCGTACATCTGGCGGATGCGATGCGGACTTCCGAACTTGCTTTCGAGATAGAGCTTGCGCTCTAGTCCTTGTCTGGGCATTTCGGGATTGAGCAGAAAGGGCCGCCACCGGATATCGGCCCGCACAAGGGGGCGCTGGGCCAGGGCGCGTTCCAAACGCCGCTTGCCGACATAGCACCAGGGGCAGATCGTATCGAAAATGACGTCGATGCGCATGAAGGCTCGATACTTTTCCAGGCGGGGCGGGGAGGCCCCGTTCGCTCTATCCTAGTCTTGTATGGGCCCGCGCCAGCAAGGTTTCAACCGAATCGTCCTCGCGGGCGAGTGCACTGCCAACCTCGACCCAGACCTTGACCGGCTGATAGACATCGGGCACGGCGAAATCCGTATAGGTCAGAACGCTGGCGATGCGATGCATGACGATCTCGGCTTCCTCGATGGGGGTATCGGGCAGCACCAGACAGAATTCGCTGTCGCCGGAGCGGGCGGTCAAATCCTCGGCCCGCAAAAGCCCCATGATCCAGTTGCCGAGTTGGGCCAGCAATTGTTCGCCCGCCTCTTTGCCGAATTGGTGAACGACGGCGCTGATATTCGGAATATTGAGATAGACCAAGGATAGATTGCGCCCGCCGCGCCTGGCATGTTCCAGCCTGCCCGCCAGATGGGCCAGCATGAATTCCTTGCTGTAGGCGGCCGTGCGATCATCGCCGGTCGCCTTGCCCATGGTCTTCAGCAGGGCTTCGCGAATGCGCCAGCGCAGGCGCTGCCTGCGCACCAGGGCCAGAAGGGCGGTGACGAGCAGATCGGGGTCAGAGGGGCGGACCAGAACGCGACTGGCGCCGCGCCGGTAGGGCTCGACGGGATCGGCAAATGTGCCGGGGGCTGCGATCAGCAGCACCGGCAGATTGAACAGGCGCGAATTGTTGCGGATCTGCGAACACAGGCTGAGATGCTCGGCAGGCGAATCGGTTACATCGAGAAGGGCGGCATCGAAATTCTTCTGGGTCAGCAGGTCTTCCGCCTCGATCAGATTTTCGGTGATGGTGACGCTGGCCTTGGCCAGCAGCCCGGCATAGGTCTGGGCCGCCTTTTTGTCGCGGCTGACCAGCAGAATCTGCTGATTGGCATCGTTGACGGCAATGTCCACCTTGCCTGCGGCCTCCACCCCGAAGCGGCTGGCCACCTGGGCTCTGCGGCTGAGTTCCGTATGCATGGTGGAGAGGCGCAGAAGGGGCTTCAATCTTGCCACCAGAACGCCGGGATCGATCGGCTGCACCACCAGATCGTCGATATGGGCTTCCAGGGCCTGCTGGCTCAGTTCGGTCGAGAAGTGATCGCAGAGCAGGGCAACGGGAATGTCGGCGGTTTCGGCATCTTCTTTCAGCTTGTTGGCCAGATCGATGCCGCTCATGTCGGGAAGCGTGGTCAGGCTGACGATGATGTCGGGATGATCGTCCTGGGCCGCCTTGATCGCCTTTGCTCCATCGGAGACGAAGGTAACGTCGAATCCGCCCTCGGTCAGCCGGGTTGTCAGGCCTTGGCCACCACGGGAATCGCCCGAAACCAACAGTAATGTGCCGAGATGACTCATGACTTCACGATCCCCATGCCGAAGGGTTTTTCTGAATTCGGTCAGAGACCTTTCAAGAAACCCGATAAGCTACCATAATTCATACCGGCCCGGCCTCCAAGCAATCCCTTCGCCGGTTGACGGCGGGGCCGAAATGAGTAAACTGAACCGTTCAGTTCAATTGGGGTGATGTCATGCCGCCTGCCCTGCGAAAAGGACTTTATGGCGCCATCGCTTTGGTGGTCGTTCTGGCCGTCTGGTGGTCGATGGGCGGGCCTGCGCTGTTCTCGACACCACAGCCCGCCTCTTCCTCTGCGGCACCGCCTTCCAATGGTCTGGCAAGCAAACCCCCAGGAAGCCCCGGAAAGGACGGTGGCGGGGCGGCAGGGGGGGGCAAACCGGTCACGGTTGAGGCTCAGACCGTAACCCAGGCCGATTTCCTGCATGAGATTTCCGCCGTTGGCTCGCTTTTGTCCAACGAGTCGGTGATGATTCGCCCGGAAATCGCCGGAAAGGTCGCAAAAATCCTTTTCGAGGAGGGGACGTCGGTCCGGAAGGGGCAGTTGCTGGTCAAGCTGGACGATTCGACCTTTGGCGCCGACGTCAAGCAGGCCCATGCCAATCTTGATCTCTCCAAGGCCAATTTCGAGCGGGCCACCAAGCTGTATAGTCAGGGAGCGGGAACGGCCCGCGCTCTGGACGAGGCTGATTCCAAACTGAAGGTGGATCAGTCGCGCCTGGAAGTGGCCAGGAACAATCTGGCCAAGACGGAAATAACCGCCCCCTTCGAGGGCGTTGTGGGGCTGCGCAAGGTCAGCACGGGGGCCTATGTCATCCCTGGTCAGGATCTGGTGAATCTGGAAGGGATCGATCCCATCAAGGCCGATTTCCAAGTGCCGGAATCGGCTCTCTCGGTCATCAAGCCGGGCATGCCTTTGATCGTTCACGCCGATTCCTATCCCGGACAGGCCTTCAGCGGCGAAGTCTACGCCATCGATCCCAAGATCGATCCCGTCAACCGCTCGGTCGCCGCCAGAGCGCGCCTGCCCAACGAGAAGGGATTGCTAAAGCCGGGCATGTTCGTGCGCATCGGTCTGGTGACCCGAAAAACCGAAAACGCCCTTCTGGTGCCTGAGGAATCGCTGATTCCCCGAGGCTCGCAAATGTTCGTCTACAAGGTTGTGGACGGCAAGGTGGCTTCCCAGATGATCAAGACCGGCGCCAGACGCCAGGGCCAGGTGGAAGTCATCGAAGGGCTGAAACAGGGTGATCTTGTCATCACGGCGGGCCATATGAAGGTGAAAGAGGGCGGACCGGTTCTTATCGCGGGCCAGGCGCCGCCAGCTTCAGCCCCGGCCAAGCCATGAGCGAGCGGTTACCAGGATGAGGCTTCCCGAACTTTGCATCCGCCGTCCCGTTCTGGCCACCGTGATGAGCCTGCTGCTGACGCTGGTGGGCATTATTTCCCTGCAGCGTCTGACCGTGCGCGAATATCCCAATATCGACGAGCCCGTGGTAACGGTCACCACCACCTATATCGGGGCCAGTTCCGAGATCGTGGAAAGCCAGGTCTCGAAGGTGCTGGAAGATTCTCTGGCGGGAATCGAGGGGGTGGATGTTCTCTCCTCGATCAGCCGGGCGGAAAGAAGCCAGATCACCGTGCGCTTTCGCTCCAACCGCGATCCCGAATCGGCGGCCAGCGATGTGCGCGACCGCGTGGGACGCGTGCGCGGACGCCTGCCCGAGGATGTCGATGAACCCGTCATCGCCAAGGTCGAGGCCGACGCCCAACCTATCATTTATCTGGCCTTCTCGTCCGACCAGCATGATCCCTTGTTCATCACCGATTATGCCGATCGCTATGTCAAGGATCGGATACAGAATATCTCGGGCGTTGCCGACGTCGTCCTCTACGGCGCCAGGCGCTACGCCATGCGCATCTGGCTTGACCGCGCCCGGCTTGCCGCTTACCGGCTGACCCCTCAAGACGTTGAATCGGCGCTGAAGCGCCAGAATGTCGAAATTCCGGCGGGGCGCATCGAAAGCCGGGCCCGCGAATTCACCGTGCTTTCCGAGACCGATCTGAAAACGCCCGAACAATTCGGCGACGTCATCATCGGCGATGCGGGCGGCGGCTATATGGTGCGCATCAAGGATATTGGCCGGGTCGAACTGGGACCCGAGGACGAGCGGCGCATTGCCAGATACAAGGGAAAAAGCGCCATCACGCTGGGCGTTATCAAGCAATCGACGGCCAATCCCCTGGATGTCGCCACCGGAATTCGCGCCTTGATGCCGCAGTTGGAAACCAGCCTGCCCCAGGGTATGAAGGTCGAGATCGGCTACGACACAACTTTGTTCATCTCGCGCTCGATCGACAGCGTGTTCATGACCATCTTCGAGGCGACGATTCTGGTCGTTCTGGTCATTTTCTTCTTTTTGCGGACCTTGCGCGCCACCCTCATTCCCATCGTCACCATTCCGGTGTCGCTGATCGGTGCGGCGGCGATGATGTATACCTTCAATTTCTCGATCAACACGCTGACCCTGCTCTCCATGGTGCTGGCCATTGGTCTGGTGGTGGATGACGCCATCGTCATGCTGGAAAACATCTTCCGCCATATCGAGGAAGGTGTGCCGCCCGTCAAGGCCGCTCTTCAGGGCAGCCGCGAGATCGGCTTTGCCGTTCTGGCCATGACCATCACCCTGGCCGCCGTTTATGTGCCGATCGGCTTCATGACGGGACGCACCGGGCGCCTGTTCACCGAATTCGCCCTGACCCTGGCCGGCGCCGTGGTCGTGTCGGGTTTCGTGGCACTCACGCTGACCCCCATGATGTGCTCGCGCATGCTTCATCACGAGAAGAAGCACAGCCGATTCTATAATCTGATCGAGACCTTTCTGGAGCGCTTGACCTCGGGCTATAAACGCCAGCTTGCCCGCTCGCTCACCAAGCGTCCCATCGTGGTGGCGGCGGGACTTGCCGTCGCCCTCTCCTCGGTGCTTCTGATCTGGAGCCTGAAGGCCGAACTCTCGCCCTTGGAAGATCGCGGCACCATCATGTCGACCGCCATCGCGCCCGAAGGGGCGACCCTGGCCTATACCGATCGCTATCTGCGTCAGGTCGAGGCGGTCATTGCCTCGATGCCGGAAACCGACCGTTTCATGGCGGTGGCCGGAGCGCCCGTGGTCTCGCAGGGCATCGCTTTCATGCGCCTTAAGGATTGGAAAGACAGAAAGCGCAGCCAGATGGAGGTCGTCAAGGAGATGACGCCCAAGCTGCAGGCCATTCCCGGCGTCAATGCCTTTGCGGTCAATCCCGCCTCGCTGGGACAGAAGCCCAGCGAAAAGCCGGTGCAGTTCGTGGTGCAGACACAGCTCAGTTATCCTGAGCTGCAAACCATGGTGCAGGCCCTGATTCAGGCGGCAGGCGAGTATCCCGGCCTGATGGCGCTCGATACCGATCTGCGCCTCAACAAGCCGCAATTGCGAGTCACGGTGAACCGCGAGAAGGTGGCCGATGTCGGCGCTTCCGTCGAGGCGGTGGGGCGCACGCTGGAGACCATGCTGGGCGGGCGCCAGATCACCCGCTTCAAGCGCGAGGGTAACCAGTATGACGTGATCGTCCAGGTGGCCGATGTCGATCGGCAGAACCCTGAGGATCTGTCCGCCATCTATGTTCGCGCCAGAGATGGACGCATCGTGCAATTGTCGAATCTCTTGGACATCGCCGAGACCGTGGCACCTCGTGAACTCAACCATTTCAACCAGATGCGCTCGGCCACGATTACTGCCAACATCGCCCCCGGCTATGCGCTGGGCGAGGCCATCGCCTATCTTGAGACGGCGGCGGCGCGTGTGTTGCCCCAGGGCGCGCAGTTCGATTTCAACGGCCAGTCGCGCGAGTTCAAGACATCGCGCGCCGACATGATCCTCACCTTCGTCCTGGCTCTCTTCTTCATCTATCTGGTGCTGGCCGCCCAATTTGAAAGCTTCGTCGATCCCTTCGTCATCATGCTGACGGTGCCGCTGTCGATGACGGGCGCTCTGCTGGCGCTCAAATTGTCGGGAGGGACGTTGAATGTCTACAGCCAGATCGGCCTTGTGACCCTGGTCGGTCTGATCACCAAGCACGGCATTCTGATCGTGGAATTCTCCAACCAGCTTCAAGATCAGGGCAAGGCCAAGCTGGAGGCCGTGATCGAGGCGGCCACCTTGCGCCTGCGTCCCATCTTGATGACCACCGGGGCCATGGTGCTGGGCGCTCTGCCTCTGGCCCTGGGCAGTGGTGCTGGGGCGGAAAGCCGCAGCCAGATCGGCTGGGTGATCGTGGGCGGACTGTTGCTGGGAACCGTGCTGACGCTGTTCGTCGTGCCCACCGCCTACACTTACCTGGGCCGGACTCGAACGCCCTTCAACGAGGACACGGTCGTGGACTCGAAGCCGATCTAGATCCAGAGACCGAGTCGTTCGAGTCAGCAAGCCAGCCAGGGCTGTTCAATCCGAAGACTGATGTCTTTGAAGGCACAGATGTTTGTTCTGTGGATAGTAAATTTGCAAGAAAACCGACCTGAAAACTTCACTGGATGTACCGCCGGTCTGAAACTAGGACAGGTATCGGTTGCTCATGAAGCCAAGGGGGTACGTCATGCATGCCGATAAACACATCGTCGTCACGGATCACAGCAATCTCTTTCGCCGTCTGCTTCGGCTGATGCTGGAATCTGCTGGATTGCATCGCATCACCGAAACCGAACATTATCACGAAACCTTGAAAATATTGCGGACGCATAAGGTCGATCTGTTGCTCTTGGAGTATGAGTTGAACGGATTTTGCGGCCTTGATTTCATCCGCCAGATTCGCAGCGGTCAATCGGGCGTCAACAAGGAGGTACCCATCATCATTTTGACCGATCCTTTGGGCGAGGAATGGCTTGACCAAAAGATTGCCGGGCAAGTCATCGCAGCCGGGGCCAGCGCCTGCCTGACCAAGCCGATCAGTCTCAAGAAATTCCTGCCGACGATTCTCGAAGCCTTGGCCCAGGAGCCTCATGTTGTTCACGAGCCGAAACATGTCGTGGCGCCCTTTGGCTTCGCAGCGGCCTTCCGCCAGAGCCTTGAGCGTCTCAACAATGTTTTTATGCCGGTGCCGCAGATTTTCTAGCGCATGATCGCTCGGGGAAGCACGCTCAGAGCTTCCCCGAGCCTGGAGACGGCACCCTCCCAGTCGCCAAGCGACTCTTGGCGAAAGAGCGTCATTGTCGGATACCAGGGACTGTCCGTGCGTTTTTCCATCCAGCGCCAGTCGGGCAGGGCGGGCAGAAGAAGCCAGCAGGGACGAGCCAAGGCCCCCGCCAGATGGGCTGTCGATGTGTCGACGGCAATCACCAGATCGAGATTTGCCAGCAGTCCGGCCGTATCGCCCCAATCGGTCAATCGCGGCCCGGCATTGGCAATTGGCGGCGCCTCGGCCCCAACTTCGGGCTGGATAGCCATCCAGTCGATGCCTTTGATGTTCAGCAGCGGCGTCAACAGCGCGGGGGAAAGTGAGCGGTTGACGTCGTTGGGATGGTTCGGATTGCCTCGCCAGACCAGCCCCGCTTTCAACCCTTCAAGTCCCGCCAATTCCTGACGCCAGAAATCCTGGCGGTCTTTGGGGGGATGAAGGTAGGGCGCCTCGCCCGGGATGGTTTCCAAGCAGGTCTTCATGCGTCCCGGCACGGCCAGCAGCGGGGCGTGGGCGTCGAAGGGGGGCAGGGGATCGCCCTCGGCATAAAGCCCGGAAAGCCCCTTCAAAGAGGTCAGGAGCGGATGCAGGATTCTGGGTGCCTGCAAGAGAATCTTGATCCCCTTGGCCGCCAGCATGGGGACATAGCGGCAGAACATGATCGTGTCGCCCAATCCCTGCTCGGCCCAGAGCAGCAAGGTGCGACCACCCATCTCCTCGCCATGCCAGGCGGGGGCCTGGAAATCCACGCGTTCGAGATCAAGCCCCGCCGCCTTCCAGCGCCATTCCGCTTCTGTCCAGCCTTCCTCGAAACGGCCCAGGGTCAGAAGCGTCATGCCCAGATTGTAGCGCAACTGCGCATTGTCTGGCTCAAGCGCTGCGGCTTGCCGATAGATGCTTAAGCTCTCCTCGAATTCCCCGCAATCTTGCAGTAGATTTGCCAGATTGACTCTGACTTCGGCCTTAAGGGGCATCAGCGAAGCGGCGACCGCCAGAGCCTCTATGGCGCCTCTGAGGTCGCCCGCTCCCTTTCTGGCAAGCCCCAGGGCGGCCAGGCGCTGCCCATCCTCAGGCACCTTGTCCTTGCAGGAGTCCAGCCAGGCCACGGCCTCCTGATGCCTGCCCAGGGCAAGGGCGCAAAGCCCCATGAGAAGGGCTGCCCCTCCATGCTGGGGAAGGGCGGCCAGAAGCGATCTGGCAAATCCCTCGGCCTTTTTTAGCAGGCCTTGGTTGAAGGCCGCATGGGCTTCTCTATAGCATTCGTCGGCCCAGGTCAGGAGCTTGTCCGTCATGAAGGGCTCTGGCGTTTTATGTCGAACAAATGATAAAATGGCCAACATTCAGTCATTCTAAGAAGCCTTTGAAGGATTTGAGACCGACATGAACGGGCATCCGATCTCCTGGAGCAGCTATACCATGCTCATTGCCGACGACAATTCCCATTTCCGTTGGCTGATGCGCTCTTTCCTGACCAAATTCGGTGTTGGCAGCATCGTCGAGGCGGCCAACGGCGCCGATGCTCTTCAGGTTCTGCACAAAACGCCGGTCGATGTGGCTCTGGTCGATATCGGCATGGAACCGATCAATGGCTTGTGGTTTGTGCAGATGTACAAGAATGACAACGAGATCTTGAACCGCAACATGATCTGCCTTTTGGTAACCGGGAATGCCACGCCAGAAAACATCAAGACGGCTCTGTCCTCGGGCGTCAAGGATGTGATCAGCAAGCCCTTGTCGGCCAAAACGCTGGAAGATCGCCTGAAGCGTCATCTGGTCCGCTATCCCGGCAGGAGCTAGCTCAGTGGAAGAAACCCTGGGCGCTCTTTCAAAGACTGCTCTTGCAACCTTCTTCGCAGCCAGCCCCTTGGGCGTGGCTCTTGCCGATTTCCAAAACAGACGGATTCTCTGGTCCAATTCGAGGTTTCAAAGGCTTTTCAACAGCCTTGTGCCTGGCGATGCCGAGCGTTTTTTTTCGCTCCTCTCAGGTCAGCATCGCCACGATTTCACTTTGGCGAATTCGAAAATCACCTCTGTGCCTCATGATCAGGGATGTTGTCTGATCTGGGCCAGCGGCGGGATGGGCGATACCGAGCGGCGCTTGGAGGATTACCGTGAAATGGAAGAGGTGCTGCGCGCCAGCGAGGAGCGCTACCGCACCATCATCGATTCGACCAGTGAAGGCTTTTGGATGATCGACGGGGCCACACGGGTCACCATCGACGTCAATCAATCGCTTTGCGACATACTGGGCTATTCCAGGGAGGACATGCTGGGCATGAAACCCTCGGATTTCGTCGAGGGCGAGAATCAGCAGATCATGGCGACGCAGGCCGATGCCATCTTGCAAAACGGACGCTGCGACTTTGATGTCGATCTCAAAACGCGCGATGGACGAAGCATTCCCTGCCATTTCAAGGCGGCGCGTTTCTACGACCCGCTGCTTCAGGCCCTGCAGGCCTTTGCCTTCATCACCGACATTACACCCAGAAAAGAGGCCGAGCGCGCCCTTAAAGTCTCCAAGGAAGAGGCCGAGGCTGCCGCCAAGGCCAGGGCCGAATTTCTGGCCGTGATGAGCCACGAGATCAGGACACCCATGAACGGCGTTATGGGCATGACCAGATTGCTGCTGGACCTTCCCTTGGGCGAACGTCAGCGCAATTGCGCCGAAACCATTCAGCATGCGGGCGAGTCCCTGATGGGATTGCTCAACGATATTCTCGATCTCTCAAAGGTCGAGGCGGGAAAACTTGTCCTTGAGGAAATATCCTTCAATCCCAATCAGTTGATCGGCGAGTTGCGCCAGCTCATGGCCCCCAGGGCGGCCGAGAAGAAGCTTCAATTACTGACCCGCATTGATAGCGGCCTGCCCCCCCTTCTCAAGGGGGACCCATCCCGTTTGCGTCAGGTGCTTTTGAACCTTCTCAGCAATGCCCTCAAATTCACTGAGCGGGGTAGCATCACCCTTTCCCTTGATTCACTTGGGCGCGGCGAGAGGCATCAAGTGCGTTTGCGCTTCTCGGTGGCCGATACTGGCATCGGCATCGCTCCGGACGTTCAGGAAATGCTGTTTTCCGAATTCGCCCAGGCAGATGCATCGATCGCCAGACGTTTCGGCGGCACCGGCCTAGGCCTTGCCATCAGTGCCCGCCTAGCCGAGGCCATGGGCTCCAAAATCGAAATTTCCAGCCAGCCCGGCCAGGGCAGCTTGTTCTGGATCGATCTTGAGATGCCCCTTGGCGAGACTGTGGCGCTGAATCAGGCCTCTCCCGTCAGCGTGCCGCCCCTGACGATTCTGGTGGCTGAGGACAATGCCATCAACCGTCAGGTCATTTCCGGCATTCTGGAAAACCGGGGACATACGGTTCACTTGGTCGAGGATGGAGCGCAGGCCGTTTCGGCTCTCGATATGGGACATTTCGATGCCGTGCTGATGGATGGCTGGATGCCGGTGATGGATGGGATCGAGGCCACACGCCAGATTCGGAAACTGCCGAGCGCCCTCAAGGCCAGAACCCCCATCATCGCCATGACGGCCAATGTGTCCGAAGAGGATGTTCAATCCTATCTGAACGCCGGAATGAACGATGTTCTGGGCAAGCCCATCGATCTGGAGGCGCTGGATCAGGCGCTCTTACGTGTTTCCAAGCACACCAAGGAAGAGAGTTTGCCACAAGCAAACCCCTCTTCTTCTGAATTGGGACAAGCCCCTGCGCTGGCTCTGCCATCCGGTGCGCTTCTGGACAATGATATCCTTCTGCAGCTTCGCGACACGCTGGGGCTGGAACGACTGGAGGAGGGGCTGTCGGCGCTGCCTCCGCATTGGCGGGAACGCGCCCAAATGATTGTTGAAGCGGGTCGACAAGATGACCGCACCAAGTTGGCCCGTCTTGCCCATGATCTGAAGGGGACTTCAGGCAGCTTTGGCCTGGCGGGGTTGGCCGATTATGCGCAATCAATTGAAGTAATGGCAAGAAATGGCGATAGCGGCAATGATTTGACTGTTCTTACGGAACAATTGGAGAAAACAGTCGAGCAGGCAATCCTGGCTCTCGATTCGTGGCGATCATCACAGAAATAACGCTTTGATGTCTTTTTGGGCTGTCGCTTGACTTTTTCAGTGTTGACGTTTACGTAAAGAAGAGCAGAGAGCAAGCTCCTCATTGCCAAAATCTCGGCGGAGGCAAAGAATAAAAACACAAAGCAGAAGACGCCCAGGATGGAGTAACCGGCTTGCCTGAGGATGGAAGCAAGAAACACGCGGCCATAAAGCCGCTGAAGCTTAGGCATAAGCTGCGTTTCGTAACAGCGGCCTCTCTGTTCGATGGCCATGACGCCTCGATCAACATCATGCGCCGTATCTTGCAGTCTTCGGGGGCCGAGGTGATTCATCTCGGCCATAACCGCTCGGCGGAAGATGTGGTCAGCGCCGCCATCGATGAAGATGTGCAGGCCATCGCCGTCAGTTCCTATCAGGGCGGCCATGTCGAATATTTCAAATACATGATCGATCTTTTGAAAAGCCGGGGCCGCCCCGGAATCAAATTGTTCGGCGGCGGCGGCGGCGTGATTGTCGATGCCGAGATCGAAGAATTGCATGCCTATGGGGTCGAGCGCATCTACAGCCCCGATGACGGCCACCGGATGGGGCTTCAGGGCATGATCAACGACATGCTGATGCGGGCCGATTTCGATCCGGGAAAAGACGGCGTCCCTGCCTTGAAAGATCTTACCGACAAGGCCCAGCTTGCCCGGCTGATCACGGCGCTGGAAAACGGCAAGATGGACGCCAAAACCAGGAAAAGCCTGGGTGATTTGGCCAAGAAGCAGGGCTTTGTTCCGGTGCTGGGCATTACAGGCACGGGTGGGGCTGGAAAATCATCGCTGACCGACGAGGTGATCCGGCGTTTCCGTCTGGATGACGCGAAGGTCAAGATCGCCATTCTGGCGGTCGATCCCACCAAGCGAAAGTCGGGCGGCGCTCTACTGGGCGACCGCATTCGCATGAATGCCATTCACGGTCCCAATATCTATATGCGCTCGATAGCAACGCGCGACGCCGGAGCCGAGGTTCCCGCCTTCGTGGCCGATGCCGTTCTGGCCTGCAAGGTGGCTGGCTTCGATCTGGTCATCGTGGAGACACCGGGCATTGGGCAGGGCAATTCAGCCATCGTCGAACTGGTCGATGCGTCGCTTTACGTCATGACGCCGGAATTCGGCGCCGCCAGCCAGCTTGAAAAGATCGAGATGCTGGATTTCGCCGATCTGGTGGCGATCAACAAGTTTGACCGCAAGGGAGCCCAGGACGCGCTGCGCGATGTGCGCAAGCAGGTCAGCCGCAATCGCGAAGCCTTTACCCAGCCCCAGGAAAGCATGCCTGTTTTTGGCACCATCGCCTCGCGCTTCAACGATCAGGGGGTCACAGCGCTTTATCTCGATCTGCGCGCTTTGCTGAGCAAGAAGGGGGCCAAGCTTGGCAAGACCCGCTTTGCCCCCGTGCCTAAGCGCTGTTCCGAAACCGGGGCCGCCATTGTGCCGCCAGCACGGGTGCGCTATCTGGCGGAAATTGCCGAAGCCGTTCGCGGCTATCATCGCACGGTCAAGGAACAATCCCAACTGGCCCGCGAGCTTCAGCAGCTTAAGGAAAGCCAGCGCATGCTGGGCAAGCGCTCCAAAGAGATCGATGCTGAGATCGACAAGCGCGAGACCATGTTCGACCCCAGGGCCAGGAAGCTGCTTGAGATGTGGCCCAAGGTGCAGAAAAGCTATTCCGGCGATGAGTATGTGGTGAAGATCAGGGACAAGACGATCTGCACCCAACTGACCGGCACCACGCTCTCGGGCACGAAGATACCCAAGGTCGTTTTGCCCAAATGGCAGGATCACGGCACCTTGCTGGAATGGATGCTGAAGGAGAATCTGCCCGGCACTTTTCCCTATACGGCGGGGGTTTTCGCCTTCAAGCGCGAGAACGAGGACCCCACCCGCATGTTCGCGGGCGAGGGTGACGCCTTTCGCACCAATGCCCGATTCAAATATCTGTCCAAGGATTCCGAGGCCAAGCGCCTGTCCACCGCCTTCGATTCCGTCACCCTGTACGGCAACGACCCGGGCGACCGCCCGGACATTTACGGCAAGATCGGCAATTCCGGGGTCAGTATCGCAACGCTTGACGATATGAAGGTGCTTTATTCCGGCTTTGATCTGACCAATCCCATGACCAGTGTCTCCATGACCATCAACGGCCCGGCGCCGATGATTCTGGCCATGTTCTTCAACACCGCCATCGACCAGAAGATCAACAAATTCATCGCCGACAATGGCCGCGAGCCCACCGAGGGCGAGGCCTTGAAGATCCGCGAATGGGTTTTGCAAAATGTGCGCGGCACCGTGCAGGCCGATATTCTGAAGGAAGATCAGGGACAGAACACCTGCATCTTCTCGACGGAATTCGCCCTGAAGCTGATGGCCGACATTCAGGAATATTTCGTGGGGAATTGCGTGCGCAATTTCTACTCGGTCTCCATCTCCGGCTATCACATTGCCGAAGCCGGAGCCAATCCGATCAGCCAGTTGGCTTTCACACTGGCCAACGGCTTCACCTATGTCGAAGCCTATCTGGCCCGAGGCATGCGCATCGATGATTTCGCGCCCAACCTGTCCTTCTTCTTCTCGAACGGCATGGACCCCGAATATACGGTGATCGGGCGCGTGGCACGGCGCATCTGGTCGGTTGCCATGCGCTTCAAATACGGTGCCGCCGAGCGGTCGCAGAAGCTGAAATACCACATCCAAACCTCGGGCCGCAGCTTGCATGCCCAGGAAATGGACTTCAACGACATCCGCACGACCTTGCAGGCCTTGATCGCCATCTACGACAATTGCAATTCCCTGCACACCAATGCTCATGACGAGGCCTATACCACGCCCACGGTGGAATCGGTGCGCCGCGCCATGGCGATACAGATGATCATCAACCGCGAGTGGGGCCTGGCCAAGAATGAGAATCCCAATCAGGGCAGTTTCATCATCGACGAACTGACCGATCTGGTGGAAGAGGCCGTGCTGTTGGAATTCGAACGCATCGCCGAGCGCGGCGGCGTGCTGGGAGCCATGGAAACCGGCTATCAGCGCGGCAAGATTCAAGATGAAAGCCTTTACTACGAACATAAGAAGCATGACGGCTCGTACCCCCTTATCGGGGTGAACACCTTTCTCAATCCAGCCCCCGAGGCGGCAAGGCCGGTTGTGCTGTCGCGTTCCAGCGAGGAGGAAAAGCAAGGCCAGATCAAAAGGCTTCATGGCTTTCAGAAGCGCAATGCCAAACCGGCCAAGCTGGCTTTATCCAATCTGCAGAAGGCCGCCATCGAGAACGGCAATCTGTTTGCCCAGTTGATGGAAGCCGTTCGGGTCTGTTCCCTGGGCCAAATTACCGATGCCCTTTTCGAAGTGGGCGGCCAATATCGGCGTAATATGTAACCAAAAACAGAAAAGGCTCTTCGACGTTTGAAGTGGAATCCAGCATAATTTACCCTCGTCTTGGCCGGGCTTGACCCGGCCATCCACGTTGTGCCTTCAAAGATGTTGTGTCCGCAAGGCGTGGATGCCCGGCACAAGGCCGGGCATGACGGTTTGTTTTGCGAATTTCAGGATCTTTTGCAATTCCGCATCAAACGTCGAAGTGGCACAAAAAAAAGGCCGGGATTTCCCGGCCTTTTTATGCGAGCGCCTTTCGGCTATTTGCGGCCCTTGCGAGCCCCGGGCTTGCGGCCCAGGCCGATTTTCTTGGCGAAATCAGAGCGCTGGGCGGCGTAATTGGGCGCCACCATGGGATAATCAGCCCCCAGGCCCCATTTGGCCCTGTATTCATCGGGGTTCATGCCATAGGTGGTGCGCAAATGGCGCTTCAACATCTTGAGCTTCTTGCCATCCTCAAGACAAACGATGTGGTCGGGGAAGATCGAGCGCTTGGGATTGACGGCAGGCTTCTGGGCCTCGACCTTTACATCCACGCCGGTTTCAAGAAGGCCGGTGAAGGTGGCGAAAACCATTTCGATGATTTCGGAAATCTGTGCAGGCTGTAACGGGTTCTTGCCGACGTAAGCCGACACCACTTCTCCTGACAGCCGGAGCATTTCTTGTCTGCTCATTTTCTGTTCAACTTTGTCGGTCATGGAACTAAGCCCTGAAAGATGCACTCGATAGCGTACTCATACATATATTTGGAACGAGTGTCAATTTGTTCGGTGTCAAAAGTGAGTAATAAGTATTTTGATCGCTCTGAAACTTCAGTATTTTTGTCTAGAGTTGCTTTGGGGGCGGAGGAATTTGTGTATATAGCTGTTGTTTCATGGCGCGAATATCGTTTAATACTGATTCCGTAATGGTAGATTTTCGTCCTGGACAGCAAAGAATCAAGTCATGAACTGGAATCATACCTGACAGTTATTTAATGGACTGTATTTCAATGTAATTTTTGCATGCGGGCTTTGCTGCCCAAGGGCTAAATATATTGATAGCCATTTTTAGACATAGAGCGGGTCGCCTGAAATCGAAGCCGATAAACGGCTTCGATTCTGCCGTGAATCCGCTCTACAGATTTGTTTTAGCTACGATTCACGTTTTAATCCGTGCCACAATGTGACTCGGATTAAAATGATCGTGCGCTAGATGTGGCCCGCTTTTAAATCGGCCCCCCGGTTGGCAAGCCCCACCGATATATGGTAGTTAAAACCCAGCCAGTTCCCCGAACCCTAGCAGGATGTAGTCCCGGACATGTCGCCTGATGTCATAGCCCTTGCCTCGGATCACGGCGGCGTTGAATTGAAGGCGCTGCTGAAGGACGAGTTGCTGAAGGCGGGGCATGGGGTTCTCGATCTGGGAACCGAGGGCCCCCAGTCCGTCGATTATCCGGATTTTGCCGAAGCCATGGCCGAGGCCATCCGCTCGGGCAGTGCCGGGCGCGGCGTTCTGATCTGTGGAACCGGCATCGGCATTTCGATCGCCGCCAACCGCTATCCCTTCATCCGCGCCGCCCTGGTAAGCGATGTCACCACGGCCCGCCTGGCCCGCAGCCATAACGATGCCAATGTGCTGGTGCTGGGGGGGCGGACCATGGGGGCGGAAGTCGCCAAGGACTGCCTGAAGATCTTTCTTGAAACCCCTTTCGAAGGTGGGCGCCATGCCGGGCGCGTCCTGAAGATGGGCCAAGCCCGAACCTGACTTAGCTTTTGACACCAAGGACAGTTATCCGATGACTCTCATGCATGGTTTCTTCACCAAGACACTTTCCGAGTCCGATCCCGAGATCGCCAAGTCGATCGCCGAGGAGCTTTCGCGCCAGCAAGACCAGATCGAGTTGATCGCTTCCGAGAACATCGTCTCCAAGGCGGTGCTGGAAGCCCAGGGCTCGATCATGACCAACAAATATGCCGAGGGCTATCCGGCCAAGCGCTATTACGGCGGCTGCGAATTCGTCGATGTGGCCGAGGCCCTGGCCATCGAGCGGGCCAAAAAACTGTTCGACTGTCAGTATGCGAATGTTCAGCCGCATTCGGGATCGCAGGCCAATCAGGGCGTGTTCATGGCCCTGGCCCAGCCCGGCGACGTCATCATGGGCATGAGCCTGGCGGCGGGCGGTCATCTCACGCATGGCGCTTCGGTCAATCAGTCGGGAAAATGGTTCAAGGCCGTCCAGTATGGTGTGCGCAGGCAGGATTGCCAGATCGATTTCGACGAGGTTGAAAAGCTGGTGCAAGAGCACAAGCCCAAGATTCTGATCGCGGGCGGTTCGGCCTATCCGCGCGTTATCGATTTCGCCCGCATGCGCGCCATCGCCGATTCCGTCGGGGCCTATCTGATGGTGGACATGGCCCATTTCGCTGGCCTGGTGGCGGGCGGCGTGCATCCCAGCCCGCTGCCCCACGCCCATATCGTCACCACCACCACCCACAAGACGCTGCGCGGGCCCAGAGGCGGCATGATCCTTTCCAATGACGAAGAGATCGGCAAGAAGATCAATTCGGCCATTTTCCCAGGCATTCAGGGTGGCCCGCTGATGCATGTCATTGCCGCCAAGGCGGTGGCTTTCGGCGAAGCTCTGCGCCCCGAATTCAAGCTCTACGCCAAGCAGGTCAAGGAAAACGCCGCCGCTCTGGCCGACCGCCTGATGAAGCGCGGCCTCGATATCGTTTCGGGCGGCACGGATACGCATCTGATGCTGGTCGATCTTCGCCCGAAATCGCTGACCGGCAAGGGGGCCGAGGCCAGCCTGGAGCGTGCCGGGCTTACCTGCAACAAGAACGGCATTCCCTTCGATCCCGAGAAGCCCACCATTACTTCGGGCATTCGTCTGGGCTCCCCCGCCGCCACCACGCGGGGCTTGGGCAAGGCCGAGTTCGAGCAGATCGGCGATCTGATCGGCGACGTGCTGGACGGCTTAAGTCGGCAGGGCGACGACAATTCGGCGGCAGAGAAGGCGGCGCGTTCGCGCGTGGCTGAACTGTGCCGCAAATATCCAATCTATTGAGGGGAGAGACGTCATGCGTTGTCCGTTTTGCGGCTACGAGGATACACAAGTCAAGGACTCGCGCCCGACCGACGATAATTCGGCGATCAGGCGTCGGCGCTATTGCCCCTCTTGCGGGTCGCGCTTCACCACCTTTGAACGCGTTCAACTGCGCGAACTGACGGTGGTCAAGAAGAACGGCCAGAAGGTTTCCTTCGACCGCGACAAGCTGGCCCGGTCGATCGATATCGCGGTCAGAAAGCGCCCGGTCGACCCTGAGCGCGTGGAGCGCGTGGTCAATTCCATTCAGCGCCGCCTGGAAAGCTCGGGCGAGAACGAGATTCCTTCGTCGATGATCGGCGAGCTGGTGATGGAAGCCCTGGCCAGCCTCGATCCGGTGGCCTATGTCCGCTTCGCCTCGGTCTACAAGAACTTCCGCGAGGCCAAGGATTTCGAGGAATTCATCGGTTCGCTGGGCGGGCTTGGACATTTGGTGTCGGGTGACCGCCTCAAGGACTGACACCGCCCATATGCGGGCCGCGCTGGGCCTGGCCCGGCGCGCCCTTGGTCGCGTCTGGCCCAATCCGGCGGTGGGCTGCGTTCTGGTCAAGGACAAGCGCGTCGTCGGTCGGGGCTGGACCCAGCCCGGCGGCAGGCCCCATGCCGAAACCGAAGCCCTGGCCTTTGCCGGAGCGGAGGCAGAGGGGGCTACGGCCTATGTCACGCTGGAGCCTTGCTCGCATCACGGCAAAACCCCCCCTTGCGCCTTGGCCTTGATCGAGGCGGGGATCAGGCGGGTCGTTGTGGCGCTAGAGGATCCCGATCCCCGCGTCTCTGGTCGTGGGCTGGATCTGCTGGAAAAGGCGGGCATCAAGGTCGATGTCGGCCTCTTGGAAGACGAGGCAGGAACCCTCAATGCCGGTTTCTTCAGCCGGGTGCAGAAGCACCGTCCCCTGGTGACGCTGAAGCTGGCCACCACGCTGGATGGACGCATCGCCACCCATGGCGGAGAAAGCCGCTGGATCACCGGCAGTCAGGCCCGTCAGGCGGCGCATCTGTTGCGGGCCAGTCACGATGCCGTGATGGTGGGGGCGGGGACGGCGCTGGCCGATGATCCCCTGCTGACCTGCCGCTTGCCGGGGTTGGAGCAGGCGAGCCCGGTGCGGATCGTGATGGATGGGCGCTTGCGCACGCCGCTGACTAGCGCCTTGGTGAAATCGGCCCGAAGCCATCCCTTTTGGCTGATCACGCTGGAGCAGGGGCCCAAACCCAGGCACAAAGTCTTCGAGGAGGCCGGGGTGCGCCTGATCGACGTGCCGCCCGATGAAGGCGGCTCACCCGATCTTAAGGCTGCCTTCAGAAAACTGGGAGATGCGGGCCTGACCCGCGTGCTGGTCGAGGGGGGGGCGCATCTGGCGGCGGCCCTTTTGCGGACCGATCTGGTCGACCGGCTGGTCTGGTTCCATGCGCCAGGAATCATGGGTAGCGACGGCATTGCGGCCCTGGCCGCCTTCGGTGTTGACCGGCTGGACGCCATGCCCCGCTTCAAGCGGCTAGGTGTGCGCGCCCTGGGTGACGATATCGAGGAAGTTTACGAAAGAATCTTGGAGGATTGAGACTTATGTTTACCGGTATCATTACCGATCTTGGCAGTGTGAAGGGCCTGGAAAAGCGTCCGGGCGGCGAAGTGCGTTTCGAGATTGCAACCACCTACAAGGCTGAGGCTATTCCCCTGGGCGCCTCGATCGCCCATAACGGCGTCTGCCTGACCCTGGTCGAGACCGGCCCCGGCTGGTTCGCCGTCTTCGCCTCGCTGGAGACGCTGGACAAGACCACCCTGGGCGGCTGGCAGGTGGGAAGTCCGGTCAATCTGGAACGCGCTTTGAAGGTCGGCGACGAGTTGGGCGGCCATATCGTCTCCGGCCATGTCGATGGGGTGGGGACCGTGGTCTCCATCGAGCCCGAGGGGGAATCACTGCGCTTTACCTTTGAAGTTCCTGAAAGCATTGAGAAATTCATCGCCCCCAAGGGATCGGTGGCCATCGATGGGGTCTCGCTGACCGTCAACGAGGTCAATGGCCGCCTGTTCGGGGTCAATATCATTCCCCATACCTGCAAAGTCACCACTTTCGGCCAGTATAAGCCCGGTGATCGGGTAAACCTGGAAATCGACATGCTGGCGCGCTATGTTGCGCGCCTTCTGGACAAGGACTGAGGATTATTTAAGTGTCTCACGCCGATTATCTGTCGCCCATCGAAGAGATCATCGAAGACGCCCGCCAGGGCCGCATGGTCGTGCTGGTCGATGACGAAGACCGCGAGAATGAGGGCGATCTGGTCATTCCCGCCCAGCATGCCTCGGCCGAGAACGTCAATTTCATGGCCAAATACGGGCGCGGCCTGATCTGCCTGACCCTGCCGCGCGAGCGCATCGAGGCGCTTGAACTGCCGCTGATGAGCCGCGACAACGGCACACGCCACCAGACGGCCTTTACCGTCAGCATTGAGGCCCGCGAGGGGGTGACGACCGGCATTTCGGCGGCTGATCGGGCGCGCACCATCAGCGTTGCCATCGACCCCAAGGCCAGCAAATACGACATCGTAACGCCGGGCCATGTCTTTCCCCTGATGGCCAGGGACGGCGGCGTTCTGGTCAGGGCCGGGCACACCGAGGCGGCGGTCGATATCGCGCGTCTGGCCGGGCTCAATCCCTCGGGCGTGATCTGCGAGATCATGAACGAAGACGGCACCATGGCGCGTCTGCCCGATCTGGTGATCTTCGCGCAAAAGCACGGCCTCAAGATCGCCACCATCGCCGATCTGATCGCCTATCGCAGGCGCTATGACAAGATCGTCAAGCGCGAGATTACCTCGGCGCTGTCGTCCATCTATGGCGGCGACTGGATGATGCATCTCTATGTCAACACGGTGGCTTATGCCGAGCATATCGCTCTGGTCAAGGGCGACCTTAAGGCGTCGGGTCCGGTGATGGTGCGCGTCCATGCGCTTAAAGTGCTGGACGATGTGCTGGGCGACCAATCCGCTGGGCGCGGGGGCGAATTGCACAGCGCCATGAACATGATCGCAAGCGAAGGGCGCGGCGTGGTGATTCTCATCCGCGAGCCCATGCCGACCAGCCTGTCCGACCGTATCCGGGCCCGTGAAGGGGTGGCGCCGCCCGTCGAGTTGCGCGACTATGGCGTGGGGGCTCAGATTTTGCTCGATCTGGGAATCAAGGATATGATCCTGCTGTCGAATACCAAGCGAACCATCGTGGGGCTGGCCGAAGGATACGGTCTCAATGTGGTCGAGCAACGTCCTATCACCATCGCATAGGAGCATGACGTCATGGCTGGTTTAAGCATTCTGATCGTCGAGGCCCGCTTCTACGATGACATCAGCGACCATCTGGTTCATGGCGTCGTGCAGGAACTGGCCGCCGTGGGGGCTGGCTACAAGCGGGTCATCGTGCCCGGCATCTACGAGATTCCCGCCGCCATCCGCTATGCCGTGCGGGCGATGGAGCTGCGCGCCACCGACGAGCGCTATTCCGGCTATATCGCGCTGGGCTGCGCCATCAAGGGCGAGACGGATCATTACGAACATATCAGCAGTTCGACCATCCGTACCCTGCACGATCTGTCCATCCAGTACACGCTGGCGCTTGGCAACGGCATTCTGACCTGTCAGACCGAGGATCAGGCCTGGGAGCGCGCCCGCGTCGATGGGCGCAATTTCGGCGGTCAGGCGGCCCGGGCCTGCCTGCGCATGATCGAGATCAAGCGTGACCTGCGCCTGATTCCGAAATGACCGATTCCAAACCCAGAACGCCATTGCCCCGCAGGCGGGCGGTGGCGCGCCTGATGGCCGTGCAAGCACTTTACCAGATGATGCTGTCGGGCCAGAGCGACGACGAGGTGCTGGCCCAGCATCTGGCTCAGCCGGTCCGGCTTGAGACGGAGGATGTGGATTCCGGCATGGAAATCGCCGAGCCGGATGCGCCCCATTTCGTGGCCGTCGTGCGCGACGTCACCCAAAAAGCCGCCGATCTTGATCAGATGATCGCAGGCAGCCTGTCGGCGGGCTGGGATCTTCCCCGCGTCGAGCCTTTGCTGCATGCCATCTTGCGCGCCGGAGCGGCGGAACTGTGGATGGGCAAGGCCGATCTGCCCCCCAAGGCGGTGATCAGCGAATATACCGATCTGGCGCGTAGCTTTTACGAAGGCCCCGAGGTGGGACTGGTCAACGCCGTCCTTGATCGCCTGGCCAAGACCCTGCACGAGGGCTAGCGCAGGATCGTTTAACTCCGAGTCACCCCGGAGACACGGAGTTAAACGTGAATCCTTCGCTAAAACAAATTAGTAGAGCGGATTCACGCCTTAAATCAGAGCCGCTTACCGGCTCAGATTTAAGACGACCCGCTCTAGCCCTCTCTTTTCGAGAGCCCTTCGTCTTGCCATTTTTTGCCAAGACGGCTAGGCTCTGATCATGAGTACGATGAACATTTCCCTTCCTGAGACGCTCAAGGACTTCGTTGACGATCAGGTTAGAAAGCGCGGCTTTGGGACGAGCAGCGAATATGTGCGCGACCTTATCCGCAAGGATGCGGATCGCTTGTGTCTTAGAGGCCTGCTCCTGGAGGGGGCGGAGTCCGAATCCTCGTCACCTGCTGACGAAAGCTACTTTGATGGTCTGCGCAAGCGCGTCCGGCAGGGCAGGACAGGGTGACGGTGAAAACCGTCGTTCCGCGCCTACTTGCAAAGCGGGATATCGACGAAGCAATTGAGCATTATCTGAGCGAAGGGGCCGAGCGGGCCGCACTCGGTTTTATTGATGCGCTTGAAAGTGCCTTCGCCCACATCGCCCTTCATCCTGCGACTGGCTCTTCCTTTTACGCCCACGAACTCAATCTGCCGGGCTTAAGATTCTGGCCACTGTCCCGTTACCCGCATCTTGTCTTCTATGTAGAGTGCCTGGATCATATCGATGTCTGGCGTGTGCTGCACGGGAGCCGCGACATTCCGGCTTGGATGCGCAAAAACGATCCGCAGTGAGGGAGAGAACTGCTTGACCGAAAAGACCCTGGGCGAGTTCGAGTTGATCGAGAAACTGTTCGCGCCCTTGGCCGATGGTTTTCCCGGTGCTTTGAATCTTAAGGACGATGCGGCGCTGGTGCCGGTCTCGCCGGGCTGTCGTCTGGTCGTCACCACCGATGCCCTGGTGGCGGGCGTGCATTTTCGCCCAGATGATCCGCCCGATCTGGTGGCCAGGAAGGCGCTACGGGTCAATCTGTCCGATCTTGCCGCCATGGGGGCGAAGCCCCTGGGGCTGCTGGTGGCCGCCTGCTTTCCCAAAGACGCCAGCGAGTCTTGGCTGACCGCCTTCGCCAAGGGCCTGGCCCAGGACAAGGCCGAATTCAATGTGCCCATCATCGGCGGCGACACCGTCTCTACCCCTGGGCCTTTCACCCTGGCGGTGACGGCCTTGGGCGAGGTGGAGGAGGGACGCGCCTTCAAACGCTCGGGTGCCAGGGCCGGTGACGCGATTCTGGTTTCCGGCACCATCGGCGACGGAGCCTTGGGGCTCGATGCGCTGGAGGGGAAGCTCGACTTTCTGTTCGAGGACGAGCGCAAATGGCTGGCCGAGCGGTATCTGCTGCCCAGGCCGCGCCTTGATCTGGGCCAAGCCCTGGCGGCCAAGCGCCTGGTGCATGCCGGAATGGATATTTCAGACGGGCTGTTGGCCGACCTTGGTCATATTGCCAGGGCTTCTGGCCTTGCGGCCATCGTTGAAACGGTGAAAATCCCGCTATCCTCTCCGACCAGAGCCGCCCTCAAGGCCGATTCGAACCGCATGGCGCAGATTCTGGGCGGCGGCGATGATTACGAACTTCTGCTGACGGCTGAGCCCCGGGATGTTCCTGCTCTGCAAGAGATTGCCCAGTCCTGCCGGTTAAGCTTGACCGTGATCGGGCGCATGGAGGAAGGTGAGGGGGTTCGGGCCGTCGATGCCGCAGGGGTTTCGCTTGCGGCGGGTCCTTCGGGGTGGCGGCATTTCTAGCGTTGTTATCGGGGTTGGGAAAAAATGAAGAAGCTTGTCATTCTGATCGTCGCCCTGGTTCTTCTGGGCGGCGGTGCGGTCGGCGCCATGGCTGTGTTCGGCATCGGACCCTTCGCCAAGCCTGAAACCAAGGCGGCCCCGCCGCCGCCGCCGGTGGCCAAGACCAGTTTTTTGGACATGGAATCGCTTTCCATTCCCGTCTTCATCATCGATCAGAAGCCCCGCCAGGTGTTCATGACCTTGCGACTCGAAATTCAAGACGGCGAGCGCAGGAAGGTCGAGGCCATGATGCCCAGAATCCGCGACAATATTCTGACCGATTTGCATAAAGTGCTGCCGGATCATCTGAAGAACCGCAAATCGACCGATCTGACCTTGATCAAACCCCGCATGGTGGCCGCTGCGGCGAAGGCCATTGGACCGGGAATCGTCCATGATGTTCTGGTGGTCGAGATATTTGAACGCTGATTTGTGTATTAGCGATATTTTATATGCGTTGATTTCCTGTGCATTTCAGCAACCCCCACCCGCCGGGGTGGGGTCGAGCCACCTAAAAACGTAAGTGTTGGGTTGCTAAAGCCCCGGCAATCTGGCAATTTCCCCACCATTCCGGGGCCGGGCGATTCTTGATCTTTCCGGTTTCGGGCAGAGGCATTTTTTCTTCCGACTTCAACTCGCTCTGGGAATCAACAACCATGTCGTCATTCGCTCTGGTTATCGCTTGCGGGCTGCTTGCGCTGCTCTATGGCGCTTATGCCACCAAATCCATTCTGGCCGCCTCGGCCGGCAACGAGCGCATGCAGCAGATCGCTGCCGCCGTTCAGGAAGGGGCCAGTGCCTATCTCAATCGCCAGTATCGCACCATCGCCATCGTCGGCGTGGTCATCGCCATTCTGATCGCAGCACGCCTGGGCATCCATGTGGCGCTCGGTTTCGTGATCGGCTCGGTGCTTTCGGGCGCTGCCGGTTATGTCGGCATGAACATTTCCGTGCGCGCCAATGTGCGCACGGCGGATGCGGCCCGCACGGGCGGCATGCAATACGCCCTCGACATCGCCTTCAAGTCGGGCGCCATCACCGGCCTCTTGGTGGTCGGTCTCGGCATTCTGGGCGTTGCCGGATATTTCGGCGTTCTCATGGCCTGGAAGCCGGGTGAGACCCGCACCATCATGGAAGCCCTGGTGGCTCTGTCCTTCGGCGCCTCCTTGATCTCGATCTTCGCGCGACTGGGTGGCGGCATCTTCACCAAGGGTGCCGATGTCGGCGCCGACCTCGTCGGCAAGGTTGAAGCAGGCATCCCCGAGGATGATCCCCGCAACCCCGCCGTGATCGCCGACAATGTGGGCGACAATGTGGGCGATTGCGCCGGTATGGCCGCCGACCTGTTTGAGACCTATGCCGTGACCATGGTGGCCACCATGCTGCTGGCGACCATCTTCTTCACCGGCCCGGTCATGGACAGCATGATGATGCTGCCGCTGATCATCGCGGGCGTGTGCATCCCGGCTTCGGTGGCGGGCACCTTCTTCGTCAAGCTGGGAAGCGACAACAAGATCATGAAGGCTCTGTACAAGGGCCTGGTCGCTACTGGCGTCATCTCGGCGGCACTGGTCGGCGTTTCGATCTACATGACGGTCGGTTTCTCCGAAGTCTTCACGACGGGCGCTTCCAGCTTCACCGGGCGCGATCTGTATCTCTGCGCGCTCCTGGGTCTGGTGGTTACCGGCCTGATCGTGTGGATCACAGAATATTACACCGGCACGGGCTATCGTCCCGTGACCAGCATCGCCAATTCATCGGTCACCGGCCACGGCACCAACGTCATTCAGGGCCTGGCGGTTTCGATGGAATCGACGGCGCTGCCGGTTCTGGTGATTTCGGGCGGCATCATCGTCGCCTATGCTTTGGCGGGCCTGTTCGGCATCGCCATCGCCGCCACGACCATGCTGGCTCTGGCCGGTTTCATCGTGGCGTTGGACGCCTATGGCCCGGTGACGGACAACGCGGGCGGCATCGCTGAAATGAGCGACATGCCCAAGGACATCCGCAAGATCACCGACGCCCTGGACGCCGTTGGCAACACCACCAAGGCCGTCACCAAGGGTTATGCCATCGGTTCGGCCGGTCTGGCCGCCCTGGTGCTGTTTGCCGCCTACACCGAAGATCTCAAGCACTACTTCCCGACGCTTGATATCAAGTTCGAACTGTCCGATCCCTTCGTGGTCATCGGCCTGTTCCTGGGCGGCATGCTGCCCTATCTGTTCGGCTCGATGGGCATGATGGCGGTGGGACGCGCTGCGGGCTCGGTGGTGATCGAAGTGCGCCGCCAGTTCAAGGAAATCCCCGGCATCATGGAAGGAACCGGCAAGCCCGATTACGGCAAAGCGGTCGACATGCTGACCAAGGCGGCCATCCGTGAGATGATCCTGCCCTCGATGCTGCCGGTCTTCGCGCCCATCGTGGTCTATTTCGTCATCATGGCGGTTTCGGGTCAGGCTCATGCCTTCGTGACCCTGGGCGCCATGTTGATGGGCACCATTGTCACCGGCCTGTTCGTTGCCATCTCGATGACCTCGGGCGGCGGCGCTTGGGACAATGCCAAGAAGTACATTGAAGATGGTCATTTCGGCGGCAAGGGCAGTGAAGCCCACAAGGCCGCCGTGACCGGCGACACCGTTGGCGATCCCTACAAGGACACCGCCGGTCCCGCCGTCAATCCGATGATCAAGATCATCAACATCGTGGCCATTCTGTTGCTGGCCATGGTTGCGGCGTAAACCTTGTAAGACTTGACCGGGAAGCCCCGGAACCCGCAAGGTTCCGGGGCTTTCTATTTCGGGGATAGGCATGAGCGCCTTGGGTTGGGCAAAGCTGGAAACGGGCGATCTTCAAGGCGCACAAACCGCCTTCAAGGACGTCTTGAACACCAATCCCCAGGATGTTTCGGCGCTGCATGGCTTGGGCCGCGTCGCCCTGGCCGCCAAGCATTATGGCATTGCCGCCGATCTGCTGGCCCAGGCTGGCAAGCTGTCGCCCTCATCCGAGCGTTTGGCCTTTGATCATGTGCAGGCCCTGGGGGCCTTGTCTGCCGTCGAGCCTGGCAATGCCCAGATCCATTATGCCCTGGCCCAGGCGCTGATGGCCCTGGGCGATTGCGAAGCCGCCAGGGATGCCGCCCTGGCCACCCTGATGGCCGATCCTTGCCATGTGGGGGCACGCTGGCTGGTCAACCGCATGTTGCCCCGGATCTATCTCAACAGCCAGGAGATCGCCGTCTGGCGTCGCCGTCTGGCCACCGGCGTTGCCATTCTGGAGGCTTCGGTCAATCCGAAATCGTCCGAGGAGGCGGCGCACGAGCTTCCCGGACTGCTTTTCGGAACCAATTTCGAACTGGCCTATCAGGGCCAGGACGATAAGCCGATTCAGATATCCTATGGGCGGCTTGTTCATCGCGTGATGTCGGCCTATCTACCCGATCTGGCTTCGCCTCCTTCGCCAAAACCCTTTGCCGAGCGCCAGGACAAGCGGATTCGCTTAGGCTTTGCCTCCTCCTTCTTCACTAGCCATACCATCGCCCTTCTGTTCGCGGGCTGGATGCGCCATCTCGATCGCAAGCGCTTTCTGGTTCACCTCTATCTGACCAATGGCAAATCAGATGCCTCGACCCGCTCGCTGGCGGGCATGAGCGATGTTTTCCGAGAGCTTCAGGGCGATCTGGCGCAGGCGGCCAGAGCCATTCGCGCAGATGATCTCGATGCGCTGATCTATCCCGATATCGGCATGGATCCCAAAAGCATGGCCCTGGCGTCGCTTAAGCTCGCACCTCTGCAGATGATGTCCTGGGGCCATCCCGTCACCTCGGGGCTGGCCAGCATCGACATTTTTCTCTCCAGCGAGTTGATGGAGCCTGAAGACGCGCAAAGCCATTACAGCGAGCGGCTGGTGCGCCTGCCCAATATCTCTGTGGCCTATCAGCCAGCATCGCTTCCTCAGAAGAAATCGCGTTCCGATTTTGGCCTGCCGGGCGAGGGGAGCGTGCTTTATCTGTGCTGCCAGGCGCATCAAAAATATCTGCCCGGCTTTGACCGCGTTTTTACGGATATCGCACGCAAGCTTCCAAATGCCCGCTTCATTTTCATCAAGCACCGCACGCGCCATCTCGACAACCGGCGCTTTCAGGCAAGGCTTGAAATGGTCTTCAAATCGGCGGGTCTTGATCCTGCAAAGCATCTGCATTTCTTGACCTGGCTGGACTGGGGCGACTATCTCGATCTGAACGGCGTTTGCGATGTTTTCCTGGACAGTATCGGCTGGTCGGGCGGCAATACCACGCTGGAAGCCCTGTCGCGCCATCTTCCGGTGGTGACCCTGCCCAGCAATCTCATGCGCGGGCGTCACGCCTATGCCATTCTGAAGCGCCTGGACCTGGACGATTGCATCGCCAAGGACACAGAAGGTTTCGTTGAGATCGCCGTTCGTTTGGGAAGCGATTCTTCCAGTCGCCAGGAAATCCGCGATCGCATCGCGGCGGGTAGAGACCGGCTGTTCAACGATCTTGCGCCGGTTCGAGCGCTTGAGGAGATCGTGGCGAAGGCGGTTGGGGCTTAGCGTCTAAGGCCTTAACCATTTCCCCACCCGACATATTTATCAAAAGTAGCAAAATTAATAAATCGGCTAGCATTAGGATTCTTTTTCTTGACTCTCGCTTTTCGCGGGTTTATGCGTCGGATTAACGTAATCTTTACCTGTGGTGACGCCATGAGCCTGATTTATGCCGACAACGATCCTTTAGCCCCGGCTGGACAGCAGAGGGGCCGCGCTTTCAGTCCGGGGGAGATTCTTCAGTCCCAGCTTCAGCCTGTTTCGCCCAGGCCTGGAAAAGATACTCCCAATGAAGGCTGGTTTTCCTTGGGCGCTCCGGTGGGGCCGCATCCGGCCCCCAACCGGCGCTCGGATGTGCTGCGGGTGGAGACCCTGCTGGGCCGGGCGGGCGATTACGATATCGGGCGCACCGATGGCCCCACCGGCTGGTGGGGCAGCCGGGCCGAGGGGGCGGTGCGGACCTATCAGAAGCGCAAGGGGCTGAAAGTGGACGGTCTGCTCAATCCGGGCGGCCCCACCATCGCGAGTTTGGAAAGCGATCTGGCCGATGCGTTCAAGGGCTTCCCGGTGCCCACACCTTCCGAGATCGATGCCCATCACGATGCGTTGAAGCTGGGCGAGCCCGGCCTGCTTACCCATAAGCCGCCGCCTTTGGACATCACGCTGCCCGAGGGGGTGGCGGAGGGCACGCAGGCGGCCAACCGGCGCACGGCGCGGTTTCTGCTGGGGCGGGCCTCGGATGACGGGCTCGATCAATTCGTGGCCCGCGATATCCAAGACAATGGAGAGGCAGGCATCTTGCGCAATCGCGATCTGGTTTTGCAGATCAACGAACTTGACCCCAAACGCGCCCACAGTTTCGCCTGGGGTATCCTTAGCCATCTGCCCCGTGAGACGGCCCGGGATTTCCTGGGCGGCGAGGTGCCGGATGTTCCGCCCGTGGGTATTCGCAAGGAGGATTGGCGGCGAACATTGGAAGTCAGGAAGGACGATCCGGACCCCGCCCCCAGGGCCGAGCCCTATTATCCCGACAAGGAGACGGGCAACCGTTACATGCTCCTGAACGACACGGGCGAGGGCGGTGGTGCTGGTGGGGACGGCGGCAGCGGAAATGACGCCAACGAACCCGCCTCAACCCAGCCGCCTGAAAACGGCGATGGTGCGAGCAATCAGCCCAGGGCGAACGATCAAGGCGCAACGCCGCCGACCACCCCGGTCGAACTGCCATCAGTACCGCCCTCTTTGCGGGGGCAGTCCATCACGCCCGCCGAGTGGAAACGGGGAACGGATGCCATCTCCAAATTGCCCGATGTTTCGGACAAGGGAAAATATGTTCTGGGCAAAATCCATGGAGCCGAGGGAGGGCCGAAACTCAATCCTGCGGGTGGCGGTCCAAACGGCGACAAGGATGCGGGGGCCTATGGTGGTATCACGCAGCAATTCTTGAACGACACGAAGAAACGGGGCGACGTGCCCGGTCTCGACAAGATCAAGAACCCCAAGGACCTTTCAGACGATCAGCTTGCCCAAATGCAACAGGCCTATCTGAACCATGCGCTGCGCGGTGTCGATGGCGGCATGAAAGGGCTCGACAAGATTGACAACAAGGATGACGCAGCAGCCTTGGCGCATGTCATCTATCACAAGGGAGATACAGGAGGGGCGAGGCTGATCCAGAAAGCAATCAATCAAACAACCCCAGACGAAAAAGTTGCCACCGACGGAAAAATGGGGAACAAGACTCTCGACGCTTTTGCCAAATTGGCAAACGATCCGTCAAAGCGAGACAGCCTGATGAACAAGTTGAGGGTTTTGTGGGTTGGCGCCTCAAAAGAAAGCGGAGAGAAGTCAATGGCAGATTACATGACTCGTGGGAAATGGTAGCTGTCGCGTCGTTCTTTCTGGGGAATATCCCTTCTCACTGATCATAATCCAGGAAGGTAGCCTGACGCGATCGGGTCGGCATTGACAAAGGCGCTGATGACTCGCCACCCCTGGGGTATTGCCCGGAGAACATAAATTCTCACTGTCGGTGCCGGTTGGCACATGCTTTGACCGGGGCTAAGTCGCGTATCGCAATCATAATGCTGAATATCGATGCGGACATCCCAGGGTTCCCAGGCCTCATCGTTCGGGTCGATTGGATGTCTTGCCCATTTGGGTATGTCCACGAGCTTCATGCGATAGGCTCTAACAATTCTGTATTTTATCGAGTGCCAGGGCCAAGGTGGTGTGCCTGAGAATTCGTAGTCACTTTCGTCGCCACGATTGTCGAGGGCGATCCTGCGCAGCGCAATATCCTCGCGCAGCCCACTGGCTAACTCCGTTTCTGCCGTGCAAAGGGGGGTCGCAACCGACCCAATGCAAGTGCTTGTCGTTGTAGATTGATCCTGCCCGAGATAACGCCATTTCCCAGGAGGATCGCGCCTGGGCAACTCAACAGAGGGCGGCAATTCTGAAGAGAAAGCTTCGCTTGAGCCCGCCCCCAAAAACATCACCAGCCCAAAAAGCATCGCTACCGCCGCCACCCGCCACATGCCCTGCCGTCCCTTTCTTCTCGCCACTAAGGCGAGTTTGTGCCTAGGCACCCAAAAAGGCAAGGGTGGACGGCAATGCGTGGCACTGGTCAAGCATGCCATACCCGACATCGGAGCCGCAAAAGACTGGAAAGAGGGCGAGAAAATCAAGGGACCGGACGATCCTCCTCTTGCGCCGGGCACGGCAATTGCTACCTTCAAGGACGGCAAGTATCAGAACAACGACACCGGCAACCATGCCGCAGTTGTCATCGGGCCCGGCGAGAAAGACGGCAAGAAAGGATACTGGGTGCTAGGGCCAAGACCCAATTGGATTAATGTAAAATCAATGAATTGTTGATTCACTGTCGCAGCAACGGCAAGGAGGCTGCGATGGTGACGGGGTATTTCTGGCTGAATGATGC
>PDZW01000057.1 GCA_002753155.1 Alphaproteobacteria bacterium WMHbin7
CAGCGCTTCTTTGTTTTGATCAGCCACGGGCTGGCCCTCCACTTACCTGAATTTGCTTCCTCATGCCTGCATCCCATCGATTTCCGGCAGAACGCTGGCGATCTTCGCTTCCCTGGCCACAACCTTCTTCAGAATTTGCCGCGCCTGGGCGACCAGCTTTTGCGTGGACTCGCTCAGCTTGTCGGCGCCGCCGACCACCTGGATCACCGTCTCCATGCGGGAGATCTGATGCGTCATCAACTCGGCCGCTCCCAGAGGAAAGCCGTGCGCCTTGGCCAGAATCTTCTCGCCGTAATCGATGGCGCGCCGGGCGGCCGCCTCGGCCAGACCCTCGGTGTTGCTGACGATATTCTCCTTGATCTCACCCAAGCGGCCCAGCAGATGATCGTCGCATCCATGCACCTGAATCCGCGCATTGGCCAAGGTGAGCAGATTGACCATGCGCTCGGTCGTATCCGCAATCTGATGAAGCAGGTCGGCGCGCTCGCCTGGCGTTTTCACTGTCTGCAAGGCCCCGGCCAGCTTTGTCGCCTGCCCAACCGTGACGCAGGCATCGTCGATGACGATCTTGGTCTGCTGCATCGTCGGATCGCCGTAGAAAACGTCTTTTTCGCCGCCGCCGCCCCCCCTGTAATCGTCGTTTGCCTCTCTCGTCTCGAAGTCCTGACGGACTGGGCGCGAAGGGGCCTTGGGGGTCGGTCCCGCTTTCTTTTCCTTCTCGACCGCAACGTTTGAATCAGCGGCTCGCCTGCGCGGCCCGTTGTAATCGGGAATGGCCCGCAATCTGCGGCAGGGGCCGCGATAAGAGGGCGTGTCGATGAAGCCTCTGGGGCTAATGGCGCGGGTCAGGGTTTTCAGCAGGCTCGACAGGCTGAAGGGCAGGGCCGCCGGAAGGGTGATTCCGGCATCGCGCAGCTTGGGCAGAACAGCGCCATCCCAGTTCAGGGAAAAACAAACGACGGGCGTCGTCATCCGCACACCCTGCAAGTCGCGACGGACGGTGCGCAGGATTTCCAGGAAGCCCTCGGTCCCCAGTTCCGCGCAAATCACCAGATCGAAATCGAATTTGAAAAGCTGCTTCTTGGCTTCTTCCACATCGTCGGCCTTGAAACCATCCGTCATGCCCACCTGACGCAGACTATGCAGAAAAAGCCGCGCCAGATCTGGGCTGTCAGCGATGACCAGGCATTTCTTGCTGGAAAAGGCAGAGGTTAGAGCCATGGCGCACCCGGCATGGAAATCCGATCAAACTTTGTTTTCCGCCTCTACGGCCAGGAAGGCCAGCGGGCGCTTGTCGATGAATTTTTCCTTGATCCAGAATTTATACTGCATGTCTTCGGCAAGGATATGCTGATTGAGCCAGCTCACGACCATACCCGGCAGGTTGCGGATGTCGTCGTTCTTTCCATCGCCATATTCCTGAACGATTTTCATGACGTGCTGGCGAAAGGCCTTGTGCTTTTGCAGGTGCTCGTCGAAATGCGGGTAGTTCACGGCCCGCAAGGCCTTTTCCTCTCGCAGGAAATGACCATTGACGTAATCGGCCAGCATGTTGAGGGCGCTTTGAAAGACGATGGTGTTTCCATTGTCGGCGTCAACTTCCAGAATGATCTTGGCCAGATCGAAAAAGGTTTTGTGATCGTCGTCCAGGACATCGTTGCCAACGGACATCGCCTCGGTCCATTCCAGCAAACCGGCTGCCTGCGGCGCACCGCTTCCCTCAGGCTTTTCCTCTTTTCGGACTTCGTCGCTCATCTCGTTTTAGCCTTGCTGCGCTTGCGTTCGCCAGCCCCGACCATACCTTGCCTAAAGGCGACTGTCCATGCCGGGTAGGGTTCTTGGCTGGCTTGACAAGGCGGCCAGGCCCTTCAACACTGTCAGGGTTATCGTTCTGGAGGGTAAGTTGAACGAAGCGCAGAACGGGGATGACCTTATCAAGTTTGAATGGTCAAAGGCCATCGAGACGGGCCGCCTGGATATTGACCAGGAGCACAGAAAAATCATTGATTACTTGAACGACCTGCGCGAGGCGGTCAGCAACCGGGATAAGGACAATATCGTGTCCGGTGTTTTGCTGGGTCTGAAGGACTATGTCGACATTCATTTTTCTCACGAAGAAGAGATCATGAATAGCTTCGACTATGACGAGCGCACCATGCATCTGGCGGCGCATGCCGGATTCGCTAAAAGAATCAATGCGATAAACGACGAGCATCTGGAGAGCGCCGAAACCGCCCAGGCCCTCATGCTGTTCGCCTATGACTGGCTGATCAAGCATATCACCGGCGTCGATCGGATCATGGTCCGCAAATTCAATGGCGACAACCTGATTTCCTGGAAGGGCGACGAGGAGCAGGAGCAGACCTCTGTCGTCATCGATGGCGCCTATGCCACCGTCGCCGAGATCGAAGCGCTGACCTCGCAACTGGCGGGAGTGAGCAAACCGGCCGAAAAGAGGCATTTGAAGAACCGACTGGCCGAGGCCTCGTCGCGCCTGATCAATCTGGTCACTCTGGCCAGCCACCATGTTTCCCAGGAGAGGAACCCCGGCGACAACCGGGAGCGGCTGAACGGCCTGATGTCCGGCCTGGTCTCCTCATCTAAGATTCTATTGGAAAACAAGGCGTTGAAGCTTATCGACTATGGCACGCGCATCATGGGCCAGACCAAGGGGACGCCCTTTGGCTGCGGCAGCGTGGTTACCATGCATATGAATGGCGTGCTGGAACTGATCGATGTCATGGGCGGGATGAAGTTCCTGGCACCCGACCAACAGGAAACAGTGACCAAGGCAGCCATTTTTGCCGATGCCGTCCGCGACATGGAGGCGCAAAGCTACCGGCTTCCCAGCTTTGGAACGGGCGAAATCGCCTCGCACCTCTTCAAGGAGGCCATCGCCAAGCGAGCCGCCTCGCAGGCCGATATTCTCAGCATGCTTCAGAAGGCGAAGAAATAGGGCGACGCGGATAAGGGCGGGGGTTAGATCAGATCAGATCGGCCAGCGTGGCAACCAGCGGCAGACGCCAGGCCCGGCGAAAGGCGACCGAGATCAAGCCCGCCGACATGTAAATCAAAATCGCCATCATCGAAACGCTGAAGAAGATTTCCCCAGCCAGAGGAATGGGCAGGGCGAACATGGCCAGCACCGCCCACATCCACAAGATAAAGCCCTGTCTGGCGTGAAAGAGAACGTATTCGTCGTCCTTGCAGCGTAAAAGCGGCACGAAACACAAGATGCCCAGATAGCCCAGGGCGGCCATCAGAAAGGTGCGGACACCAAATTCGCGACGAAGTTTTTTCCGACTGCCCATGCGACGATCCCGACTTATCCTGCCGATCCGATCAGGCTTTTGCTTCGGCGGCCAATTCATCCATCAGAGCCTGATGGCTGACCGGTTCGCGCTTGCTGCGATCACGGACATAAGCGGCCAGGGAAAGCGCCCCGGCCAGACCAACCACGCCCAAAACAACCGGCCCCCAGGCGCCCAGACCCAAACCCAACCCCAGACCGACTCCCTTTCCGGCCAGCAGCGTGCTGCCCGCCGTCGCCGAAGCAACGGGATTAAGTGCCGCAACTGCGGGCGACAAGGCATTGCCCGCCGCCACTGTGGCCGCACCGGCCGCCGCCGTGGCGGTTTTTCCGGTTGCCGCAACGGTGGTGCCCAGCTTGGCGGCCAGCAGGCTGCCAGTTGCCGCCTTGGCCCCAACCGCCGCCGTCGGCTTCAAGACCAGGAATTGTCCGAAATTGGCGCCAACCACCGGGCTTTTCGCCACCGTGAAGGTCTTGCCAGCCAGGCCGGAGGCCTGGGCGAACGCCGTATCCTGCACCGGAATTTTCAGCAGTTCAGCCCCAGCCGCCGCGCCGCTTTGCTTCAGATACAGCATGGGAACGGTCTTGCCCGCCGCCGATGCCGCCGGGGGGGCCACCACCGTATAGGTCTTTCCGGCCAGGGCGGGCAATTGGGCCGCTGCCTCGCCGCCAACGACTTTCATCATGACCAGGGAATCAGCGCCTGCGCCGGTTGATGCCGCGGCAACGCCAGCACCCTTGGCCACGGGCGTCAGCGACACCCAGCTTCCGATGCCGCCCAATGCCGCCGGGGTCTTGCCGACCAGAACGGACTTGCCTGCCAGGGCTTTCAGTTCGGCGATCTGGCGCGTCGCATCCAACTTGACGGTAATGGCGCTGCCGCCATCCGGCGTCAATGTGGCCAGCTTGGTTGCCGAGGAAACGTCGGTCACAACAACCGTCTTTCCTGCCAGCGCCCCCACTTCGGCGGCCTGACGAGCGCTTTCCACCTTGGTCAGAATGACATCAGCAACCATCGTCTTTATCCCATCCGTCAAAAGAGGCCGCCGACCACCATCAAGGCGCGGTCAGGCCAACGTGAAATTCAAACGCCTTTCGGCTCAGTGCGCAGGCTCGTCCGGCGTAGTGTCGGCAGGCTTCTTGAAGCCTTTGCCGACCAGATCGATCACGCGCTTCAGCCCCTGCCCTGCGGCATTGGAGAGATCGGCCACGCCTGTCTTGAGACCCGGAGCCACGGCAGCGCCGAGGCCTCCGACATTGCCCAGAACATCCTTGGTCAGCCGGATCATGCCCACGACGACATCCTCGACGGGAACCGTGCGAGGTCCGCAATCGCCGGAACAAGCCTTGCCGGAACTGCAAGCAGAAGCCTCGGGGGCTGCCGCTTCATCCGTCACTTCGGTCTGGGCTTTCTTACGCGCCATGACTAAGCCTCTCATGGAATGACCCCGGGGCGGATCGCTCCGCCCCGGTGACAAGTCGATAAAACTAGATGCGATCCGAGAAGTAGCCGATCAGAGGCAGCTTCCAAGCGCGCTTGAAAACGACCGAGACCAGGCCGATCGCCGAAAAGATCAGCACGGCCATCGACGAGAAGCCGAAAATCAGCTTGCCCGCGCCAGGTATCTGAAGCGAGAAGGCGGCCAGCACGGCCCAGATCCACAGAACCAAGCCCTGCTTGGCGTGGAACTGAACATATTCGTCGTCCTTGTTCATCATCAGGGGAACAAAGCACAGAATGCCCAGATAGCTCATCGCCGCCATCAGCGACGAACGGCAGTTGTAGCCGGATTCCTGAGCAAGGTTAAGAGTCTCTTCAGCCATGTTGATCTCCCTGATTTAAGCTGCAATATCATCTGCGGTCGCTGCTGCGCCGCGATTCTTCATGTATCCGTAAAGCGACACGGCGCCAGCCAGACCGGCTACGCCAAGCAGCAACGGCCCCCAGGCGCCAAGCCCAAGGCCCAGCCCCAGGCAGACGCCCTTGCCGGTCAGCAACGCGCTGCCCGTCGAAGCCGCTGCGATCGGGCTGACCGAACTGGCCGCAGGCAACAGCGCCACACCGGCAGCGGCAGGGGCCGCAGCCGCGATTGCCGTCGCCGCCTTGGTCTTTCCACCAACAGCCGCCGCCTTGGCGGCAGGCGCTGCCATCGTACCCTTGGCAACAGGAGCGGCAGCGGCACCAGCCTTGGCGGCACCTGCCTTGGCGGCACCTGCCTTGGCGCCGGCAACCTTGGCCTGAACGACTTCGTTTTCAATTTCGCCCGCAGCGGCAGGCGCCGCAGCGACCTGCTTGGCAGCCACGGCCTTGGTGGCCCCGGCCTTGGCGCCGACGACCTTCGCCTGCACGGCCTCGCGCTCGATCTCCGCAGCGGCAGCCGCAGGAGCCGCAGGCGCAGCCGCAACCTTGGCGGCGGCCCCGTTCATTGCCTGATTGACCATAGTTCCCATCCTCAAATTGTGTTCGAGAAGCAGTCTGAAATCCCTATAAAAAGCATTTTATCGATTTTTATACTGTGCGCAATCCCCCTCTAGCCCTATCTCCTTGAAAAAAGGGGGCTAAGAGAGAAATTTTCATCAACTGTAACTTTTTCTCGACTGCCTTTTACACTCATGAGACAAATAAAAAAGAAAGCCTGCAAAGAAGACCTCTGGACTAGGGGGGGGGGGGGTACGTGTCTTCACGGATAGACGAGCTATGTAAAAAGAACCATTTAAAAATGACGTCACAGCGGCGGTTGATTGTCCGTGTTCTGTCGGCGGCACAAGATCATCCCGA
>PDZW01000058.1 GCA_002753155.1 Alphaproteobacteria bacterium WMHbin7
CTGTTTCAGAACGGGGCGCGGCTCGGGCGTTTCCCCCTTGAAGCGGGGCAACGGGCGGGCATCGACCATCTGTTCCAATTTTGACGACAGATTTTCCCGAACATCGGCCAGCCCGCGTACCAGATGGGGGCGGAAATAAGGCGTGAACTGGCGTGGCAGGGTGGCGGGCGGACCGGCATTCTCCTCGACCGAACGGCCCTCGCGCAACCATTTCGGCAGCCCGCCGTTCAGAACGGAAACCTTGTCATGACCAAAGATGCGAAACATCCACCAGACTCGGGCCGCCGCACTGGTCATGCCCGAAGCGTCATACACCACCACATGAACATCGTTGCCGATGCCCATCTTGCCCACCATCTCAGCAAAGCGTTCCGGCGAGGGCAGCATGTGGGGCAGGCCGGATGTCGAATCGCTCACCTCGTCGATATCGAAGGGCACGGCGCCGGTGATGTGGCAGTCGTGATACTCCTCCTTGGCATTGCGCTGCTGGACCGGAAGAAAGAAAGTGCCGTCCAGAATCTGGACGGCGGGGTCTTGCAAATGCGCCTCTAACCAGGACGTGCTGACCAATGCCTCGGGACGAAGATAACCTTGAAGTGCTTGATCCATTACCTACCCATCAAAAAAGACGTCACAACCAGCCGGGAACCGGCAGGCCGAGTCAACAGCCCCTCAAGCGCCGGGCACTCGCTTTCGCTCGCTTGGCTTACGCGCCACCAGGCGCGGCGCCCCTTGGGCGCGAAAGCCGAGCGGATCAGCGGCAGACGCCTAAGACTGTCTCACAACCAGCTTGGAACCGGCAGGCCACGTTCTCTTAAGAAGGCGGGATTGTAAAGCTTGCTTTGATAGCGGCTGCCGCCATCGCAGAGCAAGGTGACGATGGTGTGCCCCGGCCCCAGCTTGCGCGCCACGCGGACAGCGCCAGCCAGATTGACCGCCGTCGAGCCCCCCAGCACCAGCCCCTCGCTTTGCACCAGATCGAAGAGAACCGGCAAGGCTTCCTCGTCGGGTATTTGCTCCCAATCGTCAATCGGGGCATTCTCCAGATTCTTCGTGATCCGCCCTTGTCCAATTCCTTCGGTAATCGAACTTCCCTCGGATTTGAACTCGCCCCTGGCATACCAGGAATAAAGTGCTGCCCCCATCGGATCGGCCAGCACGATGCGCACCGAAGGCTTGCGCTCTTTCAGCGCCATGCCGATGCCCGCCAGCGAGCCCCCGGTTCCCACGGAAGCCACGAAGGCATCGACCTTTCCCCCGGTCTGTTCCCAGATTTCCGGCCCCGTGGTGGTTCGATGTCCCTCGCGATTGGCCACATTGTCGAACTGATTGGCCCAAAAACCACCCAGTTCCTCGGCCAGGCGCTCCGATGCCTTCACGTAATTGCCCGGATTGGCATAGGGCACGGCGGGAACCAGACGCAGATCGGCGCCGCACAGCCTGAGCATGTCCTTCTTCTCCTGGCTTTGCGTCTCGGGCATCACGATCACTGTGCGATAGCCCAGCGCATTGCCCACCAGGGCCAGACCGATGCCGGTGTTTCCCGCCGTCCCCTCGACGATGGTGCCGCCCGGCTTCAACGCCCCGCGCCGCTCGGCATCGCGCACCAAAGCCAGCGCCGCCCGATCCTTAACCGAGCCGCCGGGATTCAGGAACTCGGCCTTGCCCAAGATGTTGCAGCCGGTCTCAGCACTCAGTTTCTTCAGGCGAATAAGCGGCGTGTTTCCAATCGCACCGATCAGGCCATCTCTAATTTGCATTTTTCACCTGTAATACGATTCATTTAAACATTATGCATTGTATTTTATAATCCCTCCGTTATCAACCCCCCTCCTTGTTTCGCAAGGCCTCACGCGCCGGGCCGAGTCTTAACCTTTTGTAAATCACTTTCTGTTCTCATTATGCAGAATTATATCCAATTTGCCTGGGGGCAAAAATCTTTGGAAATACTGGAAGGTCCTGGCAATCATCTGTACTTATCCACAAAGATCGTTGCAAACTGTGGGTAAGCTGTGAGAGCATTGGGACTGAAACTTAAATAGAAGAAAGTAATCAGGGGAATATGGCTGCTGTCAGCATCACTCTCTTTAGGGAGAAAACAGTCATAGTTGCCCGTTCCCAGGGACAGGAAGAGGTCCTGGCGACGGTCAAGAGCAACCGCATTCTCCTGCCGCTTGGCAGCAAGCTGCGCCGCGAAAGCATCGTCGTGCGCGGGCGCAATCTTCCCGATACATTGCGCCTTTCCGGCCTGATCATCGCCGAGGCTAGGCGCAGTTCCAGCCTGCTCGACCGCGACGTGCCGCTCGATTGGAAACGCTTGTGGCACAGCGCAACGCTGCTTCACGGCACCAAGCCCGACAGCGACAGTTGGGGCGCCGTCTTTGGAAACGGAGCGGCCCTGCATCTGCCCGCCCCCTGCCCGCACATCGAGGTGCTGGAACGTCATGCCGCCGGCAATGGCGGCTATATCGATGAGGTCGTCTTGAAATCCTCGGCTGCCGAGTTGGGGGGCAGCACGACCGACGTGAAGATCCTGCATGCCAGCAAGGCCGCCGTCGTGGCCACCCTGGACGAGAACGGCTATCGCTGCGCCGTGCAGATGCGCACCAAGGGCAACGAAAGCGCCTTTTCCTTCGCCATTCCCGTCAAGGAGAAGGGCGTCAATTTCGGCACCGTTCTGGAACTGGCGGCGCACTATGTCGAAGGCCACAACACCACCGTCTTCCTGGAAAAGGTACGAGGACTGGTCGAATCCCGCCAGGTGGCCACCTCGAAGATCACGCCGCGCGACATCGAAACCGCCATCGAGCGCAAGCGCGCCCTAAAGCGCCTGATCGTCAATTTCGAGCAGGACGCCACCGTCCGCTACCGCCCCGACCGCCCCAATTTCCTGGTGGCATAGCTCCATACGTTCTTATTAAGTTCTTTACAGGTTCGCGTTCTTGCCGCATGATCCGGTCATGGAAACGAGACCGTGTGCGGATACGCCGCCTTTGTCCCCTTTCGCCCCGGCGCAAGAGGATGTTGAGGGCAGGAAGGATATGCATCGTCCCACCATCCCCTTCTTCGATCAGGCGGTGGCGGCGGGCTTCCCCTCGCCTGCCGCCGACCACGAGGCGGTGGGGCTCAATCTCGACCGCCTGCTGATTCGCCATCCGGCAGCCACCTTCATGCTGCGGGTGGCGGGCGACAGCATGACCGGAGCGGGCATCCTGGATGGCGATCTGGCCATTGTCGATCGCGCCATTGAGGCCAGGCCGGGCCATGTCGTGGTGGCAGTGCTGGACGGCGAGTTCGTGCTGAAGCGGTTGCGCCTTCGAGGCGGGCGCCTGTTTCTGGATGCCGAGAATCCGCGTTTCCGCGCTTGCGTCGCCCCCACCGAAAGCGGTTTCGATGTCTGGGGCGTGGTAACGGCGGTGGTGCGCCAGATGGGCGCCGCCTCCGATCCGCCCAAGGCGGACGAGCAGCGCTGAGCGATGGCGGCATCCGCCCCCCCCATCGCTCTCGTCGATGGCAATAATTTCTTCGCCTCCTGCGAAAAGGTGTTCGATCCCTCGCTTCGGGGCGTTCCCGTCATCGTGCTGTCGAACAATGACGGCTGCGCCGTGGCCCGCAGTGCCGAGGCCAAGGCGCTGGGCATTCCCATGGGCGCACCTCTGTTCAAGATCAGGGACATCGTGGCGGCCCATGGTGTGCGCGTCTTTTCCGGCAATTTCGAACTGTACGGCGATATGAGCCGACGGGTGACCGAGGTCCTGTCCTCCTTCACCCCCGATCTTGAAGTCTATTCGGTCGATGAAAGCTTCCTGGCCTTTCCGGGAATGGATCACGCCCGGCTGCTGGACCTGGGGCAAGTCATCCGCAAGCGCGTCGAGCGCTGGACCGGCATTCCGGTGGGCGTGGGCTTCGGCCCCACCAAGACGCTGGCCAAGCTGGCCAACTATCTGGCCAAGAAGGTGACGATGTTCGACGGTGTTGCCAGCCTGATGGAGGCCGAGGTCCGCCAAGCCGTACTGGCGCAGATTCCCGTGGGCGAGGTCTGGGGTGTCGGGCGTGCCCTGGCCCCGCGTCTGGAGGCCATGGGCATCCGCTCGGCTTACGATCTGGCCGCTCTCGATCCCAGGCAAGCCCGCAGGGCCTTCACCGTGGTGGGCGAGCGCCTGGTGCGCGAATTGAACGGGCTTTCCTGCCTGGGGCTCGACGATGTGCCGCCCGCCCGCCAGAGCGCCGTGGTCAGCCGCTCCTTTGGCCGGGCGGTGACCAGCCGGGCCGAGTTGGAAGAGGCCCTGGCCGCCTTTGCCCACCGCGCCGCCGAGAAGATTCGAGCCGAGGGGCTGGCCGCCTGCTATGTCCAGGCCTATGCCCACACCAACCGCTTTGCCGAACCCGAAAGCCGCTATGCAGGATGCGCTGGAACGACCCTGATCGAACCCACGGCGGACGGAGGCCTGCTGATCGGCGAGGTCAAGTCGCTGCTGGAGCGTTTCTGGCGCCCCGGCCCAGGCTTTGCCAAGGCGGGCGTGATGCTGGCCGGTCTGGTGCCCGAGGCGTCGTCCATGGGCTCGCTGTTCGGACGCCCTGCCCCCAAGCGCGACAAGGCCAAGCGCCTGATGGCCGCCATGGATGCGCTGAACGCCCGCATGGGGCGCGACACCATCAAGCCCCTGGCGGCCGGGCTGGGCAAACCCTGGCAGGGCAAATCGGCCCACCGGTCAAAGGCCTGGACGACAAGGTGGGCGGAGTTGCCGGTGGTGAGGGCTTGACTCCATTGCCTCGGAAGTCGGAGTTTGGCGCGCACCAAATATTGGTATATATTGGTACCAACTAAGGAGGTGCCGGATGGCGCGCAACACGTCGGTTTCGCTGGGCGAGCATTTCGCCGGTTTCATTGATGCCCAGGTTCGGAACGGTCGCTACGGCTCGGCCAGCGACGTAGTGCGGGCGGGCCTGCGGCTTTTGGAGGAACACGAGGCCAAGGTGAAGGCCTTGCAAGAAGCGCTGATCGCCGGTGAGGAATCGGGTGCCCCGGTGCCGTTCGATAATGAGGCTTTCCTGAAGCGCATGCGGGCCCGGCATGCCGGTTAGCCGGTGCGCTTACCGTCTTTCTCCAAAAGCGGAAGCCGATCTCGAAGAAATCTGGCTATACACCTTCAAGAACTGGTCGCTGGAGCAGGCAGATTTTTACCACGAAGCCATCGTCGATGCCTTCGAAGACTTGGCATCTGGGCGGAAGACCGGGCGTCCCGTCGATATCCGGGAAGGATATCGCAAGCTACCGGTCGGCGCTCATACCGTATATTACCGTTTTTCTGAATCGGGCCTTGTCATCATCCGCATCTTGCACCAGCGCATGGAAGTGGGCAGACATATATAGGCGGTCAGCCTGCCTTCTCATCCACCCCAGGCAGCCAAACGGCATTCAGGGTAGGCGCCTCCCCACCCTTTCCTCGACCTCCGCTCCATCATTTTCCAGGCTGGAGACGTGATTTCCCCTTTGCAGAAATCACAAATTCATATCATAAATGACGCATATTCGGGGCTGGCAATATGAGCGGGCTCTAAAGCGGGCCGTTGCGTCTTTGCGCCTTCGGCCATAAAAAACAAATTGGGAAGGAGAGACCATGTCCAAGCTAGTACCTCCGCATGGCGGCGAATCCTTGAAGCCCTTGCTGCTGCCAGAGGTCGAGCGTGGCCCCGAGCTGAAGCGCGCGGCATCCTTAAAGAAGATTCCGATGACGTCTCGCGAGACCTCCGACGTCATCATGCTGGCCATGGGCGCCTATACGCCGCTGGACGGGTTCATGGGACAGGCCGACTGGAAGAGCGTTTGCGCCGAGATGAAGATGACCAGCGGCCTCTTCTGGCCCATTCCCATCACGCTGTCGGCCGAGCAGGCCCTGGCCGATTCAATCGGCGTCGGCGAGGAAGCCGCCCTGGTCGATGGCGAGACCGGCGAGATCATGGGCATCATCGAGGTTTCCGAGAAATACAAGATCGACCGCG
>PDZW01000059.1 GCA_002753155.1 Alphaproteobacteria bacterium WMHbin7
GATCGCCCTTGTGCAAAAGGCCCTTGCTGCCGTCCGCATGCACGACCTGCACATCGCCCGAAAGCGTGTCGGCCCGCCCGATGGACTGACCCAGCGCTCCCGCGCCTTTGGCCTGAACCCATTGACCGGGCGTCATCGATCCGGCAAGACGCATGGCCAGATCGCCGTCGATCGTAGCACCCGTTTCCGAAATCAGATCGCCAGGTGCGTCGGACGCAAAATAATCGCGCACCAGAATGCGTGTTCCATCTGGCGCCTCAAGAATCAGGTCAGCTCCCACGCGCTGATAGTCGGCCCCCTCCAGCAATCCCTCGGCTCCGGGAATCAAAACCGGCTTGCCGGGCACCGCTTCGACGATGGTGGGGGGAAGCTTCTCTGTCGCTGGCCGGGAATCGAACGGAAGAGGCTGACGTACGGCAACCGCCGCATCACCTACCGCCACACTCGGAGTTTGCACTTGGCTCGTCGACACGATACGTGCCATGACACCCTCAGCCCGTTGGCAGCGCCTCAAGCCCGCTGCTTGTTATTGAGCAGCTTACGCATGCGCGGGTATGTTCAACGCACGGTGCTGCTTGATTTGTATCAAAGATACGCCAGATACGACAGGATGCAACCTTATTAATTTTAGGATAATCAGCTCCAGCCAGTCACGCCCCAGAAACAATGTGTATAAAATGTTTATGCATCTGAATCTAATTGAATATAAGCGCTCGCTAAAATTGTCAGCAGCGACAAATAAATTTTTTGGCCTATAACCTCCTACTTGGCACGTAGGAAATCGCCGACTCCGGGATGGGCGGAAAGCTTGGCAAGATCCGACTCGGTCGGCAGTTGCGCCTTGTCGCGCTCGACATTGACCAAGCAAAGGAAACCTAACGACTCCCCCTCGGTGGCACGGAATTGATGCCAGACCAGGGGCGGAATATCGACCAGATCGAGCGGGCCGACATCGAAGACCTGGTCTCCCACCAGGCAGCGCCCGCAGCCTCGCAAAATCACCACCGCATGGCGATGGTCATGGCGTTCCAGCGAGGAATGTCCATCCGGCGCCACTTCGAAATAGCGCAGTTCGCCTAAAAGATCGGGAGCCTGGAAGAGTAACTGGCGGGTGACGTCCTTGAAGGGAACCCCATCATCCTGGCGATAGGCCAATAGGTCGGTAGCTTCCCAACGGAAATCTTGAAAGCGGCGCACGGGCTTTTGACCGGTCATGACATTTCCTTTCCAGTCACGGCTTGAACGAAGGCTTGAGACTGCTCGAACAAGTCATCGCCCGCCATCAGCAGGGCGCCCCCGATCAGCAGCATGACATCGGGCCCATAGAATTTCACCATCTCGGGAACACGTTTCAAGGTCATGCCCCCGGCTGGGACGGGAATGACGGGCTTCACCTCTCCCAATGCGCCCCTGGCGGCAAGGGCTAGATCATGGCACATGCCTGGGGAATAGCCGAAACGTCCGCCGTGATTGGGATAGACCACGGCATCGGCTCCGGCCAGCCGAAACAGCTTGCCCAGAAGCAAGGCCGGAGCGATCCGCGACGCTCCGGCCATCGCCGGATGGGCCAAGACGGGAATGCCCAGCTCGGCCACCAACTCCTGCACCAGGGCAAGCCCCAGCAGCATGGGCGAGACCATGGCCATGCCCACCCCCTCGCCCTTGATCACCTTGATCTGCTCTGCCAGTGCCTTCGGCCCGCCGGTCAGATGAGGCGCGTACAAGGTCCGGCTGGTAGAAACTGCCTTCTGACAGGCGGCCACGCGCTTATGGAAGGGGGCGTAGCTCTGATCCCCCATGCCGTGATCATCCTTGATGACGTCGATACCGGCGCTGGCGAAGGTTTTGCACAGACCGGCCAGATCGTCCGAGGCCAGACCCTGAGGCTTGATGGCAGTGGCGGTCAAAGGTCGGTCGTGGGCCTTCAATAGCTTGCGCAGGCCTTGAATGCCAAAGCGGGGGCCAGGATAGCGGGCCAAAAGGGCTTGCGGAAACTCAGCATCGAGCAGCCTGACATGATCGAGAATAGAGGCATTGCCGAACAGCATGTTCATAAGCTGACCAAGGTCGGCGCCCATGGTTTCCAAAGCCAGTCCGATGCGGACATGAAAACCGCCTTGCGCTACGGGCTCGATGCCCTCGACCCGTCCCACCACGCTTTCAAGAATGCGTGGATCGCGAATAGCGGCCAGGGGCATCTCGACGCTCTGCTCGACGGCGAGATTCCGGGCCTGCTCCTCGATCTCTCGGGCGGGCGCATCGATATGATAAAGTGCGACGATCCGGTCCATGGGGCGGCAATGTGACGGTGACAGCAAGCTTAGGCAAGGCCATATTACAGGAACGCCACGCTCTGGACATACAATGAACCTGCACGCCCTGCTTACCGAAGCGATCATCTTTCTTGTCGCCACCGTTCTGGTGGTGCCTTTGTTCGAGCGTTTGAAAGCCAGCCCGCTGGTGGGCTATCTGCTGGCGGGTGTGCTGATCGGACCCTCAGGGTTAGCCATCGTCGCCAATGCCGAAGAGGTCGAGCCCCTGGCAGAATTGGGCATCATGGTGCTGATGTTCTCGATCGGGCTTGAGCTGACGCTGGAGCGCCTCAAGGTCATGCGTCCGCGCATTCTGGCCTTGGGCTTTCTGCAAATCCTGATCACCTCTTCGGCCATCGGAAGCATTGCCCTGATGACCGGCCTGTCGTTCGGGGGCGCGCTGGTGGTGGGCGGAAGCCTTGCCCTCTCATCGACCGCCGTCGTGCTGCAGCTTCTTTCCGAACGCCACGAATTGCCGACCCGCATAGGACGCGCCGCCATGGCGGTTCTTTTGCTGCAAGATCTGGCAATCGGCCCTTTGCTGGTGTTGGTTCCGGTCCTGGGCTCGCACAGCGGTACAATGCTGGGAGCGCTGAGCCTGGCCGTCCTCAAGGCCATCGGCGTTCTGGCCGTCATTCTAATCGTGGGGCGCTTAGCGCTGCGCCCGCTCTTTCACGTCGTCAGCCACGCCAGGGCGGCCGAATTGTTCATGGCGGCAACCATGCTTATTCTGATCGGAACCGGTCTGGCCGCCGCCTGGGCGGGCCTGTCGATGGCGCTGGGCGCCTTTGCCGCCGGATTGATGCTGGCCGAGACGGAACATCGCCACCGCATTCTGGAGACCATTCAACCCTTCCGCGGCCTGCTGATGGGGCTTTTCTTCATGTCTGTGGGCATGGTGATCGACCTCAGATTGGCCCTTAATCACCTGGGATTGGTGACGGTGCTGACCCTCGGATTGATCGCCATCAAGGCCCTGCTGCTCCTGCCCCTGGCCCGCCTGGGCGGCTTCGCCTGGCCGGGGGCGGCCCGTCTCAGCCTGATTCTGGCCCAGGGCAGCGAATTCGCCTTCGTCATTTTCAGTCTGGCCGAGGATCAGGGGGTTTTGAAGGCAGGGGTTTCTCAACCCCTGCTGATCGCCCTGGCAGTCAGCATGGCGGCAACGCCGATTCTTGCCATGCTGGGCGGTGCCCTGGGGCGCCGTTTCGAGCCCTATGAAGCGCCCGGCATCGAGATGCTTATCCGGGCCGCCCAGGATATCCAGGATCATGTCGTGATCGTGGGCATGGGCCGGGTGGGGCGCGGCGTAGCCGAGAAATTCGCCAAGCGTGACGTGCCTTATCTGGCCGTCGAGGGCAGGCGTGACCGCGTTGTCGGCGCCAAGGCGGCGGGTCTTGCCGTCTTTCATGCCGATGCCACCGATCTGACGGTTCTGGAATCTGCAGGGATCGAGCGCGCCCAGGCTTTGGTGGTGGCCTTGGGCGAAGCCGAGGGAGCGGCCCATCTGGTTGCCACAATGCGCTATCTCTTTCCGGGCCTGCGCATCCTGGCCCGTGCCCGCACAGAAGCACAGGGCCGCCAATTGACCCGCGCCGGTGCAGACGATGTGGTCGTTGAAAAGCAAGATGCCGGAGACCGCCTGGCCAGTGCGGTTGCCGTCTCGGTAGAGGCCTGAAGTACGCGGATCGTCAGCTTCGCTCCGGCGACAATCTGAATTCGCTGACGCCGGGGGTTGCGTTCAGAATTTGCACCAATTCCTGCGACTGGTCCGGCTTACCGCCCAAAAGCGCAATCTGGCAGTCGAAGCGTTGAAAACTTGAATCCACGGTCAGCGACCAGTCGGTGATAAGATAGCCATGGCGTAACGCCAGATCGCGCACCAGCGCTTCCGGCGAGGCTGCGTCGCGCGGCGATGCTACCATCAGATGCTTTATCTTATGGTGCGGCAAGACGCGCTCAAGAAAACGAAAACTGCTCATGACGATAATGGAGATCAGCGTCGCCGCAATGGCGGCTGCGTAGAACCCGATGCCGATCAGAACGCCAATCGACGTCGTCGCCCACAGCGAGGCCGCCGTGGATAGTCCACGGATCGAGAATCCGTCGCGCATGATGACTCCTGCCCCCAGAAACCCCATGCCAGTCAGAATGCCTTGAATGACGCGGGTGGGATCACCCGTCGAGGGATTTTCGACCAGCCCGCCGTACCAGAGGCTGGGGAAGGAATTGACGACGATCAGCGCCGTCGAGGTCAGGCAAACCAGAACGTAGGTGCGCATGCCAGCCGCCCGGCCATGATAGGTGCGCTCGTAGCCCAGCACGATGCCAACGGCAACGGCGCCCAGCAGATGCAAGAGGATGATGCCGTTGGCGACAAGCTCGGTTTTCGACCAATAGGGCATCAGCAGTTCCATGGCATCCTCATAAGGATCATCGATTTTCTCGAAACAGAGTAGCCTCTCTGCCTTGCTTTTGCCATGGTTCCTGGGCACTCTTGACGTAATTTCAAACAGCCCCTCGAAAGGCCTTTCATGTTCCAGATCAAAAGTATCCTTGTTCTCGCCCTGGCATTCCTGGCTCAGGCCTGCGCCATGGTGGGCGATCTCGAACCGCCGATGGTGTCTCTGGCCGACCTGCGCATCGAGCGCATGGGCCTGTTTGAGCAGGATGCGCGCGTTACCCTGCGCCTGCGCAATCCCAATGATCAGGCCTTGCCCATCGATGGCGCCAAATTCAACATCAAGCTGAATGGCGAATCTTTCGCCCGCGGCGTCAGCAATGAAAGCGTGTCCGTTCCCAGATTGGGCGAGGCCACCATCGAAGCCCTGGTCAGTGTCAGCACCTTCGATGTGCTGAACCAATTTCTGAATCTGGGCAACGCGCTGGGGGCCAGCCAGGTTCTGACCTACGAGATGGACGGCACCGCCTTTTACAGCGGCCTTGGCTTCATGCGCCGCTCTGCCCCCTTCACGCAAACCGGAAAGTTGAAGCTGGGAGGATCGGGCAGCGCTGCTGGCGGTGGCGCCAATCCCTTAAGCGGATTCAAGACCCTGGTGCCGATGTAAGTCTTGGAATTTAAGCTTCCAGCAGTTCGATCAATTGCCCCGTCGCGTCGAACAGACCCGCCATCAACGGACCATCAAAACCCGCCCCGGCATCCAGCGTGATCGCCGGGGCGTCGGTCTTGACCCCCTCATGACGGCGATCAAAGCCGCGAACCACCGCCTTGAAGCCCTCAACGGGCTGGCTGATCGCAGAATATCCGGCGCCCCCCCACCAAAAGGCATCGCCTTGTGCACCCAAAGGGCGGTCGGTATCGATGCCGGCGGCGACAAACAAAAGCCCGCCCGGGCCGGAAAATGCCGCATGCTGAAGTGACGCCAGATATTGGGAATGACCGTCGCGCACGCGTAAGGATTCGCGCAATCCGTTGGTCCAGCGCGTCAGCGCCAGAATGCCTTCGCGCAGGGCCTGACGCCCCGCCACGATGCTGGAGCCATAAGCCGCCACTGTCGGGCCAATGCCCTGGGCTTCCATCCAATCCAGCACCTGGCCGGGATTTGGCGCCATTTGCAGCATAAGCAGTTTCTGCCACATCTCTTCCTGCGCACCGCGCAAGAAGACGGTGTTCGACTCT
>PDZW01000060.1 GCA_002753155.1 Alphaproteobacteria bacterium WMHbin7
CGCAACAGCCCTTCACGCCGCCCCAATCCCTGCCGCCCCAATCCATGCAGGACCCCCAGCCGGATGGACTGCCCGCTCAGACCATCCGCACCCCCGACATGATCTATGTCCCGCCGGGAGAGTCGGTGCCCAACGTCCTGGCTTCGCTGCCCCCCAGCGCCATGCCCAGCCTGCCCGCCACCACGGGCGGCCAACGGCTGAGAGCGGCTTTGCTGGTTCCGCTATCCGGCCCCTCGGCCTCCTTGGGAAAATCGCTGCTCAACGCGGCCCAACTAGCCTTGTTCGAGATGTCGGGTGCTGGCTTTTCCCTGCTGCCGGTCGATACCAAGGGAACGCCCGAAGGGGCAGCAGCAGCAGCCCGTCAGGCCCTGGACCATGGCGCCCAGGTGATTCTGGGGCCGCTTTTCTCGGCGGAAGTCAGGGCCGTAGCCCCCCTGGCCCTGGGGTCGGGGGTCAATGTCATCGCCTTTTCCAGTGATCGCAGTGTTTCGCAACCCGGCGTCTATCTGTTGGGATTCCTGCCCCGGCCTCAGGTCGAGCGCGTGGTAGCCCATGCCAGAGCGCAAGGCATCGAGCGTTTTGCCATCCTGGCCCCCAACACCGATTACGGTCGGGCCATGGCCGATGCCTTCAGGGCCAGCGTAGCGACCCATGGCGGCCAGCTTCTGGAGAGCCAGTTCTATGATCCTTCGGCCAAGGATCATTCCGATGTTGTTAAGCGTCTGGCCCATTTTGAAAGCCGCAAGGCCGCTCTCAACCAGTTGCGCCGCCAGCTTGAGGCCAAGGGAGAGAAGCAGGCCTTGGCCAAGCTGGAAAAGCAAGACACGCTGGGCGATGTCGATTTTCAGGCGGTTTTTCTGCCCGACGAAGGCAACCGGCTGCGCAGTCTGGCTGCCCTGCTGCCTTATTACGATATCGATACGCCCAAGATCAAATTGCTGGGCACCATGCAATGGGATGATCCGGGGCTGGCCTCAGAGCCCGCCTTAAGCGGCGCCTGGTATGCGGGTGCGCCGCCCGACGCCAGGGCCGATTTCGAGAACCGCTACCGCCAGACCTATGGCGCCAAGCCGCCCCGGCTGGCCAGTCTGGGCTATGACGCCGCCGCGCTGGTGGCGGTGCTGGCGCAAAGCGGGCAGATTTCGACCAATCTGCTTTTGAACCCCATGGGATTTGCCGGCATCGACGGGATTTTCCGCTTCCTGCCCGATGGCACCAGCGAACGCGGCCTGTCAGTTCTGGAAGTGGCGCGGGGAGCACCCCGTGTGCTGGCCCCCTCGCCCCAGAATTTTTAGGCCTGGGTGTCCAGCCCGCCCTGGGCCACCGTGGCTTTCGGCCCGCCCTTTGAGACGCCCACCATGGAAGGGCGCAGCAGGCGTTCGTTCAACACATAGCCATTCTGCATGACCTGGACCACCGTGCCGCTGGGCTTGGTGATGTCTTCCAGCTCGAACATGGCCTGGTGTAGATTGGGATCGAAGCGCGCGTCCAAGGCCTCGATCCGCTTGATGCCGAATTTTTCGAAGGCCGCCAGCAGAACGCGTTCGGTCATTTCGACGCCGTCGATGAAATTCTTCGACTGGCTGTCTTCGCGCAAGAACCCTGGCACCGCCTCTACGGCCCGGCGCAGGCTGTCGGCGACTTCCAGCAGTTCCTTGGCAAAGCTGGCATAGGCGAATTTCACCCGCTCCTCGGCATCGCGCTCGGCCCGGTTGGCGCGGTTACGTTCCTCGGCAGCGGCCCGCTTGATGGCGTCGATCTCGGCCCTAAGCTTCTCCACCTCGGCCTGAAGCAGGGCCAGGGGGTCGGGAATCACCTCGGGCGGAGCCTGGGTATCAAGCGCATCGGGGGCAGGGATATCGTTCTCGCTCATCTGATCCTCTTTTCAACCAATCAAGCGGCCAATGACCTTGGCCGTATAATCCACCAGCGGAATGATCCGCGCATAGTTAAGACGCGTGGGACCGATGACGCCGATGGCGCCCACGATCTGCTCGCGGCTGTTTTGATAGGGTGCCACGATCATCGAGCAGCCGGCCAGACCGAACAGCTCGTTCTGGGCGCCGATATAGATCTGCACGCCCGAGGCCTGATTGGCCACCTCCAGAAGCTTCAACATCTGTTCCTTGGTTTCCAGCGCCTCGAACAAACTGCGGATGCGTTCGAGATCGGCCAGAGCACCCACATTTTCCAAAAGCCGGGCCTGGCCGCGCACGATCAGCGAGGCCCCCTTGGGCTCGCCGCTCCAGACCGCGAGGCCCGCCTCGACCACCTTGGTGGTCAGCTCGTCCAATTGCGCCTTGTGCTGGGCCAGCTCGGCATGAATGTCGCGGCCCGCTTCCTCGAAGGTGCGTCCGGCCAGACGCGCCGACAGGTAATTTCCCGCCTCGGTCAGGGCCGAGGGCGGCAGATGGGCCGGAACCTCGATGATGCGGTTTTCGACCAGACCCTGCTCGGTCACCATGACCACCAGGGCGCGCCCGGCCCCCACCGGCACGAATTCGAGATGGCGAAAGCCGATGTCGGATTTGGGGGCCACGACCAGACTGGCGCATCGAGACAGGCCGGAAAGGGCGGTGATCGCCTCGTCCAGGGTCTGCTCGACGCTGCGCCCCTGGGCGGCACAGCGCGCCTCGATGGCCAGGCGCTCTTCGGGTGCCAGGCGCCCCACTTCCAGCAACCCGCTGACATAAAGGCGTAATCCCGCCTCGGTGGGCATCCGCCCGGCCGAGGTGTGAGGGGCATAGATCAGCCCCTGTTCTTCAAGATCGGCCATCACATTGCGGATGCTGGCGGGCGACAGGGACAGACCAAAGCGCTTGGACAATGTGCGCGACCCCACCGGCTCTCCCGTTTCCACGAAAGAATCCACGATGGTCCGGAAGATATCGCGCGAGCGCTCGTTCAGCGCCGCTATCGCGGTAGCCCGCTCAGACATGCCTTGGTTGTCTCCTAATCCGGCCCGGAATGTAGTGAGCGCTTTCGCTTGCGTCAACGCAAGGCCGCCTTTAGTTTGTGCGTCCCTTATATAATAGGATGTTTCACATGAGAGCCTCGGGCCGCGCCAACGCCGAACTTCGCCCCATTTCACTGGAACCCGGCTTTTCCAAATATGCCGAGGGCTCTTGCCTGATCCGTTTCGGAGAGACGCATGTGCTTTGCAACGCCTCGGTCGAGGAGCGCGTCCCCCCCTTCCTGCGCAATTCCGGCAAGGGCTGGGTGACGGCGGAGTATGGCATGCTGCCGCGCTCGACCCATGAGCGTACCGACCGCGAGGCGGCCAAGGGCAAGCAATCGGGGCGTACTCAGGAAATTCAACGCCTTATTGGCAGGTCCCTGCGCTCGGTGACCAATCTTCAGACTTTGGGCGAACGCCAGATCAAGGTGGATTGCGACGTCATTCAGGCCGATGGCGGTACACGCACCGCCTCCATCACCGGGGCCTGTGTCGCCCTTTGGATCGCCTGCGAGAAAATGCGCGTCCTCGGTCTGGTCAAGGCCCATCCCATGACCGATCTGATTGCCGCCGTCTCTTGCGGGCTGATCGAAGGCGAGCCCCGCCTCGACCTTGACTATGTTGAGGATTCCAACGCCCAGGCAGATGCCAATTTCGTCCTGACTGGCAAGGGTCAGATCGTGGAGATTCAGGCCACCGCCGAGAAGGACGCCTTCAGCCGGTCGGACTTTGAAAGCCTGATGGGGCTGGCCGAGAAAGGCATCGCCGAGTTGGTCATGCAGCAAAAGAAGGTTCTGGGCATCGCATGACACGGCGCTTTACGGGCGGGCGGCTGGTTATCGCCAGCCATAATGCCGGCAAGGTGCGCGAGATCGGCCAGCTTCTGGCCCCTTTGGGTGCCCAGGTGGTCTCGGCCGCCGAGCTTGGCTTGCCCGAGCCCGAAGAGACCGGCGCCAGCTTCGCCGAGAATGCCGCCTTGAAAGCCCGGGCAGCAGCCTTGGCTTCGGGCCTGCCCGCCCTGGCCGATGATTCCGGTCTAGTGGTGCCCGCACTGGATGGACAGCCCGGCATTCACTCGGCCCGTTATGCCAAGGAGGCCGGAGGGTTCGAGGCGGCGATGTCGAAACTTTGGCACAGCCTGCCCGAAGCCGTGGACCGTTCGGCCCATTTCATCTGTGCCCTGGCCCTGGCCTGGCCGGATGGGGCTTGCGATATCTTTGAAGGGCGGGTTGACGGCCAGTTGACCTGGCCGATGCGGGGATGCCATGGCTTCGGCTATGACCCGATTTTTATTCCCCTGGGCTATAACCAGACCTTCGGCGAGATGGCGCCCGAGGCCAAGCATGCCCTCAGCCACCGGGCGGATGCCTTTGGCAAGCTGATGGCGAGTGCCTTCGGAAAATGAGCGCTGCCCCCAAGTTAGGGGTCTATATCCATTGGGCCTGGTGCCTGTCCAAATGTCCCTATTGTGATTTCAACAGCTTTGCCTCTGATCCTCTCAGCCTGGATCAGGCGGCCTGGCGCCAGGCCTTGCTGGCTGAACTGGATCATTGCTTAAACCAAACGGACAGGCAGGGGATCGGATCGGTCTTTTTTGGGGGGGGAACACCTTCCTTGATGGCGCCTGCCACGATTGAGGCCGTGCTGACCCTGCTGTCGAAACGCCGCTCGCTTTCCAAAAATCTTGAAGTCAGCCTGGAAGCCAATCCCGGCACCATCGATGCCAAGCACCTTAACGCCCTGAAGCTGGCCGGGGTCAACCGGCTTTCCATCGGCGTTCAGTCTCTGGAAGATCAATCGCTTAAGAGACTGGGGCGGGGACATGACACCAGCCAGGCGCTAAATGCCATCGAACTGGCACAGGCCCGCTTCGACCGTTGCACGATCGATTTGATTTATGGGCGCCCAGGCCAGACGCTTATGGACTGGCAAGCCGAGCTGGAGCTGGCCCTGAAATTGGGATTGGGTCATTATTCGCTCTATCAACTGACCTATAACCATGGCACGCCACTGGGCCGGGCAGCGGAGGCGGGAGAAGTTATAGCCCTCAGCTCGGACGAAGAAGCGGATTTTTACCACCTGACTGTGGATCAGATGGCCGATGGCGGTCGTTCCATCTACGAAATATCGAACTTTGCCGCCAAGGGGCAGGAATGCCGCCATAACCGCGACATCTGGCGGGGCGGGGCCTATCTGGGTATAGGCCCTGGAGCCCATGGCAGAGAGGTCAGGCGGGGCGAGTTCTATGCTACCGAGCGCATCTCTAACCCGGCTCGCTGGATGGAACAGGTTAGGGTAGCAGGGCATGGTTATAAGACCGCTCAGCCCCTATTGCCCGGTGAGCGGGCCGAGGAGTTGGTCATGCTGGGGCTGCGCCTGACCGAGGGGATTGGAGCCAAGCGCTTTTATAACCTTACCAGCTTCGAGCTTCTGGAAGTTATCGACCAGCATGCCTGTGCGCGTTTGGTGGGTGACGGTTTTCTGCGCCAAAGCCCGAGGAAACTCAGCGTTACGCCGAAGGGGCGTCTGCTGCTGGACTCGCTGACCCGGATTCTGCTGACAGGATCGCCTTAAGTCCCTCCCTGTAGCTTGGATAGCGCATCCTGTAACCCAGCACGGTCTTGATCTTCTGGTTGGAGACCCGCTTATTGTCGGCATAGAAGCTGCGCGCCATCTCCGACAGCTCGGCCTGCTCGAAGGGAATGGCAGGCGGAGGG
>PDZW01000002.1 GCA_002753155.1 Alphaproteobacteria bacterium WMHbin7
GAAAGCCAAAAATGGTCGCCATCATCGCCGTTGCTAGAAAGCTGTTAACCATCCTCAATGCCATCATCAGGGATAAACAACCATGGCAAAGCGCTTGACTTCCAAGACAGTCGCTGAGGAGGGCCGAAGGCCCGTCTCGAAGGATGAGTATCTGTCAATGCTCGGTTCTTTTCCTTCGCCCACCCTTCGAGACAGCCGCTTCGCGGCTTCCTCAGGGTGAGGAATCATGGCTCTTCGACGTTTGCTGTGGAATTGAGCCAGATGGCCGACATGAATTTTACCTCATCGCTGAGAAGGGCCGAAGGCCCGTCTCGAAGGATGAGTATCGGTCAATGCTCGGTCCTTTTCCGTCGCCCACCCTTCGAGACGCCTGCGTGCCGCAGGCTCCTCAGGGTGAGGAATCATGTTTGCCTTTTTCCATTTGTCGCGTCGAAGTGCCAATAAAAATTGGGCGGCAAGAGCCGCCCAGGTGGAGAGAGGTAAACGTGAATCCGCTCTACCCGGCGCCGACAGGCACGGGGCGCTTCTTTCCGGCAAGCGAGATCATGGTGCGCAGTTTGACCAAGGCTGCCGCCTCGATCTGGCGCACACGTTCGCGCGAAATGCCGTAAAGGCGGGCAAAGGCTTCCAGCTTCAGAGGCTGGTCGCGCAAATGGCGACCGGCTACGATGCTGCGCTCGCGCTCGGAAAGAACGGCAAGCGCCTCCTTCAGCAGGCGGCGCCGGTCGGCCGTTTCATGATTGAAGAGGGTAAGGCTTTCCGGATCAAGGCCGGGATCGGCGATCAGTTCACCCAAGGTGGCTGAACCGTCGGCGGCTCCCACCGGCTCGTCCATCGACCGGGCGGGCATGGAGATGAGAGCGTCCACCTCTTCCAGCGTCGAGAGCGGTACATCAAGCCGTTTGGCGGCCAACTCAGCCAATTCGCGGGGCAGGGGGCCGGAACGGTTGGGCGCCAGCTCGTTTTTCAGGCTGGCCAGTTTGAAGAAGAGACGCTTGTGCGTTTCGCTGGCCGAGATCGACAGCGGCGAGAAATTCTTCAGCACATGATCCAGAAGGGCCGCGCGAATCCACCAGGTGGCGTAGGTGGCAAAACGCACACCCCGCTCGGGATCGAATTTGTCCAGAGCGCGCATCAGGCCGAGATTGCCTTCGCCCACCAAGTCTTCAAGCAACATGTTGCGTCCGACGAAGCGGCGCGCCTGTGCCCTGACCAAAGGCTGAAAGGCCATGACGATCCGCTCGGCCGCCTTGGCATCGCCGCTGGCCAGCCAGCGCCTTGCCAGATCGCATTCTTCCTCTGCCGTCAGGGAAGCGTAGGAACTTGCATAGGCCGACTTGGTAGGTCTCGACATTCTCAACTCCCGTTTTCAACCCCCGAGGGGATGGGCTGAAGATTGGACCTGGAAGACTGATACGTCCAATTCATTTATATAGACATATAGATATGAATAAGTTATCAGTTGTGGATGCTGAGTTTCCGTCAATTGCGTGCTCTGGCGGCTTTGGCCGAGACCGAGCATTTCAGAAAAGCCGCTGAACGCGTGCATATCTCGCAACCTGCATTAAGCTCACAAATTCAAAGCCTTGAAGAGCAGCTTGGGATTACGTTGGTTGAGCGGACGCGCAGGCGCGTTCTGTTCACCCCGGCCGGTCGCGCCATGGCCGAGCGGGCCCGCTCGATCCTGTCAGCCGTGCAGGACATGGAAGCGGCGGCTAGGTCCTTGGCCTCGCCCCTGGAGGGATTGCTTCGAATCGGCGTTCCGCCCACGTTGGGCCCCTATTTATTGCCTCATGTCCTGCCGGGACTGAAGGCGCGCTATCAGGGGCTGCGCCTTTACCTGCGCGAAGAGAACATCAAGAGCCAACTGGCCGAATTGAATCGCGGCGAAATCGATCTTCTTTTGGGGCTTGGACCTTTGGAGGGAGAGGGAAGGCTGGCTGAACCTCTGTTCGATGAGCCTCTTTGGCTGGCTCTTCCCCTGGGACATCCCCTGGCAGCCAAGCTTCAGGTCGATGTCAGCGATCTTGCCGGTCTTGATCTGGTCTTGTTCGAGCGCGACGGCGATGGACTGCGCGAGTTGGGGCTTTCCCTGTGCCGTCAGGGCGGTGCTGCGGAACATCCGGACTTCAAGGCGACCAGCCTGGATACGTTGCGCCAGATGGTGGTGTCAGGCCTGGGGGCCAGTATTCTGCCGGCCCTTTACGTGACAGCCGAGGCTTTGGATGACAGCCAGATTATCATGCGCCCCTTTGCCGATCCTGTGCCGGCGCGAAGGATTGACCTTGCCTGGCGGCGGACGGACCCAAGAGCCGACGCCTTCCGCCAATTGGCCATGCAATTGCGCGACACCCTGCCGCCTTCAGTGCGAATCAAGCTGCCCTGAAAAGTGGAACGCCGCACCTCGGGGGGGCGCGGCGTTCCTGAGACGGAGGACGGATGGGGGGTGGGGGGGATACCCGTCCAACGTCTTTTATAATTGAAAGTCAGTATCAGAAAACTGAGTACTTAACTTTATTCAGAAAGAAGCGCCTTAACTGAGACATATCTTCGATTACTCGGCAGGAGTGGCTTGGTAGGAGGGTTTCTTCCATCCAGCGCCGCCACTGCATCAATCGAATTCATCCTACGTCAGCTCTTAACTTAAGAAAACAGGCAAATCATCCTTATGTATTTTGCATTAATTGTATTTATATTTAAGAGTGTATTTGTATAAAATTCGATGCAAATTCGATACATATCAATTTCTCTCGCTTTTTCTAGGTATTCCGAGTTGTGTTGTGTAATATCCTTACAAAATCTGTCCTTGTTTAGGATGATTCAAAGAAGGCGGAACGCAAACGCCAGGAAGGATTTAATGCCCAGCCTTTTTACACGTCCGTTGATTTCTCAAAGACGCTACATCTTCCCGGCGTTCCTGCTAGGCCTGTTCCTTGTCTTGCTGTTTCACCCCTCTTGTGTCCTGGCAGGTCAGGAACTGAGCGAAATCGGGATTCACAGCGCTGATGGACAGGTGCATGTTTTCAAAGTTGAAATTGCGGCAACGCCGGAAAAACAGGCCAAGGGATTGATGTTTCGCCGCGACTTGGCTTTGGATGGTGGCATGCTGTTCGATTTTCTTCGGACAGAGCCGGTGGCGATGTGGATGAAGAACACGTTTTTGCCCTTGGATATGTTCTTCATCACAGCCGACGGGCTGATCGTGATGATTGCCGAGCGGACGGTGCCGGGTTCGCTTGCGGCGATTTCCGCCAACGTACCCGTGCGGTTCGTGCTTGAAGTCAATGGCGGCACGGCCTCGCGCTTGCGTCTGAAGGAAGGTGACAGGGTGATCAGGGGATTGCCGAAGTGATTTCTCTTTCTGTCGTTGTGCCTTGCCGCGTGGGGTGCTAAGAGCGCGCATGTCGGCTTTTCTCCCTGGCTTGTCCCTTCAGCTTTTGTCGGCCTCTCTTCGCTGGATTCATCGCCATGCGGTGCTGGTGGCGCTGATTTTCGGCGTATTGGTGCTTGCTAGCGGCTATATCGCAGCGACCCGTTTGTCCATTCGCACCGATACCAACGGCATGTTGTCGCCGGATCTGCCGTTTCAACGGCTTGCGCTTGAAATGACGGCGGCCTTCCCGCATTTGAAGGATACGCTTCTGGTTGTGGTGGATGGCGACACGCCGGATCTGGCGGACGATGCCGCTTTGGCGCTTGCCAAGACCCTGCGTGGCCTGCCTCAGCTTTTTCCCGTCGTGCAGGACATCGAAGGTGATCCCTTTTTTCGCACCAACGGCCTGCTTTACGATGATGCCCAAAATCTCGAGCGTCTGAGCGACCGGCTGGCCAAGGCCCAGCCCTTCCTGGTCAGCCTGTGGCAAGATCCCAGCTTGCGAGGGCTGTTTCATCTTTTGGGGATGGCCTTGGAGGCCGAGCGCAAAGGATTGATTGGCGAAGGCATGACGGTTACGCCGGTTCTGGAATCCCTGGCGGAAATTGCCGAGGCTCAGGCCCAAGGTCAGTTCAAGACGCTCTCCTGGCGCAACATGATGAGCGGCGCCGAGGCATCGAAGCAGGGGCGGCGTTTCATTCTGCTGGCTCCTGCCGTCGATCACGGCTCGCTGTCGCCCGGCAAGGCGGCCATGAACAAGGTGCGTGAGCTTGCGAAAAACCTTCAACTGACTCCCGAGCGCGGGGTGCGGGTGCGCCTGACCGGCTCGGTCGCTCTGTCCCAGGAAGAACTCAAAAGCGTCGAGGAGGGGATGGGTTGGGCCAATCTTGCCGCCTTTCTCATGGTGATCGGCCTTCTGGTCGTGGGGCTGCGCAATTTCAGGCTGGTCTCGGCGGTTCTGATGACGCTTTCGGCCGGCTTGATTCTCTCCAGCGCCTATGCAGCACTTGCGGTCGATCGGCTCAATCTGATTTCCGTGGCCTTTGCCGTGCTGTTCATCGGTATCGGCGTTGATTTCGGCATCCATTTCGCGCTCAGATTCCGAGAAGCCCGCGAGCGGGGCGACATGGACTCCGATGCTTTGGTTTGGGCCGCCAGAACGGTGGGAGGGCCATTGACCCTGTGCGCCGTGACGGCCGCCATCGGCTTTTTCTCCTTCCTGCCTACCGACTATCTGGGCTTGGCCGAGCTTGGGCATATTGCAGGCGTCAGCATGTTCATTGCCCTCATTTGCAATCTCACTTTGTTGCCCGCCGTGCTGACATTGATGTCGCCAAGGTTGCCCCCTCAGTTTGCCCCCTCCCGGCCAGCGCGGGGCCTTGCCTTGGGTCGTCCCAAACTCATTGCTTTCTTGGCAGCGCTGCTTGCCATCGGCGGCGCAGCTTTTTTGCCCAAGGTCAGCTTCGACTTCGATCCCTTGCGACTGAAGGATCCGAAGACGGAATCGGTTTCCACCTTGTTTGATATCGCCGAAAAGCCGCGTTCCGGCCCCTATGGCATCACCATTCTGGCGGACGATCTTGATCAGGCAAGAATTCTGGCAGCCCGCTTGCGTGAGGTTCCGGTCGTGGCGGAAGCCTCCTCGATTGCAGATTACATAGCCAAGGATCAGGAAGAGAAGCTCGACATCATTTCAACCATGGGCCTGTTTCTGACTCCGCTGTTCAGCGATGCGCGAACGCCCCCTCCCACCGAAGGCGAGACCAGGGCCGCCTTTCAGGATTTTCTCGATCAGCTAAGTCTTTCCCAGTCTCCGGTGTCGCTGCGCCTTAAGAACGCCTTGTTGCGTCTGCCCGATACGTCCGATGCCAGGGCCGATTTTGAAAGCCGTGCGGTGGGCGGCGTTCTGGCCAGGCTTCAGGATTTAAGGCGCAGCCTGAATGCGCAGGCCTTCACGATCGATGATCTTCCCGAGGATTTGCGCCGCAATGAGATTGCCAAGGATGGCCGCGTCAAGGTGAAGGCCTATCCCAAGGGTGACATGAAGGATCCCAAGGCGCTGACGCAGTTTGTCGAAGGCGTACGTGCTGTGGCTCCCAATGCCTCTGGCGGCCCCATCACCATTTATGAGGCTTCTCAGGCGGTGCTGAAGGCCTTTCGCGAGGCGACCCTGATCACGCTGGCGGCCTTGTTGATTCTGATGGCGCTGTTGTTGCAGAGACTGCGCGAAGTGGCGCTGATCTTCGCGCCCCTGTTCCTGTCGGCTCTTTTGTTGCTGCCGGTCAGCGTGCTGGGGGGGCTGCCCTTCAACTTCGCCAATGTCATCGTGCTGCCGCTCTTGTTCGGACTTGGAATCGCCAATGGCATTCAGTTCGTCTTTCGCGAACGTCTCGAAAAGGATACAGCCCAGGTGCTGGCCACCACAACACCCCGGGCCGTCATCTTCAGCGCGCTGACCACCATGGTGTCGTTTGGAAGCCTGGCCGTTTCCAGCCATCCTGGGACGGCGAACATGGGCATCCTGCTGGCCATCATGCTGGTTCTGGTGCTGGGGGCCACGCTTTTCGTGCTGCCCGCCCTGATGCTGCTTTGGAAGCGCAAAAACTGATTATTTTCCCGCAGACTTTCCCGAAGCCAGATCATTGGAGAGCTCGTCAAGGCGGGCCAGCAGGCCGGTCGAGCCCTTGTCGCGCAGGACGGCCAGATATTGCGAACGCTGTGTCGCCAGTTCGCTGATTGAGCCGTTGTAATAGACATCGACGATGCGCCAGCCTTCGGGCATCTGCTGGACAAGATACGAGATGGGAACGGGATTTCCCGTGCTGCGCACGATCCGGCAATTGACCATCACACCTTTGCCGGGGGCGGGTACCGCTTCGGCGCCCAGTGTTTCGAAGCGCTCGCCGGAGAAGCCGCTCAAGCGCGCCGCATAGGTCGAGGCCGACATGCGGCCATAGGCCTTGGCGACCTTGGCCTTCTCGTCATCGGAGAAATTCTGCCAGAAACGGCCCGAGGCGACTCTGGCCATCTCGGCATAGGCATAGGTCTTGTCGAGCGACGGCGCCAGCAACTCGAAGCGGGCCTGGAAGCCCTTGCCCGCCTGGGCCGCCTTCATCGTCTCCAGCATGGCCCCGTGCAGGGTTTCGGCAACAGTTTTGGCGGGTTCAAGATTTTGTGAATGGGCAAAACCGGGGGCGACCAGCAGAAGGGCAAGGCAGACAAGACCAAACAGGCGTTTCATTGTCACTTTCTCCGATGTTGCACGATCTGCATCATAGCAAGATATTGTGGTGTGGCAAAAGCCTAACACTTTACTAGGGGGGCCTGACAAATGCCTCACGGCCACCCATATCCCCATGGTATTATCTTCTTAATCCCTACTATCCACGAGGAGAGAGCAGCCTATGGTTGATACTGGACTGGCAGATATCGTCGTTACGCCAAGCGCGGCTGAGCGCGTTCGTTTTCTGATCGATGGCGAGGGCAATCCCGCCCTGATGCTGCGTCTTTCGGTGCAAGGCGGCGGCTGTTCCGGCTTTTCCTATGGCATCACGCTTGACGCCGATCTCCAGCCAGGCGACAGCATGTTTGAAAGCAATGGCGTGCGCGTTGTTGTCGACGATGTCTCGCTCGATCTATTAAAGGGCACCGAGGTCGATTTCGTCGAAGACCTTTCCGGCTCTTCCTTCGTTCTGCGCAATCCCAATGCCGCCTCCACCTGTGGCTGCGGAAGTTCCTTTTCGATCTAGTTTCTTAATAAAGGCTCATCTTTGCCGCTTCTGGCAACCTGGAACGTCAATTCGGTCAGGGCGCGTCTGCCGTTGGTTCTGGAATGGGCCGGGCGGGTGCGCCCGGATATTCTGCTGTTTCAAGAGATCAAGTGCGAAACGGCCAGTTTTCCGGAAATGGAGTTCAAGTCGCTGGGCTATGAGTGCCTGATCGTGGGACAGAAGAGCTATAACGGCGTGGCCCTGCTTTCCCGCCAGCCGTTTGTTTCCGTATCGACCGCTCTTCCCGGTGACGATGCAGATGCCCAGGCCAGATATGTTGAAGCCGACGTCGGAAATATCCGCGTCATCGGTCTGTATCTGCCCAACGGCAATCCCATCGGAACGGACAAGTTCGCCTACAAGCTGGGCTGGATGGAGCGCCTGATCGCCAGGGCAAAAGACCTGCTGGCCCAGGGCATTCCCTTTGTCATGGCGGGCGATTTCAACGTGATTCCTTCGGATGAAGATGTCTTCGATCCCAAGGCTTTTGCCCAGGACGCGCTGACCCAGCCCGAGGTGCGTCGCCTGTGGCGTACGCTGCTCAATCTGGGGCTTTACGATGCTTTTGCGCTTTGCCATCCCCAGGCGGAAAGAGCCTGGACCTTTTGGGATTATCAGGCAGGGGCCTGGCAGCGCGATCTGGGCTTACGCATCGATTTCATTTTACTGTCGCCGGGATTGGCGGATCGATTGGTCGAATGCGCCGTCGATAAGGAACCCAGGGGCAGGGACAAGGCTTCCGATCACACCCCCGTCTGGTGCCGCCTCAATGAATAGAACTCTCGCGATTGGAACGCTTCTTGCGGGCTTTGTCCTTCCCGGTCTTTTCGGGAATCTACGAGCCGAGCCCCCCTCGGATGTGGTGAAAGTGGGGGTTGCCGTTATTGACGAAAGGGATAAGACGGCCAAGACCTGGGCGCCGCTTGTCAGAGAATTGGAAAGGGCCATACCGGAAAAGAACTTCGTCATCGTTCCCTTCGATTATGCCGAGGCGGATGCTTTACTGAAGGACGGTGGCCTCTCCTTCATTCTTGCCGGACCCACTTATTACGTCGATTTCGAGAGACGCCATGGCATCAGCCGTCTGGCGACCTTGGTGCGTTCATCTACGGCGGGGCCCTTGACCAGCTTGGGCGGCGTAGTTGCCGTCAGGTCAGATCGCAAGGATTTGACCCGGCCCGAGGATCTGAAGAAAAAGCGCATAGCGGCGACCGGAGAATTGGCGTTGGGGGGATGGCTTTCCCAGTTGCGTGAATTCGCGCTTATCGATTTCGCTGCTGGCGAGCAGTTGGTTGTTCAGAGGTACAATACCTACAGCGATGCGATTTTTGCCGTGCTGAATGACAAGGCGGACGCCGCCTTCGTGCGCACAGGGATTATCGAGGACATGATCAAGGATGGACGCGCAGCCCCTTCCGCTCTGCGCGTATTGCGCTTTTCTACCGCTCCCATCGGCTTTCCATTGGAGATCAGCACCCGCAGCTATCCGGAATGGGCCTTTGCCAAGACGCTGCGCGCTCCGGATGATTTGGCAAAGCGGGTGGCGCTGACGCTTCTGTCCATTCCCGCGACCTCGGCTTTGAAGGAATCTGCTGGTGTTGTCGGATTTACCGTGCCGCTCGATTATGCCCCGGTTCATGAATTGCTGCGTTCTCAGTCGATGGGGCCGTATGCGGGGCTTCATGGTGACGATGTGCGAAACATGCTTGTTGATCACGCCGCGTGGGTCGCCCTTGTCACCCTTCTGGTTCTGGTCTTGATCAGCGCCTTGTTCTATCAGGCATGGTCCAATCGCGGACTTGTCGAGACGCATGCCCAAATGCTGCGTTTGCGGGGCGATTTCGAAAGAACCGTGGCACAGCGAACCAGGGACCTTGAAGCCGAGATCGAGCGGCGAAAGCAAAGTGACCTGGAACGCAGCATCGAATCGGCCAAGGTCAAGGAATCCCTGGTCAAGACGGTCAAGGCGGTGGCTCTGACCGTCGAAATGCGCGATCCCTACATGTCCGGACATCAGCAAAGCGTGGCTCAGTTGGCCAGCCAGATCGGTATCGAGATGCACCTTGCTCAGGACTTGATCGATGCCTTGTATCTGGCCGGTCTTGTCCATGATATCGGCATGATCTACGTGCCCAGCGAGATCACCAACCGCCCAGGCCCCTTAAGCGAGATCGAGTTTGAAATCGTGAAGGATCATCCGCGCATCGGTCATGAGATCATGTCGTCGGTCGATCTGCCCTGGCCGATTGCCGACATCGTGCTCAATCATCACAGGCGCCTTGACGGCTCGGGATATCCCAAGGATATCGACACTGACATCTCACTGGAAGCCCGCATTCTGGGCGTGGCCGATGTTGTCGTGGCCATGATGTCGCATCGCCCTTATCGGCCAGTTCTCGGTATCGATAAAATTATTGCCGAGATCAGCCAGGGGAGGGGAACGAAATTCGATCCGGAAGTGGTCGATGCCTGCGTGAAAGTCCTTAACGCACGAGGCGATGCCGTCTAGACTGACTCGAAAGCGTGATTGATCAAGGGGGAAGCCATGCGCCGCAAGCTGATCGCCGGAAACTGGAAGATGAACGGCCTGCTGGCCGACGGAATTGCTCTGGCGGCTGCGGTTGCGGAACTGGCCAAGCCCCGCAAGCATAAATGCGACATTCTGATCTGTCCGCCCTTTACCTTGTTGATTGAGGCTGTCCGCGCCGTGGCCGGAACGCCCATCGCCGTTGGTGGGCAGGACTGCCATATGAAGGCGTCGGGTGCCCATACCGGCGATGTTTCCGCCCCGATGCTGGCCGATCTGGGCTGCCGCTACGTCATTCTGGGCCATTCCGAGCGCCGGGCCGACCATAAGGAGCCCGATTCCTTGATCAAGACCAAGGCCCAGGCCGCCCTGGCGGCCAGCCTGATTCCCATCGTCTGCGTAGGCGAGACCGAGGCCGAGCGCGATTCGGGGCGCACACTTGAGGTGGTCGCCGGGCAGCTCAAGGGCTCTCTGCCCGAGGGTGGGACGGCCGAGCGGGTGGTCATCGCCTACGAGCCGGTTTGGGCCATTGGCACTGGCAGAACCCCCACTTTGGCCGAGGTTCAGGAGGTTCATGCCATGATTCGCCGCGAATCGGGCTTGGGGCAGGGGGTGCGCATTCTCTATGGCGGCTCGATGAAGCCGTCTAATGCCCAGGAATTGCTGGCATTGCCCGATGTTGACGGTGGGTTGATCGGAGGGGCCAGCCTGAAAGCCGACGATTTCTGGGCGATTGCAACAGCCTGTCCCTAACCCCCAAAAATCCCTAGCCAAAGCCGGATCGGGGTATTAAAACGGCGCAACACAAGCTTTGGTGTCGTCATGGAAAATGTCTTACTGGTCATTCATCTGATTCTGGCGGCCTCTCTGGTCGGCGTTATCCTTCTGCAAAAAAGCGAGGGCGGCGTTCTGGGCATGGGCGGCGGCGGCGGCGGATTCATGACCGGTCGGGCCGCAGGCAATCTGCTAACGCGCACCACCGCTATTTTGGCCACCGCCTTCATGGTGACCAGCCTGGCTCTGGCCCTGATGGCCAATTCCAAGAAGGCCAGCACCTCCATCATGGATCAGCCCGCCGAAGTCCCTGCGGCTTCTGCGCCGGCTCAGCCCGAACCGGCCAAGCCGGTCGAACCCTCCGCCCCCGTCGCGCGCTGAGGGCTTCATGACGGAGCCCGCCAAACCCCGCTTCATCTTTATCACGGGCGGGGTCGTCTCCTCGCTTGGCAAGGGCCTTGCTTCGGCGGCGCTGGGAGCGCTGTTGCAGGCGCGCGGCTTCAAGGTGCGTTTAAGGAAGCTTGACCCCTATCTCAATGTCGATCCGGGGACGATGAGCCCCTATCAGCATGGCGAAGTCTATGTCACTGACGACGGCGCCGAGACCGATCTTGACCTGGGTCATTACGAACGCTTCACCGGCGTCTCTTCCCGTCAGGGCGACAACATCACGACGGGGCGCATCTATTCCACCGTGATCGCCAAGGAGCGCCGAGGCGATTATCTGGGCGCTACGGTTCAGGTCATCCCGCACGTCACCGACGCCATCAAGGAATTCGTGCTCTCTGATACTGGGGATGTCGATTTCATTCTGTGCGAAATCGGCGGCACGGTGGGCGATATCGAAGGCCTGCCTTTTCTGGAAGCCATTCGTCAGCTGGGCAATGAATTGGGGCGCGAGCGCACCATGTTCGTGCATCTGACCCTGCTGCCCTATATCCCCACGGCGGGCGAGCTTAAGACCAAGCCCACCCAGCATTCGGTGAAAGAGCTTTTGAGCGTGGGTATTCAGCCCGACATGCTGCTCTGCCGGGCCGATCGCGAGATTCCAGCAGGCGAGAAGAAGAAGATCGCGCTGTTTTGCAATGTGCGCCCCGAGGCGGTCATTCCGGCGCTTGACGTCGACAATATCTATCAGGTGCCGATCAGCTATCACGAAGAGGGCATGGACCGCGTGGTGCTGCGTCATTTCGGACTGGACGACAAGGACGAGCCCGATCTGTCGCGCTGGAGCAGTATCACCCACAAGGTGCGTCATCCCGAGGGCGAGGTCACCATCGCCATCGTCGGCAAATACACGGTTCTCTTGGATGCCTACAAATCACTGGGCGAGGCCTTGGCCCATGGCGGCATCGCCAATCATGTGAAGGTGAATCTGGATTGGCTGGACGCCTCGATCTTCGAGACCGAGGAAGGGGCCATTCAGCGACTTGAAGGCGTTCATGGCATTCTGGTGCCGGGCGGTTTCGGTGAACGCGGGACCGAGGGCAAGATCGCTGCGGCGCGCTTTGCCCGCGAGCGCAAGATTCCCTATTTCGGCATCTGTTTTGGCATGCAGATGGCGGTGATCGAGGCAGCCCGGCATCTGGCGGGCCATCCCAATGCCAGCTCCACCGAGTTCGGCCCCACCGACGAGGCGGTGGTGGGCTTGATGACCGAATGGATGCGGGGCAACCAGTTGGAAATTCGCCGCCAGGGCGGCGATCTGGGTGGCACCATGCGTCTCGGCGCCTTCGAATGCCGCCTGAAGCCGGGAACCAGGGTCCGTGATATCTACGGCGCCGACGTCATCCATGAACGTCATCGCCACCGTTTCGAGGTCAATCTCAATTACAAGGCCGAGCTTGAGAAAGCCGGTCTGGTCTTCTCGGGCATGTCGCCCGATGGATTGCTGCCCGAGATCGTCGAAATTCCCGATCATCCCTGGTTCGTGGGCGTTCAGTTCCATCCCGAACTGAAAAGCCGCCCCTTCGAGCCGCATCCCCTGTTCACCTCCTTCATCGCCGCCGCCGTGGCGCAATCAAGGCTGGTGTGATCGTGTGCCCTCACGTCGCCGTTGGAAACGTGACCTTCGGCAGTGATCTGCCGCTGGCCCTGATCGCGGGGCCCTGCCAGATGGAAAGCCCGCAGCATGCGCTGGAATGCGCCGCCGCCCTGGTCGAGATAACGGGCAGGCTGGGCCTGGGGCTTGTCTTCAAGGCCTCTTATGACAAGGCCAACCGCACTTCGGTTTCGGGTCAGCGCGGTATGGGCATGGCCAAGGCTCTGCCGGTCTTTGCCGAGATCAAGGAAAGGTTCGGTTGCCCGGTGCTGACCGACATCCACGAAACCCATCACGTGGCCCCGGTGGCCGAGGTGGTGGATGTGTTGCAAATCCCCGCCTTCCTCTGCCGTCAGACCGATCTGTTGCTGGCGGCGGGGGCTTCGGGCGCCGTGGTCAATGTAAAGAAGGGCCAGTTTCTGGCCCCCTGGGACATGGCCAATGTGGCGGCCAAGGTGGCCAGCACCGGCAACGAGCGCATCCTGCTCACCGAGCGCGGCGCCAGTTTCGGCTACAACACGCTGGTGGTCGATTTCAGATCGCTGCCCATCATGGCGGGTACTGGCTATCCGGTGATTTTCGACGCCACCCATGCCGTGCAGGCGCCGGGAGGCCAAGGCAACGCCTCGGGCGGCGACCGCAGCATGGTGCCGCCGCTGGCCAGGGCCGCCGTGGCCGTGGGCGTGGCGGGCCTGTTCATCGAATGCCATCCCGATCCCGATCATGCGCCCAGCGACGGGCCCAACATGATCGCTTTGAAGGATATGCCCGATCTTTTGAAAAATCTGCTAGCATTCGACAGGCTTGCCAAAATGGGAGATGCGTCATGACCGCCATCATCGATATTCATGCCCGCGAGATTCTGGATTCGCGCGGCAATCCCACCGTCGAGGTGGATGTCATTCTGGAAAGCGGCGCCTTCGGGCGTGCCGCCGTGCCCTCGGGTGCTTCGACGGGGGCGCATGAGGCGGTGGAATTGCGCGACGGCAACAAGAAGCGCTATGGCGGCAAGGGTGTCTTAAAGGCCGTGGAATCGGTGAACGGCGAAATCTATGACGCGCTTTCCGGCATGGAGGCCGAGGATCAGGTCGCCATCGACCGTACCATGATCGAATTGGACGGCACCAAGAACAAGAAACGCCTGGGGGCCAACGCCATTCTGGGCGTCTCGCTGGCCATTGCCAAGGCCGCCGCCGAGGAGGCCGGACTGCCGCTCTACCGCTATGTCGGCGGCGCCTTCGCCCATACGCTGCCGGTGCCGATGATGAACATCATCAATGGCGGCGCTCATGCCGACAATCCCATCGACATTCAGGAATTCATGATCCTGCCCGTAGGCGCTCCCACCTGCGCCGACGCCATCCGCTATGGCGCCGAGGTTTTTCACGCCCTCAAGGGCGAATTGAAGAAGGCCGGGCACAATACCAATGTCGGTGACGAAGGCGGATTCGCCCCCAACCTTAAAAGCACCGAGGAAGCGCTGGATTTCATCATGAAGGCGATCACCACCGCCGGATTCAAGCCGGGCAAGGATGTGATGCTGGGTCTTGATTGCGCTTCCAGCGAATTCTTCAAGAACGGCAAATACGAGATGACCGGCGCCAAGAAAAGCTATGACGCCAAGGGGCTCGTGGCCTTCTACGACAAGATCGTGAAGGCCTATCCCATCGTGTCGATCGAGGACGGTTGCGCCGAGGATGATTGGGCGGGCTGGAAGCTGCTGACGGAAAAGCTGGGCACTTCAGTCCAATTGGTGGGCGACGATCTGTTCGTGACCAATCCGGAGCGCTTGGGCCAGGGCATCAAGAAAGGCATCGCCAATTCCATTCTGGTCAAGGTCAACCAGATCGGCACGCTTTCCGAAACGCTGGAAGCCGTCGAGATGGCGCACAAGGCGGGCTATACGGCAGTACTCAGCCATCGTTCCGGCGAGACCGAGGATTCCACCATCGCCGATCTGGCGGTGGCCACCAATTGCGGCCAGATCAAGACGGGATCGCTGTCGCGCTCGGATCGTTTGGCCAAGTACAATCAGCTCATCCGCATCGAAGAAGAGTTGGGGCCGGCGGCAAAATATGCCGGCATCGGCGCCTTCAAACGCTGATCCGTTTCTTCTCATGAAAAAAGGCCCCGGCAGTCATCCGCCGGGGCCTTTTTATATGCTCAAAAGGGTCAGCGTCCCTTGACGGCCTGCCGGTAGATCGGCGTGAACTCGTTATCTTCGAAAGTGCCTTGCACATAGCCACTGTGACAGGCTGCGCAATTAGCCTTCGAATCGATGCCCTTGACCTTGAAGATTTCCGGCTTGATGCCGGAATGCTTGCGCACGAAGCGCGGCGCCAGGGTAACTGCCTTGGCGGGCGTGGTGACGCCCTCCATCCACTTTCCAGACTGGCGGGTGTTGGTGACATCGGCCGAGTTGGTCAGGTGGAAATCGAGAATGTGTTTCTTTGTGGCTTCGTTGGTGATCGTCGCATCCTCGCCATAATGGTCCTTAAGGTTGCTCATGATCTCCTGCCAAACGCTTTTCTGAAGCATCTCGGGATAGAAGGCATTGTGGCATGAGCCGCATTCCTTAAGCACCACCTGATCGGTGATCGGCGGAAAGCGTTCGGCGTTGGCGGTGGTTGCGGAGAGGGCCAGAAGCCCCGCCGCCAGAAGCATTTTGCGCATCACGTTCCCCTATTGCTGCGACATGAAGGTAATGAAATCGCCCTTTTCCTGGGCGGTGCAGGCGCGGCCCAGAACGCTGTTGCAGTTGCGGCCGAACCACTTCTCGACCTTTTCGATGTCGGTGTAGCGGTCGGCTGTGCGCGAAACGGCCATGGGATCAATGGACTTGCCTGCCCTTGTCTGTCCGATTGTCTGCGGAGAGTTGCCGTGGCAACTGGTGCAAGACGGCGTGTCTTCCTTACCGCCGGTGAACTTGGACTGAAACAGGGTCTGGCCGCGCTGGGCCGAGAAATCGCCACCGGCCTGCGCCTTGAGATCGGACAGGATCTTGTCGCGGCTGGGGTTGCCTGCCTGAGCGGCGCCTGCCAGCGAAAGGGCGAAGGCAGCGACAAAAGCAATAACGAACGTCTTTTTCATAGGGGGTCTCCTTAGGGTCTTGGCATCGAATGAGGCGTCTGCTTGCCTGTTGCAGAGAGAATAGCCAAGACCGTCTGAACCAAAAATGAACAGGGCGGAATAGGGGAATAACAAGGAAAAAACCTATCCCCGTGAGGAATAACGGACGGCTTCCTCGGCGGCGCGGATCAGGGCGCGGGCCTTGTTCAGGCTTTCCTGGTACTCAGCGTCGGGCTGGCTGTCATGGACGATTCCAGCACCCGCCTGCACATGCATGACGCCGTCCTTGACCAGGGCGGTGCGCAGCGCGATGCAGGTGTCCATGGCGCCGTTGGCGGCCAGATAGCCGATGCATCCGGCGTAGAAGCTGCGCCGCACGGGTTCCAATTCGTCGATGATTTCCATGGCGCGCACCTTGGGTGCACCCGAGACGGTGCCAGCGGGAAAGCCTGCCATCAGCGCGTCCATGGCGTCGTGGCGTGGATCGATCTGCCCTTCGACGTTGGAAACGATGTGCATGACCTGCGAATAATATTCCACCTTCATCTGCTCGGTGACGCGAACCGAACCGATCTTGGCCACGCGCCCCACATCGTTGCGCCCCAGGTCCAAAAGCATCAGATGCTCGGCCAGTTCCTTGGGGTCGGACAGAAGATCGGCGGCCAGCGCCTTGTCCTCTTCAGGCGTAGCGCCACGCTTTCTTGTTCCGGCCAGGGGGCGGATGGTCACCGTGCCGTCTCTCAGGCGGACCAGGATTTCGGGGCTGGAGCCCACGATCGAGAAACCGCCGAAATCGAGGAAGAACAGGAAGGGCGAGGGATTGGTGCGCCGAAGTGCGCGGTAAAGCGCAAAGGGCGGCAGGCTGAAGGGTACCGAAAGCCGCATGCCCAGGACCACCTGGAAAATGTCGCCCGCCAGGATGTAGTCCTTGGCCTTGTTGACCATGGCGTGAAAGGCTTCGCGGCTCATGTTGGCCTGGGGCTCGGGCAGCTTGGCGGTTTCGTCCGCCACCTCGCGCCGGTAGGGAATCTGGCGCGAGAAATCGGCAACCGTGTCGGCCAGACGCTCAGAGGCCAGATCATAGGCCGCCTCGGCTGAAACGCCGTGGCGCGGGCGCACCGGGGTGACCAGGGTCACCATGGCGTCCACATTATCGAAAACGGCGATCACGGTGGGGCGCACGAACAAGCCATCGGGAACGCCCAGCGGATCGGGATTCTTGTCGGGCAGGCGCTCCATCAGGCGCACGGTGTCATAGCCCATATAGCCGACCAGTCCCGCCGACATGGGCGGCAGTTCCGGTGGCAGATCGATGGCGCTTTCGGCTACCAGGGCGCGCAGCGAGGCGATGGCGCCCTGATCCTCTTCGACGAAGGCGGTCCCATCCTTCAGGGCTTCGCGGTTTATTTCGGCCACGTCACCCCGGCAACGCCAGATCAGATCGGGCTTAAGACCGATCAGCGAATAGCGACCGCGCACGGCGCCACCCTCGACGGATTCCAGAAGAAAGCTGTTGGGGCGTTGATCCGCCAGCTTCAGATAGGCCGAGACCGGCGTTTCCAGATCGGCGATCAGGCGCGTCCAGACAACCTGGGGCCGCCCATCGCGATAAGCTCTGGCGAAAGCGTCGAAATTGGGAAGGGGCTTCATGGCCGGTTGAAATAATTGTTGATGGTCTGGCTGTGCTTGTTGACGCCATAGCGGGCAGCCAGGGCATTGGTGAATTGGTCGAGCAGATCGCCCGCCAGCCCCTGTTCCAGTGCCTGGGCGATTTCCGAATGATTGTCGGCAGTACCTGTGGGGTCGGCTGAAACGATCCGCCCCAGGCGCACGATCATGGCGCCTTCCGGGGTTGGCGACATGGCGGATTCACCCGGTTTCAGCTTGAAGAGAGAGGCTACCAGCCGGGAGGGCAGGCCGGTTTCCGATGTGGGCGCGTCGCGCAGGAAAGGCGCCGTGGATTTCATCTTGAAGCCGAATTCCTGAGCCACACTGGCAAGCGAAGCGCCAGCTTTCAGGCGTTCAAGCCCCTTGGCGGCGCGTTCCTCGGCTGTCTTGCGCCGCTGGCTGTCGTTCCAGTCGGCCCTGACGGCGGTCATGACCTCGGACAGGGGTTTGAGGGCGGCGGGCACCACCTTCTCGACCTTGACGCCCAGGATTCCGTCATCCAGTTCGATCACATTGCTGTCGGCCCCTTCCGGGGTCGAGAAGGCCAGTTCCAGAAGCTTGTCAGCAGCGGGCAGATTCTTGAGGGGTTTTCCAGCCAGGTCGTTGCCCTTGGCATCCATCGGCCCCATGCGCAGAAGCTTGATCTTGTATTTCTGGGCGGCTTCCTCGATGCGCGCCCCACCGGCCACTTCATCGACGATCTGGGCAGAGAGAGAGCTTAAGGCCTTCGACGCATTTGCCAGAGCCAGGTCCTTGGCGATCTGGCTTTTGACCTCGCTCAAGGGTTTGGGCGAGGCGGGTGAAATGGCGGTCACCTTCAGGATATGCCAGCCCAGGGGCGATTTGATGGGGGCACTCACGCCGTCCTTTTCCAGGGCAAAGGCCGGTCCTGCAAGTTCGCCTGGCAGATCGCGCTTCTCGATGCGGCCCAGCAGAATCGCCTGATCGTCCATGTTGGCCAGGGATTTGGCGATCTTGGCAAAATCGCCACCCTCGGACAGTTGTTGTGCCGCCGCCTTGGCCTTGTCCTCGTCGCCCAACAACATCTGCAGCACGATGCGCTTCTCGGGCGTCGTGTAATCCTCGATGCGTACCCTGTACTCTTCCTCGATCTCGGCATCCGAGGGCTTGGTCTCGGCGGTCAGGGCATCTTGAGTCATATGCATGACTTGAATCGAACGGATCTCGGGTGAGGTGAATTTCTTGGCGTTGGCCTGATGGAATTCTGCCAGTTCGGTTTCTTTGGGGGCAGGCGGCAGGGGCATGGCGTCGGCATCGGCAAGCAGAATGTCGGCCACGCGCCGCTCGAAGCGGAATCGGTAGAACAGGTCGGAAAGAACCTTGGGAACATGGACCGTTCCGGTAACACTTCCCAGAAGCTGGCCCCTGGCGATATCGCTGCGAAGCAGGTTCAGAAAGGCTGATTCGCTCCAGTTGTTGTCGGCCAGTGTCCCCTGAAAGAGCGCTTTGTTGAATTTTCCATCTTCGCCCTGAAAGGCGGGCACACCCAGGATGGTCAGTTGTAATTCTTTTTCGCCGACCGACAGGCCAAGGCGCTTGGCCTCAAGCTGGTAAAGGGTGCGGGCGACCATCTGGTCCAGCGTTCGGTCCAGAAGTCCCATTTCGCGGGCCTGCTCGCTGGTCAGCTTGCCGCCGAAAAGCGGGCGCAGGCGGCCCACTTCGCGGTCGAACTCCTTGACCAGTTCCTCGATCGATATTTTGACCGGCCCAACTTCGACCGCCGTGCTGTCGGAGGTGACGGTGCGAACGACATCGCCGATGCCCCAGGCGCCGAAGCTGATGATCAGCAGGGCGAACAGGATACGGACCACCCAGGATTTGGAGGAGTGATGCAGGGCTTCGAGCATGGCTATCCCTTTAGAAAAAGTCCGGCATCATACTGGCGGGGCAGGGCCAGCCGCAACCCCTCATGCCGGAAGGCCAACCCCTAGCTCGGCCAGAAGGCGCTGATCCTGGTTGGGCTCGGCATTGGGGGTGGTCAGCAACCGCTCGCCATAGAAGATCGAGTTGGCCCCAGCCAGGAAGCAGAGCGCCTGAGCTTCCGGGGAAAGGCGCTGGCGACCGGCAGCCAGACGGATGCGAGACCTGGGCATGACGATTCTGGCCGTGGCGATCATGCGCACAAAGTCAAGGGCGGGCAGGCTTTCCTGGTCCTCGAGGGGCGTGCCCTCGATGGCCACCAGGGCGTTGATGGGCACACTTTCCGGATGCGGATTCATGCCCGCCAGGACGCCAAGGGCCGAGGCACGGTCGGTCAGGCTCTCACCCAGGCCGATAATGACGCCGGTACACAGATCGATCCCCTCGGCTCTGACGATGGACAGGGTTTCCAGCCGGTCCTCAAGGGTGCGCGTCGTGATGATCTGGCCGTAATATTCGGGGCTGGTGTCGATGTTGTGGTTGTAGGACTGCAACCCCGCCGCCTTCAAGGCCTTGGCCTGATGGGGTTTTAGCATGCCCAGGGTAACGCAGGGCTCCATGTCGAGGGCTCGAACGGCTCTGACCATCTCCAGAACGGCCTCGAAGTCGGGGCCGTCCGTCACTTCGCGCCAGGCTGCCCCCATGCAAAAGCGCACGGTGCCCAATTCCTTGGCCTGCTTGGCCGCCGCCACCACCTCGCCCACCCGGCTTAAGGGGGTGCGCGAGACATCCAGGGCTTCGTGATGGGCTGACTGGCTGCAATAGGCGCAGTCCTCGGCGCAGCCGCCGGTCTTGATGTTCATCAGCGAAGCCAGTTGCACGCCTCGGGAATCCGTGTTGGCCCGGCTGACATCATGGGCCTGCGAGACCAGTTCCAGCAGGGGCAGCTTCAAGAGCGCCTCGATCTCCTGGCTGGTCCAATTATAGCGGGGATTTACGTCAATGGGGGGCATGCGTCGCGAACTCCGGTCCTTAAGGGCCGCGTAGAATAGGCAGGGTCGCCCAGGGGGGCAACCAAGATCGTTGGCACCATAAGCCAGAACAATACCATTGCGATTTTATACGGCGTGTGAAAAACTACCAAAGAACGCATCGACGATAATTGCGACCGTTCTGCTAAACGTAAAAATGGGGGGGAATATGATCAGCGCTTGGATCAGCCGGTTTATCGTTTCCGCAATTGCACTTAATGGGACGATGTCAATCGCCTTTGCTAGCGATGCAACGCTCACCATCAAGGAGGCCGTCTGGACTTCCGGGGTTTCCGAGATGAAATACACGGACCGGTTGGGCGAGCGGACCCAGCAGCGCGGCATAAGCCTGTGGACATTGGTCGAGGGAGACCAAGCCGCGCTTGATCAGCTTGAGAAACAAGGAAAATTCCCGTTACGCCACAGCTGGAAGCATTATCTGGGCGCCATCCCCGATCTGGAAACATTGGTTCCCAGGGATGCCATCAGCCTTGGGGTCGGGAGAGCGGGCCTGATCAATGATCTGAGAATGGAAGCGAAGATGCGCGGGGGCCGCTTCGACTGGCGGACCTGGAGCAGCAAGAAGAATTTGGAGCCGGGCAACTGGATCGTCGAAATTCTCTACAAGGACGGAACACCGGTGGCCTGCGCCTCCGGGCCTTGCGTCTATACCATTCTGGTTGAGCGGTAGGGCCAGGAGAGGCAGGAATGTCGGATAATTTATCGACAGATTCCAAGAACGTTGCTACATCGGATCCGCGCGGCATTGGCGAATTGCTTAAGGATGTCGATTGCGCCCTGAATTTCGCCTGCCGCAGCGGCTTGGCCACGGCGGAGATTCTTGAAGCAGCCAAAAAGCTCGATCTTGCGACGAATGAAGCCGAGCGTTTCGCCCTGGCCAGGCCGTTGCTGAATGACTTGGCGGGCAAGATTAAGCCCGCCACCATTGAAGGGGCACGCCAGCTATTCGAGCCTGCGAAAGCGTGGTTTTTTCCCAAAATATTCGGGTGGATCAGGCGGTTCGAATTCGTCCTCTATGGTCTGGGTTTTTTCTTAGTCCTCCTCTATTTCCAGATCGTCGCCGCTTCGGCCTCCTTCGCCGTGGCGGCCTATGAAAAGGCTCAGACGGAATATGTCGCCGTTCTTTCGGAAATCACGCGGCTGAAGCTGACACAGGGAGATAACTTCGACATCACCAAGCACGACGATCTCATAAGAAAGAAAGAGATTGTCATGGGACGGATGGTTTCCGCCAGTGACACCATTCGGGTTGTCGAGCGTTATGTTCCTTCTTGGCTTTCGCAGAAACCGGAAGGCTGTGTTGAGAAGAAGCCTTGCGTTCAGAATCCCGAGGGCGGCGCACAGAAGCCCGAAGACGGAGCAAAAAAGCCCGATGGCGGCGCGCAGAAGAGCGCTACGGCGAATCAGACGGAGATCATCGCCCAGGCCCGCCTGCAACACTATCTGGAGATCATCGGGAAGTATCTTCTGCCTGTTCTCTATGGGCTTATGGGGGCCTGCACCTTCGTCATCCGCCGGATGATGGCTCAACAGGATGAAGCGTCCTTCCAACGCTCCACCATGAACAAGTACAGATTCCGCCTGTTGCTGGGGATGGTTCTGGGCGGCATCTTCAGCCTGTTCTTCTCGCCCGAGATCATGAACGGACTCAATCTCTCCCTGTCGGCCATGTCCTTCCTGCTGGGCTACGGGGTAGAGGTCTTCTTCTCCCGGCTCGATGATTGGGTCGAGAAGCTGCGGGCCGCCTCAGTATCGGGAAAACCGAAGGACGAGGAGGCGTCCGTTGAGGCGAAGGATGGGAAGGGAGGCGGGGCAGACAAGCTGACGGCGGGAGGATAGAAGAGCCCCCTAACTCGCCTCGGGTAATTCCAGCCTGACGCACAGCCCTCCCAGGGCGGAATGCGCCAGGGTCAGGCGCCCGCCATAGGCTTCGGCCAGATCGAGGGCGATGGACAGGCCAAGCCCGCTTCCGGGCTTGCTTTCATCCAGGCGCTTGCCGCGTTCCAGCACCTCGGGCCAGCGCGCCTCGGGAATGCCCGGCCCGTCATCCTCGATCAGAACCAGCAGGCGTTCCTTTTCGCGCCCGAGCGTCACCTTGATCGTCGAATCCGCCCAGATGAAGGCGTTTTCGATCAGGGTGCCCAACATCTCTTCCAGGTCCTGGCGCTCGCCGTGAAACCAGATATCCTTGAGCCCCTCCAGGGTGGCTTTCAGGGGGCGCCCGGCATGCAGGCGTCCCATAACCTTTATCAGGCGCGAACTGGTCTCGGCCAGTTCGGTGCGCTGTCCCAGCACCCCCTTGGCGGCGGCGATGCGGGCCCGCTTCAGATGGTGGGTGATGCTGTCGTTCATTTCCCGGACCAGAATCCCTAGCTTCTCGCGCTCGGGCTCGGGCAGGGTCTCTGCCTCGTTCTTAAGGGCGGCCAGGGGGGTCTTTAGGGCATGCGCCAGATTACCAGCATGGGTCCGCGCCCGCTCAACAATCTTGGTATTATGTTCAAGCAGTTCATTTACTTCATCGGTCAACGGACTGATTTCAGATGGAAAAACACCATCAAGGCGATGAGACCTTCCCGCCCGGATATCAGCCAGAGCCAAGCGCAGACGCTGGAGCGGGCGCAAGCCCCAGCCGACTTGAATCAGAATGGCCGCGATCAGTCCCGCGCCCAGCAGAACGAAGGTGACGATCAGATGCCCCTGGAAATCCGCCGAGGCGATATTGATCCGGTCCTGCGGACCTGCCACCAGGAACATGGCTTGATGGACGCTTTCATCCAACTGCAAGGGCTTGGCCACGGCGCGTAAATGCTCGCCTCGGGGACCGGTCAATTCAAAGGGAACCTGTGGAATGGGGGTGGGAAGTGCAAGGTCGATATCCCAAAGCGAGCGCGACCGGGCGGCCTCCTCGCCCTTCTCAAAGATAATCCAGTACCAGCCGGAATAGGCACGGGTGAAACGGGGATCAAGCGGCGGGCGGGCGATGTGAAGCTGGCCTTCGGCATTAAAGTCCGCCAGGGCCACCAGTTCCTCGATATGTCCCGCCAGTTCGGCGTCGAAAGCTTCCTGGGCATGTGTTCTGAAGAGTTGCGCCAGGATCAGGCCGGTCGCCACCAGGGCGGCAGCCAGCCACAGCCCGGCCAGAAGGACAAGGCGTTTGCGGATTGAAAAAGGAGACGAATCAGCTCTAGAAAATTGTTTTAACGAAGGACTCACGTTTAACTCCGCGTCACTTGAGTGACTCGGAGTTAAACGATCTTGCGCCAGCATCAGGATCGGCCATCCGGTAGCCCTGCCCGCGATGGGTATGAATGAAACCTTCCCCGATTTTTTTGCGCAGCCGCCCGATGAAGACTTCGATGGTATTGGAATCCCGGTCGAAATCCTGGGCATAGACGTGTTCGGTCAGCTCTGTGCGCGAGACGATGCGGCCCTTGTGATGCAGCAGATAGGCCAGAATCCGCACCTCATGGGCGGTCAGGGGCACGTCTTTTCCTGCAATCGTGCAGGTGCCCGAGCGGGTGTCGAAACTCAACTCGCCGCAATCCAGCGAGGAGGTGGCCTGCCCTGCAGAACGGCGGATCAGGGCGCGCAGGCGGGCTAAAAGCTCTTCGAGATGAAAGGGCTTGGCCAGATAGTCGTCGGCGCCCGCATCGAAACCGGCAACTTTCTCGCTCCAGGCATCTCTTGCGGTCAGGATCAGGACGGGGGTGGCGCGTCCCGCCTTGCGCCATTCACGTAAGACGGAAACCCCGTCTTTGATCGGCAGGCCCAAATCCAGCACGATGGCGTCATAGGGTTCGGTGTCGCCCAGGAAATGGCCTTCCTCGCCGTCAAAAGCCTGATCGACCGCATAGCCCGCTTTTTCCAGGGCTTCCTTGAGCTGGGCGCTGAGGCGCTTGTCATCTTCAACGACCAGGACCCGCATGCGTTCAATCCTTGTCCTTGTCTTTGTCTTTTTCACCGGAGCCGTGAGGAGGTTTCATCTTTTCCTTCACCAGCTCAAGCGTTTTCGCATCGAGATAGAGCTTTCGCCGCCAGCCGTCCTTGGTGATCAGCTTGATCTCATAGACGTAGCGGCCGTATTCATGCTCCATCTTGGCGTCGAGCATGTGGCCTTCATATTCCTTCTCGACCTTGGCGATGGCGTCGGAAAGGGGGCGGATGTCGCCCCGCTTGACCGCTTCGCGGGCCTGTTTCTGCTCGGAGGAATCGGCCAGCACGGCGCCGGACGATGCGGGCGCCAAAAGGGCAATCAAAACGGCAAAGGCGAGGAATCGATTCATGATCGCCTTTTTATCATGGCCTTTCTGAACGCGGGCTGAAAAAACCGCCGGTCTGTCGCAAAGCCGACGATTGTCGGCTTCCCGTCACCCTGTGACAAATCTCAAATCAATGTTTCCAAAGACTTATAAGTGGCACGGCCTTTGAAAGAGAGGGGTCAGGATCATCAACCCGGAGGCTGTCCATGCTGGTTCTGACCGAAAGCGCCATCGGCGCCATTAAAAATCTGATGGATGGGGCAGGCGAGGCCAATGGCGGTCTTCGCATCATGGTGGCTTCTGGCGGCTGTTCGGGCTTTCGCTACAGCATGGGTATTGACGAGGCCCCTCAGGAGGGCGACCGCGTCTACCGTTTCGGCGAGGTCCGCGTTTTCGTTGATGCCACAAGCCTGCCCTTGCTGACAGGGGTCAATGTCGATTTCGTCGAGGATTTAAGCGGCTCGGGCTTTGTTTTCGAGAATCCCAACGCTGCCGGGAAATGCGGCTGCGGCCAGTCCTTCAGTTGCGGATGACGCCGATGGTCAAGATCAACGACACGACCCTAAGAGACGGCGAACAAACGGCGGGTGTCGCCTTTACCGTGCCCGAGAAACTGGCAATCGCCAGGGCGTTGGATGCCGCCGGTGTGCCCGAGCTTGAAATCGGCATTCCCGCCATGGGCGAGGAGGAGTGCCAGGGCATTAGCACCATCTTGAATGCGGGACTTAAGGCTCGCTTGATCGGCTGGTGCCGCTTGAAGGACGAGGATGTCGGCGCCGCCATCGCTGTGGGGCTTTCCAGTGTGCATCTGACGCTTCCGGTTTCCGATGTGCAGCTTTCCCTGAAACTGGGGATTGGCCGGATGGAGTTGCTGGCCGTGATGACGCGGCTGATCAAGACCTGCACGGCTCTTGGGCTAGAGGTCAGCATCGGAGCCGAGGATGCATCCAGGGCCGATTTGGCCTTCGTGACCGAGGTGGCGCTGGCTGCCCGGGACGCCGGGGCCAGACGTTTTCGATTTGCCGATACGCTGGGCCTGCTCGATCCCTTCGCCACCAGAGAGATCTTTCAGACCCTGCGTCAAGCCGTTGGTCCGGCATTCGAGTTGGAAATCCATGCCCATGACGATCTGGGGCTGGCCAATGCCAATTCCCTGGCTGCCATCAAGGGCGGGGCCAGCCATGTCAGCACCACGGTCAACGGCCTGGGCGAGCGGGCGGGCAATGCGCCGCTTGAGGAAGTGGTGATGGCGCTTGGCCATCTCTATGGCATCGATACGGGTATCGATACGCATCAATTGCCCGCCATTTCGGCCCTGGTGGCCCAGGCCTCGGGGCGCCCGGTTCCGCTAGCCAAAAGCATCGTCGGCGACAATGTCTTTACCCACGAGGCGGGCATTCATGTCCAGGGCCTGCTCAAGAACCGCGCCAGCTATGAGGGAATCGATCCGCATTCGCTTGGGCGCGAACATCGCTTCGTTCTGGGCAAGCATTCCGGCCTGGCTTCTGTGCGCGAGGCCTATGCGGGACTGGGCCTTGACCTGGGCGATGAGCAGGCGCGGGCGATTTTGGCCCGTATCCGCCACTTTGCCGTGGCTGCCAAGCACGCTCCGGGACGCACCGAACTCGACCGCTTTTTCAAGGAAACGCTGCGCGTTCCGGTCCAGGTGCAAGCCCTTGGCCATATCGGCCCGCAGACCAGCCTGCCGATCTGAAGGAGACTTCCATGTGCGATATGACGATCGAGCTTAAGGACCTTTCCACGGCCGAGGATTTCTTCCAGGAACTCGATGTGCCGTTCGAGCCGTCGCGCCTGAATGTGGCGCGCCTGCATATCCTCAAGGAGTTCCACAACCGGATGAATGCGGCCGAACTGGCGGGCGAGAAGATGAACCGTCCCCTGGCCCGCAGGCTTTTGGCCGACTCCTACGAAAAATTCACCGGCATCGATCCCCGGCAGGCCAAGCTGTTCAAGGTGTTCGAGGGCAGCGGTTGCGGCTCAGGATTGCAGGGCTCGGGGCGCGGTTTCGTGGGGCTTGATCAGATCGCGGTCAGAAAAGCCTAACCCGCAAAACCGATCACCTGCTTGATCTCCAGAACGAGCTGTTCCGATGAAATCGGCTTGGTCAGAATTCTTGCTGCCCCGGCTTGTTTGGCGACATCGAGAACGAAGGCATCCTTTTCGCCCGTCAATAACAGAACGGGTATTTGGTAATAGGGTTTTTCCTTGTCGCGCCGGACACGGTTGACGAACTCCATTCCGTCCATCTTATCCATGTACAGATCGCACAGAATGACATCGGGCAGGCTGTTCTGCGTTTTGTTCAAGAGTTCGATCGCTTGCTCGCCGTTCTCGGCCTCGCTGATTCCGGAAATCCCGCCGCGGCTCAAAAGCTGGCGAATGATTCCGCGCATGGATTTCTGATCGTCGATGATGAGAACGTGAAAAGGAAGGCTGTCGCTCGGAGGCACCGTTTTTCCCTGTTTATCTGGTATTTGTCTAAGAATGCTAGCAGCCCTTTCGTCTATAAGAAAGTATTTCCTTGGTACGGTTGGACAAACATGATTTGTTGCGTTGCCGTCCGGGCACCTATTCGCTAATCTTCCAAGGGTCTGATCCTTGCCAAGGGGCTTCATGCGCATCGCCGTTCTCATTCCCTGCTATAACGAGGAAGCCGCCATCTCGCAGACGGTTGCGGATTTCAAGAAGGCGTTGCCGGGTGCCATCGTCTATGTCTACGACAACAACTCCAAGGATCGTACGGTCGAGCTGGCCCGCGCAGCGGGTGCAGTGGTGCGTTCTGAACCCTTGCAAGGCAAGGGGCATGTTGTCAGGCGCATGTTCGCCGATATCGAGGCCGACATTTATGTGATGACGGATGGCGACGCCACCTATCACGCAAATAGCGCGCCTGCCATGATTCAAAAGCTGATCGACGAGCATCTCGACATGGTGGTGGGGACGCGCCTGCATACCGACGAGGCGGGGGCCTTTCGCGCCGGTCATCAGTTGGGCAATCACCTGATCACGGGAACGGTGGCCTGGCTGTTCGGCGACCGCTTCAAGGACATGCTGTCGGGCTTTCGCGTCTTTTCGCGTCGCTTCGCCAAATCCTTTCCGGCCCTGTCCAAAGGTTTCGAAACTGAGACCGAGCTTGCCGTGCATGCGCTGTCGCTCAACATGCCGGTGGCCGAGGTCGAAACCCCCTATTTCGCCCGCCCGCCCGGATCGGTCAGCAAGCTCAATACCTATCGCGATGGTTGGCGCATTTTGAAAATGATCATTGCCTTGACCAAGGAGGAGCGGCCGCTTTTTTTCTTCGGCACGCTCTCGGCCCTGATGGCTGCGGGGGCCGTGCTTTTGATGGTGCCTGTTCTGTTGACCTATCTTGAAACCGGGTTGGTGCCGCGCTTTCCCACCGCTATCCTGGCCGCCAGCATCATGATTCTGGCCTTTCTGTCTCTGGCTTCGGGCTTCATTCTCGACAACGTCACCTGCGGGCGTCGAGAGATCAAGCGCATGATCTATTTGTCTCACCCGGCGCCGGGTGAGGGGTAGGCAGGCTTGCGGGAAAGACCGATCATACGCTAGAAAGCCGGTTCAAGCCCTGATAGTCTCCCCCCCATGAGTCTGAAGAGCGATCTTCCCCCCAAACAGTCCGGATCGCCGCTCCATTGGAGCGGCGAGGTTTATGACGATATGGGCATCGCCCTTCTGGTGGCGGCGCTGCTTCTGGTGGGGCTTGTTTTCCAAGATTACGGAATCACGCATGACGAGGCGGTGCAGAACGAATACGGCAAGATGATTCTGGCCTATTACACCTCGTTCTTTCAGGATCGCTCGGCCCTGGAATATCTGGACCTCTTCCATTACGGCGGATTCTTCGATCTGCTGGCTGCCATCTTGAACGCGTTCTCGCCCCTGGGCGTTTTCGAAACCCGCCATTTGCTGGGCGGTGTGCTGGGGGTGATCGGATTGGCTGGGGCTTGGCGGCTGGGGCGCCTTCTGGGCGGCGAGCGGGCCGGTGTCCTGGCCTTGACCCTGCTGGCCCTGACTCCGCCCTTCTGGGGGCACATGTTCAACAATCCCAAGGACGCGCCCTTCGCTTCCGCCATGCTGTGGACGCTCTATTACCTGTGCCGTTTCGTTTCGGAATCGCCAACCCCCTCGCGCTCGGCCCGCATCGGTTTCGGCATAGCCCTTGGCATTGCCTTGTCCATCCGTGCGGGCGCTCTGCTCATGCTGTTCTATTTGGGGGTTGGTCTGTGCCTGCGTCTGCTGGGGCCTTTCACGCGCTTTAAAAGTTTTAGTCTATTGGGGCGCGAAGCGTGGGTCATGCTGCGCTCGATTGCGCTGCCGCTGCTCATTGCCTATGGCGTGATGGCCTTCTTCTGGCCCTGGTCCTATCAGGGACTGCTTAATCCCCTTCTGGCCCTGCTGGGCTTTTCCACGCTGGGCATCGGCATCACCACCTGGATGAACGGGCAGCCCTACAGCGCTGACCATTTGCCCTCGTCTTACATTCCCGCCTATCTGACGGTGACCCTGCCCGAGATCGTTCTGGCGGGTCTGGTCCTGGCTTTCGTGATGTTCCTGGTTTGGCTGAAGGATCAGCGCCACGGCCTGCGCCTTCCCCAGGGCACGATGAATTTCTTTCTGACGGCCCTTGCCGCCTTGTTCCCGCTTCTGCTTTTCGTGCTGATGCGCCCCACCGCCTATAACGGGTTGCGCCATTTCCTGTTCGTCGTCCCCCCTTTGGCCATCCTTGCCGCCGTCGCTCTCGACCGGCTTTGGGAAAGCCTGTGGCGCCTTCATCATTGGGCGGGCAGGGGATTCTTTGTTTCCCTGATGGCCTGTCTGGTCGCCCTTCTCTGGCAAATGGCGCAACTGCACCCGCATCAATATATCTACTACAACCGTCTGGTGGGCGGGCTGGCCGGTGCCGACGGAAAGTGGGAAATCGATTATTGGAGCAATTCCTTGAGGGAAGCCTCGCTGGCACTAGCCGATTTCGTCGAGAACGAGCAGCGCGAGTTGGGCGGCGAGCCCAGGACCTGGAAGGTCATGGTTTGCGGACACGCCCTTTCCGCCTATTATTACTTTCCTCCGAATCTGGTTTTTACCAAGAAGCAGGAAGAGGCTGATTTCATGATCATGTACACGGTCATCAATTGCGAGAGCTATTTCGAAGGGCGGACCATCGCCAAGGTCCAGCGCTTCGGCGTACCTCTGGCCGTGGTCAGGGATCGGCGCTATTTGTCCATTCGCGGCGTCGGGCGGTAACCGGTCATGAAACGCATCGCCCTGCTTGCCGTCTGCTTTCTCATCTTTGGGGAACTGGCTTTCCTGTCCTGGTCGTTTCCCAATCGCCCCCGGGATGCCGGTCCGGGCGTAACCGGGCAGATTGCCAGCGTTTCCTTTGCGCCTTTTCGCGATGGGCAAAGCCCCTTGACCCAGGTCTTTCCCTCGCGCGACCAGATCGAGGAGGATATGGCGCGCCTTAAAGGGATCGCTCGCGGCGTGCGCACCTATACCAGCCGCGAGGGCATGGAGGCCGTCCCCTTCCTGGCCGCGAAATACGGGCTTAAGGTCATCCAAAGTGCCTGGATCACCAGCGACACGACTGAAAAGGGCCGGGCCACCAACGAGGCCGAGGTCGAGGCGCTGATTCAACTGGCCAACGATCATCCCGACGAGGTCGAGCGGGTGATCGTCGGCAATGAAGTTCTGTTGCGCCGCGATCTGCCGCCCGAGCGACTGATCGACTATATCCGTCAGGTAAAGGCCAAGGTCAAACAGCCGGTTTCCTATGCCGATGTCTGGGCCTTCTGGCTGAAACATCCCCAGGTGGCGGCCGAGGTCGATTTCATCACCATCCACATCCTGCCTTATTGGGAAGACGAGCCCGCCAGCGTTCAGGAGGTCGGCCAGCATTTCGAGAAAATACACCGCCTAGTCAGCGAGGCTTTTCCCGGAAAGCCCATCCTGATCGGCGAGGCCGGATGGCCGACGCAGGGCAGGTCGCGGGGGCCCGCCGTGCCCGGCGTGGTCAATGCCGCCATCCATCTGCGGACACTGGTCGAAACCTCGATCAAGAACGGCTTCGACTATAATCTGGTCGAGGCCTTCGATCAGGGCTGGAAATACACCTTGGAGGGAACGGTCGGCGCCAAGTGGGGCCTGATCGACGAAAATCGCGACTTGAAATATCCGCTCAGGGGCGAGGTGCCGGAAGATGCCAACTGGTTCTGGAAATCCGTGGCATCGATCCTTCTGTCCGGCCTGATGATTTTGTTGGTTCGGCGTGATCTGTTGGGCGGGCGTGCCGTCCTGGCGGTTGGAACCTTGGCTTGTGCGCAGCTCCTTTCCGTCCTTCTGGTGCGCTTTGCCTGCGTATCCTATGCCGCCGCTTTCACTTTCTGGACAAGCCTTGCCCCCGTTCTGGTCGGTCTTGGTCTCGTGGCCCTTGTCTTGGGGAGTGTGCGACTGGCAGCTGCCTGGGCGGCAGACCGTCTGGAGCCGCCGCCCGTCTGGCTTAGGCACCTGATGGCCGTTTTCGCTGTCTATGCCGTCGTGCAGGCCATCGCCATCGCCTCCGATGGGCGCTATCGCGATATTCCCTTGACCATGCTGTCCATCCTGGCGGCTTCGGCCTTGGGGCTGGCGCTGCTGGCCCGTATGGCGGGGGCCGAGGGTTTGAACGCCCTGGCCGGGCTGACTGCCTTCAAGGGAGGACGCGGGGACCGCGTTCTTGCCCTGGCCCTGCCCCTGGCGGCGCTGGACAGCATCGTTGGCGAAGGGTTCACCCTGCTGGGCGAGGATTTCACCCGCATGCGCCCGGACCTGGGCGATCAGGTGCCCTTCATTCTCAAGGGGATGGTGGCTAATGACGATGTGCTGATTCTGGCCCTTCTGTTGGCTCTGCTGGCCCTTCCGCATATCGCGGCCGTGCTTATGAGGCGATCTTCTTTCTTGAAAAAATGAACCAGGCGATTCCTGCCATTTGAAGCGCCAGCATCAGGCCGAAGGCGGCGGCGTAGGCGCCGCGCGCATAGTGTCCGTTCTCGACGGGCCAAAGGCCGATGACGGCGCCCATGCCCCATTGGGCGGCGAAGGTGGCGCCAAAGACCAGAAGATTGAAGCTGGTGGTGACCCGCCCCGCCAGATGCGAGGGAAAGAGCTGGGTGAGGCTGGCGTAGTTGAGGGCGCCTGAGGTTCCCAGAAAGCCGAAGAGAAGGCACAAGGGCAGGGCGGCACTGGTCCATTCCAGAACGAAGGCCAGTTGAACCAGCAAGAACAGACACATGCCAACCAATGCGACGGTGAGCGGGCTGATCTTGTGCCGCCTCAGCCAGTCGGCCAGCAGGCCCATCGCGACAAATCCGACCGCCACGGCAAAGGCCATGGCAAAGAGATGCCCCGCCACGTCATCTCTGGAAAGATGTGCCACATCCCGAAGCCAGGGACCGGCCCACAAGCCCTGAATCCCCATGAAACTTGCCTGAATCAGGGCCGATCCGGGGGCGATGCTCCAGAAGACCGGGCTTTTGAAAATGGTTTTCACCGCTCCGATCTGCAAGCGCAGCGGTTCCTGCTTTAAGCTGTTGGGTGCGGGGGGGCGCTCCGGCAGCACGAAAAAAATGACGGCCGAGGCAAGAAGCGTCGCCCCCGCCAGCAAAAAGAACAGGCTGCGCCAGCCGGTGTAATGCAAGGCCCATTCGACAGGCGCCGTTGCCGCCAAAGCCCCTAAGCCACCGAATCCGAGCAGGAGCCCGTTGACCAGGGGCAGGCGCTCGGAGGCGAACCATTGCGTAAAGCCCTTCATCGAGGCCATCAGACAGGCGGCAACCCCCAGACCGATCAGGCCACGCCCTATGATCAGGATTTCCGTCGAGGGCGCCAGGGCAAATAATGAGGCCCCGATGGCGGCCAGGATTAGCAGACTGGCTTCAACGCGCCTTGGACCCAGGCGGTCGAGAAAGACGCCAAGCGGCAATTGGGCCAGACCGAAGGTCAGGAAATAGGTGCTGGTCAGCAAGCCCAGATCGGCGGCGCTCAGATCAAGTTCGCGCACCAGATCGGGGGCGATGACGGCATTGACCGAACGATAGAGATAGGACAGGAAATAGCCGCCCGCAAAGGGCAGAAAGATCCGAAGCGCCAGTGCTGTCGAAGGGGGGGATAGGGTGGCCATGGGCACTCATTATGAGCGCCCATGGGCCATTACGACAAGTAAGGCGGTTAGTTCTTCTGAAACAGTCTTCGGCAGGCCTCGGGAGCCTGATCAGCAAAATCGCCGACCTGTGACTCGATCACTTGGTCCAGATCGTCCATCATCGGCAGGCCGTAGACATACTGGCGAACTGAACGGTAGAAAAAGCGCGAATGCATGGTCCAGAAGGATTCGATTTCCGCGGGCAGCAGGGGGGTTTCCGCCGGGCTGGGCAATCCGGCCTGATGGCGGATTTCCGCGCAGATGGGCATGACCGCCCGGTGCAGGAACTCGTTCATTCCCCGCGTGTTGAGGTCGAGCCCCTTGAGGCCGGCAAACAGGAAAATGCGAACGCCCTCATAGGTGTAATAGGTGCTGTAGAACTGATGGTAGAAGATCGTCATGCGTTCTCTGAGCGAGCGCGTCCGGTCGGTTAGCAAGGAGCCCCAGGCCGGGTTCCAGCGATTGAGATAGACCTCGTGATAGACGCGGTCGATCAGGCTGCTTTTATCCGGAAAGTAGCGATAGAGCAGGGGCTGGGTAACCCCCAGACGTTCGGCAAGGGCGCGGGTCTGGCCCTCGAAACCGACCTCGGCGAAAAAGCGAATGGCCTCTTCGACAATCAACTTTTCACGTTCATGGCGTGGCAGGCGCTTGCGCCCATGCGTTTCGTCCCCCCCAGTCATTCGCGCCGGTGGGCGGACAGGGGAGATCGTCAGAGTTTTGGCAAGCATAGATTTAATCCCTTGAGCAACTGGTTTTATATTTTCTCAAATGCTAGGAGGAGGCATCGCAGTCGTCAAGAAAAATTAAGCATATTTATTTGACAGTGAAAAACGACCCCAAAAAGTTTCAATGTTATCAGCGACAGATGCCATTATGTCATGACAAACATTCACACACATAAACACATGATTATTAATATGGGCATTTGGAAGGGGTGACCTTTGGCATGAAGTCACGTATCCTGTTCCAATGATTCTTCTTTTCACGGATTTTGGCTATGAAGGCCCCTATGTCGGGCAGATGAAGCTGGCGCTGGCCGGACTCGATCATACTGGCCCGGTCATCGATCTTATGCACGACGCCCCTGTCTTCGACGCCAAGGCCTCGGCCTATCTTTTGGCTTCGTTGCTTTCGGAAATTCCTGAAAACGCCGTGTTGCTTGGGGTTGTCGATCCCGGAGTCGGGGGGCGACGCCGCCCTCTGGCCATCCAGGCGGACCGGCGCTGGTATGTCGGGCCTGACAACGGATTGTTTGAGTTTGTCATGCGCCGAGCAAGGGAGTTGGCGGTTTATGAGATCGTCTGGCGCCCTGAGCGGCTGTCGGCAAGCTTTCATGGCCGAGATCTTTTTGCCCCGATTGCGGCACAACTTTGCAGGGGCGATCTTTCTGGACTGCAACCCATAGACATAGGGTCGGCAAGCCACCCCGCCTGGCCTGACGACTGGGAAGCGGTGATCTATCTGGATCGATTCGGCAATGCTGTGACGGGCCTTCGGGCCGCCAGCCTGGCCCCGGGATTCGGGCTCGAAATCGGGGGGCGCCGGTTGCCCCGGTTCCAGACATTTTCCGAGGCGGGGCATCATCAGATATTCTGTTATGAGAACTCAACGGGCTTGATGGAAATTGCAATGAATCAAGGGAATGCGACACGATTCCTCAATATCCGACCGGGGATGCCGGTTGTGAAAATTCCCTTGGTCTCGCCTTGAAATTTCCAGCGCATGCGTTGATAAGTTCTGTTATTATCCCCACGGTTTCGTTATGGACCAATACATCTAGGGTCGCCGGATGGGGTAGTGGCGGCCTGGAGCGAACTGGCGCATGGGGTATAAGCTCAAGTTTTGGGGGGTTCGGGGCAGCATCGCCTGTCCGTCACCCAATCATGTCGTGTACGGCGGGAATACCAGCTGTATCGAGTTTGTTTTGGCGGGCCGCGTCATCGTGATCGACGCCGGCACCGGCATCCGCAATTTGGGGCACGACTTTCTGCGCCGCAAGGTCGACAAGGCCCTGTTGTTGCTGACCCATACGCATTGGGATCACATCAACGGTTTTCCGTTCTTCGCGCCCAATTTCAGCCCTGCTTTCGACCTGCATATCATGGCCGGTCATTTAATGAGCGGCGAGAACGATACGGGCGGTATCCGCAGCATTCAGCAGGTGCTGGCCAGCCAAATGGCCAATCCGATGTTTCCTGTTCCCCTGGCCGCCCTGAAGGCCAATATCACCTATGAGGATTTCATCGCTGGCAACAGCTTTTCGCCCTACGAGGGGGTGAATATCCGGACTGTGAAGCTGAACCACCCCAACGGTGCCACGGGCTATCGGATCGAGCATCAGGGCAAGTCGGTCTGCGTGATCACCGACACCGAGCATGTGCCGGGCAAACCCGACCAGAATATTCTGGGGCTGATCGAGGGGGCCGATCTGGTCATCTATGACAGCACCTACACCGACGAAGAGTTTCCCCCCAAGGTGGGCTGGGGGCATTCGACCTGGCAGGAAGGCATCCGCCTGTGCCGTCAGGCCAATGTGAAGCGCCTGGCCATCTTCCACCACGATCCCGACCATGACGATCAGTTCATGGAAACGCTGGAAGACGTTTCGCGCCGGGTCTGGGATGGCACGTTGGTCGCCCGCGACAATATGGAATTGACGCTGGCTTAAGGCAGGGCGCCTGCCCTTTGTTTACGGGTAACTGTGATGCAGTCAAAGATGACAACGAGGGCGTTGTCTCAATGGCTATTTAGGCGGCGCCATCGTAGTGTTGTTCAGCCGAGGCATGATGTGAACCGTCACGCGCCGGTTGATGGCCTGATTGGCGGGCAGGGGATTGCCGTTCATGTCGCGGTTGGGAACCTTGGGCGAGACATCGGCGAATCCGGTGGCGCGCAGACGGGCTTGCGCCACGCCGCCACCGATGAAATAGCGGACCACCGTGGTGGCGCGCATGGCCGAAAGTTCCCAGTTCGAGGGAAATTGCGCCGTCGCGATGGGAATGTCGTCGGTATGGCCTTCGACTTCCATTTGAAAACCCTGATAGCGTTCGGCGTTCAAAAGGGCTGCCACGCGCTTCAAGACCCCCTCTGCCTCGGGCTTGATGTCGGCGGTTCCCGGTTGATAGAAGGCCTGGGCTGCGAATTCGAGAACGATGCCTCTCTCGTCGGTCGCCACCCCCATGATCTCCTCGGCGCCCAGCGACTGGGCGGTTTCCTTCAAATCATCCTTCAGAAGCTGAATGGGCTGCAAAACATCCTTTTTGGCGATGTCTTTGGCAAGTGTCTGTTGGAGCTGTTCCAGTTTTACCGGATCGACCTTGGAGATGGAGAACATCATGACGAAGAAGGCCATCAGCAAGGTGATGGCGTCGGCATAGGTTGTCAGCCAGTCTTCGCATTCCTCGCCGCTCCCTTGGGTTGGGGAGCCAAATTTGTCTGCCATGACGTTTAGCCCTTCTTCAGGTGCTTTTCGATGCTGAAATGAATGGCAGGATCAAGGAAGCTGTTCATGCGATCCTGGATGTAGCGCGGGCTTTTTCGCTCGGCCAGCAAGGCCAGCCCTTCGGCTACCAGATAATTCCTGAAACGCACGATTTCCTCGCGTTGCTGTATCTTGCTGGCGGCGGGCAATAGAATGATGCGGGCGAACAGAACGCCGTAGAGGGTGGTGATCAGGGCCACGGCCAAGCCAGCACCCAGGCCCGAAGGGTTGGTTGCCATCTGATCCAGCATGATGACCAGACCGACCAGGGTCCCGATCATGCCGAAGGCGGGCGCATTCGCCCCCATGTTCTTCAAGATGGAAACCGGGATAGTGGCACGTTGAAAGGTCGATTCGATGGTGTTGGCCAGCGTGTCGCGCACTTCCTGCCCGGTATAGCCGCTGATGACCAGATCAACGCCGAAGGACAGAAACTTATCCTGGGATCGCAATTTGGCGGCATCGGCTTCCAGGGCGGGCAGGCCGCTTTTCTGAACGATATAGCCCCAGCGAATGATGCGGCCCACTTCGCCCGTCATGGCCGTGCGACCGATCTTGGCGGCGACGATGACTGTTTTCAGAACCTTAAGGGCTTGAAAGACATAACGCGCCTCATAGGAGATGAAGGTAGCCGCAAAGGTACCTCCGACCACCATGATGAAGCTCGCGGCATCGACAAAGGCCATGTAGTTGTCGGTCGACATGACAATCGACCAGACGAACAGGGCCAAGCTGAAGATCAGGCCAAAGATTGTCGGTAGTGACATGGTCGGGCAGGCTGCTCCGTCTGACGCCAGCGATAGCTTCTATTGTGGTAGAAGCCTCTATAGGACGCAATATCGATTAAATCAGCTAATTATTTCCTAATTCGAGGCGGGGCGGGCGGTCAGCGCTCGCGGAAAGCCTCGTGCTTGAGCTTGATCACGGGTTTCAGGAGATATTCCATCACCGTCTTGGTGCCGGTGTGGATTTCCACAGAAGCCTGCATGCCGGGTGTGATGGGCAGTATCCCTTCCGAGTCGCCGAGATAGGATTTGTCGGTTTCCGCCACCACCCGAAAATAGGCCGTCCCGTTGGTCTGGTCGATGGTCGAATCGGCGGCCACCAGCGACACCTTGCCGTAAAGTCCGCCATAGCGGGCAAAATCATAGGTGCTGACCTTGACCAGGGCCTTCTGTCCCGCCTCGACATAGCCCCGGTCGATGGGATTGAGCTTGGCCTCGATGATCATGCGGTCCTTAAGCGGCACGATTTCCAGGACCGTGTCGCCCGGCTTGATGACGCCGCCAATGGTGTTGTAGCGCAGATTCTTGACGATGCCGTCGATCGGGCTGTTGACCTGACTGCGCAGCGACTGTTCGGTGGCCTGGGAAAGAAGCTCGCGCGTACGGGCCACGTTCAACTCGGCCTGGGAAAGCTGCTCGCGGGCCTCGCGCCGGTATTTCTGCTCTTCCTCGATCTGACGGTTCAAGGCTTCGGAAAGGGCCGCCTTGGCCCGGGGGACCGCCGATTCTAGCTGGGAAATCTCGCCTTGCAGGGTTTCGACGTCGCGCTGCACTTGAAGATGTTCCATGCGCGGCGTCAACCCGTCCTTCAGCAAGTCTTTCGACATGGCCATTTTTTCGTGGGCGATGCGCAGATTGGCCTGGGATGTGCGCCGTCGCGATTCCATTTCCTGCACATCCAGCTCGCGCTGCTTGACCTGTTCGATGATCTTGGCCACCGTGCTTTGATGTTCGCGGGTGCGCGAATCATAGGTGTTCTGTTCGGCCAGACGCAGATCGGGCTGTCTGGCTGCCTCGGCCTCGGGAAAGACGAGCGGGGCGCCGTTGGCTTCGGCTTCCAGGCGGGCGCGCTGCAGGTAAGCGCCGTCCAGGCGCACCTGAAGCTCTTCCTTGTTGATGGCGCTGGCGGGCAGATCGACCTGGAACAGAGGCGCTCCTTCATGGACGATCTGGCCTTCCTGGATCGACATCTCGCGCAGCACGCCGCCTTCGAGATGCTGGATCAACTTCACCTTGCCAAAGGGCACCACCTCGCCCTGGGCCACGGCAACCTCGTCGAGATGGGCGAAGGTGGCCCAGATGATGAAGGCACCCAAGAGGCCCATGACGGTCCAGGCCACAGGCCGCCAAGTGGGCAGGGGGTGGCTGGCAACCAGCGCATCGAGCCGTTTTAACATCATGATGCACCTCCCGGCGGGGCAAGAGACGGTGCCGCGGATGCAGGGGCGGGGGGCTGTGTTGGCGCGGCGGGGCGCGCGAACAGGCGGGGCAGGATTTCACTGGAGGGGCCGGAAGCCAGAATCCGTCCGCGGTCAAGGGCGACCACGCGATTGGAAACCGACAGCAGAACCGGGGAATGCGTGACCATGATGATCGTATGGTCTTTGGACAGTTCGACCAGCGTTCGGGCCAGATCCTCCTCGGCCTTGCGGTCGAGATTGCTCGAAGGCTCGTCCAGCATCAGTACGGGCGGATCACCGACCAGGGCGCGGGCCAGCACAAGCCGCTGGCGCTGACCGCCGGACAGAACGCTGCCGCCTTCACCCACTGGCGTTCCATAGCCATCGGAGAGATCGATGATGAAGGGATGAACGCCAGCCTGGCGTGAGGCCTTCAAAATCTGCTCATCGGAAGCATCGGTGGTGCCCTGGGCGATATTCTCGCGAATGGAACCCGAAAACAAAACGCATTCCTGGGGCACATAGCCCATCCAGGTCGAAAGCTCGCGCCTTGTGAATTGGGCGATATCGGCCTGATCCAGGAGAACCCGCCCGCTTTCCGCAGGATAAAGCCCCATCAGAACCTTCAGCAGCGTCGTTTTTCCCGAGCCGTTGGGGCCCACGATGGCGGTGATGCCGCCGGGAGAGATCTTCATATTGACGGAATCGAGGGTCGGCGCCGCATCCTTCTGATAGCGGAAGGTGACCGATTCAACACCCAACTCGCCCTTGGGGCGTCCCAGGTCGATTCGGCTTTCCTTCAGTTCTTCTTGGGCTGCGAAGATTTCGCCCAGGCGTTCGACCGACTGGCGAAAGCCCAGATAGGTCTTCCAACTGCCCACCAGTTGGTTCAGGGGGCCAAGCAGGCGCCCCATCAGCATGTTGGAAGCGATCAGCGCACCCATGGTCATTTCATGGGCCACGATGAACAAAGCGCCCACCGTAGTCAGGGTGACGTTGGTCATCATGGTCAGTGAAGCCGACAGATTGACATGCGTGTCGTTCTTGGAGCCCCGTTGAATGGCCTCCTCGATGGAGGCAGCCGAGCGTTCCTCCCAGAGGGGACGGATGCGGTCGTCAAGTGCCAGGGCCTTGATGGTGGCGCGTCCTGCGATCAATTCGGCAATCAGCGTGTCGCGGTTGGACAGCGTGCGCTTCTCGCGCTTGACCGCCTTTTGCTGAGCCTTGGCCGAGTACCAAGCCAGGGCGGCAAAGAGCGGCATGACCACGACCAGAACGAAACCCAAAGGGGCTGCCAGTATGAAGATGAGGCCGAAGAACAAGACGGCAAAGGGCAGATCGGCCACCAGAACGGCCGAGGCGCCCGAGAGGGTGTTGCGCACCACCTCGACATCGCGAAACAGCAACTGCCAGAAGGCCGAAGGCCTTGATTCCAGGCTTCTGAGGGGCAGGGCCATCAGTTTCTCGAACAATCGCTTGCCAACCACCACATCGACGCGCAGCGCCACGGTTTGAAGAATGCGGGCGCGCACCTGACGCAGCACATAATCGAACACCGCCACCAGAACCATGCCGATGACCAGCCCCTGCAATGTGGTCAGGCCGCCTGAAAAGACAACGCGGTCGTAGACCTGAAGCGTGAAAATCGGGGCGCACAAGGCCAGAATGTTGATGAACAGGGAAACCGCGATCACTTCCATGAAGATGGGCTTCAAGGGCTTGACCACATCATTCACCCATTCATGGCGAAGGATGGGGCGCGGCTGTTCCTGATCTTGCTCGGAGGAAGGGTCGGGGGCGAGGTGCGGCATGTTCCAGGTTCTTGGAGGACTTGACCTTATGACCATAGCATTCCGTGACGGCTTGTTCCAGGTGCCTGCAAGGGTTAGGTTATATGGGTTGAATGGGGGCTGAGATGGCTGACGACGCAAAAACTAAAATTATTCCAAAGAAACCCCGCAAGTGGGGCCTCAAGGCCCTTTCCGGCAGTGGCCGTCCGGTCGCCTTTGTCATGTTGCTGGGGCTTTTATGGGCGATGCACAGCGATCCGGCGCCTTTTGAATTCGTCCGCCTTAAAACTTTCGATTTTTTCCAAGCCCAGAAACCCCGGGAACTGCCCGAACAGAAACTGGTCGGCATCATCGATCTGGATGACGAAAGCCTGGCCACCATCGGCCAATGGCCCTGGCCCCGTACCACGGTGGCCCGCCTGATCGACAGGCTGTTCGAAATGGGGGCCGTCGTGGTGGGCTTCGACATTGTCTTTGCCGAACCCGACCGCATGTCGCCCAAGAAAGTGGCGGAAAGCATGTCGGGCCTGGACCCTGCGATCAAATCGCGCCTGATGAACATGAAAAGCAATGATCAGGTGCTGGCGGAATCGATCGCGCGCGCCGGGCGCGTGGTGGTCGGCCAATCGGTGATCGATTCGCAGGAATATGGCGAGCAGGGCGAGCGCCCGGTCACCTCGGTGGCTCAGATCGGCGATCCCTCGCCCTTCCTGTTCAGTTTTCCCGGCATGGTGCGCAATCTGGTGATGTTCGATCAGGTGGCAGCCGGGCGCGGCGTCTTCAACGTGCTGTCCGAGATGGATGGCGTCACCAGGCGCGTTCCCGCCGTTGAGAATGTGAACGGCGAGTTGCATCCCGCCCTCTCCATCGAGATGCTGCGCGTCGCCACCGGCGAAACCTCGTTGCTGATCAGGGTCAAGTCCGACAAGACGGGCATCCAGGACCTCGTTTTACAAAAGCAGCGCGCCGTCATTCCCACTGACGGAATGGGACGGATTTGGGTCAACTTCTCGAAATGGGACAAGGACAAGTACATTCCGGCCAAGCAGGTGCTGGATGGCACGGTCGATCCCGCCCGCATTCGCAACAAGCTTTTGCTGGTGGGCACTTCCGCCGTGGGCTTGCTTGATATCAAGACGACCCCCGTCGAGGCGCGCCTGCCCGGCGTCGAGGTTCACGCCAACATCTTGGAGAACATCTTCTCCAACCAGTTCCTGGTCCGTCCGCCCAACGCCTTGGGGCAGGAGGTTCTCTTCACGGCGGGCATGGGGTTGTTGCTGATCTTGTTCCTGCCCATCATCGGCGCCCGCTGGACCATGGCTTTCTTCATCCTCAGCGCTTCCAGCGTCGCGGGCTATTCCTGGTATCAATTCACCAGCATCAACCATCTCTACGATCCCTCGATTCCCATTCTGATTCTGCTGGTAATCTATATCGAGCTGACCTATGCCAACTTCGCCAGCGAAGAGAAGAAACGTCGTCAGGTACGCGACGCCTTCTCACGCTATCTCTCTCCGGCCCAGGTCGAGAAGCTGGCGGCCGATCCCGGCAAGCTGACCTTGGGCGGCGAGATCAAGGACATGACGCTTTTGTTCTGCGACGTTCGCGGCTTCACCACCATCTCAGAGCAGTTCGACGCGCAGGGGCTTACCCGTCTGATCAACCGCTTCCTCACCCCCATGACCGACGTCATCCTGGCCCACCAGGGCACCATCGATAAATATATGGGCGACTGCATCATGGCGTTCTGGAACGCGCCCGAGGACGATGCCCAGCATGCCTCCCATGCCTGCGAATCGGCACTGATCATGAAAGAGCGCCTGGTCGTCCTCAACGACGATCTGGAAGCCGAGTCCAAGGTCGAGAACCGCAAGCATATCCCCATCAATATCGGCATCGGCCTCAATTCCGGAAATGTCTGCGTCGGCAACATGGGCTCAGACCAGCGGTTCGACTATTCAGTTCTGGGCGACAATGTGAATCTGGCCTCTCGCCTGGAAGGGCAGTCGAAGACCTATGGCGTCACTTGCGTGATCGGCGAGAACACCTATACCGAAGCGCCGGACTATGCCTGCCTTGAGCTTGACCTGATCAAGGTGAAGGGCAAGACCGAGGCCGTGCGCATTTTCACGCTGCTGGGTCGACCTGAAATGCGAAAGGATTCGCGCTTTACGGCGCTTGAAGTCGAGCATAAGGCGATGCTGGCGGCTTATCGGGCGCAGAAATGGGACGAGGCGCTAGCCCTTCTTGCCAAATGCCGGGAATTGGGCGCCTGGCTTCATCTTGATCATCTTTATGATCTGTACGAAGAGCGCATCGCCGACTACAGGGAAAATTCCCCAGGCGCCGATTGGGATGGCGTCTATGTGGCAAAATCGAAGTAAGGGAGTGTTTTTGTCGTCAGCCCGTTTCGAAACGGGCGACCGAACAGTCTACTTGGCAGCGACCTTGTGTACCGAGTCGAGATCAAGGCGGCCCATGGCCGACAGGAGATCATAGATCGCCGTGCGGGCATCGAACGAGGCGTTCACGTAATTGATGCGGGCATTGTAAATCTCGTTCTCGGCATCGAGAACATTGATCACGGTTTCTTTACCCGCCTCGCGCAGCTTCTTGCGGCTTTCCCAAACTTCGGTGGCGATGTTGACCGCATTTTCCAGCAACTCGACGCGTTCGCGCGCCGTCAGCAGGGCCTGCCAGGCGATTTTGGTCTGCTCGACCACCTTACGCTTGGTGTAGTCGAGATTGTCCTTGGCGCCGGAATAATCGAAGGCGGCCTGAGCTACGGCGGCCTGGGTCGAAAAGCCCGAGAACAGGTCCCAATTGGCCTTCAACAGCAGCGTCCAATCGCGGCGAATGCCCTTGACCGTATTCTTGTTGTCTTCGTAGTTGGCCTTGCCCTCCAGCGAGAGGGTCGGGTAATAGCCAGCACGGGCGGCGCGACGCTTTTCGCGGGCCGACTGAACCTGCGTGTCGCTGGTCTCGATCGCTGGATTTTCCTTAAGCGCGATGGCAATGGTCTCTTCCAGCGTGGCGGGAATAAAACCCACGTCCGGCTGCGGGTCGTTCATCGAGCCCACTTCCGGGGCACGGTTGAAAACCTGCGTATAACGCGAGCGGGCATCAACGAAGGCGCCCTCGAAGGAGACGCGCCGCTCCTTGGCCAGTTGCAGCCGCGACTTGGCCTGCAGAACGTCGACTGCAATGCCCGAGCCGCGCTTGACGCGCTCGTCTTCCAGGTTCAACTGGGTCTGAATATTGCCTTCGTTGTTCTTGGCAAGCTCGATCAAGCCATTCTGGCGCAGCACATTGAGGTAGGACTTGGCGCCTTCCAGCATGACGGTCTGTCGTACCTGCTCGACATTGATGTTGGAGGCGTGACTGGTCAGTCGGGCCGATTCGACGGAAGACTGCGTGGCGAAACCGTCGAAAAGCTTCTGCGTAACCGTGATGCCTGCTGTATCGCGGCCAGTGTAATAGGCCTCATTGTTGTCGCTGCGTCGCGACGGCGTGTCGACATATTCAGGGCCAACATCACCATTGACCGAAACCTTGGGATAGTAGCCGGAAAAGGCGCCGCGAATGCCTTCCTTGGCGGCAGCCGATGTTTTACGGGCCGACTGAAGCTGGGGATGATTGTCGACGAGGTCACGAAGCTCCTCCTCCAAAACGGCAGCAATGCCGCTGGACATTCCTGTCGCTGAAAGGGCTACGAAAGCAACCCCCGCAAGAAGAACGCGCCTGATCTTCATTTAGTCCCCGGTAAGAACCCAACACACAAGATGAAGGGGAGTATCCCTTATGAAATTCGATACGTCAAATACCTTATGCACTCTGATTGATCAAGGGGTTAATTAAGTAATTGTTTAGAAATTCTCTATTCAAAAACAGCGGTCGAGTCGCCTGTCATCCAGGAACGGATCGTCTGAAATCAAAGCCGTTATACAACGTCGATTGATGGCGTTAAACAGTTCTAGAAATTTGTTTTAGCGAAGGATTCAGGTTTAACTGCGGGTCACCAGGGTGCCTCGGAGTTAAACAATCCTGCACTAGTTAATTTTTACCAGCCATTGAGACCAGTTGCACGAATGATCCAAGCCGTGTCATGAGGTTTCTGTAGAAAAAATCCACCCTGTTTTGGGCTGTCTTTTACTAAGGGCGATATCCGTTGAACGTTGCGGAATCATTACAAATGATGCTGCCGGGGGCCATCTTCGGTTCGGCCTTGGGGTCGCTGGTCTTGCTGGCGGCCATGCTTTTTCTGAGCTATCAGCCGGGGGAGGCCAGAGGCCTGCGATGCTGGGCCTTCGCCATTGCCTTTAATGTGGCGCGAATGCTGTCCTCTTTTCTGGCGCCAGCCCTGGGGAAAGCTCCGACTCTGTTGCTGGCGGAAAGTTTCCACGCCGGAGTCGTTCTGCTCCTCCTGACAGGAACCTGGCAGTTCCTGGGTCGCAAGGTGCGCCCGCTGGTTTTGTTGTCCCTTGCATCATTTTATTTCGTCTGGCTTTTCGGTGCTGTCGTCGCCGAGCTGAGTTTCCTGGCAACGACTCTTCCCTTCTATCTGCTTTCCAGTCTGGTTCATTTCTATATGGGCTGGTCTTTCATTACCTATGCCCGGACGAACAAGCTGTGGGGTGGGCAGGTCGTTGGCGTGTTGATCGCTCTTTGGGGTGTGCATAAGCTGAACTATCCGTGGCTGAGGCCCATCGAGGCCCTTGCCCCCTTTGGCTTCATCGCCGCCGAGCTTCTTGCCCTGTCCATTTCAGTCGGTCTTTTGATGATCGCACAGCGCCGACAAGGCGAAATCGCGTCGGCAGCCCGTCAATCGGCCATAATCAGCGAACAGCGTCTGCAATTGAGCGAGCGGCATCTCACGACCGTTCTGCACAATCTGACCGACGGCATCGTCACTCTTGACGCGGATGGAAGGGTCATTGCAGCCAATCCGGCGGCGTTGGCCATGTTCGGCGTACAACTTGAACAGGTCCTGGGCAATCCCTTTGATCTTTTGGTGCCTGGGGGCGATGCGATGGCCCAGGGGCTTGTCTTCGTCGGGCGCGAAAGAGAAGGCGATACGTCGGCCCAGAAGGGATTCGAATGTCTCGGGATTCGCCCGGATGGCAGTCATCTGCCTTTGGAAATGATGGCCGCAGAAATCCCTGTCGAGGGGGAATCTTTGCGCGTCGTGCGATTGCGCGACACCAGCGGCACGAAAACAGCCGTGCGCTTGGAAGACATGATGGTCAATCTCACCCAGTCCTTTGCCGAGGGCAAGGGGCTGAATGCCATGATGGCGCATCTGGTCGAGAGCATCGCTTCCATCTTCTGGGTGCCGCTGATCTGGATCGGCTTTTGCGAGCAGGATGGACGAATCAGCGTCAAGGCCTATACGGGCATTTCGTCTGCAGATGATCTGCCCGGCACCATCCGGCATGATTGCTCCTTGGAATCCCACTGCCTGATCAGTCAAGCCGTGCGCAACTGCCACCCCCTTTCGGCGAATAGGATCAACGATCCCGAGGGAAGCTGCCTGGAGCCTTTCTGGAAGATGGGCTATGCCGGGATGGCGGCCATTCCGCTGTCTGCGCATTCGAAGGTGGTCGCCGTTCTATTGGCCTATACCAAGTCCGACAGTTTTCCCCCGCAATTTCTGAATAGTCTGGAAAGGCTTTCCGGTCGTCTGGGCCTTTTGGTGCAGGCCGGTCTCGATCAGGAGCGGCTGAAGCTGATGGCGGCTGCCATGGAGGCTTCCTCCTCGGCCTTCGTGATTGCCGATTCGAGCGGAAGCATCGAGTGGGGTAACGAGGCTTATTGCCGGTCAACGGGTTATTCTCTTCAAGAAATGACGGGGCGCCATCTGACGCTTTTGGATGTCAAGGAGCGCGGCGGCAATGAGTATGACGCCCTGAACAAGGCCCTTGAATCGGGCGAGACATGGCGCGGTGAAATGGTCGAGAGGCGCAAGGACGGCAGCCTTTATACGGTCGAACAGACCGTGACACCTATGCTGGATCATATGGGGCGCGTGGCCCATTACGTCGTGGTCCAGGAAGATTTGAGCGAGAAGCGCCGGGCCGAGGAGCGTATCCGCTATCTGTCGCATTACGATACGTTGACCGCGCTTCCGAACCGCCACCTGTTCTTTGAACGCTTGAATCTGGCTGTTGCCAGAGCAATAGAGGCGAAGCTGGAAGTGGCACTGCTCTTCGTCGATCTCGACCAGTTCAGCCGCGTCAATGATACGCTGGGGCATGCCGCAGGCGACAAGCTGCTGATCGGCGTGGTCGAGCGGCTGCGCATCAATGCCAGATCCGCCGATACGCTGGCCCGCATCGGCGGCGATGAATTCGGCATCGTTCTGGTCGATGCCAAGGCGTCGGAAATGGCTGCGGTTTTGGCCGAAAAAATCAATGCCGTCATCGCCTCGCCTTTCGAGGTGGATGGTCACGAGGCGCGATTGGGTGCCAATGTCGGCATTGCCGTTCTTCCCGCCGATGGGCTGACGGCGGACGATCTGGTGCGTAATGCCGATCTGGCCCTTTACCGCTGTATCCGCGAGCATCCGGGCTCCTACCGATTCTTCTCGCAGGATATGAACGACGAGGCGCGCTCACGATTGGGAATCGAGCGCGATCTGCGCCGGGCCATCGAGCAGAAAGAGTTCCTGCTGCATTATCAGCCGCAGCTTGACACCAAGACAGGTCGGATTGTCGGCATGGAAGCCTTGGTGCGTTGGCAAAATCCCGAGCGCGGCCTGATCTCGCCCGCCAGTTTCATCCCGGTGGCCGAGGATACGGGGCTGATCGTTCCCTTAGGCGAATGGGTTTTGATCGAGGCTTGCAAGCAGGCCCGTATCTGGAAGGATCAGGGGCTGGGTCCGATCACCATGGCGGTCAATATTTCTGCCGTGCAGTTCTTCCGTCAGGACATGGTGGCCGTGGTTCGGCGCGTTCTGGGCGATACAGGGCTTGATCCTTCCTGGCTGGAGTTGGAGCTGACCGAAAGCATGGTCATGCATGATGCCGAGGCGGCCATTCTGACCCTGGGCCGCCTTAACAATCTGGGCCTCAAGATGTCGATCGACGATTTCGGCACCGGCTATTCAAGCCTGAACTATCTGAGGCGCTTTCCGGTGCATCGCTTGAAAATCGATCAGTCCTTCGTGCGCGAATTGACCAACAGCGCCAATGATGCCGAGATCGCCAGGGCCATCATCTCGCTGGGTCACAGCCTGGAATTGGAAGTGGTCTCCGAAGGAGTCGAAACCGAGGCCCAGCTCGATTATTTGAAACGCGAAGGCAGCGACATTCTGCAAGGCTATCTGTTCAGCCGTCCCGTTCCGGCTGAACATGCGGGGGCCTTGCTGGCCCGTCAACCTTTCATCAATGCGAGAAGTTGACGGGAGCCAGACGCGCGTTTTCCCGTGCCTCGATCAGGCCCAGGCGAGCCAGGGCGGCATCCAGCTTAAGGCCAACCCGGGCCAGCGCATGAATTCCCAGAGGCAGGTTTCCGCCTTCCAACAGCGAAGCCAGTTTTTCCAGTTGGCTTAACGGCTTGGGCAGATAGACTAGACGCACGGGGGTTTCATCGGCCAGCTTTGCGGCCTTTTTAGCGGCCACAATGGCGCTTTCCAGCCCGCCCAACTCGTCGATCAGGCCCGCCTTCAGGGCCTGGCTTCCGGTAAAGACGCGCCCCCTTGCCACCTTGTCCATGGCCTCGGCATCCAATTTTCTGCCATCGCCCGCCTTGGTGGTGAAATCGGCATAGATGCGATCCAGCATTGTCGTCATCTTGGCGTTCTGCTCAGGCGAAAAGGGACGGTTCATGCTGAGAAGGCCGGCATTGGCGCCCGCATCCACTTCATCGAAGGCCAATCCCAGTTTTGCCAGGAAATCCGTTATCACCAGTTTTCCGGCAAAAACGCCAATCGACCCCGTGATCGACCCCGGTTCGGCAAGAATTCGGTCGGTGCCCATGGCGATGAAATAGCCGCCCGAAGCCGCCATGGGTCCAATCGAGGCGATGACCGGCTTGCCTCCCTCGCGGGCCTTTTTGACGCCGCGCCAGATGGTGTCGGAAGCCAGATAGGAGCCGCCGGGGCTGTCGATGCGCAAGATGATCGCCACCACATCCTTGTCGTCCATGGCATCGGCCAGGGCGCCTAGAACATCCTCGGCGGCGATCACGCTGGAACGCCCACCGAAGGGTTGCGAATCGCTTCCCCCTACAACGGGGCCCTGGGCGTGAATGACGGCGATCTTGTGTTTGCCCTTGGCGTGCAGGCTGCCCACATCTTGCAGGAAGTCGGCGATATCGACAGGTTCTGCCTCGGGATATCGCTTGTCCAAAGCGTCGTCCGATTCATCCTCATAGCCCAGCTTGTCGATGAGGTGGGCCGCCATGGCCTCGTCGGCGGAGAGGGGGGCTTGATCGATCAATTGGCGCACTGTTTCCGGCTTAAGCTTGCGTCCTTCCGAGATGCCCGCCACCACTTGTTCCAGCCAGGAGTCGAGAAGGCTTTTGAGCGAGGCCCTTGCCTCGGGCGTCATGGTCTTTTCGGTAAAGGATTCGACAGCACTTTTATATTCGTGGCGGCGCTGGAATTCGGGCTTGATGCCTAGAAGGTCCAGGCTGCCGCGGGCGAAAGGCATTTCGGCGGAAAAGCCGATAAGCCCCATGTCGCCCGAGGGCTGCATCCAGATTTCGCTGGCCGCCGAGGCCAGATAGGCATCGACCGTGCCGCCGCCCATCTCGCCGAAACTGTCGGCATAAGCCTGCACGAATTTGCCAGACGCGCTGAATTTCAAGATGGCGGCGCGTAATTCCTGGGCCTGGGCCATCTCAAGACCCGATGAGCCAAGGCGGATGTTCAATGCCTTGACGCGCGCATCGGCGCTGGCCTGTTCCAAGGCTTCGATGGCGTCTTGCAGATGAAGCGGGCCGTGCGCTTTGGTGAATTTCTCCAGCGGATCATGGGCCGAAGGCTGATCGACAACACCCTGGTTGAGATCGATATCCAGAACGATCTGCTTGGGCAGCGAGGGCGTTGCGTCGGCAATATGGGTAAGGCCATAGGCGATGCCCAGAAGGACCAGCAAGGTCAGGGCGCCGGTGACGGCCAGGAAGCCCGTGACGATTTTCCAGATTTTTCTCATCACTCGTTCTTACACGTCTTTCGCGATCCAGTCGAGTTGTGCCTCAGCCCCTGCGCCTTTTGCCAGAATTTCGGCCAGAAAGGGCAGCATGCTGGCAAGGCGCTCATCGGATGTATAGGGGGGATTGAGCAGAATCAAGCCTGAGCCGTTCAAGTTATTTGGATCAAAACTGCCGCCCAAAAGATGGCGCACGGCCAGAATTCCCGGAATGTGTGATTGGCGCAGCATTTCATAAAGACCTTCCACCGCCACCATGTCCTTGATCGGATGCCAGCCTATCAGAACGCCCTGCGGCCAGCGGTGATGGGCCTTGATCAGGGCATTGCCCAGGCGTTCATATTCGCCCCTTTCCTCGAAGGGCGGGTCGATCAGGGCCAGTCCGCGCTTTTCGATTGGCGGCAGGAAGGCCTTCAAGGCCTGCCATCCATCCATGTCATGCACGGCCACCTGACGGTCGGCATGAAAGAGCGCTTTCAGGGCCTGGGCATCCTCGGGATGCTTTTCGGCCAGGATTAATCGGTCCTGTTGTCGCATCAACTGGCGCAGAAGAGAGGGCGAGCCGGGATAATGGCGCAGATGATCGCCGTTCATGGCGCTTACGATGGACAGATAGGGGGCTAGGTCTTCGGGCGGAGCGGACAACCCCCAAAGGCGGCCGATCCCATCCTTGTATTCGTCGGTCTTGTTGGGCGCTGCCGTCCACAGATCATAGCGGCCGATACCGGCATGGCTGTCGATCAGGGCGACCGGCGTTTCCTTTTTTTGCAGGAGGCGGACAAGCAGGGTCAGAACGGCATGCTTGACCACATCGGCGAAATTTCCGGCATGAAAGGCGTGGCGATAGTTCAACGCACCGTTTCCAAAAGAGCCAGCAGGTTCTTCAGAAGATCAGTGGGCGAGGGCGGACATCCGGGGATGCGCACATCCACCGGCACCACCTTGTCCACCCCGTCCAGACAGGCATAGCCACCCTTGAAGCAGCCGCCATCGATGGCGCAGTCGCCCATGGCGACCACCCATTTGGGGCCGGGTGTGGCGTCATAGGTGCGTTTCAGGGCTTCGGCCATGTTGCGAGCGACGGGACCGGTGACCAGCAGCACGTCGGCATGCCGAGGCGAGGCGGCAAAGCGGATGCCGAAGCGCTCGATGTCGTAAAGCGGATTGCCCAGCGCATGGATTTCCAGTTCGCAGGCATTGCAAGAACCCGCATCGATCTCGCGGATAACCAGACTGCGGCCCAGTTTCACCTTGGCAGAGGCATCGATCTTGTCGGCCAGTTCTTGGATTTCAGCCTGCTCGGGGGCCGGTTCGGTGACCGGACCTTTCAAAAGAGCCTTGGCCAGAAGTTTCAAGATCGGCGTCACAGGTCGCTCCCTGAATAGGAACAATTGAACGACTTGTTGCACAGGGGAAAGTCGGCCACGATGTTCCCGTCGATGCAGGCTTCGAGAAGCGGCCACTGGAACCAGGAGGGATCGCGGGGAAAGCAACGCAGAATTCGGCCCGATCCGTCGATGCGCACCCAAACCAGAATCTCGCCCCTGAACCCTTCCACCAGAGCCATGCCTTCGCCTTCCTGGGCGGGCAGGGGACGCGTCAAGGGCCCCGATGGCAGGCCGTCGGTGAAGCGTTCGATCAGGGCCAGGCTTTCGCGAATCTCGGCCACGCGCACCATCAGCCTGCAATGCACATCGCCGTCGATTTCCAGGGGCACGTCGAAATCGAGTTCGTCATAGGGGGCGTAGCCCGGATTGCGTCTGGCGTCGATTGAGCGGCCAGAGGCCCTTGCAATGACGCCCCCCGTGCCGAAGCGATGCGCCAGCGAAGCCATGGTAACGCCGGTTCCCACCGTGCGGTCGAGAAGCGAGGGCGTGTCGTCATAGAGTTGGGCCAGCCTCTCGAAGCCACGGCGCACCTCGCGCTGCATGGCCTTGATCTGGGCCATGCCCTCCTTGCCCAGATCATGGGCAACACCACCGGGAATGATGCAATCCATCATCAGGCGGTGCCCGAAGGCCTTGTGTGCCGCGCGCAGCACCTTTTCCTTCAAGGTCATGGCATGGGCCAGCATGATGCCATAGGCGGCATCGTTGCAGACCGCGCCGAAATCACCCAGGTGATTGGCCAGCCGTTCCATCTCGGCCATCACGGCGCGCAACCAGACGGCACGCGGCGGCGCTTCCACGTCGCAGGCGGCTTCGCAGGCACGGGCAAAGGCATAGGCATAGGCCACCGTCGAATCGCCCGAGACGCGCCCGACCAGCTTCGAAGCCTCCAGCAGCGTCTTGCCCTGCATCAAGGCTTCGATCCCCTTATGGACATAGCCCAGGCGCGTCTCAAGCCGCACCACGGCCTCGCCATTGGCGTGGAAGCGGAAATGGCCGGGCTCGATGATACCCGCATGCACGGGGCCCACGGGAATCTGGTGCAGGGCCTCGGCACTCTCGGCCTTCAGGAAGTCGTACTCGAAGGGGACGATTTCCCTGGGTTCTGCTTCTGACAAGGGGTGATTGACCGGCCAGCGTCCATGGTCCAGCCAGGGGCGCATATCTTCGGCCCCCAGGGCGACGAGACCGAAGAGATCGGCGATGCTGCGTTCCAGGCGCAGCGCTCCCGGCCGTACACCGGAAACCGCAGGATAGCTAAGGCCCTCGAGCGGCAGGGTGATCACGACCACGGTGGTGTTCTCGCCGTCGCGCAGCGCCATATGGACCTGAAATTTTTCTTTGTCGCTCGCCTGCGGCTCGGCCCAAAGACCCAGGAAATCCCAGTCGCTGACCGCCAGCAAATCGATCGCACCCTGCCAGGCTTCGAAATCGACGATACGCCTAGCCCAGGGCCGATGAGTCTCGGCCAGAGGGAATTCCTTCAACAGGCGCAGAAGCTGGTTGGTTTCCGTCATCCTGTCACCCCAACATTCCAGCGACGGCCTTGAACCAGGCGACCAAAGGCTCGGGCAGCCAGATTCCTGCCAGGATCACCAGGGCCAGGTGGGCGAACATGGGGGCCAGCGCCCAAGGGGCGTAGGTTTGCGATGCCTCGATCGACGGCTTGGAAAAGACCATGTTCTGGGTCTTCCAGATCAGGGCGCCGAAGGCGATCAGCAACCCCGCCATGACCGGAATGGCCAGCAGCGGCTGGCGGGCAAAGGTGGAACTGACGACCAGGAATTCGCTCATGAACACGCCCATCGGCGGCAGGCCTGCGATGGCGGCGACTGCGATCAGGAAGCTCCAGCCCAGCACGGGGTGGCTGGTGGCGATGCCCCGGATGTTTGCGATGTTCTTGGTGCCCGAAATCTGGCTGATGATGCCGACGGCAAAGAAGATGGCCGATTTGGTCAGGCTGTGCATGGTCATGTGCAGAAGGCCCGCGAAATTCGACAGCGCTCCGCCCATGCCGAAGGCGAAGGTGATGATGCCCATATGTTCGATCGAGCTGAAGGCGAACAGACGCTTGATGTCGTCGCGTTTGTAAAGCATGAAGGCGGCCAGACCCAGCGAGGAAAGCCCCATCGCCACCATCAAGGGGCCGGGCGCCAGGGCGGCGCCATTGGCGGCCAGAATCATCTTGAAGCGCAGAAGGGCGTACAGTGCCACGTTCAGCAAGAGGCCGGAGAGCACCGCCGAAATGGGCGTCGGGCCTTCGGCATGGGCATCGGGCAGCCAGGCATGCAGAGGCGCCAATCCCACCTTGGTGCCATAACCCACCAGCAGGAAGACGAAGGCGAGGCTTAAGAGGGCGGGCTCGAAGGCCGCACTTGACTTGATGACATGGGTCCAGGCCATGGCCTCAGGCCCCGGACCCATCACCGGCTGGGCGGCCAGATAGACCAGGATGGTGCCGAAAAGGGCCAGCGCGATACCCACGCTGCATAGAATGAAATATTTCCAGGCGGCCTCGATGGCTTCCCTGGTGCGGTAGAGGCTGACCATCAGCACCGTGGTCAGCGTGGCCGCCTCGATGGCCACCCACATCAGTCCCAGATTATTGGCCATCAGGGCCAGCAACATGGTGAACAGAAAGGCTTGGTACATGGCGTGATAAAAGCGCAGATGGCGCCTTGTCAGATGGCCTTCCTTGCGTTCTCGCGAGATGTATCCGGCCGAAAAAACACTGGTGGTAAAGCCCACGAAAGCCGTGAGAACGACCAGGGAGACGTTGAAATCGTCGATGAAGAGCCACAGCGAGGGCTCGGGGCGGTGAATCAGCAGTGCAATCGAGGCCAGAAAGGTAAGGAAGGTGCCTGCGACATTGACCAGCGTCGATGTCGTCAGCGACGAGACCAGCGCCAGCACGACCGACGACAACAAAGGAAGCCCCAGGACGAAGAGATGTGCGCTCAAAGGCGATCCCCCCGCACGGTTTCCAGATAATGCAGTTCCAGGCTATCGAAGCGCTCGCGGATGCGAAAGAAGAAGATGCCGAACAGGATCATTGCCACCAGCACCGAGAAAGCCACCGACATCTCGACCACCAGCGGCATGCCCTTGACGCCGACGGCGGCCAGGATCAGGCCGTTTTCCAGCGCCATGAAGCCCACCACCTGCGTTACCGCATTGTGGCGCGTGATCATCATCAGAAGGCCCAGCAGCACCACCGACATGGCCAGCGCCAGATTTTCCCGGGTCAGCGCCGAAGCGCCCTGAGTTACCGGCAGCACCAGCATGATCGACAGCGCTACCAGCACCACGCCGATCAGCATGGTGGGTCCCACCCCCAGCGCCGTCTCGACCGAACGATGGATGCCCAGGCGCTTGACCAGCCAGTTGAGCGCGAAGGGCACGAAGAAGGCCTTGAAGACCAGGGCGATGGCCGCCGTGACATAAAGGTGAGGGGCGTTCTGGATATAGGCCTGCCAGGCGGCGGCCAGGGAAAGGGCTCCGGCCTGCAGGGCGAAGGTGCTCAAGACCGCCTTGATGCGCCTTTGATAGAGAAGCTGGAAGCCGAACAGAAGCACCATGGCTCCGATCAGATGCGCCGTATCATATTGCAGGGCGATCGTCATCACACAGCCTCCGACACATAAAGGACCAGGGTTGCCAGAAGTGACAGAAGCAGGGCGCCGCCCAGGAAATCGGCGTAGCGAAAAACGCGCATCTTGGCGATGACGGTCTCGAAGACGGCCAGGAAGGCCGCCAGGGTCCCCACCTTGGCGCCATAGCTGACAAGGCCGATCAGGATGCCCTCGAACCCTTTGCCGGACTGGCTGATTCCCCAGGGGATGAAAATGCAAGAGATCAGCGAGATATAGAGCATGAGCCGCACCATGGCGGCGGCTTCGATCAAGGCCAGATGGCGGCCTGTGTATTCCAGCACCATCGCCTCGTGAACCATGGTCAGTTCCAGATGCGTCGCCGGATTGTCGATGGGAATGCGCCCGTTCTCGGCAATGGCGACAAGAAGCAACGAGACCAGGGTCAGGCCCATCGAGACCTGAAGCCCGACACCGCCAGCCAGAACGTAATCGATGATGCGCGCCGGCGCCGTGGTACCGGTTAAGAGGGCCAGCGTGAACACCGACATCAGCATGGCCGGTTCGGCCAGCGAGGCGATCAGCATTTCGCGAGAGGCCCCCAGCCCTCCGAAGCTGGTGCCGATATCAAGACCGGCCAGGGAAATCATGAAACGCGCCACCCCCAGAAAGGCGACCAGGGTGATTAGATCGGCTGCCGGAATCAGCACCAGATTGGTCGTGAAGCTGGGGACCAGGGCGGCCGCCATCCAGGTGAATCCGAAGATGACGTAGGGGGCGATGCGAAACAGCCAACTGGCATTCTCGGCCAGAACCAGATCCTTGTGCAAAAGGCGGATCAGATCGCGGTAAGGCTGAAGCGGCGAGGGGCCTTGGCGTCCGACCAGACGCGCCTTGATGGTTCTGACAAAGCCCGTCACCAGCGGCGCCGCCAACAGGCAGATCAGAGTTTGCAGGACTTGCCAGAGAATGCTGAAGACGGTCATGGCACCACCCGGCGGAGTGCTGCCACGATCAACATCAAGAGCAGTGTCAGGAACATCATCAGCAGGTGGCGGCGAACGGTCATGGTCTGCAGGCGGTTCAAGCGGTTGGCCAGATTGGCCACGCCATTCGCCAGGGGCTGGTAGATGCCCTGCCAGACCGGGTCGATCAGGCGAAGGGTCAGGAGGGCGGGGCGCGTCTCGTTGGGCATGGGCATGTCCACCTCTTCCTTGGCCGAGAAGAGGGTCGCGCCATAGACCCGTCTCAAGGGCTGGGCAAAGCTGGAGGCGCTGTACTGGAAGTTTGGGCTGGCCTCCTTGTGGCCGCAATCCCAGGCGGGTCCTCTGCGGATGTTTCTGGTGCCGAAGCCTTTGATCACGGCCACCGTGCCCAGGATCAGAATGACCACCGAGGCCACCAGAACAGTGCCGGAGTAGGAACCCCGCGTCTCGCTGATGGGGGCCAGCCAGGGCCAGCCCTGGACGATGGTTTCCGACAATTGCGCTTTGATCAGATTCTGCGCCACCCCGGACAGTTGCGAGGTGACGGTGACGGGAACGATGCCCAGAAGGGCGCAAAGCCCTGCCAGGAAAACGAGGACGGCGCGCATGGACAGCGACACCTCATGCGCCGTTTCGGCGGCGACGCTGCGCGCTCGGCCCAGAAAGACCATGCCGAAGGCGCGCACGAAGGTGGCGGCGGCCAGGGCTGCCGAAAGGGCGAGCAGGGCCGCCACGACGGGAGAGCCGAATTTCATGGCCCAGTTGGGAATCTTGGGACCCAGGAACAGGGATTGCAAAATCAGCCATTCCGAGACGAAACCATTTAAGGGAGGCAGGGCTGAAATCGCTGCGGCCCCTACCAGAAAGGCGGCTGCCGTGACCGGCATGCGGTGAATAAGCCCCCCCAGCTTCTCGATATTGCGCTCGCCGGTGCTGGCCAGTACGGCTCCGGCCCCCAGGAAAAGCAGGCTTTTCATCACCGAGTGGTTGAGCATGTGGTAAAGGCTGGCGGCCAGAGCCAGAGCGGCATAGGAGGTCTTGCCCTCGCCTTTGAAGGCAAGGGCAACGCCCAGGCCGATCAGGACCACGCCAACATTCTCGACCGTGGAATAGGCCAGCAGGCGCTTCAGATCGGTCTGCATCAGGGCGTAGAGAATGCCCACCACGGCGGTGATCCCGCCCAGAACCATGATGATGGCGCCCCACCACCAGGCGGGCGTGGGGCCGAAATCAAAGAGCAGGCGGGCCAGAGCGTAAAGGGCCACCTTGGTCATGACGCCGCTCATCAGGGCCGAGACATGGCTGGGGGCCGCCGGATGGGCCAGCGGAAGCCAGGCGTGCAGGGGTACCAGCCCCGCCTTTGACCCCGCCCCCAGCAGCCCCAGCAGGACGACCAGCGAAGATTGCAGCCCGTCCAATTTGGCGGCGCGCATCGAGGTGAAATCATAGCCGCCACCCGCCTGAGCCAGGATGCCGAAGGCGCCCAGCAGACAGAAGGTGCCGAAGAGCGCCATGATCAGATAGGTGAAGGCGGCCTTACGGTTTTCCTCCTCCTCGTGATCGGCCAGGACCATCAGCCAGCTTGATGCCGACATGAATTCCCAGGAAACCAGGAAGGAAAAGGCGTCGTCGGACATCAGGGCCATGTTCATCCCGGCCAGAAACATGGGATAGGCCACGGCAACGCGGGCGGGATGTTTCAGATGGCGAACATAGGTCATGCCGAACAGCGAGGCAGCGGCTGCGCCCAGATTGATGATGACCAGGAAGAATCCGGAAAAGCCGTCGATGCGGAAATGGGCTTTCAGCCAGGGCAGACCCACCGGCAATTGAACATGGTCGGCCCCGCCCTTCAAGACGGCCAGGGCGCCGATCAGGCCCAGAATGCAAGAAACGGCGAAGCAGGCGGCATGAACGAGCGAAGGCGTATTTTCCCGCCGGTGCAGGACCATGGCCAGCATCGTCAAGAATGGCAAAACAGCCACCGCAAGCAGGGCTTGCGCCGTCACATCGACCTCCTCTTCGGGAATCTGGGCCGGAAAGGCACCAGGATCGCTTGGCTATCATAGGACTCCCTTGCAGCTTGCCGCAAGGGAAGAGCGGCGGGATTACTGACTTTTTAAGGCGACTTCCTCTTTGGCGCCTTCTTGCCATTCCTGCATGGCGGGCAGAGCCCAGACGGCGTCCATATAGGCCCTAATCTCAGGGGAAACGGCAACGCCATAAGTGGTGAACCGGCTCACCACGGGGGCGTACATGGCGTCGGCTATGGTGAATTTTCCGAACAGGAAGGGGCCGTTCTGGCCGAATTGCGTCAGACATTCGCCCCAAAGCGACAAAATTCGCTCGATGTCGGACTTGGCTACCTGAGGGCCCTCAGGGTTTTCAGGGCGGCCCATGATATCCATCGGGCAGTTCTGGCGAAGCGTGGCAAAGCCTGAATGCATTTCCGCCGAAACGCAGCGGGCGACGGCGCGTGCTTTTTCGTTTCCCGGCCAAAGCCTGTCCTCGGGATGGCGTTCGGCCAGATATTCCAGAATGGCCAGAGAATCCCAGACGGCCATGTCGTGATGCAGCAAGACAGGGACCTTGCCGGACGGAGAGTGCCTAAGGATTTGCGCCTTAGCGTCGGGAGCGCGCAGATTGACCGATTCGGCATGGAAGGGAATGCCCGCCACCTTCATGCCCAGCCAGGGCCGCAAGGACCAGGACGAGGTATTCATGTTGCCGATGACCAGCCGATAGGTGCTCATGCGTCTCTCCTTGCATTTCGCGTCAGGCCTCGCATGATGGACAGAGGATGTCCGTCAGGCAAGGTGAACACATCGTGTCCCGCTCAGGTTTAATGCAAAAGTCTTCAATCGCGATTCCCCTGCTGCCCTTTTCGCAAGACAGCCTGGATATTTGGCTGAAACGCCAGCCGAAGCATGTCCGGGCATGGGTGGCGGCGCATGGATTTGCCGCCAAGGCGGGCTGTCATCTGGCTCTTCCTGCTCCCGGGGGGGGAATCTCCCATATGCTTCTGGGGCTCTCCGGTCTTGACTCGCCCTGGGACTGGGCGGGGTTTCCTCGCTCGCTTCCCGAGGGATGTTACCGAATCGAGGCCAAGCTGAAACCCCAAGAAGCCGATGCGGCGGCCCTGGGCTGGTCGCTGGGGTCTTACGATTTCCAGAATTATAAGAAACCGACAAAGCCGAAAGCCCGGCTGGTCTGGCCAGTAGGGGCTTGCAGGGAGGAGGTAACGGCTCTTTACGAAGCGATTTGTCTGGTGCGCGATCTGGTCACGACGCCTGCATCGGATATGGGGCCTGGCGAACTGGCCCTTGAGGCCAGAAAGCTTTCGCGCCGTCAAGGGGCGGCATGCAAAGTCACCACCGGTCAGGCGCTTTTGAAGGCGGGCTATCCGGCCATTCATGCCGTGGGCCGGGGCAGTGCTCGCGCGCCACGTCTGATCGACATCTCATGGGGCAAATCCCGTCATCCTCTGATCGCCATCGTGGGCAAGGGGGTCTGTTTCGATTCCGGTGGGCTCGACCTTAAACCCTCGCCAGCCATGAAACTGATGAAGAAGGATATGGGCGGGGCAGCGCATGCCCTGGCCCTGGCCCATCTGATCATGTCGGCCAAGCTGCCGGTGCGGCTTCGCTTGCTGATCCCGGCTGTCGAGAATATGCCGGGGCCTGATGCCATGCGCCCCCTCGATGTCTTGAAAACCAGGGCCGGAATAACGGTCGAAGTTGGCAATACCGATGCCGAGGGACGCTTAATCCTGGCCGACGGATTAGCCGCAGCGGTTGAGGCAAAGCCCGATCTTCTGCTGGATTTCGCCACCTTGACCGGGGCGGCGCGCTCTGCCCTGGGGCCTGATCTTCCCGCCCTGTTTTGCAATGACGACAGGCTGGCCCAAGAGCTGTTGGCGGCGTCGGTGCGAGAAGCGGATCCGCTTTGGCGTCTGCCACTGTGGGCCGGATATGACGAGATGTTGAAAAGTTCGGTGGCAGACCTGAACAGCGCACCCGATTCGCCCTTTGCCGGGGCCATCACGGCGGCTTTGTTTCTAAAGCGTTTCGTGCCTGGCGATGTCGCCTGGGCGCATCTCGATCTTTTCGCCTGGAATGCCAAGGACAGGCCGGGCAGACCCGTGGGCGGCGAGGCGATGGGGCTTCGTGCCGTCTTTTCCTTCCTTAAGAAAAGATATAAATCGTGAAGTGCTAATTCGATCTGGACAATCCGAAAGCGTAACGATACCGTCCAGCCCATGGGAATAGATTTGAAACCGGTCCAGGCGCTCGATCTTTGGCGCGGAGCCATCGTGGAAAGCGTTCGTAGGGATGCGCCCGATCTGTCGGCCAGACAGATGGCCTTGCTATTGACCGTTTATCTGACCACGCCGCCCCATACCGTGCGCGGCCTCGCCCAGTCTCTCAATATTTCGAAACCCGCGGTCAGCCGAGCGCTTGACCGCCTGGGCGATCTTGGCCTCGTCAAGCGCAAGCTGGACGAAACCGACCGGCGCAGCGTGCTGGTCCAGCGCACCGTCAAGGGCTCGGTTTTCCTGCGCGAATTTGGCGACATCGTGGTAAGTGCGGCCAGTGACTCGGTCGTTCGCGATCCCGAGGCGGGCGCTGGAAACTGACCGGCGTCAATCCTTCTGGCAGGAATGCACTTCGATGCTGATGTGGCTGAGTTCGTGGATGCCCGCCAGCAAGCACTTGTAATGATCCGGGCTTTGCGGTGTTTTGCTGACCACGGACAGGACGACCGCCCAATGACGTGGTCCAATCTTCCATAAGTGCAAGTCGGCCAGCCGGTTGTCGGAACCATGCTCGATGGCGGCGCGGACTTCGTTCTCAAGCTCCTTGTCGCTGTTCATGTTGAGAAGGGCCGCACCTGAACTCTGGAACAGGTCCCAGGCCCATTTTGAGATGACGGCGGCACCGACGAATCCCATGACCGGGTCCAGCCACCACCAGCCCAGAACCTTGCCGAAAAGCAGGGCGATGATGGCCAGGACCGAGGTGAAGGCATCGGCGATGACATGGACATATGCCGCGCGCAGATTATGGTCGTGATGCTTGTGTTCGTCATGATGGCCGTGATCGTGATCGTGATCGTGATCGTGGTCGTGAGCGCCCAGTATGATGGCACTGGCGATGTTGACGATCAGCCCGACGACGGCAACCAGCAAGGCTTCGTTGAAGGCGATGGTCTGGGTTGTGAAAAGCCGTTTTCCCGACTCGTAAACCATGAACAGGGCGACCATGCCCAGAATGATGGTGCTGGTAAAGGCCGCCAGTTCTCCCACCTTGCCGGTGCCGAAGCTGTAACGGGAATCACCTTGATGCCGACGCGCATAGGCATAGGCAAAGGCCGCGATGCCCAGGGCTCCCGCATGAGTTGCCATGTGGAAGCCGTCGGCCAGAAGCGCCATCGAATTGGTGAAGACTCCGGCTGTGATCTCGATCGCCATCATGCCCAAGGTGATGGCGACGACCAGCTTAGTCCGCCGTTCGGCCCCCAACTCGTGGCCGGTTTCAAAGCGATGCGAATGGGTCCAGGGCGAGATATCCTTATCGTGCATTCAGGGCCGCCCGGATTTCAGGACGCCTGATCCAGGTCACTGGGGCGCACGAAGGCTTCCAGGCAGGCCCCGCCTTCCTTCAACTCTTTCCAATCCGTGCCCATCAGGCGCAGCACGGCCAGGGCGCCTGTGGGGAACTTGACCTGCATGCGGGCCAGCCCGGCCTTGTCGTTGCTTTGATCAGGGTCGGCCAGCAACAGCGCCAAATCCTCGATTCCCGGATTGTGCGCGATCACCAGTGCCGAAGAAACATCAGGTTTCAGCCGATTCAAGCGGGCCAGAAGCTCCTGATGGCCGATCAAATAAAGATCCTTGGGAAGTTCAGCCTTCACCCCGGGCATCAGGCTTGAAAGCGCCTTCAGGGTTTGGCAGGTGCGGATTGCGGGCGAACAGAGAATGCGCTGGGGCAAAATGCCCAGGCCAAGGATCAAATGGGCCATTTTCAGGGCGTCTTTTTCGCCCCTGGGGCTCAAGGGGCGTTCGAAATCGCCCGCTTCCTTGCCACCCGCTGCCGCCTTGGCGTGGCGCAACAAGAAGAGATAGCGGGCCTTGCCGGGTTTTTTGGTCAATTTTGGCATCGGTGACATTTTGTCTTATGCCTATGTAAGTATGGCGTTGTTACCAAGTTTCCGCGTAATATAACGCATCAGCGCAGAGGATGCGACTTAATCTTACCCAAGAGATCCGATATGCCCAAGGACGCCGAAGCAAAGCAGCCCGAAACCGCAGCCGCAGAGGCGCGGCCAGGTGGCCATCCGGTCGATCTCAAATCGAAGGATCGCTTCATCAACCGCGAACTTTCCTGGCTGGCTTTCAATACCCGCGTTTTGGAAGAAGCCAGCAACAAGAATCACCCCCTGTTGGAGCGCCTGCGCTTTCTGTCGATTTCGGCTTCCAACCTTGACGAGTTCTACATGGTTCGTGTGGCGGGCCTTAAGGGGCAGGTGAAGGCAGGTGTCACCACCGCCTCGCAGGAAGGTCTTTCGCCGGCACAGCAACTGCTCAACATCAACCGGATGGCCACCGAGCTTCTGGCCCGTCAACTTGAATGCTGGAATACCTTGAAGGGCGATTTGCATTCGAATGGCGTCAGCGTCATTGGCGAGCCCGATCTCAGCAAGTCCGACAAACGCTGGCTGGAATCCTATTTTACCGATCATATCTTTCCCGTGCTGACGCCCCTGGCCATCGATCCGGCCCATCCCTTTCCCTTCCTGCCCAATCTGGGCTTTGCCATGATCTTGCATCTGGCCAAGGAGAGCGATGGCGAGACCTTGCGCGCCCTGGTCCCGCTTCCCCATCAGGTTGAGCGGGTCATCCGCCTGCCGGGCGACGCCATTCGTTTCATCTTTCTGGAAGATGTGGTCAGCCTGTTCCTGGGCCACCTGTTCCACGGCTTCAAGGTTCTGTCCAAAGGCTTGTTCAGGGTCATCCGCGACAGCGAAATCGATATCGATGACGAAGCCGAGGATCTGGTGCGCGTTTTCGAAACCGCCTTGAAGCGCAGAAGGCGCGGCCACTGCATTCGTCTGACCATCAATTCCGGCCTGCCCGAGGATTTGCGCAAGATCGTCGTCGACGAGATGGAAGCGGCCGAGGAGGATATCTTCGTTCTGGACGGGCTTTTGGGTATTGTTGACGTCAAGCAGATCATCACCGACGAGCGGCCCGATCTTCTCTTCACGCCCTATAATGCGCGCTTTCCGGAACGTATCCGCGATTTCGGCGGCGACTGTTTTGCCGCTATCAGCAAAAAGGATATCGTGGTCCATCACCCCTTCGAAAGTTTCGACGTGGTGGTGCAGTTCCTAAGACAGGCGGCCAGGGATCCGCATGTGGTGGCGATCAAGCAGACGCTTTACCGTACCAGCCATGATTCCCCCATCGTGAAGGAACTGGTCGCCGCCGCCGAAGCGGGCAAGTCGGTGACCGCCATGGTCGAGTTGAAGGCCCGTTTCGACGAAGAGGCCAATATCCGCTGGGCGCGCGATCTGGAAGCCGCAGGTGCTCAGGTGGTCTTCGGCTTCATTGAGTTGAAGACGCATGCCAAGATTTCCCAGGTGGTGCGCAGGGAGCAGGGCGGCCTTCGCAGCTATGTTCATTTCGGCACCGGCAATTATCATCCCATCACAGCCAAGGTCTATACCGACCTGTCCTTCTTCACCTGTGATCCGGCCCTGGGTCGTGATGCCGCCAAGGCCTTCAATTACATGACCGGCTATGCCGTTCCCGATTCAATGGAGAAGCTGGCGATTGCCCCCCTGGGCATTCGTGATCGCCTGCTGGGTCTGATCGATGAAGAGATCGGTCATGCCAAGGAGGGGCGGCCCGCCACCATCTGGGCCAAGATGAATTCCCTGGTCGACAAGAAATTGATCGATGCGCTTTACAAGGCCAGCCATGCCGGGGTGCAGATCGACCTGATCATCCGCGGCATCTGCTGCCTGAAGCCCGGCGTTCCCGGCCTCTCTGAAAACATCCGCGTGAAAAGCATCGTGGGCAGATTCCTTGAACATTCACGCATCATCGCTTTTGGCAACGGCGCCAAAATGCCGTCCCGCCAAGCCAAGATCTTCATTTCCTCGGCCGACTGGATGCAGCGGAACATGGATTGGCGGGTCGAGACCCTGGTGCCCATCGAGAATTCCACCGTGCATCGCCAGATTCTCGATCAGATCATGGTTGCCAACATGAAGGACGTGGCCCAAAGCTGGGTGCTGAAGCCCGATGGAACCTATGAGCGCATGGACCACAAGGGCGACAAATTCTCGGCGCATACCTACTTCATGACCAACCCCAGCCTGTCTGGCCGCGGCAGCGCCACATCGCGTGGCCGTGCCGCACCCAAACTGCTGCTGGGGAATGGCGGATGAACGTCGCTACCGGAGCAAAGCCCCGGACAACGCAAAGTCGCCGCCATCCGGTGGCGATCATCGATATCGGATCGAATTCGATTCGTCTTTGCGTCTATGACGGACTGATCCGCACGCCGACCCCCATGTTCAACGAAAAAGTCCTCTGCGCCCTGGGCCAGGGGTTGGATGCCAGAGGGCGTCTTAATCCTGAGGGCGTTGGGATGGCTCGGGCCGCCCTTGGACGTTTCGTCGCCCTTGCCAACGCCATGGGGGCTGCCCGTATCGACGTGCTGGCCACCGCCGCCGTGCGCGACGCCAAGGATGGAAAGGATTTCGTCGCCAGCATCGAGCGCGATACTGGCGCAAAGATCACCGTTCTTTCCGGCGAGGAAGAAGCCAAGCTGGCGGCCTTGGGCGTCATGTGCGGCAAGCCCGGCATGACGGGGCTGGTGGCCGATCTGGGGGGCGGCAGCCTGGATCTGGTCGAGGTCGATCAGGGCGGATTCGGCTCTTTCGCCTCGCTGCCCCTGGGTGTTTTGAGAATTGCCGAAAAGGCTGGAGATGATCGCGCCAAGGCGCTTGATCACATCGAAAAGCATTTGAACAAGATTCCCTGGCTGTCGGGGATGCAGGGCCAGCCTCTCTATGCCGTGGGTGGGGCCTGGCGTTCCTTGGCCAGGCTGTGCATTGCCCAGACAGGCTATCCGCTTCAGGTGCTGGATAATTTCACCTTGGGGCGGCGCGAGGCTGACGGGTTGGTTGACCTGATTTCCCGTCAAAGCAAGCGATCCTTGGAAAAATTCGGCTCGGTTTCCAAGAAGCGCGTGGCGACGCTGCCCCAAGCGGCCCTGCTCTTGTCGCATCTGATGGTTCTGGCCAAACCAGAACGGCTTGTCTTCTCCGTTTATGGGCTTCGGGAGGGGCAGTTCTACAAGCATCTTCCCGAAAGCCTTAAGGCCGAAGACCCGCTGGTCGCGGCCTGCCGTGATTTGGCAAGGCGTTTGGGGCGTTTTTCCGAACATGCCGACGAGATCATGGTTTGGTCCGCCCCGATTTTCGCAGGCGAATCGGATCAGGAACAGCGCTTGCGCATGGCGGCGGCTTTATTGTCGGACGCTTTTTGGAACGAACATCCCGACTATCGAGCTGAACAAGCCTTCCTGCGCACCTTTCGCATGCCCTTCATGGGGCTTGAACACAAGGAGCGCGCTTTTCTGGCTCTGTCGATGTTTGCCCGCCATGCCGGAAATCAGGATGCGCCCTATGCCCAGCAGGCCCGCGCCATGCTAAGCGATGAGGCGGGTAAGCGCGCCGAACAGCTTGGGCTGGTCCTGCGCTTGGCGCATGTGATGACCGGGGGAACGCCCGGTCTGTTGCCGCATGTCCGGCTGGCCTCCGCCTTGGGCGAACTTGCCATGATGGTGCCCGACGGACAGCCGGTGTTTATCGGCGAGGCGATCGAGCGGGCGCTGGATCGCGTGGCGCGATCCTTGGGGCTGAAAACTTCGGTGATTAGGCGCTTTTAGCTGATTGGCCGGGAAAGGGGACGGGCCTGCTGAATTGGCGTATAATGCAAAGGACTCCGTCGCGGACGGCAAGCAGGACGTTATGATGGCAAAAGTGCGGGAATTGGTTTGGTTGGATGATTATGTCGTCGGCGACGAACGCATTGATGCCGAGCATAAGCGCCTGCTTGAACTGCTTTTCGAAATCGAGGGACTGATCATCGGCAAGGGCGGGGCCGTTGTCTTGAAACAGCGGATCTCCGACTTTTTGACAATGCTCAAGGCCCATTGCGCCTATGAAGAGGGCAGGATGCAGATGCTGTCCCGCGACAGATTTGGCGATCTGGTCGACGGTCACTGCGCTCAACATGCCCAATTGATTGAGAAGAGTCAGAGTCTGCTAGAAGCCGTGGGCGGCGATGCGGCGGACAGGGCTCGATTGCACGAGGCGCATGAAGCCCTTTTTGAGCAAATGCGCGACTTGATTCTGGATGATTTCGGCTTGGTGGGGGCTTTGCCCGACAAAGGTCCGTCCGAGACTCGTGGGGTGGAACATAAGGGCAAAGTTCAAAATGAGCCTGGGGCACCTGCTTCGATCGGCATGTATCTGACCGCCATCGTCGGCGCCTTTCTTCTGCTGGCACTTATCTTGCTCGGCCATACCATTCAAGAAACGACGGCAAGCATCAAAAGTGAAATCAGCCAGTCGGCACATGCCATTTCAAAGGGCGTGGCCAACGAAATCAATGCTGTTCTGCTCAGTAACAAGGACGTGATGGAGCGCATGGCCAAACGCCCCTTGATGCGTCGGGCCACGCAGGATGAGTGCGATAAAATTCTTTGGGACTTTAAGGAAATCTTCCCGCGTTTTGCCAATGTCACGACCATTGAGCCAGATGGAACGGCACTCTGTTCAGCCGTGCCGCAGCCTGGCGGAAAGCCCGTTAACGTCTTCAAAAGCGAATGGTTCCAACGGCTCATCGCAACGCAGTCTTTCGTCGTGGGCAAGCCTTTCATGGGTCCCATCACGGGGCGCTGGGTGTCCGTGCTGGCATCGCCGGTTCATGACGATCAGGGGGCAGTGATTCGCTATATGGGGCTTCCGCTCGATCTGGTTGCCCTAACCCCCAGCATTGCCAAAGATTCTCTTTACCAAGATTCCGTGGTCGGTGTCGCCACGGATGATGGCGTGATCGTCTGGCGCAGCAAGGATGCCGATGCCTGGGTGGGCAAAAGCCTTAAGGAGCGCGAGGCGTTTTCCAATTTTGTCGATCAGGGAATCAGTGAAACCACCATCGTTGGCATCGATAATGTCGAGCGAACCTATTACTTCGATCGTGTCGAGGCCAGTAATTGGGTTGTCTGGGTGGGCGTCCCTCGTGACGTTCTCAAGGCCTTATGGCTGAAGGTGTTGCCGTCACTGGCCTTGCTTGGCTTGCTTGGCTTGCTCTTCGTGGCGGCTATTCTTTTCATGGCGGCGTGGCGCATTGTCAAACCGATGCGCGATCTTGCCGACACAGCGCGGGCGATTCAGGCGGGAGACAACAAGGCGCGGGCCATGCTGGTAGGACCCCGTGAAGTCGTCGCCGTTGCCCGTGAGTTCAATGCTCTGGTCGATCTGCGCGAGAAGCAGACCGACGCGTTGATCAAATCGAATGTCGAACTCAAGCGATTCGCCTTCATCGCGTCGCACGATCTTCAGGAACCGGTGAGAAACGTTGTCGCCTATTCCCAGCTTCTCGAACGCCGTTATGCGAAATCCTTTGATGCCGAGGGGCAGGAATATTTCGGATTCATCATCAGTGGCGCCAAGCGCATGCACAGTCTGGTCCGCGATCTGCTGACCTATTCAAGAATTTCAGAATCCGCTCACAAGTTCAGTAAGGTCGATATGAGGGACGTCGTCGACGAAGCTGTCGCCAATCTTCAATCGCTGATCACGGAGTCTGGGGCCAGGGTGGTGATCGCTGACGGGCCATATCCCGCGGTTCAAGGTGATCGCATGCAGTTGATCGAGGTTTTGCAAAATCTCGTCACCAATTCCCTTCGCTTTCGCAAGCCTGAGGCTTCCCCGCTTGTCGAGATCAAGGTCAAGGTCAATCCCGAGCGAGCCATCTTCTCCGTTTCAGACAATGGGATGGGCATCGAAAAAATCTATTGGGAACAGATTTTCATCATCTTCAAGCGCTTGCATGGCAGCACCTTCCCCGGTACCGGTTTGGGTCTGGCGATCTGCAAAAGGATCATCGAAGCTCATGGCGGGCGCATCTGGGTGGAATCGCAGCCCGGCGTGGGCAGCACCTTCTTCTTCTCGCTGCCCGTTTCCTGAGCTGGCGCTCCGTTCAGTTCTTGGTAAGGTCGAGCTTGATCTCGATAACGTCGCCTTCGACATAGCCCACACGCTCGAAGCCCAGCAATTCTGACAGCTTCATCATGGGCCTGTTGTCGGCCAGCACCTGTCCCACCATCCAACGTGTGCCGCGCATCTTGCAATAGCGAATCATCTTCTCCATCAGCACGCGTCCCAGGCCCTTGCCCTTCAAATCCGAGCGCACCACGATGGCGTATTCCGTCCGCTCATTGTCGGGATCGGTGACTGTGCGCACCACGCCCACGGTTTCGGGCTGGCCGTGATCGTTTGGCATGGTGGCGATGAAGGCCATCTCGCGGTCGTAATCGATCTGCGTTAGGCGCGCCATTTCGCTGTGGGGCAATTCATGGACAAGGCCGAAGAAACGGAAGCGGATATCCTCGGGCGTCAGTTTTGAAATGAAGACGTGGTGGTTGGGTTCATCCTCAGGCCGGATGGGGCGTAACGTGATCTTCGCTTCTTCCAGCTTGACCATTTCCTCAAGTTCTTTGGGATAGGGCCGGATGGCCAGCCGCTCGGCGCCTCGTGTCGAGGTGGTGGCCACCTTGATGCGGGCATCCAAGGCCAATACGCCCTTGGTATCGGCAAAAAGCGGATTGATGTCCACCTCGAGAATCTCGGGGATGTCGATGACCATCTGGGAGACCTGCATCAAGGTCAGGCAAATGGCGTCAAGGTCAACCGGGGGGCGGTCGCGATAGCCTTTCAGAAGCTTGTAGATGCGGGTGCGCGAAATCATCTCGCGGGCCAGCGACATGTTGAGCGGCGGCAGGCCCACCGTGCTATCTCCGATCACCTCGACCCCGGTGCCGCCATGGCCGAACATGAGGACGGGGCCGAAGATGGGATCGGTGCTCATGCCGATGATCAACTCGTGGGCGCCCGGTCTTTGCGCCATCTCCTGCACGGTAAAGCCCGTGACATGGGCGGTTGGATTGATTTTCTTGACGCGCTCCAGCATGGCGTGCGCTGCCTTCTCGGCCTCGAAGGGGCCGTCGAGATCAAGCATCACGCCGCCCACATCCGATTTGTGGGTGATGTCGGGCGAGAGAATCTTAAGCGCGCAGCGCCCGCCGCCCATGTCGCGCACGATGCGACTGGCATCGGCGGGTGTGCGGGCGATATGCGTTTCCACGGTGGGAATGCCATAGGCCGCCAGTACGGCCTTGGCCTCTGGCTCGCTCATCATACTGTGCCCGCTGGCAATGGCATTCTCGATGACCAGGCGCGCCGTGGCGGTGGCGGGGGTGAATTCCGAGGGTGCCGATGGTGGCGTTTCCATCAGCATTTCCTGGTTTCTGCGATAGCGCTGCACATGCATGAAGGCATTCACCGCCTGGCTGGGCGTGTTGTAGGTGGGTATGCCGGAATCATTGAACAGGTGGCGCGCCTCGGCCACGGCTTCGCCGCCCACCCAGCAGGTCATGAGGTTGGACACCTTGCCGTCCTTGGCCAGTTTGATCACCGATTGCGCCACCTCGGTGGACGAGGAAACGGCGGTCGGAGCGTGCATGCACAGAACGGCATCCACCTCGCCGGCGGTGAACAGGACTTCCAGCGCCTTAACATAGCGCTCGCCCGGCGCGTCGCCGATGATATCGACCGGATTGCCCCGCGACCAGGTGGCTGGCAGAACGGCGTCCAGCTTGGCGATGGTTTCGGGTTTCAACTCGGCCAGGTGGCCTCCGCCGTCGATCAGATCATCGACCGCCATGACGCCGACGCCGCCGCCATTGGTGAGAACGGCCAGCCGGTCGCCCTTGGTGGGGCGCGAGCGGGCCAGCGTTTCTACGGCGGCAAACAATTCCTCGATGTTGAACACGCGCAGCATGCCTGCGCGGCGGATGGCGGCATCATAGACGGCGTCGGCCCCGGCCAGGGCGCCGGTATGCGAGGCGGCGGCCTTCGCACCTTCGGCGGCGCGTCCCGATTTGATGGCCAGCACCGGCTTGTTGCGGGCCGCCGAGCGGGCCGCCGACATGAAATTGCGACGCTGATGGATCGATTCGATATAGAGCAAAATGGCTCTGGTATTGGGGTCGGAGCCCAGATAATCGAGAACGTCGCCGAAATCGATATCGGCGCAGTCGCCCAGCGAGATGAAATGCGAAAAACCGATACCCTTGGGGCGCGCCCAGTCAAGAACGGCCGTGCACAAGGCCCCAGATTGCGAGACGAAGGCGATGCGTCCCGCCAGGGCGGGCTTGTGGGCGAAGCTGGCATTAAGCCCGATGCCGGGAACCAGAAGTCCCAGGCAGTTCGGCCCCAGAATCCGCATCTCGTATTTCTTGGCGGTTTCCAGCATGGCCTGCTGGACCGAACGGTGGTCATTGTCCAACTGATTGGCGGAAAGGCCTGCCGTCACCACCACGGCGGCGCGGGTTCCTCGTGCCCCCAATTCCTCGATCAATCCGACCACGGTTTTGGGGGGCGTGCAGATCACCGCCAGATCGGGCGTCATGGGCAGCGAGGTAACGTCGGAATAGGCCAGAACGCCGCAAACCGCCTTCTGATTGGGATTGACCGGCATGATCGGGCCCATGAACCCGCCTTGCAGCAGATTGCGCATGACCAGATTGCCCACCGCCTTCTCGCGGTTGGTGGCGCCGAAAACGGCAACCGAGCGGGGCTTGAAGAGATATTCGAGATGACGCACGCTCATGCGGAAGACTCCCCGGGGAAGGTCATATACGCGCAGTCCGTCTTGTCATGCTTTTCCAGGCGGTGCGGTCTTCTTTCCGCTTTCCTTAAGGATAGGCCGATTTTTGTGCGCCGCAACAAGAAAGCTGCGTTTGCTTGTTTCGTTTGTCATAAAAGAAATATTACATGGGCCAACTGTATCTATAACCTGATTAATAGGTTGTTGCGTGGGTTATTGAAGATCCTTAATATCCCGCGACTTATGACAAGGCGAACTGAGGAAGATAATGCCGACCATCGGGTTTCGTCTGGCAATTCTGGGCACACTGTTCTTCGTCGTCAATCTGGCGCTGTCGATCATCTTGTTTCAGGTCCACCAGGCCAATGTCGATGCGGCCAAGCAGACGGCCATCGAATTGTTCGAGCAGATTGGCGGGCGGGTTACCGAGAATATCCAGTCTCATATGGACCAGGCTGCTGCCGCCGCCGAGGTCGTCAGCAGCCTCAAGGAAACGGCTGCATCCCCGACAGGGGCCATGTCCGATCACGCCATTTTTGCTCTTTTCAGAGCGTTGCAGACCAGAAACCCCGGCATTTATTCGACCTATGTCGGCTATGGCAACGGCGCCTTTTCGCAACTGATTGCGGTTCGAGATCAGCCTTCCATTCTGTCTTCCCTTAAGGCGCCTGCGGGAACCCAGGAAGCCAGACGCATCATCCTTCCCGAAGGCTCTTCCCGCGTTCAGTTTTGGTGGTTCATGGGTGAGGGAGGGGCCGTTCTCGAACATCGGCGCGAAGAAAATCCTGCTTATGATCCCAGGAAGCGTCCCTGGTATGGAGCGGCACTATCGACCGAAGAAGCCGTCTTTTCCGACCCCTATGTTTTCAGTTCGACCGCCAGGCCTGGCCTTACGGTTTCGCATACCCTGCCGCTCGGTAACGGCGTGGTGGGCGTCGATATCACGCTTGACGAGTTGAGCCGGCTTGCCGCCTCGCAGAAGGTTTCATCCAACGGCCGCGTTGTTCTGACCGACGACAAGGGACGCGTTCTTGGGGCTTCGGAGGATATCCTTGGCACGGCTTCTCCCCTGGCCGCCCTGGCCGACGTACCCCATCCGCTGGCCCAGCTTCTGGTAAATCACAATGCTCCCGAGGCAGGTGTGCAGGCTCTGGGTGCGGATGGACAGGACTATCTGGCCAAACACTATCTCTGGCAGGGCAGCGGCATTGCCATCAATATTCATGTCCTGGCCCCTTTCGATGATTTTGCGGGACACATCCGCAAGATCGATCTGCGAATTCTTCTGATCTCTCTGGCGGTTCTGATCGGCGCGATTCCGCTGGGTCTTTGGCTGGCCAAGCGGCTGAGCGGTACGATCGACGATCTTGCATTGGATGCCGAGCGCATCCGCGAGATGGACTTCACAGGGGAAACGCCTCAAAAGACGCCTATCCGTGAAATTCAGATTCTGGCCGATACCTTCAAGGCCATGAAGAAGCATATTCTGGAGCGTACCCGTACGCTCAACGCCTCGCAGGAAACATTACGTCGATTGATCGAGCTTGGCGTTTCCTTGGGCGCCGAAAGCGATCCTGGTAAAATTTCGGAAACAGCTCTGGCCGAAGCCATGCGCCTGACCAATGCGGATGGCGGAACGCTCTATATCCGGGTGAGCGAGCAACGCCTCAAGCTTGCCATCATCCGCAACGACACGCTTGGGCTTCGCATCGGCGGTGCCTCGGGCGAGGAAATGGATTTGCCCGAGCTTGATCTTTGGAGCGATGATGGCGGCACTCCCTTGCGTGACAATGTCATCGCCGATGCCGTTCATGGCGGTCAGCTCATTGCCATTTCCGACATTCACGCCTGGGACAAGCACGATATGCATGGCGTGATCGACTTTGATCATGCCACGGGCTATCTGACCCAATCGATGCTCATCATTCCCCTAAAGCCCCCCAGCGGCGAGGTGGTGGGCGTTTTGCAGCTCATCAACCCCAAGGACGAGGCTGGAAGGTTCGCAACGATCGGCGGCGTCGCCCAGCGCCATGTCATGGCCTTGGCGGGCCAGGTCGCGGTGGCGCTTCAGAATCGCAGCCTGATTCAGGCGCAGGAAGCCCTGGTCGACAGCATGGTCGGCATCATTTCCTCGGCCATTGACGCCAAGAGTCCTTATACCGGAGATCATGCCAGCCGCCTTGCCCATATCGCTCTCATGCTGGCCGACGAGGCGGGAAAATCGCAAGACGCCGCTTTCTCATCCTTCGATTTCTCGTCCCCCGATGTTCAACGCGAATTGCGCATAGCCGCCCTGTTGCACGATTGCGGCAAAGTGACGACGCCGGAATATGTCGTCGATAAGGCGACCAAGCTGGAAACCATACACAACCGTATTCACGAAGTCCGCACAAGGTTCGAGGTGCTGCTGCGCGACGCCGAGATAGCGCGCTTAACGTCGATCACGCAGGGGGCCGATCCGGCCTCGGCTGATACAGCCTTTGCCGCCCGTCGCCAGGAGCTTCTGGACGATTTCGCCTTCGTCGCTCAATGCAATGTCGGCTCGGAGCAGATGGATCAGGAGGATGTCTCGCGCTTGGCGCAGATCGCAAGACAAACATGGCTTCGAAACTTCGATGACCGTCTTGGCCTGTCGATCGAGGAGATGCGCCGTTTGGCCGATGTGCCGCAAACACCTATGCCAGCGGTCGAGCCTTTGCTTTCCAACCGACCGGAACAGCGCATTTCCTGGACGGGTCTTGAGAAATTCCATAAATCCACCTGGGGATTTACCCTGCCTATTCCTAAGGTGATGTATGACCGAGGCGAGATTTACAATCTGTCCATATCCCGCGGCACCTTGACCGCCGAGGAGCGCTTCAAGATCAGCGAACATGCCGTACAGGGCATCATCATGCTGGAAAGTCTGCCTTTCCCACGTCAGTTGCAGCGCGTCCCGGAAATTGCCTGTGCGCATCACGAAGCCGTCAACGGCAAGGGCTATCCGCGTAGCCTCGATAAATCGGCCATGTCGGTCTCAGCGCGCATTTTGGCCATCGCCGATGTGTTCGAGGCCCTGACCGCTGCCGACCGTCCTTACAAGAAGCCCAAGACCTTGTCCGAATCGATCGGTATTCTGGCGGGATTCCGCGACCGTCAGCATATCGATTCTGATCTGTTCGCGCTTTTCCTGCGCACAGGGGTCTATCGGCGCTATGCGGAAACCTTCCTGTCGCCAGAGCAGATTGATTCCGTCGATGTTGAAAAGTACCTGAACTGAAGAGGGGAGGCCTCGGGCCATGGTTGTTCACGCGGTCAAATGGACGGAAGACCTTGCCGTCGGCGTCGATGTTCTTGACAACGATCACCGTCGTTTGGTGATTTTGATGAACAAGGTCATCGCCGCCTTCTATGCGGGCGTTGGGTCCAGAATGGTCAATGCCGCCATGGACGAGCTTGAGGCTTATACGCGCGAACATTTCACGCGCGAAGAGGAGATGATGGAAGGCAAGGGCTATGCCGAGTTGGAATCGCACAAGGAACAGCATGGCAAGTTGATCGCCGAACTGGCGCGCCTGAGGGCCGTGAAAAGCGGCACCGAGGTCATTCCCCTGCTCTATGACTGGCTGGTCACCCACATCATGAAAACCGATAAGGGCTACAGCCATCTATTCCGGTAAGTGAGGGAGGCAGGGCTTATGCCGAGGAAGGCTTGGCCTTGGCCGGGTCGCCGTCCTTGAGGCCGGTCACCAGGGCCACCAGCTTCTTTTCCAGTTGAATGGGCGAGAAGGGCTTGACCAGATAGGCATCGACGCCGATTTCCTTGGCCTGAATGACCGAACCTTCGTCGGCTCGGGCCGTCAGCATGATGAAAGGCATGGTAACACCATCGGCCCGCAACTTGCGCAGGAATTCAAGCCCGGTGATGCCCGGCATGTTCCAATCGCAGATGACGAAATTGACGGCGGCGGTCCCATTCATGACCTTCATTGCCTCGACCGCGTCTCTGGCCAGAAAACTGTCGCCCACCCCCAGGTCGGTCAGCACCATCTTGATTAGGTTGAGGATGTAGTCGTTGTCATCGACGACCAGCACGCGCAGCTTGGCCAGTTCGGGAATCTTCTCGGCGCGCATGGAAACCATAACAGACATACCCGGTTCGTGTTAATTTTGCATGATATTGAGGGGAGACGCCTTGTCAATCAAGAGGGAAGCGGTTGCCAAACCCGAGGCGAAGGGTATCCTTGGGCAATTGTCCCCTTCTGGAGCCATAAATCAATGAGCGCGCTGCCAAGGCCTTTCAACCCGCCAGCCCGTGTCCTTATGGGGCCGGGGCCGTCGGACGTGCCGCCCCGGATTCTGGCCGCCTTGGCCCGGCCGACCGTGGGGCACCTCGATCCCAGCTTCATTCAATTGATGGACGAGGTGAAGGCGCTGTTGCAAATGGCGTTCATGACCGGCAATGACCTGACCTTGCCGGTGTCCGGTCCCGGTTCTGCGGGCATGGAGACCTGCTTCGTCAATCTGCTCGAACCGGGCGATACCGCCATCGTTGCCGTCAACGGCGTGTTCGGCCAGCGCATGAAGGAGAATGTCGAGCGCGCTGGGGCAGGGGCCGTCCTGGTCGAGGTCGAGTGGGGCCATCCGGTCGATCCGGCCAAGGTCGAGGCGGCGCTTAAGGCCCATCCCGAAGCTCGTCTGCTGGCCTTTGTGCATGCCGAAACCTCGACCGGAGTTGAAAGTGACGCCGAAACCCTGTGCGCCCTGGCCCGGAAATACGACGCGCTGTCGGTCGTGGATTGCGTGACCTCGCTGGGGGGCATTCCCGTTCGCGTCGATGCCTGGGGGGCCGATGCCGTCTATTCCGGCTCGCAGAAATGCCTGTCTTGTGTGCCCGGTCTCTCGCCCGTCACCTTCAGCCCCCGAGCGGTCCAGCGCATTCGCGGGCGAAACCGCAAGGTGCAAAGCTGGTTCATGGACCTCAATCTGGTCATGGGCTATTGGGGGGCAGGGGCCAAGCGGGCCTATCATCACACGGCTCCGATCAATGCGCTCTACGCCCTGCATGAATCGCTTCTGATGTTGGCCGAGGAAGGATTGGAAAAGGCCTGGGCGCGCCATCTGCGTTTGCATCTGGCGCTTCGTGCGGGGATCGAGGCCATGGGGCTTTCTTTTCTGGCCGATGAATCCTGCCGCCTGCCGCAATTGAATGCCGTGCGGGTACCTGAAGGAATCGACGAGGCAAGTGTGCGGACCCAACTTCTCGAACGCTTCGGCATCGAACTGGGGGCGGGGCTGGGGCCTTTGGCCGGAAAAATCTGGCGGATCGGCTTGATGGGGGCATCGGCTAGCGCCTCGAACGTTCTTTTATGCCTGGGGGCGCTGGAAAGCACTCTGGCCGGAATGAAGGCGCCCATTCATGTCGGTGCCGCTTTGCCGGCCGCCATGGCGAAAATTTAGAGGGGGATGGCGAATGCGCATCGCCATCGTGACCGATGCCTGGTTTCCGCAGGAAAACGGTGTGGTGCGCGTTCTGGCGACCCTGACCCAACGGCTGAAACGCCGGGGCCACGAGATTTTGCTGATCGAGCCCGGCCAATTCCGAACCATTCCCTGTCCGACCTATCCCGACATCCGCTTGGCCTTCGGGGTCGGCGGCGACATCGGGCGGCGTCTGGATGACTTTGCGCCAGAGGCCCTGCATCTGCCCACCGAAGGGCCGCTGGGCTGGGCGGCCAGGGGGCTGGCTCTGAAACGTGGCTGGCCCTTCACCTCGGCCTATCATTCGAAATTTCCTGAATATATCCAGGCGCGGACAGGATTGCCCCTGTCCTGGCTGTATGCCCCCGTGCGCAAATTCCATCAGGCCTCCTCGGGTGTCCTCTGTCCGTCGCCCTCGGTTTATCGGGAATTGTCTGAACGCGTATTTACGCATCTGAGGCTTTGGTCGCATGGGGTCGATACCGATGTCTTCCACCCCCAGCCCAAGGATTTCTTGAATTTGGCGCGCCCCGTTCACATGTATGTAGGACGGGTTACGGTGGAGAAGAATCTGGATGCCTTTCTGAAGCTCGATCTTCCCGGCTCGAAGGTGATCGTGGGCTCGGGTCCGGCCCGCAATACTCTGATGCGCCGTTATCCAGAGGCGCATTTCAAGGTCGCCCATGGCGATGCGGAACTGTCGCGTTATTTCGCCGCTGCCGACGTTTTCGTCTTTCCCAGCCTGACCGATACCTTCGGTCTGGTGATGCTGGAGGCCATGGCGTCTGGCGTTCCCGTGGCGGCTTTTCCCGTCACCGGGCCGCTGGATGTTCTGGGGGAATCGAAAGCGGGTGTGTTAGACTGGGATCTGGCAAAAGCGGCGGGTCTTGCCCTGTCCATCGATCCTTCGATTTGCCGGGCGCATGCGCTGGGATTTTCCTGGGACCATGTGACCGACCAATTCCTGGACTTCCTGGCTCCGATCGGATCGCCGGAAAGGTTGTGCGCATGAAGTCTTATGTCATCACAGTGATCGTTCTGATCGCTCTGGCGGTCTTTCTGACGATTTCGGCGGGCCAGTTGAGTGATCGTTACGAATCCCCCCCTCCGCCTGGTTTCACGCGCGATGTTCCGAAGAATCTGGATGGGCTGTGGGGCGAACATGGCGATTGTTCCAGCAAGGCTACGCGCACACTCGATTTTCTCGATGGCGGTTTTCGCTGGAAGAAGGGGGGGACGGGGCGCGACAATTACGGATTGGTGCGCGGCGTTTACAAATACGATCTGGGGGCGGCGCGCGTTCTGTTCAAGCTGAATGAGACGGCAGAGGGGGTCGATCCCAAGCGCGGGCCGGAATATGAAATCAACATCATGGGTGACACCATGGTGCGCCGCCATGTCTTCGAGGGATTCACCGAGGTTTATCAGCGCTGCCGCGAGCAGCCTGTCCGCAAGGACGTGCCGCAATATTGATTGTGTCTATGGCCGGGCGCAGGGCTTTCAATTGAGCCGTTAAATACACGCAAAAGCACATTAAATCCGCATCAATCAATAAATGATTGCGTAATTGCAATTATCGGTCTATTTATTATCGGCATATATCGCAATAATAGACATTCCCGGGGGAGGGGCTCATGCCGACATTCAATGATCTTTTTGTGCGCGACAGCCTGCAGGATACGGGCGTCGTCCCATCGCCGGGTTATCCCTACACATCTCCTGACATCATCTGCTATCAGCAGGTGGCAGACCCGACGACGACCTTCACCAACAACTACAACACCGATCCCAACATTCCTTATGAGATTGGCGTGTACAATTATGTCTATGTCCGGGCGAGCAACTTAAGCACGCAACCAGCGAGCGGCACGATGAAGGTCTATGTCACCGACATCAATTTCGTGCTGACACCCAACACATGGATCAACAAGGCAATGACGACGGGGGGCGGCCAGAATTTCGTCGCGCTGCCGCAAGTGCCAGCCCCTCAGCCGACGGCTCCCTCGATCTCTGTGGCAACGACCCCTTTCATGTGGCAGCCGCCCACGGACAACAAGCATTACTGCGCCATCGGCCAGGTGATCACGCAAAGCCATCCCAATAACATTCCGGCGTCGTTCTCGAAATGGGATGATTTCGTCATGTGGGTGCGTAACAACCAGAACATCTGCTGGCGCAATCTGAGCATCGTCAACAATCTGCCTAATCCGCAATGGGATCAGCCGATACCCTTCAACAACATTACCAGTCAGCAATCGCCAATTATGTTCATTGCAACCTGCACGAATCTGCCCATTGGGTCGACCGTTACGCTGAAATGCGATGCCTTGAGCATCAATGTCAGCAATACCATCACAAATGTGCAGCAGTATGTTTACGGTCCCGGCATGTGTCCCGGCGGATTTGCTGGATATCTGGAAACCATGGTCTTTTTGCCCAGCGGTAAACCTTGGAGCGGGTCTATCAGCACGGCTTATTACGTTGGTGTCGACTCTGACTCCGCCGCATCGCGCTTTGCTCTCGATCTCAGGTGTCATGCGGTTGATCCGCAGGCGCTAAGCCTTGGAAACGGCAATCTGATCGAGGCGGGCAACTGCTCCTTCGTCTTCGGATCGCCTCCTTCCACAGAGCGTCTGCTGGCACTTCGCTAAGGGAGAGACAACATGAAGGCTTCCGCAACGCCGATGCCGTCAAACTTCACCGTCATGAAGCTGACGGCCCAGTCCTACGCTCAGACATCATCCAATATCGGCATCGCGTTGGATGGGACGGCTGCCTTTTCGATTGCTGCCTGGGCCAAATTCAATGGCCTGGGTGATAATTCCTCCATTCTTTCCAAGGATGGCACCATCTGGTTCGGTTCTGTCGGCGACATCTTGTCGATTCAAATAACCGGATATCCGCCGCTCAGTTCGAATCCCAACGTGAATGGCCTTGACGACACGGATTGGCATCATGTCTGCGTAACCTTCGATGGATCGCAGGCCAAGCTGTATATCGACGGGTTCTTCAACACGATGGCGAATATTTCCGGGACAGGCAGCACGACGGCAAGTCCGGTTCTCATCGGCAACGGGCTGCAGGGACTTGTTTCGTCGGTCACTGTATTCAATCAGGCGCTGGACGGCGACACGGTCATGTCGATCATGTACGACGATCCGGCGGCATCTAGCGTCGTCGCCTGCTTCGATTTTTCGCAAAACCCTCCGGTGGATACCGGAAGCGGGCATTTGCCGATCAGCTTGCAGCAACAAGCCTTGATGGTGACAAGCGCGCCAGCACTGGAACTGTCCGGTGTTGCCTTCGCTTTGCCGATCGATGATTGGGATGTCAATCCCGGCGGCTATCAGGTCGATCCCTATACCGTTCAGACCTGGGTTTACGTCTCAAGCACCGCGTCGCCCGAACAGGCCATTCTGGTCAACGGCGACCTTGCCAGCGATACCGGTATCGCCTTCTATCTTGATTACGATTCAACACAGAACAAGTTCAGAATCTGTTCGCAGCGAGGTTCTTACGACACCGGATTCGATCTCGTTTCAAATTCGCTGATCGCTCCCGAAACCTGGGTGAATCTGGCCACGGTGTTCGACGGCACCAATCTGTCGATCTATATCAATGGCGTGCAGGATGTTCTTCAGCCAGCTGGCCCCATCCCGCTGATCAGGGACATGGGCGAGGTGATGATCGGGGCCGCATCTCGCAACAGCCAGTCGACAATGGACATGCCGTTCCAGGGCTATATCGCCTGGATCGATGTGTGGAGCCGGGCATTGTCGGCGGCGGAAATCACCACCTACATGAATCAGGCGCCGGAGCTGTCGGCGGCGGGTATCGAAGCCAGTTACGATTTTGCCACCACGCCACCGCGAAGCCTTTTCGGAACCTCGATCGGTCTGATCGACGGGGCCAGCGTCTCCAATCAGGTCAGCATTGCCGGACTGTCGCAATCTTCAAGAAAGGTCAGCTTTGCAACGCCGCCCGAGCCTCTGGATGAGAAAGACCTGGCAAGACTGATTCAGGAAGCGCAGGAACAAACGATCGAGAAGGACGATGCCGAGGCCTTCAAGCTGGCGATGATGCAAGACTTGGCTGAATACGGCCATGATCCCATGGCGCGTGAGAAGATAGAAGCGGCCTGGCAGTCTGCCCTGGCCGGTCTTGGCGAATCTGGCACGGGTCACAGCTTTCGGGTTACCGATCATGTGCTGAACGGAGAACGGATCATGCTCTGCCATACTAGGCGGGGCGTGCATGTCGCTTATCGCGGCAAGCTGGGTGAATTCGACGACTGCACACTTTGGAAAGTGCGGCTGTTTTTCATCCTGTTTGCCGGTGCCATTGACGCCGTTTTTGGCGTGCCCTGCACCTTGAACCAGAATGCCATCACCTACATTGCAAAGCTGATTACTAGTCCCCGTATTGCAGCCCTGATGGCTGAGAGAGTGATGGGGGCATCGATCGTATACAAGATCGTATGTTCACTGGTCGATCAGGGAATTTTCCGTCAATTGCTTGGCCTGCTGACTGATATCGGATTCTGGACGGTTATCCGCATCGTTAGCCGTGCCATCCTTGTCTTTGCTGGCTTTGGGGCTGCCAACATCATCTCTTCCCTGATTGCCACGGCAGCCACGTTCATGATTGCGCTTAGCGAACGTCCCACATCCTGCAATCCCTTGCCTGCGGTAACTCTGGCGGCTATCAAGTTCAACCATGACCCGACAGGTGCCGCCGTCGACGCTCTTTCGATTCGCAAGAATGCCACGACAAGCATTAGCGTGCCGGAATGGACGAGCGGGAAAATTCAGCCTCAGGAATCGCCTGCGGCTTATGCCAAATCGTCGGTATCGGGCAGTACCATCACCATCATGGCGAAATTCACCATCAATACCAGCGATGCGGTGCAGCTTCAGATAAAGGCGGATGGCGGCGGCATATTGGGCGCGATCGACGCAGTAACAGTCAATTTCGTCAACGGCGTGTCAAGTCCGCAATATGTGACGCTGAATTTAAGCCATCATCTGATCGCCACCACAGGCATTTCCAGCAATGACGTCACATGGAGCTGGTCCTATAAGCGGCCCAGCGATGCCAACTGGACGGCGATGGCGTCGTCCAGTCACCGTATATATGTGGTGCTAAGTCCGCCCAACATGCCCTGGAGGCAGTCCAACAATTTGCAAGAGACGCAGCTTCCCTGGACCGATCTTCTGGACATCGTGACCTCGGCAAATTGGGCTCAGGGCAAAACAACCACGGACGATACCGTGAACGCGGTCACCCAGGCGGTCAACAGCAAGATCGGCCTAGCCTATGACAAGGCTCAGGGCGCGTCTGTATATACCGGTTACAATTACAACATCAGCTTAAGAACGTTCCTATGCACAGGCTTCATCGATTATGTCGGTGGAGGAGTGAGCCCGGGGCATATCGTCAACTGCACGGATTGCGCCACCATCGTTACCGCCTGCGCCAATATTCTGGGCTGCAATGTTTTTGCGTCAGTTATGCATCCGAGCTCTTCAGGAGGTTTTTCGACGAACAAGATTATTGCGATCGGAGATCCGGACACAGGCTGGGCCTATCCGTTTCCCAATCCTTCTGGGACAGGTGGCGGGTTCAGTTATCACGAAGTGGCCTGGACGGGGGCTGGCAGCTTTACCGATCCGCTTTACGACGCCTGTCTGAAGGTGGATTCCGGGAATAATCCCTGGGACTGGACCTCGTCCGGAGTTACCCATACGCCGCAGCTTCCGCTCAAGATGGCGTTCACGACTCAGGGCATTTCTCCGGCGCTGCCCATCGCGACACCCTTTACCAGTTCATCTTACCGCGAACGTCTGGCGACGAATGATGCAGGAGGTATCGGCAGTTGCGTTCCGCAGGGACAATGGCCTTCTTCGCAAAGCGGCCGACGTTATGTGGTATGATCGATAAGCTTGGAGAGAACCATGTTCGAACATGATCCCCTGCATCAAGCCGCCAAGGAGCGCTATGGTTTTGCCTCCTGGCCGGGCGGAAAATTCAGGAGCGCAGCCGGAGAGCTGACGCCCAGGCGCGTTTTGTTCGCGGCTCAGCCCGAACGCATGAAAGGAATGACCTTTCTGGTGCGTAAAGCCATGTCCGGCGAGCGAAATTCCTATACCGATTATTATTCTCTGGGCTCAGACGCAGAGCGCATTTCCGTCAGCATTCACGAGTTCGCTTCTGATAAGGATGCGCGGGAGGGACTGGTCAACATTCTTTCCCATTGCATGGCGATCGCTTTGCCGCGCTGTGCCGACAAGGGGTTGACCGTCGGCGATATCGGATTTTGCGGCCTTGATGATACCGTCAGCTCGGTATTTTTTGTGCGCGATAACGTGTTGGTGCGGGTGGAAAGCGTGGGAAGAAAAAGAATCTCCGTCGTCGAGGCGGCCAAGGAGGTCGATGCCCAGCTTCTGGAGCGCATGTTAGGTATGATTCGTCTCTAGAGCAGATCGGAAGAATCCTGAGCCGTCAATCGGCTCAGGATTCGCGCGTGAATCTGCTCTAGAAATTTGTTTTGAGCTGCCGATTCACGTTTAACTCCGAGTCACTGGAGTGACTCGGAGTTAAACGATCCTGCGCTAGTTCCCGATATTGATGTATTTGAGGCAAACCACGCGCAGGCACGAGGCCAGATTCTTGTCGTTGGTGGTCAGGCAGTGGTCGGCGATGCGCGACACCAGGGCGGGCAGGGCAAGCCCTTCTTCCCGGGCCATTTCCTCAAGCACGGTCCAATAGGCGCGTTCCAGACGGATGGTGGTGGAATGGCCCGAGAGGCGCAGGCTGCGCCGCTCGGGCGTGAATTCCTTGACCTGATCCGGATTGCAGTATGAAAACAGCTTCTCCAGCGGCCCTTCGGGGGCCGGGGGAGCGTTGGAAACTGCCGCATTCTCCTTGGTCGTCATGTCGTCATCATGACGTGAAGGATCAGTCTTGTCACAGTTTCTTGGACAGGGTGAAGGCGCCGCGCAAATCGCCCTCGGCGAAGCCCCGCGCCTTATCCTTGGGATAGAGCGCATCGAGCTTGGCCGCCACCTCGGGCTTGATCTCCGTGCCATGGCAGGAGAGGCACAAGGGGGCCGTGGGAATCGCTTTCATGAAGCGGAAGGTCTTCTGACCGTTTTCCGTGACGATCTCGGCCTTGGCCAACTGGGCGGCGGGTTCGCCCTTGGCCTTGCGGACCTCGAATTCGGCCAGCGTCGCCTGTTCCCAGGCATCCGGGGCGTTGCCGGTATTGCGCAGTTTCAGACTGGTGCGTCCCACCCGCCAGCCTTCCTGCGATTTGGCCTTGGCGATGGCGGGGGCCTTTTCATTGCAGGCCCCGATGGCGGCTACGGGTCCGCCTGCATTCAACGCTCCCACAAGTTCCTCCTTCAAGGCATCGCCGAAGGCGGCGGTATTCTGGGCCGCCTGGGATTTCAGCGCATCGGCATCCTGAGCCAGAGCAGGCGCCGAGGCCAACGAGCAGAACAGGGCAAGAGCAGCGAGCAGATGATTCTTGGACATGGACCTTCCTCCCGGATTTTTTGACTTGTTGCTTAAACGAACAGGTTGATCTCGCTTTCCGAGGCGATTTCGATATAGGTGGCAGCACCGGCCAGTTCGATGCCGTCGATCAGGTCTTCCTTTTTCATTTCAAACAGGTCCAGCGTCATCTGGCAGCCGATGAAGCGCACGCCCAGATCGATGGCGGCCTCACGCAGTTCGCCGATGCTGGCCACACCCTTCTTCTTGATCAGGTTTTTCATCATGGCGCTGCACATGGCATCGACGCCGGGCAGCATCGAGACCATGTTGGGCATGATCATGTGGGTGCCCATCATCGGCATGGCCATGGCCGGATTGCCCAGCGTGGAAATCTGCAGGTCCGAGACGTCCTTTTTCAGGAGCGCCAACCCGTAGAAGGTAAAGAACAAGCTGACCTGATGGCCCAGGCTGGCCGCCGTGGTGGCCAGGATGAAAGGGGGATAGGCCCAATCCAGGCTTCCCTTGGTTACGATCATGGTCATTTTCTTGGACTTGGGCGCATCACTCACGTCATCTCTCCATTAGGCAATGCTTAAGTTACCTGGGAAACATAGACGAATCACCCATGCACAGGTAGTACACTGATACCACGGATGAAGAAGAGGGGGGGCTCCGGCGGTAGGGCTCGAACCTACGATCCGACGGTTAACAGCGACCTGCCGCCGTTTTCACGGAGGGCCTGCCCGCCAACGCCAATCCGAAGGAGGATACCACGAAACAATCGACCGCCAAAAAGGCCACTTAAACCGGTCCCGCCGAAAGCGGAGCAGCATTGTCTTTGCTCGGGGATTGATTTTCCGCGCAATCACAGGTCACGATCACGCCTTCCTCCTTAAGCTGCTCAATCAGCGGACGAATTTTAGTCTGGCTGGTTATCCCTTGACTCTGGATATGACGCACCAACTGATCGTCGCTGCGCGGCAGCTTCGACACATATCGCAACAGGTTCGCAATCTTTCCAGGCTTTTGTATGACCCGTTCGGCGATCGAGTGGGCGAAAAGCACTTTGTTCTTGTGGCGCCAGTCCATGGCGCGTGCGACAAAAAAGGGCGATGCGGCGTATCTGCAATCTTTTCCTGTTTTGCGCCGGTAAATGCCTTTAACCATCGGCAATCCGTTGCGTGAAGGCGGGATGAGGTGCGAGCGCTCCAGTCGTGCCAATAGTCTGGAGGCACTGGGGCTCTCTTCCCAGTCTGGGTGCCTGCCCAGATTGTCCAGTTCCTCCTGTTCGTCCGGTGTCACAATCAGGCTGTAGATGTGGCCAAACTGAGACTTCCGCCGGGCAATCGACCAACCGCCAAGAATATGTGTGTACGAAAAGCATGTGGTCAGAATGGTCTCGGCCTCGGCGCGAACAAAAGCGAATCCTGCGCTGGCCTGTTCGGTATCAATAAGGGTTCTTAATGTCGAGAGGCGACCGACGCGCTCCAGCCCCTGATTGTTGCCTTCCACGCTGCAATAGATATGGCGGGTGATATCCCGATAGGCAGGCGCGATATCCAGATAGTCCTCTGCCCAGTATTTGCCGGACAAACCCATGTCGTCGAGCTTACTGAATATGGGAGAGCCTGGCTGAACGACGAAAGCCTCGTTCTGCACGTCGAAAAGGGCGGAATATTTTTCCTGGAGATCCCGCAAGATCATGGCGCTGTCAACAAAGCTTGATCGCGTGTCGCCTGGAAAGCCGGGGACGAAACCTGCGGTAACGCAAATACCTGCTTCAAGAAAGGCTTCGAGTGCCTGCAGATTGTGGGCGCTGTTTCGCCGTTTGCGCATAAGCTCCAGCGTCTCGTCGGAAAAAGACTCGACACCGACGAAAACGCTATTGCATCCAGCTTGCTTAAGCAGTTTTGCCGTCTTGGCATCCATGTTGGCGCGCATGAATGAGCTCCATTCGATTTTCACGGATCGCTTTTTCAGCAATTCACAAAATTCGATCAGCCGCTTCGGAACGCCGTTCAACAGGGAGTCCATGAAGATGATATGGTTTGCTCCATAGTCGTACTTCAGTTGCTCGATTTGCCCGACCAAGTGCTCTGCGGAATCCGTGCGATACCTCTCCCAGAATTTCCACTCGTTGCAGAACTTGCATTGGTCCGTGCACCCGCGTGAAAATTGCAACGGCATGCTGCGTGTGTTGTTGTCCGTCTGGTAGGCATCTATGTGCATTTCCGCAAAACTCGGTGTCGGCAGGTCTCCTAGGCGCAAGAGAGGACGAGGCGTTCGCAAAAGGGCACCAGATGGAGTGGCTGCAATGGTTCCAGCTATGCCTGGAGCAACATGTCCGTCGCGCGCAAATGCCGAGTAAACCTCCAATAAGGTCTCCTCTCCTTCACCGGTTGCGACCATGTCGAAGAGCTTGCTGCGCAAGCCCAGTTCCATGCTTGCAGTGCTTAATGTGACTTGCGGGCCCCCAGCGAGAATGAAGGGTGGTTTGCGTCGCCGCTTCAAATGGGCCGCCGCGAGAAGTGTGGCTAGGTAATTCGTGGTCCACACCGTAAAGCCAATGAATTTGATGTCAGGCAACTGTTCAAATGCGCGGGTGAAATGTTTATTAAGACCACTCAGATAGGTCAAAAGATAGCGCAGAGAGATGCCGCGCTCTATGCAAAAGCGTTCCAGCAAACCGCTCTTCTGAGGCGCCAAACTTTCACCTCGTTCGAATGCCGTAATCAGCTGGAGGACTAACGGCAGGTCGGGAATATCGTGGACGTAAGCTTCCGCATATGCGCCCGTATAACTGTAAGTGGGCGAATAGCAGTCTGGCACCCCTAGGCGCAAATCAAGGAAATCGAAATCGTGACACCCCTTGGATTTCAAGTACCCAAGGAGATAAGCCGCTCCGGCCGGTGGTGCGGTCGGCGAAAAAGGTGGCGGAGCGATGCAAAGGAGGTTTGGCTTGAATTTGGAAAATGCTATCAGCGCCATGGTCGTCGCTTCCCCCTTTTCCCCGCTGTTGGATCGTTCCTGCTCTACTTATACTAATGATTGGTGATGATGACTCGTACTTTGAGCGTTAGCCATACCGTATGCAACGAAAAGGTTACATATGTGAGCTAATAATTGACCATCGACCATTATTATAGAAATGGTTTCAACGCCGACGTGTCGTTGTTCATTTCGCAGGATCCAAGACGACGAATTGAAACTGAGCCCCTGGTCCACATGAAGGGTGGGGGGGTAAACATGCGAAAGCGTTATTCGGCGGAACTGATCATCTATTTGCTCGGGGCTGGGGACGTTTTGTTGCCCTAGGTCAAGTCGGCGGGCGAGTGCGAAAAAATGTCGGATGCGGCCCTAATTGCGGCCCCGAACGAAAACGACCGCCCAAGGGCGGTGCGGAATGCCTGCTAAGTATTTGAAAAATATGGCTCCGGCGGTAGGACTCGAACCTACGACCCGACGGTTAACAGCCGTCTGCTCTACCACTGAGCTACGCCGGAATAATCACCTCGTGTGGAGGCACGGGCCGGAATTGAACCGGCGTACGCGGTTTTGCAGACCGCTGCGTAACCACTCCGCCACCGCGCCGACCCTTACGGACACCGGGGGCCTCCCCGTGTGAGGTGGGCTTTATAGACGCAAGAAATCGATAAATCAAGCCCGGGGTTGATCGGAAGGAGGGGGTCCTCTATAAGCCTAGAAGAGAGCCAATTTCCTAAGAAGGTGCCTGCCATGGATCACGCCACAGCCCGCCGTAACATGGTTGATTGCCAGCTTCGGCCCACAGGTGTCGTCGATCCCAGGCTGATTGCCGCCATGGGCGGCATTCCCCGCGAGGCTTTTCTGCCCCGGGCGGATCATGGCCTGGCCTATATGGGGGCCGAGATCGAGGTGGCGCCGGGGCGCGTTCTGTCGGCACCCCTGACTTTGGCCCGTCTGATTCAACTGGCCGACATCAAGCCTTCGGATGTCGTGCTTCATGTCGGCTCGGGAGCGGGGTACGGCACCGCCGTTCTTTGCCAACTAGCCTCGACCGTGGTGGCTCTCGATTCGGATAAGGGTTTGAACGAAACCGCCAATCGGGTTCTCTCCGAATTGGGCATGCATAATGCCGCCGTGCTTGAGGGACCCATGCATGAAGGCTACCCCAAACAGGCCCCTTATGACGTTATCGTGATCGAGGGGCTGGTTGGCCATGTGCCCGAGTCGCTTCTGAATCAACTTGCCGAAGGGGGGCGTCTGGCGGCTCTGGTTTCGGCAAAAGTTGGTAATCTTGGGCGCGGTACGCTGTACCTGAATGTCCAAGGAACGCAAGGCAAGCGTGAGGTTTTCGACGCCGCGGCCACACCGCTTCCCGGCTTTGCCTTAACCCCCGGCTTCATTTTCGCTTAACCTTTTCCAAGGTATCCTTCCAAGGATTGTAGTTTTCGTCTTGCTATTGAAGACGTCCCTACTATCCTTGGTGGGTCTATGGTAAAGGGTAGGTTGATGAGCGTTCGATTAACTTTGGCGTTGCGGTCGGGGACGGCCATGCTGGCGCTGGCCCTTGTGGCCGGTCTGGCGTCCCGCTCTGCCTATGCCCAAAGTTTCGAGGAAGCGCTGGCCCTGGCCTATGCGACCAATCCTACCTTGGAAGCCCAGCGGGCCCGTTTGCGTTCCGTCGATGAGACGGTTCCCCAGGCTCTTGGCAATTGGCGCCCGACGGTCAAGTTGACTGGAGATTATGGCCGCACGCGCCAGGAGAGCAATTCTGCGTCTCCCCCTGATCAGGTGCGCTCACCCCGCTCGGGATCGGTTACGGTGTCGCAGCCCATCTTCAGGGGCGGGCGCACGGTGGCCGCCACGCGCAAGGCGGAAAACACGGTTTTAAGCGAGCGCGCCCTGTTGCTGGCCTCCGAGCAAACCGTTCTGCTGAATGCCGCAACGGCCTATTTCGATAATCTGCGCGATCTGGCGGTGCTGGACTTGAACCGCAACAACGAGCAGGTGCTGAAAAAGCAGCTTGCCGCCACGAAAGACCGCTTCCAGGTTGGCGAATTGACCCGCACCGACGTCTCCCAGGCCGAGGCGCGCCTATCCCAGGCGGAGGCGCTTCGGGTGAAGGCCGAGGGCGATCTCAGGGGTTCGCGGGCCTCTTTCCAGAACATCATCGGTCAGGGGCCTAAGGACCTTAAGGAACCGGCCCAGCCGAACGGTCTGCCTGCGAACTTGGACGAGGCGGTTTCCCAGGCCAGGTCGAACGCGCCGGATGTCGTATCGGCCCAGTACACCGAAAAGGCGGCTCGCAAGAATGTCGATCTGGTCGCCGGGGAACTCCTGCCGACCCTGTCGCTTGATGCCGATGCCGGGCGCACTTGGCGCCAGAGCGGACTCCATTCCAGGACGGAAACGGTCGAGGTGGTGGCCTCCTTGAGTGTGCCCATCTATGAAGGGGGAACGGCCACCTATGCCCGTGTGCGCGAGGCCAAGGAAGTGGCCGGTCAGCGCCGCCTGGAGATCGATCAGGCCTTACGCACGGCCACCGAGAACGCCACCAAGTCTTGGGAAACGCTGGATACGGCAAGGGCCCAGGTTCAGTCTTATTCCGACCAGATCAAGGCCGCCGAGATCGCCCTTGAAGGTGTTAAGCGCGAGGCGGAAGTAGGGGCGCGCACGGTTCTCGATGTGCTGGATTCCGAGCAGGAATTGCTGGACGCCAAGGTCAATCTGGTCAAGGCCAGACGGGATCAGCTTCTGGCGGCTTTTCAGTTGAAGTCAGCGGTCGGCAAGTTGACAGCCTCCGAGTTGGGGCTGGCTGTCGACATGTATGATCCGCTGTCGCATTACGATAAAGTACAGAATAAATGGTTTGGCACCTATGTGCCCGAGCCGAAAACGTCACCCTAACGGCGGATGGGGGAAGCCATGTCCAAGGGGGAAATCTTAGCGGCAAGGGGGCCTGATCCTTCTGGCATGCCGTGGCTGATTGACGTAATCTTGCCCCTTGCCAAGGGGCAGGCGACACCATCGACGTTGAAGCGGACGCAGGGACCATGAGCGACGACAAGGCCCAACAAGAACCGTCGATGGAGGATATTCTGGCCTCGATCCGCCGGATTCTTTCCGAGGACGAGGCCGAGCAGGCAGCGCAGCAGCCTGCTGCTGCCCCCGAGCCCCCACCTCCGCCGCCGGAACCCGAGCCCATTGAAGAAGAGCCTTTGCCGCTTGATGAGATGATCATCTCGGACGGGGACCTAACCCCGGTTGAGGAGGAGCCCCTTGATCTCGGCGAAGAGGTTTTGGATCTGGGCGAAGAAGTGCTGGAACCCGAACCCGTTCCCGAAGAGTTTCATGAAGATATTCTGGAATTAAGCGAGCCGGTTCCCGTGTTTCAGCCCGAACCTGAGCCTGAGCCTGAACCCGAACCTGAACCGGAGCCCGAACCGGCTTTCGAGCTTCCCTCGATGCAAGAGGAAGTGATGGCTTTTCAGCCTCCGCCTGAGCCCGAGCCCGAACCCTATTACGAGCCGCCGCCTCCGCCGCCCCGGCAGGAAGAGGCTTTGCTGTCGCCCCAAGTGGCTCAAACATCTTCCAATCTTCTGTCTGAACTGGCCCGCGCCGTGGCTCGCGAACGCGGCATCGGCGTTGGTGTCGGCGGCGGAATCACGCTGGAAGACATGGTCCGCGAAATCCTGCGCCCCATCTTGAAGGACTGGTTGGATGCCAACCTGCCTTACCTGATCGAACGCATGGTCAAGCAGGAGATCGAGCGCATGGTGGATCGCACCTCGAAGTATTAGCGTTTCCTTAATGTATTTGCTTGCGGATTATGTTTGTGCTATCGGTTCGCGCTCTTTTGAAAGTCTATGGAGTCGAGTGCCTTATGCCAAACTTGGCGAAAGTCCAGCAAGATCCTAAGGAGCTTAAAGCTTCCATTGATCGCATGCTTGGCGACAAGTATGCCCGGCATGTCGTTCGTAGCAATCATGGACTGAAAACACCTGAAGAGCTTCAGGGTGTCATCTGCGCCACCCCATATGAGGCAGATAGCGACGATGAGCGCTCCAAAAGTTTGGGAGAACTTTTGGACTCGCTATGAGTGTCCCTCCTGCTATCTTCAACTGGATTACTCGGGAAGTAATCCTTACACAATACGTGACGCGATTGGCACAGGCGTGCCGTATCATTGGCATTCCCTTTGATCAGGTGGACTACGCCGAAGCCGAGTTGCGCCGGGCTATTGACGAGACGGACATCGACCTTTCCGCCATGTTCCAGCGGCGCAGCAAAGAGCACGGAATTTCAACAGGTAAAGTTGCTGGGTTGCTCGCGTACAGGCTTAGTCGTTTCAAAATACTTCATTTTTCCGAGGTAGGCCAACAGCAGCTAGGGACCGTCGTTTTACAGGAATTGACGGCATTGCTTCTGGTCGAAGCGCATTTGTTGCGATGGAAGCTGCCTCAAAACACGGTCGTCGAATTGGCATACCAAATGTCTCGCCGACACGCCAACCAGGAAACGCTTGGTGTTGTGTTCGACACGTTGCATCAAGCCCTTCCTTCTGCTTGAGGCCTTGATCTTCCTGCCTGCCTCTGCGATTCTTCGCCCCCCTTCGCCGTGACATTTCAGGAAGCCAAGCCCGTGCTGGATAAAACCTATTCGCCCAAGGACGTCGAACCCCGCCATTACGGCCAGTGGGAGGGCTCGGGCGCTTTTGCCGCCAATTCCGCCTCGAACGCCAAGCCCTATACCATCATGATGCCGCCGCCCAATGTGACGGGCAGCCTGCATATGGGCCATGCGCTGACCTTCACGCTGCAAGACGTGCTGATCCGCTATCGGCGCATGAAGGGCTATGATGCGCTCTGGCAGCCCGGCACTGATCATGCCGGCATCGCCACCCAGATGGTGGTCGAGCGCCAGTTGGAAGGGCAGGGGAAAAGCCGCCACGATCTGGGACGCGATGATTTCATCAGCCGAGTCTGGGAATGGAAGGCGGAATCGGGCGGCACCATTACGCGCCAGTTGCGCAGGCTTGGCGCCTCGCCCGATTGGGCCAAGGAACGCTTCACGATGGACGAGGGGCTTTCGTCCGCCGTGCGCAAGGTCTTCGTCGATCTGTTCAAGCAGGGCCTGATTTACCGCGACAAGCGTCTGGTCAATTGGGACCCCAAGCTGCACACCGCCATTTCCGACCTGGAAGTGGAAAGCCGCGAGATCAAGGGCAGTATGTGGCATTTCCGCTATCCTATCGAGGGGATGGAGGGGCGCTTTATCGTGGTTGCCACCACTAGGCCCGAAACCATGCTGGGCGATACGGCGGTGGCCGTGCATCCCGATGACGATCGCTATAGGGACCTGGTGGGCAAGAATGTGATTCTGCCCATCGTGGGGCGCCTGATTCCCATCATTGCCGACGAGTATTCCGATCCTGAAAAGGGCACGGGGGCGGTCAAGATCACGCCCGCCCACGACTTCAACGATTTCGAGGTCGGCAAGCGCCACAATCTGCCCATGATCAACGTGCTGGACCTCAATGCCCGGATCAACGAGAACGCGCCCGAGGAGTACCGGGGCCTCGACCGTTTCGAGGCCCGTAAGCGCATCGTGGCCCGCTTCGAGGAACTGGAATTGCTCGACAAGATCGAGCCGCACACGCTGATGGTGCCCTATGGCGATCGCTCGGGCGTGGTGATCGAGCCCTGGCTTACCGACCAGTGGTTTGTCGATGCACCCACGCTGGCCAAGCCCGCCATCGAGGCTGTGGAAAGCGGTCGTACCCAGTTCGTGCCCAAGAACTGGGAAAACACCTATTTCGAATGGATGCGCAACATCCAGCCCTGGTGCATTTCGCGCCAGATCTGGTGGGGTCATCAGGTGCCCGCCTGGTACGGCCCCGACGGCCATGTTTTCGTGGAACTGACCGAAGAAGCGGCCGAGGCCGCCGCCGCCAAGCATTACGGCATGGCCGTGACCTTGAAGCGCGACGAAGACGTGCTGGACACCTGGTTCTCCTCGGCCCTCTGGCCCTTCTCGACGCTGGGCTGGCCCAGCGAAACGCCCGAGCTGAAGCGCTATTATCCCACCGACGTGTTGGTAACGGGCTTTGACATCATCTTTTTCTGGGTCGCCCGCATGATGATGATGGGCTTGCATTTCATGGGCGATGTGCCTTTCCACACCGTCTATATCCACGCCCTGGTCCGCGACGAGAAGGGCCAGAAAATGAGCAAGTCGAAGGGGAACATCATCGATCCCCTGGATTTGATCGAGAAATATGGCTGCGACGCGCTGCGCTTTACTTTATGCGCCCTGGCCGCCCAGGGGCGCGACATCAAGCTGGCCGAAAGCCGGGTCGAGGGTTATCGCAACTTCGCCACCAAGCTGTGGAACGCCGCGCGCTTTTGCGAGATGAATGAGTGCAAGCCCCGCTTCGGCTTCGATCCCTGGCGGGCCGAGCTTACGCTCAACAAATGGATTCTGGCCAAGACCGCTGAGGCGGGCGTCAAGGTGGCGGCGGCGGTTGAAGCCTATCGCTTCAACGACGCGGCCAATGCGGCCTATGCCTTCGTCTGGAATTCCTTTTGCGACTGGTTTTTGGAATTCGCCAAGCCGATCTTTAATGGCGCTGATGAGGCCGCCAAGGCGGAAACCCGGGCCACCACGGCCTGGGTGTTGGATCAGATTCTGCATCTTCTGCATCCCTTCATGCCCTTCGTTACCGAGGAATTATGGGAAAAGATGAGTGCCGAGCGGGAAGGGCGCCTGATCGGAGCGCGCTGGCCCACGCATGAAAGCGCTCTGGCCGCCCCTGAGGCCGAGGCCGAGATGGATTGGGTGGTGCGCCTGATCTCGGCCATCCGTTCCGTGCGGGCCGAAATGAATGTGCCGCCCAAGGCGCTTTTGTCACTGCGCCTGAAAGGCGCTTCGGTCGTTACCAAGGCCCGCCTGGAAACCCATTTGCCGCTGATCCTTTCCCTGGCCCGGCTGGAAAGTGCTGTGGCTGGCGACGAGGCCGCCCCCAAGGGGTCCGTGCAGGTGGTGGTGGACGAGGCCACGGCCATCCTGCCCCTGGCTCAGCATATTGACATTGCCAAGGAGGCTGCGCGCCTGGAGAAGGAAATCGCCCGCTTGGCCGATGACATCGGCAAGACGGAGAAGAAGCTTTCAAATCCCGCCTTCGTAGAAAAGGCCGATCCCGACGTGGTGGCCGAAGCCCGCGAGCGCATGACCGAATTGGCCGTCGCCAAGGGCAAACTCAGCGAGGCGCTGAGTCAGTTGAGGTGATCTTCGTCTGACCCGCTTCGAGCACGGGCATGACTGAAGAGTGTAGGGGGCTTCATGGTCGAAGACTCATTCCAGGGCTTTAGCAAGAAGACGCTGCCGTTCTTAAAGAACCTTGCCAAGAACAACGACAAGGCCTGGTTCGAAGCGCACAAGCAGGACTATATCGATCATGTGCGCACGCCCTTGCGCCTCCTGGTCGATGCGCTGGCGCCTGACATGCTGAAGATCGATCCCGGCTTCGATACCGATCCCAAGGGTGTCGCGGTATCGCGCATCCACAAGGATGTCCGCTTTTCGAAGGACAAGTCGCCCTATCGCGTCCGTCAATGGATCGCCTTTCGCCATCGGACCGAGGACTGGCAGACGCGCCCGACCTTCTATATGGGAATCGGTCCCGACGGCTGCCGTTACGGCATGGGCTATTATCAGGCAACCCCTGCCGTCATAAAAGCGGTGCGGGCGCGCATCAACGCCCGCCAAGGCGCGTTCATGGCCGCCATGAAGGCGATGACAAAGGCGGGGTTCCTTATCCAGGGCGACGAATATGCCCGCCCGAAAATTCCCGATGGCCTGCCGCCAGACGTTTTGGACTGGTATCGACGCAAGACCGTTTATTTCATCCAGGATATTGAGACCGACGATGCCTTCTACAGCAAATCGTTGGTCAAGAAACTGAAGAAGGGGTTCATGGCAGCCGCCCCTCTCTACCGGTTTCTGGCCGAGTTGCCGCCCCTCTGAATAGAGATCACCGCGTCACCGTTTTCACCGTTCGCTCCCGATAGGCGGTCATGAAGGCGTCCCTGATCTTTCGGAACAACTTGGGCGGCAGGTGGCCGTAGGCGAAGTGCTGCGTCTGGCCGGGCAGGGGGCGGATATCGGGTGTTGGCCAGATATCGATATTGCATTCCGAAACCAATACCCAGGACCGTGCGTCATCAAGCCCGAGCAGCTTCTTTACTTTGAGTGGGATTTCGACGGCGCTTTGATCAGCATTGGGCTCTGAATGCGTGATCGGCAGCAGGAGAACCGATTTGCCGCGCTCTGGGCTTTCGAAAACCAGGGCCACGCAGGCAGGCCGTTCCTTTTCTGCTGTGTCGGCGCCCGACTTTGCTTGCGAATGCCAGAGATATTCGTATCTGATGACCAGGCCCGTCGCCAGATCGGGAAGTGGCATGCCGGATCAATCCATCAGGGCATCGAGATGCGCAAAGCGGGCATCCATTTCAGCCTCGCCCACTTTCTCGGCTAGCCATTCTGGAATTTCGTTGGTGGCCAGGGCCTGCTTGTCGCGATTCTTCAAGCGGCGATATTCCTCGGCCGATAGCAGAACCAGGCGCTCGCGTCCGTGCCGCGTGATCGACACAGGCTCCTGCAGAGCCAAATCCTGCACCTGGCCGATATTTCGCTGGAGTTCCTGGGAACTGACATGGCGCATGATATCCTCCGCTCGCTTTATGAATTATACATAGAAGCCATAAAATATGCAATTGAAGCGCCTTTTTGATGCATGATTAACGAAATATAGGTTAACATCAACCACCCCATTGTAGCGCAATGAAAAAACCCACTCCCCCTTGTCGTGGGCGTGTGTCATGCTTATGTGCTGACTAGTTGCCCATTGCGTTCGAGGGGGGCTCATGGCCACGGCAAAAAGCACTTCGTCCAAAGGCGCGTCCAAATCTCCGTCCACCGACCTGTTGAAACTCTATCGCGACATGCTGCTGATCCGGCGCTTCGAGGAGAAGGCGGGGCAGTTGTATGGCATGGGTCTCATTGGCGGCTTCTGTCACCTCTATATCGGTCAGGAGGCGGTGGTGGTGGGGCTGACGGCGGCCACAAGGCCGGGTGATTCCTTCATCACCAGCTATCGCGACCACGGCCATATGCTGGCAGCGGGCATGGATCCCAAGGGCGTCATGGCCGAACTGACCGGGCGCGTCGGCGGCTATTCCAGGGGCAAGGGCGGCAGCATGCACATGTTCAGCCGCGAGAAGGGATTTTTCGGCGGTCACGGCATCGTGGCGGCTCAGGTGCCTTTGGGCACCGGCTTGGCCTTCGGCCATAAATACCGCGAGGATGGCGGCGTCTGCCTGTGTTTCCTGGGCGATGGCGCGGTCAACCAGGGCCAGGTCTATGAAAGCTTCAACATGGCAGCACTTTGGAAGCTGCCCGTGATCTATGTGATCGAGAACAACAGATATGGCATGGGCACCTCGGTCGAGCGCGCCTCGGCCTCAAGCACAGAGTTGCATCGCCGGGGCGATGCCTATGGCATTCCAGGCATCGCGGTCGATGGCATGGATGTTCTGGAGGTCGAAAAGGCGGGGCGCAAATGGATTGCTCATGCCAGGGAAGGCAAGGGGCCGGTGGTTCTGGAAATGAAGACCTACCGCTATCGCGGCCATTCGATGAGCGATCCCGCCAAGTACCGCACCAAAGAGGAAGTGAGCAAGGTCAGGGCCGAGCATGATCCCATCGACACGCTGGCCAAGCTGATTCTTGAAGGCAAGGCGGCTGGCGAGGATCAGCTCAAGGAGATTGATCGCGAGGTCAAGGAAATCTGCACCAATGCCTCGGATTTTGCTCAGGCAAGTCCCCTGCCGGAGGCCAAGGAATTGTTCACCGACATTCTGGTGGGGATATAAGCCATGCCCATTCAAATCCTGATGCCCGCCCTGTCGCCCACCATGACCGAAGGCAAGCTGGCCCGCTGGCTGAAGGCCGAGGGCGACAAGATCAAATCGGGCGATGTGCTGGCCGAGATCGAAACCGACAAGGCGACCATGGAAATGGAAGCCGCCGATGACGGCATTCTTGGCCGTATCCTGGTTCCTGGGGGCTCCGAGGGCGTGAAAGTGAATACCCCCATCGGCCTGATCCTGGCTGAAGGCGAGGACAAGAGCGCTTTGGAAGCGGCTGCAGCCCCGGTTGCAGCTACACTACCCGCCGAGCCGGTGCCGGTCCCGGTCCCGGTCCCTGCCGTTGTGTCTCCTGCGCCTGCGGCGCCCCAGCCCCAGCAAAAAGCCTATGCCGGTCCCACCAAACGCCAGACCGTGCGCGAAGCCCTGCGCGACGCCATGGCCGAGGAAATGCGCCGTGATCCCAACGTGTTTTTGCTGGGCGAGGAAGTGGGCCAGTATCAGGGGGCCTACAAGGTCAGCCAGGGGCTTTTGGACGAATTCGGGCCTAAGCGCGTCATCGATACGCCGATTACCGAAATGGGCTTTGCCGGGCTTGGCGTGGGGGCGGCCTTTGGAGGGCTTCGGCCCATCGTCGAATTCATGACCTTCAATTTCTCGATGCAGGCGATTGACCAAATTGTGAATTCTGCGTCCAAAACCCTTTACATGTCGGGCGGCCAGCAGACTTGCCCCATCGTTTTTCGTGGCCCCAACGGTGCGGCCTCGCGCGTGGCGGCCCAGCATTCGCAATGCTATGCCTCGTGGTACGCCCATTGTCCGGGCATGAAGGTGGTGGCCCCCTGGTCGGGCATGGATGCCAAGGGCTTGTTGAAATCAGCCATCCGCGATCCCAATCCCGTCATCTTCCTCGAAAACGAGATGATGTACGGCCAAAGCTTCGATGTGCCCGAGGATGCGGATTTCACCCTGCCCATAGGCCTTGCCAGGATCGAGCGGGCGGGGGGGGATGTCACCATCACCGCCTTCTCGCGCATGGTGGGGGTGGCGCTGGAAGCCGCCGAAGCACTCGCCAAAGAGGGCATCGAGGCCGAGGTGATCAATCTGTTGAGCTTGCGCCCGCTGGATAGTGCCGCCATCATCGAAAGTGTGAAGAAGACCAACCGTCTGGTCACGGTGGAGGAGGGCTGGCCCTTTGCCGGCATCGGGGCCGAGATCGCGGCCCTGGTGATGGATCAGGCCTTCGACTGGCTGGATGCGCCGGTCAACCGCGTCGCCGGCGAGGACGTGCCCATGCCTTACGCAGCGAACCTTGAGAAGCTGGCCCTGCCCGATGTTCCCAAGATTGTGGCTGCCGCCAAAGCGGTTTGCTATCGGGGGCAAAAATGACCGCGGTATCGCGCCTGTTCGCCAGCCCTCTGGCGCGTCGGCTGGCCGCCGAGAAGGGGCTCGATCTGGCCTCGGTCGCGGGCTCAGGCCCCCACGGGCGCATCGTGAAGGCGGATGTGCTGGCGGCCAAGCCGGGGGCCAAGGCCGTGGCACTCATTCCGGCAGGCGGCATCGAGGCGGTTCCCAACAGCACACTTCGCAAAACCATCGCCCGGCGCTTGACGGAATCCAAGCAGACCATTCCGCATTTCTATCTCTCGGTTGATCTCGATCTGGATGCGCTCTTGGACCTGCGCGAAAAACTCAACCAGCGGGCCGAGGGGTTCAAGCTGTCGGTCAACGACTTCATCATCAAGGCCAGCGCCAAAGCCTTGCGCACCATTCCCGCTGCCAATGCCAGTTGGACCGACGAGGCCACGCTGCGCTATTCCGATGTCGATATTTCGGTGGCGGTGGCCGCCCCCGGCGGATTGGTGACTCCCATCATCCGCAGGGCCGATACAAAAACCCTGGCCCAGATATCGCTTGAGATGAAGGCGTTGGCCGAAAAGGCGCGGGCGGGCAAGCTGATGCCGGAAGACTATCAGGGCGGCGGCTTTACCATCTCCAATCTCGGCATGTACGGCATCAAAAGCTTCAGCGCCATCATCAATCCCCCCCAGGCCTGCATCCTGGCCGTAGGCGTGGGCGAGAAGCGCCCGGTGGTCAAGGACGGCGCCCTTGCCATCGCCACCCTTTGCACCGTCACCCTCTCGGTCGATCACCGCGCCGTCGATGGGGTGGTGGGGGCCGAGTTTCTGTCCGCCTTCAAGAAAGCCATCGAAGACCCGCTGGGATTGCTGCTATGAGCGAGCAGGCTTTCGATCTTGTCGTCATCGGCGCCGGACCGGGGGGCTATGTGGCGGCCATCCGCGCAGCACAACTGGGCCTGAAAACGGCGGTGGTCGAGAAGGCGCATTTGGGCGGCATCTGTCTCAACTGGGGCTGCATCCCCACCAAGGCGCTGCTGCGCTCGGCGGAAGTGTATCGGCTCATGCAACATGCCGACAGCTTCGGCCTGGCTTCGCCCAATCCCAGCTTCGATCTGGGGAAAATCGTGGCCCGCTCGCGCGCCGTGGCGGCGCAACTCCAGGCGGGCGTCAAGTATTTGCTGAAAAAGAACAAGGTGACGGTGATCGAGGGCCATGGGCGTCTGGCGGGCAAGGGCAAGGTGGCAGTCGAGAATGGTCCCACCATTTCGGCGGCGCACATCCTGATCGCCACCGGAGCGCGGGCCAAGCTGGTTCCCGGCCTGGAACCCGATGGCGATCTGGTCTGGACCTACAAGGAAGCCATGACCCCCAAAGCGTTTCCGAAATCGCTGCTGGTGGTGGGATCGGGCGCCATCGGCATCGAATTCGCAAGCTTTTACAATGCGCTGGGATGTAAGGTGACGGTGGTCGAGATGCTGGATCGCATCCTGCCGGTCGAGGATGAGGAGATTTCTGCCCTGGCCCGCAAAAGCTTTGAGCGTCAGGGCATGACCATCCTGACCTCGGCCTCGGTCAAGGGTCTTCGCAAAGAGGCGGGACAGGTTTGCGTCACCGTCGAGGCGGGCGGCAAGTCAAGCGAGATCACGGCCGAGCGTGTGCTGGTGGCGGTGGGGGTTTCGCCCAATATCGAAAATCTCGGCCTGGAAGGGACGGGGGTCAAGATCGAGCGCGGCCATATCGTGACGGATGCGATGATGTGCACGGGAGAACCCGGCGTCTATGCCATTGGCGACGTGACGGCGCCCCCCTGGCTGGCCCACAAGGCCAGCCACGAGGGCGTGATCTGCGTGGAAGCCATCGCGGGACTTTCGCCGCATGTTTTGCATCCGCGCAGTATTCCCGGCTGCACCTATGCCAGCCCCCAGGTGGCCAGCGTCGGCTTGACCGAGAAGCAGGCGAAGGAGCAGGGATTTGAGGTCAAGGTCGGGCGGTTTTCGGCCATCGGCAACGGCAAGGCCATTGCGCTGGGCGAGGAGGAGGGACTGGTCAAGACCGTCTTCGACGCTAAAACCGGCGAATTGTTGGGGGCCCATATGATCGGGGCCGAAGTGACCGAGATGATTCAGGGTTATTGCATCGCCCGCACCCTGGAGGGTACCGAGGCCGAGCTGATGCAGACGGTCTTTCCCCATCCCACACTTTCCGAAATGATGCACGAAAGCACGCTTGACGCCTGGGGCAGGGCCATTCATTTCTAATATTAGAGCTTTGGTTATAGATATTTGTCATGGCCGGGCTTGACCCGGCCATCCACGCCTTGCCAAAAGGTTAGCGTGGATGCGCGGATCAAGTCCGCGCATGACGAGTAGGAAAGTTTGGTTATGAACGAGACCGCCCCCTTAAAGCCCCTGCGCAAGCCCGACTGGATTCGTGCAAAAGCCCCCACCTCGGCAGAGGTGGCCGAGACCCGCAAGCTGATGCGCGGGCTAAATCTCCATACCGTGTGCGAAGAGGCGGCCTGCCCCAATCTGGGCGAATGCTGGAGCAGAAAGCACGCCACCGTGATGATCCTGGGCGACACCTGCACAAGGGCCTGCGCTTTTTGCAATGTGAAGACCGGAAGACCGGGTCCGGTTGACCCTGAGGAGCCGGACCATCTGGCCCGCATGGCGGTTGCCATGGGCTTGAAGCATATGGTGATTACCTCGGTCGATCGCGACGATCTGCCTGATGGCGGGGCCTCGCAATTCGTGGCCGCCATCCAGGCGGTGCGGGCGGCCTCGCCCGGCACCACCATCGAGGTGCTGACCCCTGATTTCAAGGATAAGCCGGGGGCGCTGGAAGCCGTGGTGATGGCCGCCCCCGACGTCTTCAACCACAATCTGGAAACCGTGCCGCGCCTGTATCAGAGCATTCGCCCCGGGGCGCGCTATTTCAATTCGCTGCGCTTACTGGACGACGCCAAGAAGCTGAAAGCCGATCTCTTCACCAAATCGGGCATCATGGTGGGGCTGGGCGAGGAGAAGGGCGAGGTGCTGCAGGTGATGGACGATCTCAGAAGTGCCCATGTCGATTTCATCACCATCGGCCAGTATCTGCAGCCCACGGCCAAACATGCGCCCGTGCTGCGCTTTGTCGAGCCTGCCGAGTTCGAGGACTATGCAAGGATCGCCAGGGCCAAGGGGTTCCTGATGGTGGCGGCAACGCCCATGACCCGCTCGTCGCACCATGCGGGCCGGGATTTCGAAGAATTAAGAAGAGCCCGGGCAGGGCAGAGCTGATGCCTACCCATGCCGAGAAGCGCACACTGCCCTATAGCTCAGAGCAGATGTTCGATCTGGTGCTGGATGTCGAGCGCTATCCCGAATTCCTGCCCTGGGTGATCGACGCCAAGGTGATCAGCAACGACGGCGCGAAGTTGGTGGCCGATGTCTGGGCGGGCTTCAAGATGGTGCGCGAGCGCTATCGCTCGGAAGTGACCATCGACCGGCCGAACCGCCTTGATATCATCTATACCGAAGGCCCCTTTAGGCATCTCAACAATCACTGGATCTTCGAGCCGGTGGAGAAGGGGACGCGCATCGATTTCTATATCGATTTCGAGTTCAAATCGCGCCTGCTGCAAGGGCTGATGGGGGCCGTCTTCAACGAGGCGGTGGGCCGCATGGTGATGAGCTTCGAACGAAGGGCCAGGCAGATGTATGGCAAAAAGGCGGGGTAGGGGGTGCTCTTCCCTGATCCACTTGCCGAACCGTGCGCCAAAGAGTACTATTTGCCGTATGAACGATCACACGATTGGGGCGGCGCATGTCTCATTTATCGGCCAATGACCTGAAGGTAAAGGGTGTTTCAGCCCTGGAGGCCGCCCTGGAAACCAGCCGGGAGGTCCTCATCACGGTGCGCGGCAAGGACCGTTTTGTCGTGATGGAGGTTGAACATTACCACTATCTGCGTGAATGCGAGTTGGAGGCGGCGCTGGCCGAGTCCAGGGCCGATCTTGCCGCCGGGCGTTTCGTCAAATCCTCCCCCGAAGCCCATGTGGAGCGCCTGAAGGCAGGGCAATGAGCTTCACGCTCGTTTTCACGGAGCAGTATGAAAGACGGGCGGCGCGTTTTCTGAAACGTCATCCGGCCCTGGAAAAGCAGTATCTGAAGACATTGCAATTGCTGGAAGCCAATCCCTTCCACCCCTCGCTGCGCCTGCATGCGCTTTCGGGGAAATTGGACGGGCTTCATTCGGTCTCGATCAATCTGTCCTACCGCATCACGCTTGAGCTGATGATCCGTGATCAGGAAATCATCCCGGTCAATGTCGGCGACCACGACGCGGTTTATTGATCCATCCTTGCCGTCGTGAACGGGTCGCCGCCATTCAGCCAGATGTCCCAGAGCAGGGCGGTCGGCGTTTCCAGGGCCAGCACTGGGCGCAGGTCGAGCTTGGTCATGGCCAGGCCTTTTTCCATCAGGCCGCGGGCCAGTCCCGCCTGCATGCGGGTATAGATTTCGAAATGGGGAGGCCAGATCGGCACCTCGTTGCCGGGAACGCCCACCCCTTTCTTGCAGGCCTCGACATCCAGCGAATGGAAGGCCCGGCACATCAGGGGGCGGTGCGCGTAGAAGCGGCAATGGCCTTTCTTGCTCAAAAGCGGGCAGCCCTTTCGGCTGGAATGGGCCTCCTGTGAGACGGCAAGACGAAAGCCGCACAATTCGATCATATCCAAAAGAAACAGGGCTTCGGGCGGCGTCATGACGATATGTTTGGTAAAGCAGCAAGGCGTGCATCCGTCCTTGCAGTGCAGGGGCGTTGGCGGCGGGAATTCGGCCCGGTGGCGCTCGATCAGCCCGACAGCCGTTTCCTCCAACAGCAGGAACAAATCCGAGAATCCCCGGGGCCGGTCCTGGCCCGCCAAGGTCTCGATGGCAGCAAGCGCCACCTGGCGTTCGATTTCCGCTTCCAGGCTCATGGCGTTTCCTTCGGGATAGGGCAACCGGCTTCTGACCATAAGCGGGCGGCCAGGCGCAGCCGGTCCCGACCCTGAGTGATATAGCGCCCGATGGCGCGGCCCAGTTCCTCGCGCTCGGGCGTCTGGGGGAAGATGGCCTGGCCAGACTCGTCCAGCGGGCAATCTTCCATCATGCGAAAGAGATGCGATCCCGGCGGGCAGGCATAACGCAACAGCTTGTCCTGGGCGCGGGCCAGATGGAACAGGCGCTGAAGTCCCTCGTAGAAGGCGACGTCCTCGCCCGCCAGCTTGCTGCGAAACACCGCGTCTTCAGGAAATCCCCCCAAAACATCAAAGACATAGCGCTTCAGCACGAGATTCGAGGGGATCGAGTTGTAGGTGATGTCGTAATGGGCTGGGGCAAGATCGATTCTGGGTTCGGTCTCGAAGCCGAATTTGATGGCGTCCCAGTGGGTATCCTTGTCCAGCACGTTGAGAGCCGAAGGCAGGGCATGGGGCAGATATTCGTCATCGGCGTCCAGAAAGGCCAGATAGCGGCTGGGCTGGGACCTTGCCCCCAGATTCCTGGCTGCTCCCGGGCCAGAATTGACCGGCATGGACAGAACCGACACCCGGGCATCCCTGGCGGCCAGGTCCTGAGCCAGGGCCAGAGACTCGTCGGTCGAGGCATCATCGACGATGACGATCTTTAAGGGATCGACCTGCTGGCTCTGCACCGAGGCGAGGCTGCGCTCCAGGCTGGCTGCCGCGTTGAAACAGGGGATGACCACCAGCAGGCCCTTCATGACACGGCCTCATCAAGGGTCCGGCAGAGCAGATCGAGGGCGGCCAGGCAGGTGGATTTGCGCACCTGATCGCGCCCGCCTTGGAAGATATGGCGCTCGTGACGTGTCGGGCCGCCCCTTCGGGCGGCAGCGATATGCACCAGCCCCACCGGCTTCTCTTGGGTGCCGCCGTCGGGTCCGGCGATCCCCGTCACGGACAGGCTTGCCGTGACCGGGGCATGGGCCAGCGCCCCCTCGGCCATTGCCCTGGCCACCGCTTCGCTGACAGCGCCCTGGCTGGCGATCAGATCGGCGGGCACGCCCAAAAGATCGGTCTTGGCGGCGTTGGAATAGGTTACAAAACCGCGTTCGAACCAACTGGACGAGCCGGGAACAGCGGTCAGGGCGGCTGAGATCAGGCCGCCGGTGCAGGATTCCGCCGTGGCGATCCTGGCGTTCCCGGCCCTTCGGCAGGCCGCCAGGGCGCGTTCGGCTGCCTTGATCAGATCGTCATCCACCATCCCGTTCCCTTGCCCAGCGCCAAAAGCAAAGCACCCGCCACCAGACCCGCCAGAAGATCGTCGAGCATGATGCCAAGCCCGCCTTTGACATGCCGATCCGCCCAGCCGATGGGGCCCGGCTTCAGAATGTCAAAGCCCCTGAAAAAGAGAAACCCAATTCCGTAGGCGAGAAAATCGGGAGGGACAACGGCCAGGGTCAGAAGCTGGCCCGCCACCTCGTCGATCACGACCTCGGATGGATCCTCCCTGCCGATGGCCTTTCTATAGGCTTCCGCCGACCAGATGCCCAGCAGGGTCACAGCCAGGGCCGCCAGCAGGACGCCCAGGGGACCGGACAGGAGGCTCCAGGACAGCCAGGCCAGGGGCAGGGCGGCCAGCGATCCCCAGCTTCCCGGGGCGGGCTTCAAACGCCCGATACCGAACCAGGTGGCCAGGATTGTCGTCAAATTCTGAGGCATGAGATGAAAGGGCTCTGCTAAGGGGTCTTCTCATTCTACCACAAACGGAAATCGCGTCTATTTGATAGTTTTGATTAACTAAGATAGTTAACGCTATGAATAACAAAGAGACTATTTAATTATTTCACTTTATTACACGTTTCGACATCTTGGCGCTTGCCACCGGGTGCCCGCTTGGCTAGGGTTTCCTGCCTTGGTCTGAAATGGGGACCAGGGACGGCACCTTTGTTAGAGTGTCCGACAAAGAAGAGGCGCCTTGGAAGAAAATCCAAAGCCCCGGTCGGAGGTGCTGAAATGGATCGCGTCGTTATCCGGTGCGGTTCGTATGGTGAGGGAAACGGCACTAGGGGAGACTGCCCGCTTCATGTTCGACCCCCAACGATTTGGCAGATCGGAAATGTTCCTGCGCCTTGAGCGCTGGTTTCCCGAGCGGCAATTGTTGCTGCGCACGGGCGGTTCGGTCAATTGCCTGACCCTAACGCGTTCGCGCCAGATTATCCTGGCTGTGGCTGCGCTGGGCGTTGGTGCGTGGCTTGTTCTCTCGACCGGTTTTTCCCTGGGCTTTGGCACGTTGATGGCGTTGAAGTCGCATGAATTATCGGTTTTGACGGTGGAGCGCCTTGCCCTTCAGTCGGAAATAGATGATTTGAAGCGACAGGTCGCGGGCTTGAACGGCGATCTTGAGCATCGTGACGCCAAGACGAAGCGTTTGGCCGACGACAATGTCCTGCTTTCCCGTCAATTGGCCGATGCCAGCGCTTCCTTGGATACGGCAAAAGCCACGATCGAGCGCGAGAACAAGGCCAGAAGCGATCTCAGCCGCCAGATGCGCGATCTGCATGTCGATATTGCCAAGGCGCAAGGGTCGTCGGCGGCTTCGGTGATGGATGAGGCGGTGCCGCTTCCCGACAGGCTGGCTTCGATGGCCAAGGGTTTGAAGGAGATGATCCAAGCCCGCGATTTCGCCCAAGCCAAGCATCAGGAATATGCCGGCAAGGCCAAGAATCTGGAACTGACGCTGGACGATGTGCGCACGGCGCATGTCAAGCTTCTGCGCCGTTTCGGCGAAGTGGCGCTGGGCAATTCCGGCCAGCTTGAAAAAGCCATTTCCATGACCGGTCTCGACGTCAACCGCATGGTGGTGTCGCATCGCGAGGAATCAGGCCGGGGCGGCCCCTTCATCCCGCTGCCTAAGGACGAGTTTGGAAATTCGGAAATCAGGGCTGATCTTGCCGCCCTCAATCACCGCATCGACCGCTGGGACAGTCTGAACGCCCTTCTGAAGGTGCTGCCCATGGTTTCGCCGGTCGGCGCTTTCTCGCTGAACAGCCCGTTTGGCGCCCGCAACGATCCCATCAACGAGCAAACGGGTATTCACGAAGGCGTTGATATGGGGGCGCCGATGCGCAGCCCGGTCAAGGCTTCGGCCCTGGGGCGCGTCTCCTTTGCGGGCTGGAGCGGGCGCTATGGGCGCATGGTCAAGGTTGATCATGGTCTCGGTGTAGAAACGCGCTATGCACATCTGGATAAAATTATGGTAAAGGTTGGTCAGAAGGTCGGGCCGGACGTTGCGCTGGGCCTTCTTGGCAATACCGGGCGCTCGACGGGCGCCCATCTTCACTACGAGGTCCGGATCGATGACAGACCCCGCGATCCGATGCGGTTCATAAAGGCAGGACGATATGTTCTCAAGGAGCAGCAATAAGACGACCAACGGCTCGGTTCAGGCCAGCCCCGTCTCCCTTCCCTCGGCGAAGTCCAGCGACATGTCAAAACCCGTGCCACCTTCAATCATCAGCGCCGATCTTCGCATGGTGGGCGATCTGCTCAGCAAGGGCGAGATTCATATCGATGGCGCGGTCGAGGGCGATATCCGTTGTCAGGTTCTGGTCATTGGCCAGTCTGGCGCCGTGACCGGCGAAATCATTGCCGATACGGTGCGTGTGCATGGCACGTTGACCGGGCAGATCCGTTCCCGCTCGGTTTTCCTGGCGGCTACGGCGCGCGTGGTGGGTGATGTGTCGCATGAAAGCCTCGCCATCGAGCCCGGCGCTTTCTTGGAAGGCCATTGCGGTCGCATCGACACGGCCAAGCTGGATCAGGAAGATAACCCCGCCGCCATTCCGACCTTGACCTTCGCCTCCTCCGAATTGAAGGCCGCGGCAGGCTGATCTCTTCAAGCCAGCAGGCCCGGAAGTTCTGACAACTGTTGGATCACGGCTTTGATTTGGCCGGGTAGCGGTTCGGGCAGAGCTTTCGTTCGGTTGATCCAGATGGCGGAAAAGCCGTTGGCGGCTCCCGCCGAGGCATCCCAGTAATTTCCCGACACGAAAGCCACCCGTTCGGGCGTAACGGCGAAGTGCGCTCCCACCAGGGCATAGACCGAGGGATGGGGCTTGTAGATGCGCAAGGGATCGACCGACAGAACCGCATCCAGATAGGGGCCGATGCCCGCACTGGCGACCGCTGCTGCCAGCATGGCTTTCGAGCCGTTGGATAAAATGGCCGTCTGCCGTCCGGTTTGCTTAAGCTTTTCCAGGGTTTGCCGGGCGTCGGGATAAGCCTCTAATTCCCGGTACAAGGCCATCAGGGGCGCTTTCAGGTCACCTGAATCAAGTGCCAGGCTTTCCAAGGCCCAGCCCAAAGCCTGGGCGGTCACCTGTTCGAAATCGGCGAAATCGGCGCGCAGACTGCGTTGCCAGGTATATTCAAGCTGCTTTTGGCGCCAAAGCAGGGCCAGTTCTTTGTCTTTTCCCTTTAGAAACGGGGCCATTCGCCGCACGGCACCGGCGACGTCGAACAAGGTTCCGTAGGCATCGAAAACAAGAAGCTTGGCCTTGCGAAGACAGTCCATATCAGGGCTCACCTTGCGGGCGCTTGAGGTCGATCAGCAGGGCCAGGGTAGAGGTTTCAGAGCCCAGGCGGCGCCGATAGACCTGCACACTTTCCATGACGCGCTGAACATAGCCCCGTGTTTCGTTAAAGGGGATCATCTCGACCCAATCCACCACATCGACGTCGGCTTGCCTGGGATCGCCGAACTCGCGCACCCATTTGGTGACCCGCCCCGGCCCGGCATTATAACCGGCCAGCGCCATGATGTAGGAACCCTTGAAGTCGGTCAGCAATCCATCCAGATAGGCCGTCCCCAGACGAATATTGAGGGAGGGGTCGACCAGGCGGGCGGGGCTGTAGCTGATCTTCATCGCCTGGGCCTGCCTTTTGGCGGTGGCGGGCATCAATTGCATCAGCCCTCTGGCGCCTGCGGAACTGACCGCTTCGGCATGAAAACCGCTTTCCTGGCGCATCAAGGCCAGCAGCAGGGGCTTTTCCGGGCCGCCCGCCGGAATGTCGTAGGGCGGCAGTGGCCAGCCGAACTGGCCCAAGGTCACCCCGGCCCGGTCGGCGCGTCGGGCCAGATGCACTGTCAGATCGACGCGGCCTAATTTCCCTGACAATTCAACGGTCATCGATTTCAGGCCGGGTGTGTCCGCCCCATCCAGCAGCTTGATCAGGAAGGGCCTGGCCAGGGACGTCGTGCCAGCCTCGGCCATACGCTTCACCACCTCGACCAACTCGTTTTCGGAAAAGCGCTTTTTGTCGTCGTCGCTGGGCTCGGGATCAGGGGGCAGCATCCAGCCTTGCGACGGCCCCAATTGCTCGCTGGCCAACTGGCCGTAATAGGTGGTGACGAAACGCGCCGCCTGCTCGAACTGCCCCTTGGCCTCCTCGGGCTTGTTCTGGGCGGAAAGGGTGCGACCCAGCCAATAGTGCCCCCTGGCCTTGACGATCGAGCTTTGGGCCTTTTCCAAGAGGTGGGTGAAGTGCTGCAAGGCGGCGTCCTTGTCGCCAAGGAAACGCAGCGCGATCCAGCCCGACAGCCATTCCGCGTCGGAATAGGCCGAAGGATCGCCAACCCCATGGGCCTTGGCGATCTCGTAGGCTTCGCTGACGAATCCCATCTGCAGGGCGCGTCTGGCGATCAGCGAACGCTCGGCCCACCACAATTCCGGACGCTCCAGGGTCTCGGGCGCCTTCCTCAAAAGGCGGACGGCATCCTCGTTCATGTCCTTGCGCCGGTACCAGCGCAGGCTGTCGAACAGCAAGCCCGGATCGTTGCGCAAGTCCTCGGGAACGCTTTCCAGCGCCTGGGAGGGCGTTCCCTTCTGCTTCATCAACATCAATCTGGCATGCGCCAAGTGGCGCGTGGGGGCGTTAGCGAACAGCATCATGCGTTCGGCAGACGAGGTCTGGCCTTCCCACAGCAGGCGATTAATCCGCGCCCCGTGGTCGTTGGTGGTCAGGATATCGCGATATTTCGAGAGGAACTGGCGTTCTTGCAAAATGCCGAAATCCTCGTTGACCCAGGTTCTGCGCAGAACGGCATGGGCTTCCTCGGTCTTTCCGGCAAAAAGCAGGGCAGTGCCAAAGGCCGTTCCGCCATCGGCGCTGATCGGGGGATGGGCCTGGAACCAGTCGAGGATCAGATCCTGTGGCGTTGCCTGCGTAATTGCTTCCTCGGCCCTTCTCTCCAGAAGGTTTCTCTGCGGCCAGTCGGGAGCGCCGTTCAGCAGTTCGGTGATCTCTTTGAAGCTGGCCCCCGAATTGGGTCTGGCATAATCCAGCCAACGAACCAGCTTTTGCGTCAGCAGGTCTCCCGAGCTTTCGGCGGCCTTGCGGGCCTCGGTCCATTTTTCCTGATCGGCCAGAATCAGCGCTTCGGCGGATTTGCTGGCGGCTTTGGGCGGGGCCGTCTGCTTGTGGGGGGCCGTCTTGGTCGCAGGATGGGCAGCCTGCGCCTTGGCCTTGGATTTGGCCCAGGCCATTCCCGGCTGGGCCAGGGTCAAGAGAATACCGAGAAAGACAAGAAAGCGCATGAGCGTCACGTTGGAAAAAGGTTATTCATCATAGGGCTTCAGCCTATTCCCAACAAGAGTTTCACCCGCTTGCCCCTCAAGGCCGGGAAGGCTATGTTCTCTGACACTGCTTGAAATTTTCCTTAAGGATGTGCGTCATGTTCTCTGGTCCGATTCCCGCCCTGGTCACCCCCTTCACGCCGGACGGACGCGTGGACGAGAAAGCCTTTCAGGCTTTGGCCGCCTGGACCATCGCCGAGGGTGTGAGCGGCATCGTGCCCTGCGGCACCACCGGCGAATCGCCCACTCTTTCCAACGACGAGCATCACCTTGTGGTCGAACTGGCGGTCGAGGCGGCTGGCGGCAAGGTGCCGGTGATTGCGGGGACTGGCTCGAATTCGACGGCCGAGGCCATTGAGCTGACGCGCCATGCCAAGAAGGCGGGGGCCAGTGCCGCCCTGGTGGTCACCCCCTATTACAACAAGCCGACCCAGGAAGGCCTGTATCTGCATTTCAAGGCCATCCATGACGCGGTTGAACTGCCGATCCTCATCTACAACATCCCCGGACGCTGCGTTATCGACATGACGGTCGAGACCATGGCCAGGCTCTCGGCTTTGCCCCGTATCGTGGGCGTCAAGGATGCCACCAACGATCTGGGCCGCGTGCTGAAGACCAAGCGGGCCTGCAAGGAGGGCTTCTGCCTGCTCTCGGGCGAGGACGGCACACAACTGCCCTTCCTGGCCCAGGGCGGGGTGGGGTGCATTTCGGTGACGGCCAATGTGGCCCCCGGATTGTTGGCGCAGATGCATGCCGCCTGGAAGAAGGGCGACACGGCAACCGCCATGAGCATTAACGAGCGCCTGATGCCCTTGCACGAGGCCCTGTTCATCGAAACCAACCCGGCGCCAGTCAAATATGCCGTCTCGCTTCTGGGCAAGGGGCGTTGCGATGTGCGCCTGCCTCTGGCGCCGCTAACCGACGCCACCAAGGAGCGCGTGAAGGCGGCCATGGCTTCGGCCGGGCTGATCTAGGCCTTATGTCCAAGGCTCCCAAAAGTAATCCGTCTGTCGCCCAGAACCGGCAGGCGCGCTTTAACTACGCCATCGAAAGCACGCTCGAGGCCGGCATCATCCTGGCCGGAACCGAGGTCAAGACCCTGCGCGCCGGCAAGGGCAATATCAACGAAGCCTATGCCGGGCCGATGGGGGGTGAATTATATCTCTTCAACGCCTATATCCCGGAATATCAGTCGCGCTCGCCCTTCGGCCACGAACCCCGGCGCCCCAGAAAGCTTCTTCTGCACAAGAAGGAGATGCGCAAATTGATGGGGGCGGTGACCCGGGACGGCATGACGCTGATTCCGCTGTCGGTCTTCTTCAATCCCAGGGGCATCGCCAAGCTGTCGCTGGGGGTCGCCAAGGGCAAGAAGCTGCACGACAAGCGCGAAAGCGAAAAGCAGCGCGACTGGAACCGCGAAAAGGGCCGCCTGATGCGCGACAAGGGCTGAGGCTCTCCGGCCGACTGAGGGACAGATATAGGCCCAAGGGGCCGCGCGCCTAATGGCGCGAAAGCCAAGGTCGCAAAGCGACCGCCCGGCGACTGAGGGACAGATATAGGCCCGAAGGGCCGCGCGCCTTATGGCGCGAAAGCCAAGGGCGCATCGTCGGCTTCGCCGACAAATATTTATTGAGCCTGCGAAGCAGACGCGCCCGCCCGGCGACTGAGGGACAGATGAAATGAGCGACGAGTTGAATGCCAAACTGGCGGCCATCAAGGAGCAATGGGCTCGTGAGGGCAGACACCAATCTGGCGAGGCGCCCAATCGCAAGTCGCGCCTGCCCCCCGGACAGCACAAGACGGATGGCTGGCCGGTGCTGGATCTGGGCATGCAGCCGCATGTTCCCTTGAAGGACTGGACCTTCCAGGTGGCGGGGCTGGTCGAGAATGCCGTGACCTGGAGCTGGGAGGATTTTCAAGGACAGCCTATGGTCGAGATCAAGGCCGATATCCATTGCGTCACCAGTTGGAGCATGTTCGACGGCGTCTGGAGCGGCGTTTCAGCCAAGCGCCTGCTGGAGGTGGTAAAACCACGGCCCGAGGCCAAATTCCTGCTTTTCCGCTCCTATGACAGCTACACCACGAATGTGCCGCTTGAGCGTTTCGACGATGACGACGTGCTGCTGGCCCATAGCTGGAACGGCAAGCCGATCCCCCGCGAGCATGGCGGGCCGGTGCGCCCGATCATTCCCAAGCTCTATTTCTGGAAGAGCGCCAAATGGGTACGCTCGCTGACCTTCATGGACAAGGATCTGCCGGGCTATTGGGAAGTGCGCGGTTATCACAACGATGCCGATCCCTGGAAGGAAGAGCGCTATTCAGGGGGGTGAGGGATTCTTTCCGCCCTAGCCTAGTTCGAAGGCCAGATATGATATGCCTGTTTCTTCCAAAGTATCCAGACGGTCTCAAAGGCATCCTTCACAGCCGCTGTCGCGTGAGGAAAGCACGTTTCTACCTCTGACTGCCGAATGCCAAATTCGTTGAGGTTTAGATAGATGACCAAGTTGGCACGGCTGCCGTAGTTCTTGCGGGCCTTCTTCCGGCAGGCAGATTGTAGCCAGTCGGGCGCTTGTTCCGCGCGGGCAATCCAGTCTTCCACCGGATCATCCTTCATCTCGCCGATGCCCTTCCGGTATTCCTCCCCACGGCGGCGGTCCGGGGCGTCGGCCTCGACTGCCTCGAAAGCATCAACCCTACCGTCGATGCACAACTCGAAGTCGGGCCAGTTGTCCGATACGAGCCGCACCTTCTCGGCGTTTCTGATCGCGCCAAATTCTGCGGCTATCCACGCATCGCGAAGGAACGCGAGGCCACCCTGATTGAACAGGTTGGACGATCCGAGGCTGTTCATTGCCTCGTCCACCGAAGCTCCCATCGTCTTCGGAGACTGCCACGCAGCGAGGCGCTCTTTCAGTTCGTCAATTTCATCCTGAACTAATCGTTTCATACTGCCCCCCTCTCATTGCGGACGTTGCGGAAACCAAGGATTTTGTAGCCCGATATAGGGGTCAGAGTCCCTTTGCATCCAGTCCTGCGCCAGTTTCAGTCGTCCGCCTCAAGCAGCGTCGCCGGGAGGGCTTCGTCGTTCTTTCCTGCTGCGGCTATCGCTTCGGGATATCTGAGGCGCAGGGCCTTGAAATCGGGCCTGGCGGCGATGTCGCACAAAAGCTTGATGAAGCCGTCGCAGGATGGCCCCAAACGGTGCCCCATGGCGACTTTCAGAAAGCTGCGGCTGCTGCCGTCGGGTCGCTCATAGCCTTCGGGAATGACGATCTCGAAGCGGTGATGGCGAAAGCCGAAGCTGGAGCCCAGGTGAACCGTCAGCCCCAGGCGCTTGGATTCATGGACGATCACGGCCTTGAGCAACTCGCGCTGCTCATGATGGTCTTCGGGCTCTCTGAGATGGGCGATGACGAAGGGCGATTGCGCCCACGGACTGTCGGCCAGATTCGACAGACAGGGATGTGCTATCTTCTCGAATAATCCGTTTTCTTTGTTCAGTGCCCGGGCCAGTCTGGCATTGTTGGCGAACAGCGGTTCGGCGAAGGCATTAAGCCGGTCGGGATCAGAGAACCAGGGCAGGTCGAGGATGGCCGCCTCGTCCAGAGATAGGGCGTTGCCGAATATCTTGCGAGCGCTGCGCATGTGGCGGTGCCATTTTTCCGCCGGGAAAATGCCCGTTGCCTCTCTCTTGCGGGTGAATAGACGGGTGATGCCGACATTGGACAGTTCCAAGCCTTCCTGGTCGAGTTTGAGGCCCGAGCGCAGTTCGATGGCCAGCAGGGGGCAGGAGGGGGCCAGCTTCTCCAACAACGCGTCCATGCGAAAAACCGGCCCCAGAAGCGAGGTGTCGAGGACCAGCGCCAGCGGCCTGTCCTTGGGGCGATCAAGGATCGCCTGAACCAGGGGGGCGGGGTCCAGGACCGTCTGGTCCCAGTCATACATCGAGGGTTCCACCAGCAGGATGTCGGTTTTGCCCGCAGCGACCCGCTCGAACAGACCATCCAATTTGCGAAAGCGGCGGCAGAAGACGCCCCGCCGATCATGCAGTCGCAAGAGCCGCTCGGTCTCGTAATAGCCGATATAGGAATCCCAGCGAGGAATCTCATCAGGGGCCGACAGAAAGCGAGGCAACACCTGCAAAAGGACCGTAAGTGCGCCCATGGCGCTGCCGAACAGGCAGAAACGCTGGTCCCAGCCCTCCACGGGGGGATGGCGAAGCTCGCAGCGCGCCTCAAGCCGGGAGGGCGGAATGACGCGTTCGTAGATGTAATTGGCAAGAGGGGCCGCGAAGGGCAGGGCCACCTCGTCTTGGTGAGGCGGCGATTTCATCACCCGGTCGGAAAAGTCATGGGCGAGGCCCAGCCAGATGCGGCGAAGTGCCTGGGACAAGTCCTCCAGCCGGGCTTCACCCGCCAGGGTTTCCAGATCGGCGGCAACCGACAGGGCATCGGCCTGACGGCGCCAATCGGCAAGCGCCGGGGCAAAAGCAGAATTGCCTTTGGTGATCGCGTCGGCCAGGGCCTGCAGCTCGTGCAATTCCCTTAGGCAGGGAGATTTCTCAACATGTTCGCTGCTGCCCGCCGACGCCATCCGTTATGCCTGCTGGATGGCAGACAGCTTCCAGGCTCCGTTGTTCTCGCGAACGAAGGTCCAGTATTCGACGGCTTCGATACGCTCGCGGTCGCTGCCTTCAACGATCTTGCCCGAGGCCTTGTCAAAGGTGTAGTCGAGGGCGGAAAAGCGCAGCGACACGGTTGCGAAATCGCTTGTCCCCTCGCTCCAGGCTTCCGACAGATCACCCTTTTCCAGTTTCACGCTGTCGATATGGTTCTCAAGCCCTTTGCCTTCGAGGTCGCCCAGATGCTGGGCGAAATAGCCGCCCATCTCCTCGGTGGTGAGCAGGGCCAGACCTTCCCGGTCGCGCCTGGACCAGGCGGACTGGACCGAATTCAGGGCTTGCTCGAAGGCGTCGAAATCCGCAGCCTCGAGAGCAAGCTGGGCGCTGGCGCCGCCAAAGACACCCGTTGAAGCCTCGCGATTGAGCACAATCGGCTCAGGAAGAGACGGCAGATTCCCTGCACCCGCCATGGCGGGTTGGGGGGCGTTCTGCTGCGAACGGCGCTTGAAGAAGGAAAAGAGCAGCCAGGCCAAACCGCCCAGCAGGGCCACCTGAAGCAGGCCGCCCAGGAAGCCGCCAGCCCCCATGCCGCCACCAAAGCCGCCACCAAACAGCATACCGGCGATACCGGCGCCGATCAGGCCGCCCATCATACCGGAAAAGAAGGAACGGCCAGGCGAAAGCGGCGAAGCCATGCCGGGTTGGGTCTGAGGGGCTGCCTGCGGGCGGGCCGCCTGTTCCGGTGTGGCGCTGCGCTCCATGGGCTTGGCCGCCGGAGCCGACTGAGTGGGAGGAGGGGCTTGATAGGTTCTCTGGCCACGGCTGCCGCCGCTGAAGCCCTTGCCCGCCCTTGCCTCGGCCCAGGAAGGGGCCAGGGCGATGCCCAGGGCCAGGAGACAGATCAGAAATTTTGCGCGGCTCGTCATGGATGCTTTCCCTCGTTAGCGTTTTGCCGCCGCTTCTACGGCGTCTTCGAACATGGATACGGTCAAGCGGTTGGTCTGCGTGTTGTAGCGGGAACAATGGTAGCTATCGACCAGACGGATTCCAGAGGGAAGATCATGAATTTTTGCATGGCCGAAGGGATATGTCCCAGTCTTCAGGCCCAGTGCCCGCAAGGTGGCTTCATGGGAAATCCGTCCGAGAGCGAGAATTGATGCTAATTTTTTCAATGAGTTGATCTCGTCTTTTAAGAATTTACCGCAGGTTTTGGCTTCGGCCGGGGTGGGCTTGTTCTGAGGTGGCACACAGCGCACGGCATTGGTGATGCGGCAATCTTGCAAGCTAAGCCCATCGTCGGCGCGCTGGTCATAGCTTCCTTTAGCCAGTCCGAATTTCAACAGCGTCGCATAGAGCAGGTCGCCCGCATAATCGCCGGTAAAGGGGCGTCCGGTGCGGTTGGCCCCCTTAAGGCCGGGTGCCAGCCCCACGATCAGCAGGCGGGCGTCCAAAGGCCCGAAAGCCGGAACGGGGGCGTTATGCCAATCAGGATGGGCCGCACGGTTGTCAGCGTGAAAAGCGACCAGCCGGGGGCAGAGGGGGCAATCCCTGGAAGGGTCCCGGAACATGGGGCTCTCCCTTACCTCAAGGCTCCAGATCGTCGTCCTCGTCGCCATAAGGGGCGTTGGGGGTGGCGGCGGGCATCATTTGGCGGGGTTCGCGATGCTGCGACGGGCTGCGCGCGATCTGCCCCGTGAGATCCTGAAGTTCCAGGAAAATATCGGCCTGACGGCGCAACTCGTCGGCCACCATGGGCGGCTGCGAGCGGATGGTGCTGACCACGGTGACGCGCACACCCTTGCGCTGCACGGCTTCGACCAGACGGCGGAAATCGCCATCGCCCGAGAACAGCACCACATGGTCGAGGAAAGGCACCATCTCCATCATGTCGATGGCCAGCTCGATATCCATGTTGCCCTTGATCTTCCGCCGTCCCTGGGCGTCGGTATATTCCTTGGTGGGCTTGGTCACCAGCGTGTAGCCGTTATAGTCCAGCCAATCGACCAGGGGACGGATGGGGGAATACTCCTGCTCCTCCATCAGCGCCGTGTAATAGAAGGCGCGGATCAGGCGCCCCTTCGAGGCGAACATGGTGAGAAGCTTGCGGTAGTCGATGTCGAAACCCAGCGAGCGGGCGGCGGAATAGAGATTCGATCCATCGATAAACAAGGCCATGCGTTCTTGCGTGTAAAAAGTCATTTTATAAATTCCTTTGACAAATGGGATGTGTAAATCGAATAGCCAAGATTTATGCCCGAAGCGGAAAGCTGGCAAGTTAAATCTATTGGCTCTTCGACGTTAGACGTGGAATTCTACCGGCTTCTCAATCCGTCATGGCCGGACTTGATCCGGCCATCCACGATTTTCCATTAGGTATATCAAGCGGCAAGACGTGGATGCCCGGCACAAGGCCGGGCATGACGATTTGCTTAGAAACTCGAGAGAATGCAATTCCACTTGAAACGTCGAAGAGCCAACCTATTGGTCCTGTGGCTGGTGGGTGATCATCCAATGTTCCAACTGGGCGTCGGATGTCCAGCTTTTCTTAAGAAAAACAACAATGTCTTTCAAATCCTGGGTCGAAAGCTTGGCCGTGGTCTGGCGCATGGTCTCGCGCATCTTTTCAATCTCCAGGCGCTCTTCCTCGGATAGATCCTGTGCGGCCTCGTCGCCCAGCTTATGCCCGCCTTGCTTGGCCGTCTCGACCAGTTGGCGATCCGTCAGCCGGAATTCCTGCCCATGAAAGCCCAGGGCCGGAGCCTTCAAGGGGATGCCTTCCTTGGGCTCGTGGCAGACGGCGCATTTCTGCGTAAACAAGTCCTGGCCGCGATTGGGATCGTTGGTATTGGCCGAAAGGGACGCGTCGGGATTGGTCATGCCCCGCCAGACCACATAAACCATCATCAGAATGCCGACCAGAAGCATGGGAATCTTACCCGCCATGGCCGGTCCTTTCATTCAGTCGAACCAGGCGCAGGCTTTCCTTGAAACGGGCGTAGCCAGCCCGGCGCACCGGCGTTTGGGCGAAATGCTGGCGGAAACCTTCCTCGTCCAGCTTTTCCAGCAAGTCAAGATCGGCAGGCACGGGAAAGCGGGGGGCGAATTCCGGGTGCGGGCTTGGCTTTGCGAATTTGTTCCAGGGGCAGACCGCCAGACAGGCATCGCAGCCGAAGACCCGGTTGCCCAGCAAACCGGCCAGATCGGCGGGAATGGCGTCCTTGCTCTCGATGGTGAGGTATGAAATGCACTTTCTGGCATCCATGCGATAGGGCGTGATGGCCCCGGTGGGACAGGCCTTCAGGCAGCGCTCGCAGCGTCCGCAATGATCGCTTTCCGGCTGGCTGGGTGCCAGGTCCAGATCGGTCAATACCGCACCCAGGAAGAGCCATGAGCCGAAGCGCTTGGACACCAGATTGGTATGTTTGCCCTGCCAGCCCAGCCCGGCCCTGGCGGCCAGGGGTTTTTCCATCAAGGGGGCGGTATCGACGAAGACCTTGGCCTCGGCCTGATAGGTTTGACCCATCCAGCGAGCCAGGGCCTTCAGGCGCTTTTTCATGACATCGTGATAGTCGCGGCCCCTGGCGAAGACCGAGATGCAGGCATCGCCCTCTGGCTCATTGTCCGGATGCTCCTCTGGCGCATAGGAAAGCCCCAGCATGACGATACTTCTGGCCGTGGGCATCATCTTCAAGGGATCGCCACGCCAAAGGGCACGATCCTGAAGCCAAGCCATGGTCCCGTGACGGCCATCCTGCAAGAAGGCGGCAAGGCCAGCTCTGGCCTGATCGCCCGGATCGGGCCTGGCAAATCCCACCGCATCGAAACCCAGTCTGAGAGCTTCGGCTTCGATGGCGCTGGTCGGACCCGGGTTCATCCACGGCCCCGATAGGGGGTGACGTCCTGAGGCGGCACCCACACTTCCCGGGGAAGCTCGCCCGCCTGGAAGAAGACATCAATCGGAATGCCGCCCCTTGGAAACCAATAGCCGCCAAGTCGCAGCCAGCGGGGCTCCAGCAGGGCCAACAGCCTTTTCGCGATGGCGACGGTGCAATCCTCGTGAAAGGCGCCCTGATTGCGAAACGAGGTGAGATAAAGCTTCAAGGACTTGCTTTCGACCAGCCAGTCCTGGGGCACGTAATCCAGCACCAGATGGGCGAAATCGGGCTGTCCGGTAATCGGGCAGAGCGAGGTGAATTCCGGGGCCGTGAAGCGCACGGCATAGGCGGTTTGGGGGTGGGGATTGGCGAAGCGCTCCAGCACCGCTTCCTCAGGAGAAGCGGGAATCGCCGTGTTGGTTCCCAGTTGGGTCAGGCCGTTCATGCTTGCTCTTTTCCATTATCACCCCTGGCCTGATCGGCCTGGAAGGCGCTGACAAATTCATTCAGACAGTTCTTTGAAATGGCCTCTCTTAAGCCCCGCATCAAGTCTTGATAGTAAGTCAGATTGTGCCAGGTGAGAAGCATGAGCCCCAGTATTTCTTCCGATTTTACCAGGTGATGCAGATAGGCCCGGCTGTGATTGCGACAAGCCGGACAGGAACAGGCCTCGTCCAGCGGGGCCCTATCGTCGGCGTGGCGGGCATTGCGCATATTGACCTGCCCGAAGCGCGTGAAAGCCTGGGCGGTGCGGCCTGAGCGGGTGGGGATGACGCAGTCGAACATGTCGATGCCGCGCAGGACGGCGCCCACAATGTCGCCCGGCTTGCCCACGCCCATCAGATAGCGCGGTCGGTCGGCGGGAAGGCTTGGAACCGTCGCCTCCAGCGTGCTGAACATCATCTCCTGGCCCTCGCCTACGGCAAGACCACCCACGGCATAGCCGTCGAAACCGATTTTCTTTAATATTTCAGCTGATTGCAGGCGAAGCTCAGGATAGACCGAGCCCTGGACGATGCCGAACAGACCATAGCCCGAACGCTCCTGGAAAGCCTGTCGTGAGCGCTGTGCCCAGCGCATCGACAGTTCCATCGAGGTTTTGGCCTCGTCGAAACTGGCTGGAAAGGGGGTGCATTCGTCAAAGCACATGGTGATGTCGGTATCCAGCAAATGCTGAATGGCGATCGAGCGTTCCGGCGATAGCTCGTGCCGGCTTCCATCAAGATGCGATTTGAAGGTCACACCCTGTTCGGTGATCTTGCGAAGCCCCGCCAGGCTCATCACCTGAAAGCCCCCGGAATCGGTGAGAATCGGGCCTTCCCAGCCCATGAAGCGATGCAGGCCACCCAGGGCCGCGATCCGCTCGGCCCCAGGGCGCAGCATCAGGTGATAGGTGTTGGAAAGGACAATTCCGGCTCCCGTCTCCTTAAGAGCGGCTGGGGTCATGGCCTTGACGGTAGCGGCCGTTCCCACCGGCATGAAGGCAGGCGTCTCGAAGCTGCCATGCGCCGTGGTCACGCGGCCCCTGCGGGCTTTCCCATCCGTGGATAAAAGGTCGAAACTTGTGCTCATGAGGTTGTCTTTGGAAAAATCAGCGAGGCGTCGCCATAACTGAAAAAGCGATAGCCCTCGCGGATGGCGTGGGCATAGGCGGCCTTCACGCGCTCCAGGCCAGCAAAGGCCGAGACCAGCATGAAAAGGGTCGAGCGGGGCAGGTGGAAATTGGTCATCAGAAGATCGACGGAACGGAAACGATAGCCGGGAAGAATGAAGATATCCGTCTCGCCTTGAAAGGGGAAAACCGTTCCATCCTCGGCCGTGGCCGATTCCAGAATGCGCAGGCTGGTGGTGCCCACCGCCACCACGCGCCCGCCCTTTTGGCGCGTCTGGTTGACGGCTTGGGCGGCCTCGGGGCTTACCTCGCCCCATTCGCTGTGCATTTTATGATCGCGTGGATCATCGGTTTTGACCGGCAGGAAGGTTCCAGCACCCACATGCAATGTAACCTGAATGAAGTTAATGCCTTTGGATTTTAAGGCGTCATAGAGTGACGGCGTGAAATGCAGCCCCGCCGTGGGGGCCGCCACGGCTCCCTCGCGGTCGGCAAACAGAGTTTGATAGGACTCGCGGTCCTCTTGTCCCGAATCGCCGGAAGCGCGCTTGATATAAGGGGGCAGGGGCATGCGCCCGACGCGGTCCAGCCTTGCTCCGAAACTTTCCGCAGGTCCTTGAAAGGAAAGCGTGATCTCGCCCCCATCGTCTTTTCTGACCACCGTGGCCTTAAGATCGGGGGCGAAATCGATCAGATCGCCGGGGGTCAACTTCTTGGCGGGCCGGGCAAAAGCTTGCCAGTCGAGATCGCCCAGCCGCTTGATCAGCGTCACCTCGATGCGTGCCTGACCCTTCACCCCGGAAAGTCTTGTGGGCAGCACCTTGGTATCGTTGACGACCAACAGATCCCCCGGTCTTAGAAAGCCAGGAAGGTCTGAAACATGTTTGTTTTCAATGTGATCTCCAAGGACAAGCAGCCGCGCCGACTCCCTGGGACGGGCAGGCGTCTGGGCGATGAAGCCTTGCGGCAGATCAAAATCGAAATCGCTTGTTTTCATCAAAGAACGATGCTGTTGCGCCGCCGGGACAGGGCTTTGGAAATCACTTCCTGTTGCTTTTGCGGCAAATCATAGGGGGCCAGATGCATCGGATCGACCCAGATCGCTTCCGAGGCGTCGTCCCCCGGCATGGGCTCGCCCAGAATCCAATCGGCCTCGAAATCGACGACGGTGAAATGATATTCGACGACGCCCTTGGAATCATGGTCAATCAGGTCAACAACGGCAACGATTTCCCCCAAATTCACCACCAGCGACGTCTCTTCCCGGATTTCACGCATGACGGCTTCGGCCAGGGTTTCGCCAAGAAGTTGCATTCCTCCGGGCAGACTCCACGATCCTTTACGAGGCTCGGCGGCACGGCGGATCAGAAGGACATAACCATCCTTCCAGATCACAGCACCCACGCCCACGCGAGGATAGTCGGGATATTGACGGCTCATAACTTCCTTCGCTTTCCCTCAGGGAAGAAGACGTTTACACTCTCTCATAACGGACAGGAATTGACGGGTCATGACAAGCAAATTCATCGAGCGCAAGGTCTTCTTTCCAGGTCAGAAGGTATTTGCCGAGGGCGAGGAAGGCAATCGGGCCTATCTTGTCGAAAAGGGCGAAGTGGAAATCTTCAAGAAAACCGAGGAGGGCGAAGAGCGCATTCTGGGCGTCATTACTCAGGGCGGCATCTTTGGCGAGATGGCCCTGATCGACAATCAGCCGCGCATGGCTTCGGCGCGCATCCTGACCGATGCCACCTTGTCGATCATCCCGCGGGCGGCCTTTGAGGAAAAATTGCGTCACGCCGATCCTTTCCTGAGGGCCCTTCTGACCATTTTCGTTCGTAATATCAGAACATTGACGACTGAGAAGCTGAAACGTGGCGGATAATTCCTCTGCTCTGCCCTGGCATATGAGCCTGGCCGCCCGTCTCAGGGCTTATTTCTTCGCGGGCGTGCTGATCACGGCGCCGGTATCGATCACGGCCTATCTGGCCTGGCTGTTCATCAGCACGGTGGACCGCGAGGTTAAGGCCTTGCTGCCCGCCGCCTATTGGCCCGAGGCCTATCTGCCCGTGGGCATTCCAGGAATCGGCGTGGTGGTGGCCCTGCTGGGGCTGACCTTGATCGGCATGTTCACAGCCGGTTTCGTTGGCCGGATGGTCAACCGCCTGTTCGATGCGATTCTGATCCGTATGCCCGTGGTCAGCGGCATCTACAGCGCGCTGAAACAGATCATGGAAACCGTGCTGGCCAAGAAGTCGCAGGCCTTTCGCGAAGTGGTGCTGATCGAATATCCCAGACCCGGCCTGCACAGCATCGCCTTTGTCTCAGGGGTCGCAGCCCCCCAGGTTGGGGCCGTCCTGGGCAAGGCCGAGGATGAAATCCTGTCGGTCTTCGTGCCCACCACCCCCAATCCGACCTCGGGCTTTCTGTTGTTCCTGCCCAGGGCCGAAGTGATCACGCTGCCCATCAGCGTCGACGAGGGCCTCAAATACATCGTCTCGACCGGCCTGGTGGTGCCGGGGAAATAGGGGGAATCGTGCCCATCCTATCGACATTCTTCGGAATGATCATCCGGATGTTCTTCTTCGATACGGACCGCCACAAACTACCGCATATCCATGTTGAACAGGACGATTTCAAAGCTGTCGTCGCTCTTGACAGCGGCGAGATTTTGGCGGGAAATCTTCCCGGAAACAAGTTGAAGCTGGTTCATGCCTGGATTGAAATTCACCGTGAGGAATTGGCTGCCGACTGGGCTTTGGCTTCAAAAGGCGAACCTGTTTTCAAGATCGATCCGTTGCGCTAGGTGAGAAAATGTCTCCCGAAGTTTTGTCCGTCGAGCCGCTTGAAAATTTTTCGCTGCTGTTGACCTTCGACAACGGCGAGCATCGCGTTTTTTCCGTCGCCCCCTATCTCGACAAGGGCATTTTTTCCGAATTGCGCGATGCTGCATATTTTCGCTCGGTCCGGGCCGAGAGTGGTTTCGTTTCATGGCCACAGGGCCAGGATTTCAGCCCGGATACCCTCTACCTCAAAAGCACCCCCCATCTTTCCCGCAGGGCTAGCTGAAGCGGCCCCGCCGGGCATTCTGCCCGATCTCGATCAGCACCTCGTCCAGTTCGCCGACGAAGCGCTGGATATCGAACAGGGGCAGATGGTCCCGTTCCACCCGCAGGCGGTTTCTGATGGTTTGCAGGGCCTGCCGGTCGTGTGCAAGGCTGACCGCCCGTGCGACATAGTCCTCTTGCGTTGCGCAGATCATCTCGCCAAGCCCGGCAGCCGAGAGCAGGCTGGCCGAGACCCGGGCGGGAAAGGCCCGACCCACCAGACCCAGCACGGGACAACCGGCCCAAAGCGCGTCGGAGGTGGTGGAATGGCCGCCATAGACCGGCGTATCCAAAGCCAGATCGGCCAGATGATAGCGCGCCGTGTGTGCCTCGCGCGGCTTTCCCTGGGCGAAGACCAGACGGTCTGGATCGATCCTCGCCCGTTCTGCCTCTGCCCTGAGATTGACCTGCATGCCCTCGTTCAGGCCCCACAGCCACAACAAGCTGTCTTCAACCTGCGCCAGGATCGACATCCAGCAGGCGAAGATGGCGGGCGTGATCTTTTGCGGCTGGACGAAACTGGCGAGCACGAAAGAGCCGGGGGCCAGACCTTCCTCGGCGCGGGTCGGGGGTGATGCGATGCCTCGTGTGGGATCGTTGGGCTGATAGGTGGTGGGAAGGCGAAACACCGCCTCGTCATAGAATTTCTCGAATTCAGGGGGGATGATGATCGGGTCGGCGATGATTGCGTCGCAAAGCCCCCCCATCGAGCCCGGCCAGCCGAAATAATTGATGGTGACCGGCGCCCTGGTCAGCAGCAGAACTTCCTTTTGCATGGCGGTCGTGAAGCCCGAGAGATCGATCAGCAGATCGATGCCGTCGGCTTCGATGAGGTCAACCAACTCGGAAACCTCCAGATGCGCCACCTCGCGAAAAGCGTCGCAGCCATCGATCATCCTTTGTCCGGCACTTCCGGGTTTTAGCGCGTTCTGAACATAGGCGGTGGCGTGAATTCTGTCGCGGTCATGCAGTGACGGCACCTGGGCATATTGCACCGCCAGCGGATGATCATGAAAATCGGCGCAAAGATAGCCGATCTTGAGGATGCCAGCGCCAATAGCGCGTCTCTGTCGGGGGCCGGGGTTTCCAGCGCGCTTTCGTACACTGGCCGCCACGTTGCGGGCCGAGGCCAATTGGGCCGCCGGATTGTCGGCGATCAACAGAATCTTGAAGGGATCGACCGGCTGGCCGCGTCCGACGGTATCGAGCAGGGCGGCGTTTAACTGGTCCAATTGCGTCCAGTCGCACAAGCGGCGCTTCAATTCCAGCAGATGCTCAAGGCATTCCGTATCCTCGGGCGCCAGACGGAAGGCCTCGCCATAGGCGGCCAAGGCCTGGGGCAGGCGGCCCAGCAGGCGATAGACCTTGCCAAGACCGGCATGGGCGACGGCCAGTCCCGGCCAGTGCAAGACAGCGCGTTCCAGATATTCGGCGGCGATCTCCAGCCTGCCGGTGAGCAGGGTCAGATTGCCATAGAGGTAAAGGGCATGGGGATGGGTGGCATCGACCGCCAGAACCTTCAAGAACAGGTCCTCGGCCAGATCCAGCCTTCCCGCCATCTGATAGTCGAGCCCCTTCTGGCAGGCCTCGTCCAGGGAAAGGGTGCGCTGGCTCATCCGCTCCTCAAGGTCGCCACCTGGGCGTCGCGGGCAAAGAGGTAGAGGAGTGTTCGCAAAGCGCTCCCGCGCTCGCTTTCCAGTTCGGGATCGCGCTCCAGGATCAGCTTGGCGTCGTCCCTGGCCACGGCCAGCAGATCGCCATGCTGGGACAGATCGGCCAGACGGAATTCGGGCAGGCCGCTCTGCCTTGTGCCCATCAGTTCGCCCGCCCCTCGAAGGCGCAGATCCTCTTCGGCGATTCTGAAGCCGTCCTCGGTTTCGCGCATGATCTTAAGCCTGGCCTTGGCGGTTTCGCTTAAGGGATGGCCATAGAGCAGCAGACAGGCCGAGGGCCGCTCACTTCTGCCCACGCGGCCTCGCAACTGGTGCAACTGGGCCAGGCCGAAGCGCTCGGCATGCTCGATCACCATGATGGTGGCCTCGGGCACATTGACTCCCACCTCGATCACGGTGGTGGCGACCAGAATGGACAACGGCCCCTCGGCGAAATCCTGCATCACGCGGTCCTTCTCGGGTCCCTTCAAGCGCCCATGGACCAGACCCACCCGGCCCGGAAAATGCGCTTCGAGGTCTAAAAAGCGCTCCTCGGCGGCCTTGAGATCGATCTTTTCCGACTCTTCCACCAGGGGGCAGACCCAATAGACCTTGGCACCCTGGGCCAGGGCGCGGGTGATGGCTCCGGTCACTTCCTCGGCCCGGTTCAGGGGCATGGCCCTGGTCTCCACCGGCTTTCGTCCCGGCGGCTTTTCGTCGAGGCGCGAGATGTCCATGTCGCCATAGGCGGTCAGCGTGAGCGTGCGCGGGATGGGGGTGGCGGTCATCACCAGCACGTCGGCGGCCCGGCTTTTGCCGGTCAGGCCCAGTCGCTGATGGACGCCGAAACGGTGCTGTTCGTCGATGATGGCGAGCGCCAGATCGTTGAAGGCGACGTCCTCCTCGATCAGGGCGTGGGTGCCGACCACCAGGGGAACGGCCCCCGAAGCCAGCCCGTCCAGAATGGCCTGACGATTCTTGCCCTTGTCGCGCCCGGTCAGCAGGACCAGGGGTACGCCCGCCGCCTCGGCCAGTGGGGTCAGGGTGGCAAGATGCTGGCGGGCCAGAATCTCCGTGGGCGCCATCAGTGCTGCCTGGGCGCCTGATTCCACGGCGGCCAGCATGGCGAACAGAGCCACCACCGTCTTGCCGCTGCCGACATCGCCCTGAAGCAGACGCAACATGCGCGAGGGCTCGGCCATGTCCTTTAAGATTTCGCTAAGCGAGCGTTCCTGGGCCAGGGTCAGGCGAAAGGGCAGGGCGGAACGCACCCTGGCCGACAGGACTCCATCGCCCTGAATGGTGCGCCCGGCCAGGCGTTTCATCGAGCGGCGCACCAGGGCCAAAGCCAACTGATTGGCCAGCAACTCGTCATAGGCCAGGCGCGAGCGGTCCGGTGTCTGGGCCGCCAGATCACTCTCGTTCTCGGGGGCATGGGCGCGTCTTAAGGCTTTCTCCCAGTCAGGCCAGCCGTTCTTGGTCTTCCAACTGGCATCCTGCCATTCGGTCAAAGGGGGGAGGCGCTCGAGGGCAGCTTGCACGGCCTTGCGCAGCGTCTTGGGGGGCAGACCCGCCGTCAGCGGATAGACCGGCTCGACCGAGGCCAGTTTCTCCAGGTCTTCAATGGGGCCGATATGATCGGGGTGCGCCATCTGAAGCTCGGCCCCGTAATGCTCGACCTTGCCGCTGACCACGCGGATTTCGTCCACCGGCAGGGATTTCACCAGATGATCGGCATGGGCGTGGAAGAAGACCAGGGTGATGCGTCCCGTCTCGTCGGCGCAGACCACGCGGTAGGGGCGCTTGTGCGCACCCTTGCCGGGCGGCGGCGGATGGTGGGCCAGCACGCGCAAGGTCAGGGTGGCGATGCGCTGATCGGGGGCATCGCACAGCTTGGGTTTGAAGCGCCGGTCGATGAGGCCCACCGGCAGATGCCAAAGCAGATCGGCCACCTTGTCGCCGCCCAACAGCTTGGCCGCCAGCTTGGACAGGCGCGGTCCCAGCCCCGGCAGGTGGGCCAGATCGGCAAAGAGGGGGTTGAGAATAGCTGGGCGCATCAAATTATTCTGGCAGAGTGGAACGCAGGCGACTATACCCGAGGCCGCGATGGATCACCGAAAAAAGCGCCTCCTCTTCCAGGCCCGGCACCGGGGCATGAACGAGAACGACCTTCTGATCGGACGCTTTGCCCAAGCCGAACTGGCGAATTTGAGCGAAGCCGAGTTGGATGAGTTCGAAAGCCTGCTGGACGAGCTGGATATCGACCTGTTTGGCTGGATCACCGGCCAGCGCCCCTTGCCCTCACACCGTCAAACCAACCTCATGCAAAAGATTCAAAGCTTTGTCCAAGCCTTTGGTAAACGTGTCTGATTTGAAATCGCTGCTTGCTGCTCAGGGCTCGCACTTTCTGGGCGGAACGCCCGAGGGGCTGGAGGCGATTCTTTTGGCCGGGGCGGCAAGGGCGGGCCTGGAAATCTTGCATATCGCCAGGGACGACGCCCGTCTGGCCGCCCTGGAGGAAGCCCTGTCGGTGGTGGCCCCAGAGGCCGAGCTTCTGGTTTTGCCCGCCTGGGACACCGTGCCCTATGACCGGGCCTCGCCCCATGCCGACATTCTGGCCAGGCGCCTGGACACCCTGTCGCGTTTGGCCGCCCAGCCCGTGAAGCCTGGCCGGATCGTTCTAGCACCTGTGGCCTCGGCCCTGCAGCGCCTGGTTCCGGCCCACAGGCTCAAGGAAGCCTCTTTTTCCGCCCGCTCGGGTGGGGCCTTCGATCGGGAGGGTTTTACCTCCTTCCTGGAAATCAACGGCTTTGTGCGCACCGAAACCGTGATGGAACCTGGCGAATACGCCATCCGGGGTGGCATCGTCGATCTTTATCCGCCGGGATCGACCGAGCCCCTGCGCATCGACCTCTTCGGCGACGAGATCGAGCGTATCCGCGCCTTCGACCCTCTGACCCAGCGCACCAGCGGCGAGGTTTCTGGCTTTTCCCTAAGCCCCATGAGCGAAACGCCGCTGGATCAGGAGAGCATTGCGCGCTTTCGCACCGGCTATCGCGAGCTGTTCGGCGCGGTTTCCACCAGCGATCCTTTGTATGAGGCGGTGTCGGCAGGAAGGCGCCATCCCGGTCTCGAACACTGGCTGGCCTTGTTCCATGACGGGTTGGACACGATCTTCGCCTATCTGCCCCGTACAGCGGTGACCCTGGATTACCAGGTGGCCGAGGCCATCGAGGCGCGTCTGGGGCTGGTGCGCGAATATTATCAGGCGCGCCTGGAACGTACAGCCGCCGAGGGCGGCATCTACAATCCCCTTCCGCCCGAACGGATGTTCCTGGATGTGGCGGAGTGGGAGCGCCATCTGAAGGCAAGGCCCTGCGTCGCCTTTTCGCCCTTTGCACCTTCCGAAGGCCAGCCCGACGCTGGCGGACGCCCTGGGCATGATTTCGCCGAAATAAGGGTGACGCCGGGGGCCGATCTGTTCGCCGCCTTTGCCGATTTCCTGGCAAGCGAACGAAAGGCGGGGCAGAGGACCGTGCTGACCGTGCAGGGCGAGGGAGCCCGCGAGCGGCTGGCCCATATGCTGGCTGAACACAAGGTGGCGGGCGTTGTCGGTGCGGCCTCCTGGGCCGAAGCCATGAAAGCCCCCGTGGGCGCCCTGGCCCTGGTGTTATGGGGGCTGGAGCGGGGATTTACCCATCCCGGCCTTACCGTTGTGGCCGAGCCCGATCTGTTGGGCGAACGCTTAAGCCGTCCGGCCAGGAAGAAGCGCCGGGCCGAGCATTTCCTGACCGAGGCCTCGGCCCTGTCCGAGGGTGATCTGGTGGTGCATGTCGAGCATGGCATCGCACGCTATGAGGGGCTTGAGGCTCTGACCGTGGGGGGGGCTCCGCATGATTGCCTGAGGCTGGTCTATGACGGCGGCGACAAGCTTTATGTTCCGGTCGAGAATATCGAGGTTCTGACCCGTTATGGCGCCGACGAGGGAACCGTGGCCCTGGACAGGCTGGGCGGGCAGGCCTGGCAGGCCCGCAAGGCCAAGCTGAAAAAACGCATTCGCGACATGGCCGAGCAGTTGATCGCCGTGGCCGCCAAGCGCCTGGTGCGCAAGGGGGCTGTGTTTCAGCCGCCCGAGGGTCTGTATGACGAATTCTGTTCGCGCTTTCCCTATGCCGAGACCGAGGATCAGTTGGCTGCCATTGCCGACGTGATCGAGGATTTCGCCAAGGGTCGCCCCATGGACCGGCTGGTCTGCGGCGATGTCGGCTTCGGCAAGACCGAGGTGGCCCTAAGGGCGGCCTTCGTTGCCGCCCTTTCGGGGCGCCAGGTGGCGGTGGTGGTGCCCACCACGCTGCTGGCCCGCCAGCATTACCGAACCTTCACCGAGCGCTTCAAGGGCCTGCCCGTGCGGGTCGAGCAATTGTCGCGGCTGGTTCCGGCCAATCAGGCCACGCGCACCAAGAAGGATCTGGCCGAGGGTCGGGTGGAAATCGTCGTCGGCACCCATGCGCTGCTGGCTAAGTCGATCAGCTTCAAGGACTTAGGGCTGCTGATCGTGGATGAGGAGCAGCATTTCGGCGTCTCCCACAAGGAGCGCCTGAAACAGATGCGGGCCGACGTGCATGTGCTGACCCTGACCGCCACTCCCATCCCCCGCACGCTGCAACTGGCCCTGACCGGGGTGCGCGAGATGAGCGTGATCGCAACCCCCCCGGTTGATCGCTTGGCCGTGCGCACCTTCGTCCAGCCCTTCGATTCCGTGCTGATCCGGGAAGCCCTGCTGCGCGAGCATTATAGAGGCGGGCAAAGCTTTTATGTCTGCCCGCGCGTGGCCGATATTGACAGGCTGGTCGATCAGTTGAAGGGGTTGGTGCCGGAATTGAAGCTGGCGGTGGCGCATGGGCAGTTAGCACCTTCGGTCATCGAAGAGGTGATGACCCGTTTCGGCGACGGCGAACAAGACATCCTGCTGGCCACCAACATCATCGAATCCGGCCTTGATATGCCGCGCGTCAACACCCTGATCATTCACCGCGCCGACATGTTCGGTCTGGCCCAGCTTTATCAATTGCGCGGTCGCGTCGGCAGGGCCAAGCAACGCGGCTATGCCTATTTCACCCTGCCGCCCGGCAGGCTGCTGACCAAATCGGCTACCAAGCGGCTCGAGGTCATGCAGGCTCTCGACAGTCTGGGAGCCGGCTTCACCCTGGCCAGCCACGATCTGGATATTCGCGGTGCCGGAAATCTGCTGGGCGAGGAGCAGTCGGGCCATATCAAGGAAGTGGGCATCGAGCTGTACCAGCATCTGCTGGAGGAGGCGGTGGCGGCGGCAAGGGGCGATGATGTTGCGGAAGAGCAATGGTCGCCCCAGATCGGCGTGGGCAGCCCGGTTTTGATTCCGGAAAGCTATGTGGTCGATCTTGGTCTTCGCCTGTCGCTGTACCGGCGCATCGCCGACGTCAAGGAACGGGCCGAGATCGACGATGTTGCCTTCGAACTGGTTGATCGTTTCGGCCCAATGCCCTTGGAGGTCGAGAATCTCCTGAATATCGTGGCCATCAAGATCGCCTGCCGCCAGGCCGGAATCGACAAGCTGGAGGCTGGTCCCAAGGGGGCGGTTATCGCCTTTAGAAACAACGTCTACGCCAATCCGGCGGGGCTGGTCGATCTGATCTCGCGCCAAGTGGGAACCATCAAGCTGCGCCCGGATCACAAGCTGGTCGTCATAAGGAATTGGGAAGAGGCCGAGGCGCGCATCAAGGGGGCCGAGAAGATCGCGCTGGAGCTGGCGCGGTTGGCAGGCGAGGCGACGTCGCGCTCTTGAATCGGGAAACCCCGCGCGGCTTGTCCGGAATATGCTCTAATCTCAATCCGCTAAGCGACGTTTCCTCTGTTTCTGGGGAGTGCTCGGTTGCGCCACCTGACTTCTGCCAGGGACGTGATAATAGGTCATAGCCTCTACAATAGCGTTTTCAAGGTCTTTGACTCGTGTCTCATCCGAAGGGTGGGTGCTCATGAATTCAAAGCCCTCGCCGCCCTCTTCTTTCTTCGCTGCGGCCATGCGTCGCCAGAATTTCGGCGCTTCATGCGGGTCATAGCCAGCCATGGCCATGAAGATCAGGCCAAGCCGATCCGCTTCGCTCTCATGCAATCGGCTGAAGGGAAGCAGCACGCCCAACGCGGACCCAAAACCGAAGGCCGTCTGCAGGGCAACTTGCGTCGTCGTATCCTCATCGGCGACTGCCACCGACAGGGCCGCGCCCGCGAGATCGACCAAAAGCGTTTGGCTCATTCGCTCGCTGCCGTGATTGGCAATGGCGTGGGCCACTTCGTGCCCCATGACCACGGCAAGTCCCGCCTCGGTCTGAGTGATGTCCAGAATTCCAGTGTAGACCGCTACCTTTCCGCCCGGCAGGCAAAAGGCATTTGGCTCATCGTCATCAATCAACCGGAATTCCCAGCGATACCCCTTCAGGAGATCTGACTGTCCATTCTGAGAAAAATAGTTTGCGACGGCGTTCTTGATCTTATTGCCAACCTCGCTGACCAACCTGGCTTCCCTTGTGCCGCTGACGACGTCGCTCTCATCGATAATCCGCCTGTATTCACGAGCGCCAAGCGCATTCATTTCGGCAGCGCCATGGATGCTGATCTGCTGACGCCCGGTGATGGGGACGGTTTCGCAGGCGGCAAGCAACATCAACAGGAATGCAATAAGTATCCGGCGCATGTACCCACCCAATCCAGGTTAGGGGTGAAAAAGTGGTGGTCAGGACCCGGGCGGTGGACCGAAGCGATTGTCCCCAGAGGTGCCTGGCAAAAAGCCATTCTCGACCAATGCCCAGACGGGGCCGATCAGAGGCACGAGGGCGATGAATATCCACCAACCCGCCTTGTCACGGTCATGCCAACGCTTCACCTGGATCACAATGCTGGGCCAGAGCACCGCAAGGGTCAGCACCAGTGTGCCCAAAGGAACGCCATCCTCTTCTTCGCCCATCATGGCGCCATCGACACTTAACGCCATCACGTAGGCCACAGCGCAGACCAACGCGAAGATCCAATAGGTTTTTCGCGAAATGCGGCCCTTCAGACTGAAAAGCAAATGCCCCATTAATTCCCCCATAGAATGAAAACGCCACACAGTCGGCCAGGACCAAGCGCACCCAATCCGAGACACCTCTCACAGAGGCCCAATTTCTTGAGTCTTTTGGTACAGCACAACGAATTCTACGTGCGCAGTGGTCGACAACATGTGGATGCGTTATGGATGACCGTTCACATCATTGACAGAATGGCGATCCAGACTGGCGGGTGCAGGGGCTGACGCCAAGTGAGTAGTCGATCACATGAGCATAAACTTTGCTTAATATTAAGAAATTCGATTATTGCAGTGCGGCAACAGATTATCGTTAATTAAGCGCTGAATTAAGAATTTAACTGTAAATATTCCAGACAAGGAAAGGAGAGGAAAATCTCTTTATTTGCCGAATGAAGTATTCATCGCTATCATGTTCTTCCAACTGGACGCAAATCGACTTCGTAGATAGGTCCAAATATGGAAGGAAGAGGCTCATGAGGCTAGATTTTTCCTCACTTTCCATCACCGCAAAAATCGCTTTGATCGGTTTGACCGGCGTCATCGGCGTGGTGTTGCTGGGTGGCGGCTTCGGCATTTCCGAGCGCTTCAACGCGGCCGCCTACACCGATCTGGTCGAGGCCAAATCGACCCTGGAGACTCTCTCCGGCGTCGATAACGACATGCTGCTGGCGCGTTATACCGAGAAAGAGTTTCTGCTTCAGGCGGAAGAGAAATATATCGATACGCAAAAGCAAATCCGCGAGCGCGTTCAGAAGGGGGTTGCGGCTCTGACTGGCGGCAAGGGGCAGGTCTTGGCTGAAGACATGAAGGTCGTCACCGAAGGGGTGAACGGCTATTTCGCCCATTGGGACAAGTTCGTGATCCTCAATCGCGAACTGGGCTTTACCAAGAATGACGGCGCCCTGGCGGCCGAGCGCGATGCCTCGAAGGCGGTTGCGGGGGCGGTTATGACAGCCCTTACCGCCAACGGCGTTTCTTCGGTGCCCATCGTCGAGATGCTTTGGAAAATGCGACGCGAGGAAATGGAGCTGCTGGCCAGGCGCGAGGACAAATACATCACCGATGTTCAGGCAAGTGCCAAGAAGCTGCGCGATTTGATCGATGCCAGCAAGCTGCCCGCCCCTTCGAAATCGGAACTGGGGCTTAAGATTGACGCCTATCTGACGGCCTTCAACGCCATGTCAAGCCGTCTGCTGGCGGTCAGAGAGGAATCGGGCAAGTTCAAGCTGCATTACAGGCCGGTGAAAACGGCCCTCGACAAAATGATTTCCGACGTCACGGCCAAGACGGAACTGACCAAATCCAGCTTCGATACCATCCGCAGCACCTCTTTCCTGGCTATGATGTTCCTGATCGTTGCCGGTCTGGTCACGGTTGGATTCCTGGTGGTCGTCATTGGCCGGAGCATTTCGCGCCCTGTGGTTTCCATTACCGGAATCATGCGCCGTCTGGCCAAGGGCGATCTCAGCGTCGAGGTCGATGGCGTCGAGCGCAATGACGAGATCGGCGATATGGCCAAGGCGGTCAAGATTTTCCGGGAAACGGCGCTGGGGGCCAGTGCCCTTGAAGAGGCCAACAAGCGCGACCAGCGCCAGCGCGAGGAACGGGCCAAGCGCCTTGAGGCCATGACCAACGGCTTTGGCGGCGAGGTATCGGGCGTGCTGGAGCGCGTGACCTCGTCGGCAGGGAATATGCAAAATACCGTGCAATCGATGAATCGCGATGTCGATAGCAGTGCCAGGCAATCGCAATCCGCTGCCGATGCCGCCCTTCGTTCAAGCGGGCAGGTTCAGTCGGTGGTGTCGTCTATCGGCGAGTTGAACGGCGCGGTGGCCGATCTGGAAAGCAAACTCAATCATTCCGCCGAGATCACCCGCAAGGCCGCCGACGATGCGCAGCGCTCCTATTCGCAGATACAATCCTTGTCAGAGGCCGCCCAGCGCATCGGCGAAGTGATCAATCTGATCAGCGACATCGCCAGCCAGACCAATCTTTTGGCACTGAACGCCACCATCGAGGCGGCAAGAGCCGGCGAGGCGGGCAAGGGTTTCGCCGTGGTGGCGGGTGAGGTGAAGAATCTGTCGAATCAGACCGCCAAGGCGACCGAGGAAATTTCGGCGCAGGTTCTCTCCATTCAGGAAGGGGCCAACAGCGCCGTGGATGCCATCGGGGCCATTTCCTCGATCATCATGCAATTGAACGAATTGGCGGCAGACGCCAACCAATCCGTGGAAAGCCAGCGCCGCTTCGTGGGCAATATTTCGGACTCGGTCCATGACGTGTCGGCAGCTACCCAGGATGTCACGACCAATGTCACGGGTGCCAGCCTGGCCGTGGCCCAGACCCTGGCCTCGTCGCAAATTCTTGTTCAGTCCTGTTCGTCGCTCAATCAGGAATCCGCCAGCCTGCGCCGTACCGTCGAAACCTTCCTGAAGGACGTGAAGGCGCTTTAGCGCAAGTAATCAGATTACTGCATTATATTTCGGTTCATATCAAGCACTTGTCTCATGCGATGACGTGCGTATCGTCAGCTTTGACTGAATGCGGCTAAGTATAAAAAATATCAGTACTCTAGAGATATTCTATTAAATTTGACTATATTTAATTCACTTGTGGTTGTAGTCTCAGATTGTGAAGCTGTAGTTTGAACCGCATAAAAAACCGCTCGCATCTATGGTATTTGGCTTTCGAAAGCCCCATTTTTCGATAAGCAAGCCTCAGCTATTCGTCGCAGATCCTGCCGATCGAAGGGAGGGGACAAGCGCCATGGTTTCCATCTTCAAGAAACGTCTGCCCCATTTACGCCAGCCGGGTGCGCCATGAGCATTCGCCCCAATGTTGGCGCGGTGCGCATGCTGCTGGGCGAGCCGAACTCCAATTTGCGCCATACGCTGAGGCAAGCCTTTTTTCGCGAAGGCTTCAGGGGCATCGACGATTGCGCATCGGCAGAGCATGTCCGCGAGTTTTTGGCGAACAAGTTGTTCGATATCGTCGTTCTTGATGCGGACATGGATGGCTTTGAAACGCTCCATACCATCCATCATGTACGTGAAAATAAACTTGGCAAGGACCCCTTTTCAAACATCATCCTGATCTCCGATCCACCGCGGGCGGACAGGGCGACTCAACTGATCAATTCCGGCGCCGATCTTATTCTTATCAGGCCGGTTTCCGTTCAATCGATTCTCGAACGGATCAATCACCTTATCGACAACCGCCATCCTTTCGTCGTGACTCACGCCTATATCGGGCCGGAACGAAGGACAGGAATGCGCACCGATTCGATGGTGATTCCAAGGATCGACGTTCCCAACAATCTGAAAAGCCGGGCTTATGGCGTCGTTGACGACAATCAGTATCTGAGCACGGTTGGCGTCGTATGGGGGATTATCGAACGCCAGCGCGTGGAACGTCTGATCTATCAGGTTGGATGGCTCAGCAAGCATCTGCTTTGCGAGAATGAGAAGGATGCCAGGCCGACGAATCTGAAATATGTGGCACAGATCGAAGCGGTTCTGAAATCGCTCAAGGATTGGATGAATGATCCGGCGCACGAAAACATTTGCAACGCCAGTCATGCCTTGATGGGCAAGGCCCATGACTTCTTGAGTCTGGAAGCGGAAGATTCAGCGAATCGTGTTTTGGAAATTCGCAGCGATGCCAGGGCGCTGGAGGGGATGTGGGCGAAGCTCACCCCAGATTCCTAGCCACATCCACCGCCGCATAGGTGAGAATGGCGTCGCTTCCAGCGCGTTTGAAGGCGAGCAGGGTTTCTTGCATGGCCTTGTCGCCGTCCAGCCAGCCGTTGCGATCAGCCGCCTTCAACATGGCGTATTCGCCGCTGACTTGATAGGCCAGGGTAGGCACTTTGAAATTGTCCTTGATGCGCCGGATGATGTCGAGATAGGGCAGGCCGGGCTTGACCATCACCATGTCGGCACCCTCGGCCAGATCGAGTGCGACTTCCCTTAGCGCCTCGTCGGAATTGGCGGGGTCCATCTGATAGGTCTTCTTGTCGCCCTTCAAGGCCGATTTCGAGCCCACGGCGTCGCGGAAGGGGCCGTAGAAGGCCGAGGCGTATTTGGCGGCATAGCTCAACAATTGGACATGTGAGAAACCGGCAGCGTCCAAAGCCCCCCTGATGGCGCCGATGCGCCCATCCATCATGTCAGAAGGGGCGATGACGTCGCATCCGGCCTCGGCCTGCACCAGGGCCTGACGGCAAAGCAACTCGACCGTGGCGTCGTTCAGCACGTCGCCATCCAGCCAGATGCCATCGTGACCGTCGCTGTTGAAGGGATCGAGTGCCACGTCGCAGATCACGCCCAGATCGGGATGCTTCTTCTTGACCGCCGCCACGGCCCGGCAAACCAGATTTTCAGGGTTCCAGGATTCCTTGCCATCCGGCGTTTTCAGTTTGGCGTCGATCTTGGGAAAAATGGCGATGGCGGGGATGCCCAGCTTCTTGGCCTCGCCAGCGCGTTTCACCAGAAGATCGATCGAGAGGCGCACCACCCCCGGCATCGAGGCGATGGGTTCCTGCCTGTCTTTGCCCTCGATCACGAAAACCGGCCAGATCAGATCGGCGGGACGAAGGACATGCTCGGCCACCAGATTGCGCGACCAGGGCTGCAGGCGCGGGCGGCGCAGGCGGGTGGCGGGGTAACTGCCGGGGAAGAAGGGAGGCATGAGGATACTCGCTGAAATGACGAAACCGGCGAAAGGGTACTCCCTCGCCGGTTTCTGATCACCTGTAAAATGTAAAAAGTTACGCCTTTGAAAGGGCCTGTTCCAGATCGGCCAGGATGTCGTCGATATGTTCAAGTCCCACCGAAAGCCGCACATAGCCCTCGGAAACGCCCGAGGCCAGCTGATCCTCTGGCGCCAACTGAGAATGCGTGGTGCTGGCCGGATGGATGGCCAGAGAGCGCGCATCGCCGATATTGGCGACATGATAGAACATCTGCAGGGCATCGATGAACTTGCGCCCGGCCCCTGCGCCCCCCTTCAACTCGAACCCGACCAGTCCGCCCAGGCCCCGTTTGAGATAGGCGTCGGCCCGGCGCTTGAATTCGCCGGTCTGCTGGCCGGGATGAATGACGGCCGTCACCTTGGGATGCTTCGCCAGATACTCGGCCACCTTGGAGGCATTCTCGCAATGGGCCCGCATGCGAAGCGGCAGTGTCTCCAGCCCTTGCAGAAGCTGGAAGGCGTTGAAGGGCGAGAGGGCGGCGCCGATGTCGCGCAGCAAGGTAACGCGGATGCGCAGCACATAGGCGATGGGACCCAGGGGCTTGACCGCCTGCGTCCATACGGCGCCGTGATAGCTGGGATCGGGCGTGTTCAGGGTGGGGAAGCGTTCCGGGTTCTTTTCCCAGTCGAAATTGCCGCCGTCGATGATGACGCCGCCGATCGAGGTGCCATGTCCGCCGATATATTTCGTGGTCGAATAGACCACCACGGCAGCGCCATGGTCGAGGGGACGGCAGATGATGGGGGCCGCCGTGTTATCGACGATCAGAGGAACACCTACCGAGCGGCCGATATCGGCCACTTCCTTGATGGGAAAGACGTTCAGCTTGGGATTGGGCAGGGTTTCGGCGTAATAAAGCCGCGTCTTGGCGTCGGTCGCCTTCCTGAAATTCTCAGGATCGGCCGGATCAACGAAACGGGCCTCGATGCCCAACTGTTTGAACGTATTCGCAAACAGATTCCAGGTGCCGCCATAGAGATCGGTCGAGGTAACGAAATTGTCGCCCGCCGAGCACAGATTGAGAATGGCGAAGGTGCTGGCCGATTGTCCCGAGGCCACGGCCAGCGCCGCGACGCCACCCTCAAGGGCGGCTAGGCGCTTTTCCAGCACATCGGTCGTCGGATTCATCAGGCGGGTATAGATATTGCCCAGTTCCTTGAGCGCGAACAGATTGGCCGCATGCTCGGTGTGGTGAAACTGGTAAGAGGTCGTCTGGTGAATGGGCACCGCCACCGACTGGGTGGTGGGATCTGCCCGCCAACCGGCATGAAGGACGATGGTTTCGGGATTCTGGCTCGAAACGGACATGGTAAGGGCCCCTGAAAATGGTTGAACCGCCTTGTTGATCAAGGGGCTTTCGACCTATCAGCCACAGGCCGCTCGTTCCTGTCAAGATAAAAACTTTCATGAGGTGTTGTTATTTTTTAAATAGCGTAGACTGGCTGTGAATAAGTAACAGCCTATTAGGCGATGTACATAGTTCCAATGGACGAATAAGAGAAATCACGTTATAGAATGTTAGCATCATAAAAACAATTATAGGGGGAGTGTCATGGCAATCATGGGACCGGTTCTTGGTTTTCAGGGTGTTCAAAACAACAATTGGCAAGTGGGGGCTTTGGTGGTGACTGAGGGTGTAAGGCCCGAGGGCACTTTCAATATCGGCGGAACAATGCTGAATGCGACGCCCGTTCTCATCCATACGCACGGAAATCAGCAGGTCTGGCGCCTCGATATGGGGGTGCCGATGACGAACGAGTTTCAGAACATCTCCTACGAGATCACAGAATGCGAGCGCTATTCCTTCAGCGTCCCGCCGCTGGATGCCGCGCCGCGCATGGCCTTTTGCTCCTGCAACGGCTTTTCGTCATTGAAGCTGATGAAGGACGAATCGACCAGGGATCAGATGGCTAATTGGCTGGTCATGAAATCGCGCCATGAGGCCGAGCCCTATCAGCTTTTGCTGATGGGAGGCGATCAGGTCTATGCCGATGAGATGTGGGAAGTCGATGGCCCACTCAAAGAATGGGCGAAGCTGCCCTTCGATGCTGCCAATGTCGCCCCCTTCACGGACGAGATGGACAAGCGGACTGGTGATTTCTACTTCAAACTTTATTGCCGACGCTGGTCGCAAGAAGGCATGAAAGCCATGTTCGCGCGCGTTCCCACCATCATGATGTGGGACGATCACGATATCTTCGATGGTTGGGGATCGTATCTTGAAGAGCGCCAGAACTGCCCCGTCTTCAAAGGCATCTTTCCGCATGCCAGAAAGGCCTTCGAGGTCTTTCAACGCCAAGGCATCACAACGCAACCCGATATCTGCCTGTCTCCAGTCCACGGGTTCAGCCTGGGGTTCAATCTGGGTCGCATCGGACTTCTGGTGCCGGATTTAAGAAGCGAACGCACACGCGATCAGGTCATGAGCGAGTCACATTGGAACAATGTGCTGGGATGGCTGAAGAAGCCAGGAAATGAGCTTTTTTCCCATCTCCTCCTGGTTTCCAGCATTCCCATCGTTCATCCCAGTTTCTCGATGCTGGAAAGTTTCCTGGGCGTCTTTCCAGGTCAGCAGGAGCTTGAGGATGATCTGGCCGATCATTGGAACAGTCCTCCCCATGTCGGCGAGCGTGACCGCATCGTCATGCGGTTACTGGATCATGCCGAAAAAACAAAAACGCGGATCTCCATCTTGTCGGGCGATGTGCATGTGGCTGTGCATGGAATCATCGAATCAGCTCGTCATGGTGACAACAATGCGGGCGTTATTACGCAATTCACCTCGTCGGGTATCGTCCACCCGCCGCCCCCAGCTGCCGCCCTTCTGGTCTATCACCTCCTCAATCAAAGGCAGGACGAGATTCAAAGAGGCGTCATCTCGCGCATGATGGCGATTCCGGGCACGCAATACAGTTTCATCGCCCTTCGCAACTGGCTTAGCATCGAGCCCGATCTTGACGAAGCCCGGCGGGACAATCCACGCCTGTGGGTGCATTGGCTGGCGGTGGAGGGCAGTGTGGTGCGCGATCCCAAGAATCAGGCCATTTCGCCCAAGGATGTGAAGCGTTACACCAAGGTGGTGAACCCGATCAAAGAGACCTGACCAGCCGCTTCGCCCAGAGCGCGTCGTCTGATATCGGAGCCGTTATTCGGCTCCGATTGATGGCGCGAATTGTGCGTTAACCGGCGACAGAATTGTCGGGCTGGGTGGCTTGCTGTTGTCAAGCTCTGGATGGTCCAGCGTGTAATGCAGGCCCCGGCTTTCCTTGCGCGCCATGGCCGAGCGCACGATGAGATCGGCCACCACGGCCAGATTGCGCATTTCCAAAAGATCGTTGCTGACCTTGAAGCTGCCGTAATATTCCGAGATTTCGCCCAAAAGCAGATCGACGCGCCGCTTGGCGCGCTCAAGCCGCTTGGTGGTGCGCACGATGCCGACATAGTCCCACATGAACAGGCGCAACTCGTCCCAATTGTGCGACACCACCACCTCTTCGTCGGAATCGGTGACCCAGCTTTCATCCCAGGGCGCCAAGCTGGGGGGCAGGGGGGTGGCATCGAGCCGCGCCAGGATATCCCCTGCGGCTGCTGCACCGAAAACCAGGCATTCCAGCAGCGAATTGCTGGCCATGCGGTTAGCACCATGCAGGCCGGTATAGGCCACCTCGCCGATGGCGTAAAGGCCGGGAATATCGGTGCGCCCGGCCAGATCGGTCATCACGCCGCCGCAGGTGTAATGGGCGGCGGGAACCACCGGAATCGGTTCCCGGGTCATGTCGAAGCCGAATTCCAGGCATTTGGCATGCACGGTGGGGAAATGTTCGCGAATGAAATCGGCGGGCTGATGGCTGATGTCCAGCCAGACATTGTCGAGCCCCAGGCGCTTCATCTCGTGATCGATGGCGCGCGCCACGACATCACGCGGCGCCAGTTCGGCCATCTTGTGAAAGCGCGGCATGAAGCGCTCGCCCCCAGGCGACAACAACAATCGCCCGCCTTCGCCGCGCACAGCTTCGGTGACCAGAAAACTCTTGGCCCTGGGATGATAGAGGCAGGTGGGATGGAACTGGCAGAATTCCATGTTGGCAACGCGGCATCCGGCGCGCCAAGCCATGGCGATGCCATCGCCCGAACAACTGTCAGGGTTGCTGGTATAGAGATAGACCTTGCTGGCCCCCCCGGTGGCCAGCACAATCTTGCGCGCTCTGAACAGCCGCACATGCCCCGCTAGGCGATCCAGCGCATAGGCGCCGACGCAACGCCCGGTTTTGCCTTCGCGGATCAGATCGATGGCAACGTGATTCTCGAATAGCTGAATATTGGACTGTTCGCGCACCTTGTTTTCCAGGGTCGATTCCACGGCCATGCCGGTGGCGTCGGCGGCGTGAACGACGCGGCGCTGCGAATGCCCGCCCTCGCGGGTCAGATGCAGAAGGGTGCGGCCATTGTCGCCCTGGGTGGTGGTGAAGCCGACGCCATAGGCCAGCAGGCGCTCGATGGCGGTTCTGGCCCGCTCGGCCACGAAGCGCACGGCTTTTTCGTCGCACAGACCGGCGCCGGCGACCATGGTGTCTTCGACATGGCTGTCGATGCTGTCCTCGTCGGCGAAGACGGCGGCGATTCCTCCCTGGGCATAGAAGGTGCTACCCTCCTTCAGAACCTGCTTGGATAGAACGGCAACCTTGGCCTTGGGGGCCAGTTCAAGCGCCAGGGTCAGACCGGCAGCACCGCTGCCGATGACCAGAACATCGTACAAGTCGCTGATCTCAGCCATTCGCACTCCAATCCAGTCCGATGTCGGCTGCGGGGGCCGATTGTGTCAGGCGCCCGACGGAAATGTAATCGACGCCGGTTTCTGCAATGGCGCGGATGGTGTCCAGATTGACCCCGCCCGAAGCTTCCAGGGGAACGCGGCCCTTGGCCAGGCTGACTGCTTGGCGCAGCATCTCAAGGCTCATATTGTCGAGCAGGATGATGTCGGCTCCGGCCATCAGGGCCTCTTCCATCTGCGACAGCGTATCGCATTCGACTTCGATGTTGGGTCGCCCATCCGCCTTGGCGCGCTTGATCGCCTCGGTCACGCTGCCGCAGACGGCAACGTGATTGTCCTTGATCAACACCCCGTCATAAAGGCCCATGCGGTGGTTCCTGGCCCCTCCCATGCGGCTGGCATATTTCGCCATTTGGCGCAGACCGGGAATGGTCTTGCGCGTATCCAGAAGGGTGCAGCTTGTGCCTGCGATTTCGTCAACGTAGCGGCGCGTCAGCGTCGCAATGCCGGTCAGATGCTGAAGCAGATTGAGCGCCGTGCGCTCGCCCGTTAGCAGGCTACGGGCAGGGCCCTCGATTCTGGCGATCGGGGTGCCTGCTTCCACTCTCTCGCCATCCTTGGCCAGTGCTGTAAAAACAGACGCCGGATCGACCCTTGCAAAGACCCGTTCGGCCAGAGGCAGACCCGCCAGCACAATCGTTTCCCTGGCCGCCATCACGCCCTTGAACTGAACAGCGGCGGGAATGACCGACAGCGAGGTGATGTCGCCCAAACCCACATCCTCGGCCAAGGCGTCATCGATGACGCGCTGGGCCGTTGCTTCGTCCAGGCCCTCGGGCAGACTACTGGGCGGCATGGGGAACGGGTGCGGCAAGCGGAATGGCCGACGATAGCTCCATCATGCGTTGCAAGGGTTTCAAGGCCGCCAGCCGCAAATCCTCGGGCAATTCGATTCTGGGCGCGTCGTTCAAAAGGGCCAGATAAATCTTTTCCAGCGTGTTGAGCGCCATGAAAGGGCAGCGGGCACAGTCGCACGAGCCGTCGGCACCGGGTGCTGCGATGAAGGTCTTGTGCGGCGCCGCCTTTTCCATCTGATGGATGATGTGCTTTTCGGTGGCGATGATGAAGTCGTTGGCCTCGGATTTCAGAACGAAATCGAGAAGGCCTCGCGTCGAGCCGATATGATCGGCATGCTTCAAGATGGCTTCCGGACATTCCGGATGGGCGGCCACCTTGGCTTTTGGATGCAGGGTTTTCAGCTTGATCAGTTCGCGTTCCGAGAACTGCTCGTGAATGATGCAGGTGCCGGGCCAGAGAACCATGTTCTCGCGTCCCGTCTTGCGCTTGAGATAAGCCCCCAAATGGCGGTCGGGGGCGAATAGAATCGGCTGCTCGTCGGGCAGCGAGCGGATGATGGTTTCGGCATTCGACGAGGTGACGATGATGTCGGACGCCGCCTTTACCTCGGCCGAGCAGTTGATGTAGGTCAGCGCCACATGATCGGGATAGCGTTTGCGCATGCGCAGGAAGTCTTCGACCTTGCAGCCGTCTTCCAGCGAGCATCCGGCTTCGGCATCGGGTATCAGCACCAGCTTTTGGGGGCTTAGGATTTTCGCCACCTCGCCCATGAAGCGCACACCGCAAAAGACGATGACGTCGGCATCGGTGGCGGCCGCCTTGCGCGACAGATCAAGCGAATCGCCCACGAAATCGGCCAGATCCTGTATCTCGCCGTCCTGATAATAATGAGCCAGGATGACTGCGTTGCGCTCGCGCTTCAACCGCCCGATTTCAGCAAGCAAATCCAAGGTGGGATCGATCTCTCGTTCCTGCCGGGCCTTGGGGCCGGGCAGGATGACTGTGTTTGTCATGTCCGCTCCATCATCCCGGGCTGCGGCACTCCAGACACGCTCCCGGCGGCACTCATTTTTTCAAAGAGAACGGGGGTTTGGCAAGGGCAATGATCCCCCGCCCTAATGTGTGGGGTGGGTATAGAGGTCGCAATATGTCTCGCGAAGCTGGCTCTTCAAGACCTTGCCCATGGCATTGCGGGGCAATTCCTCGACAATCAGCAGGCGTTTGGGTTGCTTGAAACGGGCCAGACGGGTTTGAAGCGCGCTCAAAAGCCCGTCTTCGCTTAACGTGGCGCCGGGCTTGGGCACCAGGGCGGCGGTTACCGCCTCGCCGAAATCGGGATGGTCCAAGCCGAAGACGGCGCATTCAAGCACCCCATCAAGCGCGCCGATCTCGTCCTCGACCTCTTTGGGATAGACGTTAAATCCGCCGGTAATCACCAGATCCTTGGCCCGGCCCAGGATATGGACATAACCCTCGGCATCGATCAGCCCCAGATCGCCGGTGATGAAAAAGCCGTCGGCTCTGAATTCGAGGGCGGTCTTCTCCGGATTGCGCCAATAGCCCTTGCAGACATTGGGTCCCTTGACCTCGATCATGCCGGTCTCGCCCTGTGCCAGGTCGATGCCGGTTTCAGGATGCGTGATGCGAAGAGTCACACCTTCAAGGGGAAAGCCCACCGAGCCCGGTCGGCGCTCGCCCTCATAGGGGTTTGACGTATTCATCTGGCATTCGGTCAGGCCGTAGCGTTCCAGGATCGCGTGGCCCGTGCGTTCCCGCCATTCGGCATGTGTTTGGGCCAACAGAGGTGCTGAGCCCGAGATGAACAGGCGCATGTGGTGCGTTGATTGCCTGTTCAGAGAGGGATGCGCCAACAAGCGCGTATAGAAGGTGGGGACTCCCATCATTACCGTGGCGTCCTTCATCATCTCCAGAACGGCATCGGCATCGAAGCGGGGCAGCAGGATCATCGAAGCACCTGCCACCAGCACGGTATTGATGGCAACGAACAGGCCGTGCGCATGATAGATGGGCAGCGCGTGGAGCAGGACGTCACTTTCCGTGAAATGCCAGCAATCGGCCAGTGTCTTTGCGTTCGAGGTCAGATTGCCCAGTGTGATCATGGCGCCCTTCGAGCGCCCGGTGGTGCCGGAGGTATAGAGAATGGCCGCCAGATCGTCGTCGTTCGCCTGACAATTCTCGAAGACGGGGGAAAACTGATCTTGCGCCAGCGCGTCGAGAGTCAGCGCAACGGGAACCAATTTTGCCATATCCGCCTGGCACTCGGGGGCTGCTACCATCAGGGCCGGTTCGGCATCCTTGATGAAATAGGTGGTCTCGGCCAGGGTATAGGCGGTGTTGAGGGGCAGATAGACCGCCCCTATGCGCAGGCAGGCCAGATA
>PDZW01000019.1:0-3392 GCA_002753155.1 Alphaproteobacteria bacterium WMHbin7
AAACCCTGGCCCTGCGGCGTCTGGACGCCTTCCTTGTCAGGCAGGCCGAGCAGGCCCGCGCCAAGGGCTATGAAGGCCAGCCTTGTCCTGCTTGTGGCAAATACACGCTGAAGCGCAGCGCCACCCGCGTCAAATGCGACACCTGCGGGAAGGAAATGAGGTTCTAGAGCGGGTCGTCCCTCCCTATTCCCCAAACGGAAACGGCCCCCGAAAGGGGGCCGTTTTCCTTTCCTAAATCAAATGCCGCTCACACCCATCCCAACCATTTGCCCACACTGGAGGCCAATGAGAAGGGGCCAGCGCTTTCAGCCAACCGGTTGAAGGCCTCGGTGGTCTTGGGGCCGATCTCGCCGTCCATCTTTAAGGGCTGCCAGTCCTCGGCGTGTTGGGGACCCAGATCGTTAAGCGCTCCTTGCAGCGCCAGGGCGTGATAGGGCTCCTTCTCCCCACCACCCGGTTGGCTTCCGTAAAGCGGACCCAGAATGTTTTGCGTTTTCGCCGACAGCTCTTCCGGCTGTTGCACACGTTCCGCCAGCGCCCTCAACCGGCCCAGAGCAAACCCTTCCTCGACCCGGCCCGTGCCATGCGACGCTACACTTTTCTTGAAGCTGAAATCGGTGACCGGCCCCCAGTCGCCATCCTCCTTCAAGCGCGGCGCCTCGCGCTTGGCGCCATTGATGAGATTAAGCCCGCTTTGCATGGCCTTGGTGGCGTTGCTCATCCCATCGGCATCGAAGGCGGGGGCGAGATAATCTTGCATGTCCCGAAGCGCCTTTTGCAGCTTGCGCCCGTCGGGAAGCGTTGCCTCCTCAGGTCTTCCGTCCAGCGGCCTGACCGGCTGGGGGCGGATCATCTTGCCGGTGGAATCATAGCTCAAGGGCTCCGTGCCATAGGTCTGCCTGAAATGGTCGGTGGCCTGGGCGCGCAGATAATCGCCCATGGGATCATGGCTTTTGCGCATCGTGTAATCGCCGATGACCGTTTTGGCTTCCTCCTCCGTCCAGATGCCGGGATGCTTCACCGCCACCTCATAGGCAGGAAGCGCCAAGGGCTGCAAAAGCTTTTGCAAGATGGCCTCGCCATCAGCGCCGTAGGTTGGCCTCTGCGGCTTTTTCATTTCGACAAGGCCGGAGGCGTTGTCGCCTTCGTGAGCTTCCGATGTCGGCGGCTCGGTGGGCTTGGGAGATTCGGGGTTATCTGGAATCGCCAGGACGCTGCCCGCCCTCATCTCCCCATTTTCGTTGATCCAAGGATTGGCGGTGCGCAAGGCTTCAACGCTTGTGCCATACCTACTTGCAAGAGTTGACAGCGTTTCGCCATTCCCGACCTCGATTTTTCCGCGAAGGTTGGGGTCTTGCATGCGATGGACGTAATTTTGATAGCGCGAGACGTCGTCGAGTTTGTGACCGGCTCGGCCCATGACGATGGCGGCTTTGCCCCAATCTTGCGCATCAATGGCCTTGGATAGATCTGGGCCGATCTGATTGATCCGAGACGGCGATTGATATGAGGCTTCAATGAGAACTGATTTACGCCCCTCATCAAGCTTATCGAACCGATCCTTGCCGATGGCTCGCTCGGCATGTTTGTAATATTCCTCGTAGTTGCGGCTGAACAGTGATTTGGCCTGAGACTCGTTTAGCGAGATATCGGCGACATCCTTTGTTGCCGCTTCCAGGCGCGCCCCGGCGTCCTCGGCCTTGGGATTATTCTTTGTATAGGCTATTTCGGCCAGAGCATTCTTGTGTGCTTCAGTGAGGTTTGTTCCCGCCTTCTTGAAATCAGCCTCGACTTCGGGTCGAACGACCCATACCCCTCCCCTTCCCATGACCACCGGTGTATAACCGTAGCCGATGGTCATGGTGCCGCTACGATCCTTGTAGAACTTATCTCTGATGTCCTCGTGCGCCATCAGCCTCTGGAACACGCTCTCCTTCAATTGCTCACTCATTGCCTTTCTCCTTGTAAAAAAAAGGCGGCGCTTGACGCGCCGCCTCGGGTGAAGACCGCCCTGAAAGAGGGTGGTCAAAGCTTACCTATAGGGGGTGTACCTAAAACTCGTGCAGTCTGCCTTGTTGACATCAAATTTGCCGTGATCGGCAAACAAGAGCTTTGCTTTCTCCAAAGTAGGGCATAGTGCAAATTCCGGCGAACAGCGAAATTCATCGATCCAGGTGACCTTTGGGTCACGCATCCGCCAGGGGGGATGCGCCAGGACGACGAAATAGCCGAGGGCTCTCTCATGGGCAATCGCGCCCGTTTGAAGAGGCTTGGCCAATTTGAAGAGATGCCGCTCATTTCTTGGATGCGCCCCGCCCTCTTTGATTTCAGGTCCATAAGCGCTTTCGATAAGTTGGTAGGGAACTTCTCCAATGTTTTCGAAGATGAAGCTATCGCCGGTGACCACCATATGGCCCAGCCATCCCCGGGTCACCCGACCAAAGGGAATCCAGGTGCCGTAGATGTCCAAGCGGCAGCCCTGGAAATATGGATCCCTGTCAGGATATTGGGGCCTCACCATGCCATAGTCGATCATGCGCGCCACATAGTCGTTGACGGGCGGGCCAGAACGAATTGGCTCCCAGTCATCTTGCCCCTGAGCCAGACTCTCGGCGCCAGGAAGCAGGAGTCCCCCAAGCAGCAGGCAGCCCCTTCCCACACGCCGGAGGTTACGGCATGCGTGAAGCTGTCTCATAGCCAATGTCCTGATTTGTGCGCAATAAGGGCGGTAATAACTTTCACTTAGCTGATAGCGGGAAGATTGTCAAGACCGTTTTCATAACTCTCACCAGACAGCTCGCTTCTGGGTATTCCTACCCACATTTCCGCCCGCAGATCACACCCATCCCAGCCATTTGCCCACACTGGAGGCCAGCGAGAAGGGACCAGCGGATTGAGCGAGGCGGTTGAAGGCCTCGGTGGTCTTGGGGCCGATCTCGCCGTCCATCTTCAGGGGCTGCCAGTCATCGGCATGTTGGTGCCCCAGATCGTTAAGCGCTCCTTGCAGCGCCAGGGCGTGATAAGGCTCCTTCTCACCACCACCCGGCTGGCTGCCGTAAAGTGGTCCCAGAATGTTTTGCGTTTTCGCCAACAGGTCTTCTTGCTGTTGCGGCCTCTCAGCCAACGCCCTCAACCGGCCCAGAGCAAACCCTTCCTCGACCCGGCCCGTGCCGTGCGACGCAACACTTTTCTTGAAGCTGAAATCCGTGACCGGTCCCCAGTCGCCATCCTCCTTCAGGCGCGGCGCCTCGCGCTTGGCGCCATTGATGAGATTGAGCCCGCTTTGCATGGCCTTGGTGGCGTTGCTCATCCCATCGGCATCGAAGGCGGGGGCGAGATAATCTTGCATGTCCCGAAGCGCCTTTTGCAGCTTGCGCCCGTCGGGAAGCGTT
>PDZW01000019.1:3464-56822 GCA_002753155.1 Alphaproteobacteria bacterium WMHbin7
TCAAGGGCTCCGTGCCATAGGTCTGCCTGAAATGGTCGGTGGCCTGGGCGCGCAGATAATCGCCCATGGGATCATGGCTTTTGCGCATCGTGTAATCGCCGATGACCGTTTTGGCCTCCTCTTCCGTCCAGATGCCGGGAGATTTCACCGCCACCTCATAGGCAGGAAGCGCCAAGGGCTGCAAAAGCTTCTCCAAGATGGCCTGGCCGTCGGCGCCGTAGGTTGGCCTCTGCGGCTTTTTCATTTCGACAAGGCCGGAAGCGTTGTCGCTCTCGGGAGCTTCAGATGTCGGCGGCTCGGTGGGCTTGGGCTCCTCGGATTTTGGCAGATGCTGGCGATAGCTGTCAGGAAGATTCTTGGCACCGCTATATTTTTCGGCGATGCCCTGCCAGGCCTCCTTGCTTTCTGGATCGATCCCCAGAATGGCAGCATGGTTGCGCCGCTCGCGATCCCAGTTGCGCTGCAAGGTGTCGTCGGAATTCTTGCCGCTGTGAAAACCCGCCTCTTCAGTCATACCTTTTTCATTGCCATTCGAAGCGTGTCTTTTCAGTCTTTCGAAGTCGCTTAGACTCCCCCGCGCATAATGGATATCCGTCAGCGCCACCTTCTGCCCATCGGTCAGTTTGTTCCAGGCCACGTCGCCGACTTCCTTCTGCGCAGCCTTCATATGCGCCTCGACCTTCTGGTTCAGTTGGGCATCGATCTCACCCTCGGGCAGACGTAGCGGCGTGGTCTTCTCGAAGGTCTCGGCCCGCTTGTTCGCACCCTCCTTCTGCTCTGCCCCGGCCTTTTGCAAGGCCTGCCACCCCGCCGCCTTTTCGGCCTCGCTCGCCGGACGTGTGCCGCTCTTGTCCCTGATTTCCCAGGGCTGTTTCATGAAGCTGCTGCGGTCATCCATCAGGAATCCAGCCCCCGCCGTGATCTTTCCCTTGCCGTCGGGATAGGGAAAATCCAGGGGCTTTTCGTTTTGCTTGATATGGGCGCGTGTGCGCTGGACAAGTGTGTCGGTCATGATACGCTCCTTTACTGGTTGAATGAACAGCCCCGCCCGATCACCGGCCCCAAGGAGGCACGATGCTTTTCAGAACGGCACTGCTGGTGATGGCGGTCGTTATGACCGCCTTGCTACCGCCCGCCAGGGCGGATTGGTTGGACCCTCTGCCCGAGGGCGTTCCCTCCCAGTTTGACTGGGATCGGATGTCGGGCTATTGGATGCGAACAACGACGAAGGACTACGCTCTATACATTTCCCGCGAGGGAATGTTGCATTCCATTAACCACAAGGACGGCGAAATCCTCTCATTTATTGGTCACTGGAAAATTGTCCGCGAATTAAATCCTGCAAACTCTTCGACTATCGCCCTTTTGGTCATGGCAAGCGACGAGCAGCATTGCAGCAAAATTGGCATTGAACCTCACCCTCATTTCCGCCGCCTCGAATACGGTCTTGATTACTACGAAAAGAATCGGCTCAGAAACGACTATAGCCTTGACGTTTTCCCTCCCCCTGATCTGCAGATTCCGGAGAACAGCTTGTGGAGCCATTTTCTTTCCGGCGCCCGTGGCGACTACAAGGACGAAGGTTCCTGGTACAAAATCGACGAAAGCGCCGCCCCGCCATGGTTCCGCGATCAGGTGAAGAACCTTGTTCTCTCTGGCCGCTTCGCCTGCGAAGAAGCGCCCGAAAAGAAGTAACCCGCCGCCCAAACGAAAAAGCCGCCCCTGAAGGACGGCTGCAGACGCAATAAGGGCGGTAATGACGAAACATTTATCCAAAAGCGTGTGCTCAGTCAAGCGCATTTTCATGAGTCTTGAGTCGAAATGCAAAATTCCGAGGAGGAGAGGACGGAGCAGAGGGGGCCAAATTCTACGAAACGTAAATATCCATAAACGAAATGTGAAAATTGACCAACGTCAATTCCAAGGTCTTGGAACGGGTCTAGATTCTCCCCCGCGCGGTCATCGCGATGGCAGGGTGAGGCGGTTCTTGCAAGCTTAGGCAGACAAGCCCCTTCAGCGTTCCCTGCGGTTTGACCGGCATTTATTGCGAGGCACGGTATGCGTATCAATCGCTTCAGTCTGCCTGAACCTAAGTCAAGTTCCGTTGCCGCCGTCAATATCTGCGGCGTCCTGGTTCATGCCCGGCCCAACCGCCTGCCCTCAGTCCGCACCAGCCTGCAAGCCCTGCCCGGAGTCGAGATTCACCAAGAATCGCCCGAAGGCCGTTTGGTGCTAACGGTCGAGGACACAGCCGAAAGCTGGGCTGGCGAGACGATCAAACAGATTCAAGACGTTCAGGGAGTGCTGTCGGCCTCGCTGATCTATCACCATTTCGACGAATCCCATCTGTCAGGGGAGACATGCTCATGAAACTGTCCAGGCGCGATTTCATCAAGGCCAATGCGGTGGCCGCCACAGCGGCGGCGGCGGGATTGGCTCCCAACCTCTCCCTGGCCGCCGAGGGCGACATCCGATGGGACAAGGGCGTCTGCCGATTCTGCGGCACCGGCTGCGGCGTGCTGGTGGGCGTGAAAGACGGGCGCGTCGTCGCCACCCAGGGCGATCCCGATGCGCCGGTCAACAAGGGGCTCAACTGCATCAAGGGCTATTTCCTCTCCAAGATCATGTATGGCGAGGACCGCCTGACCAAGCCGCTTTTGCGCATGAAGGATGGCAAGTTCGACAAGAACGGCGACTTCGCCCCCGTCTCGTGGAATCAGGCTTTCGACATCATGGCCGAGAAATGGAAAGAGGCCTTGAAGAAGAAGGGGCCGACCTCGGTCGGCATGTTCGGCTCTGGCCAATGGACCATCTGGGAAGGCTATGCCGCCGTCAAGCTGCACAAGGCGGGGTTCCTCACCAACAATCTCGATCCCAATGCGCGCCATTGCATGGCCTCGGCGGTGGCGGGATTCATGCGCACCTTCGGCATCGACGAACCCATGGGCTGCTATGACGATATCGAGCATGCCGATGCCTTCGTGCTCTGGGGCTCGAACATGGCCGAGATGCATCCCATCTTGTGGTCGCGCCTGACCGACCGGCGCCTGACCAACGAGCATGTCAAGGTGGCCGTGATGTCCACCTTCGAAAATCGCAGCTACGAACTGGCCGATCTGGCCATCACCTTCAACCCACAATCCGATCTGGCCATTCTGAACTTCATCTGCAATTACATCATCCAGAACAATGCCGTGAACAAGGCCTTCCTGGACAAGTGCGTGACCTTCAGAAAGGGTGTCACCGACATCGGCTATGGCCTCAGACCCAATCACCCGCTGGAAAAGGATCAGGCCAACGCGGCAACGCCCGACAAGTCTGACCCCATCTCGTTCGATGAATTCAAGGCCTTCGTGGCCGAATACACCGTCGACAAGGCTTCTGCGATTTCGGGAGTGCCCAAGGACAAGTTGATCGCCCTGGCCAAGCTTTATGCCGATCCCAAGGTCAAGGTGGTTTCCTACTGGACCATGGGCTTCAACCAGCATACGCGCGGCACCTGGGTCAACAACATGATCTACAACGTGCATCTGCTGGTGGGCAAGATCAGCGAGCCGGGCAACGGCCCCTTCTCGCTGACCGGCCAGCCTTCGGCCTGCGGCACGGCGCGTGAGGTGGGCACATTCGCCCATCGCCTGCCCGCCGACATGGTGGTGATGAACGACAAGCATCGCGAAATCTGCGAGACCGCCTGGAAACTGCCGCCGGGGGCGATCAATCCCAAGATCGGCTATCACGCCGTGCTTCAGCACCGCATGCTGAAAGACGGAAAATTGAACGCCTATTGGGTGATGTGCACCAACAACATGCAGGCGGCGCCAAATCTGAACGAGGAAAGCTATCCCGGCTATCGCAATCCAGAGAATTTCATCGTCGTTTCCGATCCCTATCCCACGGTCACGGCGCTGGCTGCCGATCTCATTCTGCCCACCGCCATGTGGATGGAGAAGGAAGGTGCCTATGGCAATGCCGAGCGTCGCACCCAGTTCTGGCGCCAGCAGGTAAGAGCGCCCGGCGAGGCGCGCTCGGACCTCTGGCAGATGATGGAATTCTCGAAACGCTTCAAGGTCGAGGAGGTCTGGCCCGCCGACCTTCTCGCCAAGGCCCCGCAATACAAGGGCAAGACGCTGTTCGACATTTTGTTTGCCAATGGCGAGGTCAACAAGTTCCCACTGGCCGATCTGCAAAAAGGTTTCGAGAACGACGAATCCAAGCATTTCGGCTTTTACGTCCAGAAGGGCTTGTTCGAGGAATATGCCGCCTTCGGGCGCGGCCATGCGCATGATCTCGCACCCTTCGATCTCTATCACAAGACCCGGGGCCTGCGCTGGCCGGTGGTGGACAACAAGGAAACGCTGTGGCGCTTCCGCGAGGGGTACGATCCCTATGTCAAGGCGGGCGAGGGCGTCAAATTCTACGGCAAGCCCGACGGCAAGGCCTGGGCCTTCGCCCTGCCCTATCAGCCCGCGGCGGAAATGCCCGACAAGGATTATGACATGTGGCTGGTGACGGGACGTGTGCTGGAACACTGGCATTCGGGCTCGATGACCAGGCGCGTGCCGGAATTGCACCGCGCCGTTCCCAACGCCGTGGTCTTCATGCATCCCGAAGATGCCAAGAAGCGCGATCTTCGCCGTGGCCAGAGTGTCAAGCTGGTGACGAGGCGCGGCGAAGTGGTCAGCCGCGTCGAAACCCAGGGACGCAACAAACCGCCCCTGGGCGTCGTCTTCATTCCCTGGTTCGACGAAAGCCAGTTGGTCAACAAGCTGACCTTGGATGCCACCTGTCCGATCTCGAAGGAGACGGACTTCAAGAAGTGCGCCGTCAAGGTCGTGAAGGCCTAACCTCCGCTCCCCCGGCGCCGGTCAGCGTCGGGGGGCTGGATCGAGGAAACAAAATGGTCGAGCCCTCGTCCCCTTTGGAAACCAGCCGCCGGGATTTCCTGGCCGCAACGGCGCGCACGGCCTGCGCCGCCGGTTTCTTTGGGACAGCGCTGGGACTTTGGATCGGACAAGCCCGCGCCCTGCCCGCTTCTACCCTGCGTCCCCCCGGCGCCCTGGCCGAGGACGACTTTCTGGGCACCTGTGCCCGCTGCGGATTATGCGTGCAGGATTGTCCCTACAAGACGCTGAAACTGGCCGAGCCGGGATCGGGCCCCACTTTGGGAACCCCCTATTTCGAGGCCCGGAAAATCCCCTGCGAGATGTGTTCCGATATCCCCTGTGTTGCGGCCTGTCCCACTGGCGCTCTGGACAAGTCGCTCAAGGACATCTCGAAATCCAAAATGGGGGTTGCGGTTCTGGTGGGGCACGAGACCTGCCTGAATTTCTTGGGCCTGCGCTGCGACATCTGCTACCGCGACTGCCCGCTCATGGGAACGGCCATCACGCTGGAGCGTTCGCACAATCTGCGCACCGGCAAGCATGCCATGTTCATTCCCACCGTCCATACCGAGGCCTGCACCGGTTGCGGAAAATGCGAGAAGTCCTGCCCGCTTGAAGAGGCGGCGATCAAGGTGCTGCCTCCCAAACTGGCGCTGGGTGTGCTGGGATCGCATTACCGACTGGGATGGGAGGAAAAGGAAAAGAAGGGCAGCGCCCTGATCGAAGGAACAATCGATCTGCCCGATCGCGGCTATAGTCCCGGCGAGCCCGTGCCGCCTTCGCCCGAACGCAATTCCCAGGGCGGCTTCAAGGAGTTCCGCCCATGAAGCAGCGCCTTCCAGGACAAGCCGCCCGGGCGCGACATGGCTGGTGGAAGGCCAGCCAATGGCTGGTCCTGCGCCGCTTGGCACAAGTCTTCTTCCTGGGCCTCTTCTTGACTGGCCCGCTGATCGGCGTCTGGATCACCAAGGGCACGCTGGCTTCCAGCCTGACGCTTTCTATCCTGCCGCTTACCGATCCGCTGTTCGCCCTGCAATCCCTGTTGGCGCATCACAGCCTGGAAGGCAAGGTTCTGCTGGGGGCCGGGCTTGTGCTGGCCGCTTATGCCTTGATCGGCGGGCGCATGTTCTGTAGTTGGGTCTGCCCGGTCAATCTGGTGACGGATGGCGCCGCCTGGCTGCGTTCCCGGCTCAATCTGCCCGAGGGTGTCACCTTCAGCCGCTCATCAAGACTATGGATTCTGGGCGCCGTTCTGGCGGTCTCGGCCCTTACCGGCACCGTGGCCTGGGAATTCGTCAATCCCGTCACCATTCTGCATCGCGGCCTGGTCTTCGGCGCCTTGTATGGGGCCGGGCTGGTCTGGATTCTGGTGGCCGCCCTTTTCCTGTTCGATCTGGCGGTCAGCTCGCGCGGCTGGTGCGGCCATCTGTGCCCGGTGGGCGCCTTTTACGGTCTGATCGGCAGGAAAAGCCTGCTGCGCGTCAGCGCCATCGGTCGTCAGGCCTGCGACGATTGCCTGGACTGCTACAAGGCCTGCCCGGAACCTCAGGTGATTTCGCCCGCCCTGAAAGGGGCGGCGCGCGGGCTGGGTCCGCTCATTCTGTCTGGCGACTGCACGAATTGCGGGCGCTGCATCGATGTCTGTCCGGAAAGGGTTTTCGAATTTTCACCGAGATGGATGGAGCGGAAAAGCAAGGATGTTAGCTCCCAGACGACAAGAGATGGGACGACAAAAGCAGCCGCCTGAAAACCGCAAGGCGCTCGGGCACGGGAAAGGACTTTGGCAATGGGAGATTTCGCCGTGAAAACTTGGATCAAGACTCTCCTGATGGCGGGCGGGCTTTGCCTGGCTGGCACCTCATTCATGCCTGGCAACGCCTTGGCTCAGGTGAAATCGCTGGAATCTGGCGTCAAGATCGACCAGACCAACGCAGCCCCCGAGGTGCACAACACCGTCGAGAATCAACGCCTCACCAGGGCCTTTCGCCAGCAGCCGCCGCTGGTACCGCACCGGGTCGAAAAGTACCAGATCGACCTCAAGGTCAATCAGTGCTTAAGGTGCCACGACTGGCCCTACAACGCCCAAGAACGCGCCCCCAAGGTCAGCGAAACGCATTATATGGACCGCGAGGGCAAGCGCCTGGATAAGGTTGCCAGCACCCGCTGGTTCTGCACCCAGTGCCATGTACCGGTCACCGACGCCAAGCCGCTGGTGAACAATCTGTTTGCCCCCACCCAGCCTGCGAACTGAAGCCATTCGGGAGACGACGATGAGCACCGAAAACCAGGAAAGCCCATGGCGCCGGATCTGGAAGGCCCTAAAGTTGCCCTCGACACGCTATGCGCTGGGCACCGTTCTGGTGGCGGGCGCCATCTTCGGCGTGATGGGTTGGGGCGCCTTCAACTGGGCGCTTGAACTGACCAACACCGAAAGCTTCTGCATCACCTGCCACGAGATGGAGGAGAACACCTACAGCGAATACACGACCACCGTTCACAACACCAACAAAAGCGGTGTGCGCGCCACCTGCCCGGATTGTCATGTCCCCAAGGAATGGGTCTACAAGGTCCGGCGCAAGATTCAGGCTTCGAACGAACTGTTCCACCACTTCCTGGGAACGGTTGGCACACCTGAGAAATTCGAAGCCAAAAGGCTGGTCCTGGCTACGCATGTCTGGCAGACCATGAAGGAAACCGATTCCCGCGAATGCCGCAACTGCCATCATTTCGATTCGATGGATATCAGCCGACAGAACGAGCGGGCGCGCTCGCGTCATCTCGATGCCGTGCAGGATAAGAAGACCTGCATCGATTGCCACAAGGGTGTTGCCCACCAGTTGCCCAAGGGGACTTTCGAAGCGGAAGCCGAGTTGAACAAATCCATGAGTGGAGCCAAGTAGGGTAATACAGACAAAGACTAGAGCAGATCGGAAGAATCCTGAGCCATTAATCGGCTCAGGATTCGCGCGTGAATCTGCTCTAGCAATTTGTTTTGAGCTGCCGATTCACGTTTAACTCCGTGTCACCGGGGTGACTCGGAGTTAAACGATCCTGCGCTAGCGGTTCTTTCGTTGAAAAGCCGCTGGCCTTTTCGTAAACTGCCTCAGGGTGCAGTTTTCGGTAGGAGATATCCTCCATGACCCTGCTTGCCTCCCTTCAAGTCTCTCTGCCCATTGCGTTGCAGCCCTTTCCCACCGCCAACAGGCGATGCGGATTGGTGATTGTCGATGTCGTGAACGGCTTTGCCACCGTAGGAGCGGGATATCTGGCCCCGCCCCTGCCCAACGATCAGGTCATCCGCATGGTCGGCGAATGCGAGCGGCTGGCCCGCTTGTTCCTGGAACGCGGCCAACCGGTGGCGGCGTTTCTGGACACGCATGAGCCCGGCAAGGCAGAGCCGCCCTACCCTCCCCATTGCGAGCGGGGAAGCGGCGAGGAAAATCTGGTCCCCGCCCTCAAGTGGCTGGAGGGGCAATCCGGCGTCACCCTGATCCGCAAGGACTGCATCAATGGTTTCGTAGGATCGATCGATCTGGCCACGGGCAGGAATCGCATGGTCGATTGGGTCAACGAAGCGCGGCTGGACTCTCTGCTCGTCACCGGCATCTGCACCGATATCTGCGTCATGGATTTCGTGCTCACCATGCTCTCGGCCCGCAATCACGCCATGATGCCTTCTCTTCAAGAGATCGCCGTCCATGCCCTGGGCTGTGCTACCTATGATCTGACGGCAGAGGCGGCAAGATCCCTGGGCCTGCCCGCCACGGCCACGCATCCCCAGATGGTTGCGCATCACATCGGGCTTTATCTGATGGCTTCGCGCGGCGCCCTTCTGGTCGACAGCGTGGAGTGATGCTACCGCTATTCTTCTACGGCACTTTGATGGATAGCGACGTGCGCCGCTTGATCGTCGGACGCCCCCTCGACGTCTTCCCGGCGCAGCTTCTGGATTATCGGCGCGTTCCCGTGGCCAAGCGAAGCTATCCCACCCTGCTCGCCTGTGCCAACGCCTGCGTGGACGGCGTTCTGGCTCAAGACATATCGCCTGAAGAGCTGGAGCGGCTGATCGACTATGAGGGGGATGACTACGTTCTGAAGCCCGTGCGGGTCGTGCTGGCAGGGGGCGAAAAACGACAGGCGCAAGCCTTTATGACCAGCCCTGGAATCTTATGTTCGTCTCACCTGGAATGGAAGCTAAACGACTGGCAACAGCGCCATAAGCGCCGTTTTCTCAGCCAGAAGCCTGGACCGTATTGACGGGCCCCTCGGGGGCGACGACGTGGCATGTGGAGCGGCTGGCCCCATCCAGTCTTTTGCAAGCCGTGCGGGCCTGGCTTTCGCTGATTCCGGTCAGGCGCGCCCGATAGACGGTCTGACCGTGGGCACGATGGCTGGTAACTAAGGCACGGCCACCGGGAACGGCCTTGGCCAGCTTGCGCTGGGCATCGCTGGCAGCCGACAAAGCAGCCCCATAGCGCGAGAAGGCTCCCACCTGGATGCTCCAGGTGGGAGCAGTGGCGTCTTCGTCGCTGACGCTGGCCTTGGACAGTTTCAGATTGGATTTGGGACTGGGAACCGACAGAAGGCCTGAGCCAGCGCTGGCAGCCGCCACCCGAACTTCCGAGGAACTGTTGGCCGCAGGCATCGAGATGACATGCCGCACCGGAGCCGATGCCGCAGGCGAAGCCGGAGCCTCGGCCATGTCGATGGGAGCCCCCGGCTGGATATCGCCTTCGGCATCGTTATCAGGCTCGTCACCAATCTGATTGAGTTTGCTGCGCCCCGTTGACGACGTGGCAAAGCCCTTATCCAACAGATGAGCCATCTGGCGGTCGCGCTGGCTGGCCGTGTCGCCTCCGAAAACGACGCCGACCAGACGACGCCCATCGCGCTTGGCCGCCGCCACCAGATTAAAGCCCGAAGCCCGGATATAGCCGGTCTTCATGCCCTCGGCCCCCTTGTAGGATTGCAGCATGCGGTTGTGGGAAAAGATGGTCTGGCCGTTGAAGCGAAACTTCCTGACCTGGAAGTAGGTGTAATATTCCGGAAACTGCTGGATATGCGCCCGGGCCAGCGTGGCCATGTCGTGCGCCGTGGAAAGCTGCTCGGAATTGGGCAGGCCGGAGGCGTTGACAAAAGTCGAGCGGCTCATGCCAAGGGCTCGCGCCTTGGCCGTCATCAGCCGCGAGAAATCCTCTTCCGTGCCGCCGATATGCTCGGCGAAGGCGACGGCCACGTCATTGGCGGAACGCGTGACAAGGGCCAGAATGCCCTGCTCGACGGTGATGCTCTGCCCAGCATGCAGCCCCAGCTTGGAAGGAGCCTGCGCCTCGGCATTGTCGGTGAAGGTGATGCGATCCGTAAGCTTCAGGCGCTTGTGCTTCAACTCGTCGAAGACGAGATACAGCGTCATCAGCTTGGTCAGCGAGGCGGGGAAATTGCGTTGATTGGGATTGACCGAATGAAGCACCTCGCCGCTATTGGCGTCGACCACGATGGAGGCGTAACGCACCTCGCGCGCCTGCGCCGGAGGCGAGAGGATCAGCCCACCCAGCAGGGCAAGGAAAATATTGATTCGAATCAACAATCTTCCCCAGCACGCCATTCCGACAACCCTTGACTCTGTTCGTTAACGCAAACGACCGGCACCAAAACGCTGAGCGATTCGATTTGAATCACCATAATAAATCCAGACTCAAGCGTCCAGCCTAATATGAAAGGCTTGATAGTGTGTTAAGAATCCTGGTTTCGTTTTTCTCAGGCCGTCGAGAGGGGCGGCAGAACCGAAGGCTTGACCCCGGCCGACAATTTCAGGGCCAGATCGCGCCCCATGGCCATGTCGACATGAAGGATGTGGTCGAGAAGCCAGAATTTTAGGTAGTTTTCCAGCAAGCCTTCCAGCTCCTCGTAGCGCCGAAGCGCAACATCCTGGACCACGCCGTCCAGATCCTCCAGCAGGTGATGATGCAAGGCCGCATGCGAGGCATGGCTTTTGATGTGATATTGCACCATCAACTTGTCTTCGAATCCAAAGTGCCAGACGATGTGACGGCGGATGTCGCCCAAGAGAACGACGATCTCGTCCAGCGCACATCTTTTCTCGATCATGTGGTGCAGATTATTCAGCATCCTGACCAGCGTTTCATGCTGACGGTCGATATCCTCGTGGCCGACCAGAAGACTGTCGTTCCAGACGATCAGCGGATCGCCCGGCACCTGCGCGTGATGGTCCTGCTTGAAAACATCCCAAAGCCCCTGATCGTCCATGAGCTCATGTTCATAGATCAGCCGGTCGAAATAATTAAATAGATCGGAGGGCGTGGGAGCCCCTGCCTGTCCAAGCCGGAACTGATCGAGAAGCTGGCGCAGCCTTTCCCGGTAATGGCCATGCGCCGCCGCCAATTCATCGCTCCGGACATAACCAAGCCTAGCCGCCAGATCCTCCTCTTCCTTGAAGTGGACATCCAGCATGTCAAGGAAGGTGAGCAGAACGCCTTGCCAGACGGAACTATCCTCACCGGAACGCCACAGTTCATATGCCTCGTTCATGACCAGGGCCAGCCGCTCATGCTCGGCGTCAATGGGCGGACTTCCCGTATGCGGAATGCGCTTGGGATCGATGAACATTCAGACCCATGGATCGTTAATATTGTTAACCATCAATATAAGTTGCGTCAGGGTTGCGCACAAGAACTCTGATTAAGGCCTTTCAATTGGCCTAATATTCAGCGCAGAACGCCCAGTTGAAGCTCAGAATGCGTAGCAAGACGCCTTTGGAGGCGCCTGTCCCCAAGGCCCCCCAGTCCTCGCTCATCAGCCTTTGCATCCCCTCGTGCTTTGAGCTAAGTTTCGCCCCGGCTCCCTAAAGAGCCCCGCGCAGCCGTAGCTCAGCTGGATAGAGTACTGCCCTCCGAAGGCAGGGGTCATGGGTTCGAATCCCGTCGGCTGCGCCAAATTTTCTTTTTTTCCAGCAAATTAGGTGCGGTGTGCGTTGGCCGCTTTTCAATTATTTGCTGTTGCCTGGCGGCCACGAGTTCTCTTGAACAAAACAGGTTGCCGGTGTAGGTGAAGGCCCCATGGCTTCTCCTCCGCTGATGGCACTGCGCGACGTCCGCCTCACTTTCGGCGGCACCCCCTTGTTCGAGGGCGTCACTACCTGGGTGGGGCGCGGCGACAAGACCTGCCTGGTCGGACGCAACGGCTCGGGCAAATCGACGCTGCTCAAGGTGCTGGCGGGCGAGATCCTGCCCGACTCTGGCGAGCGCTTCATCCAGCCCGGCACGCGCATCGCAACATTGCCGCTTAACCCGGCCCTGACCGGACCTAGTGTCACCGCCTATGTTGGAGCAGGTCTGCCCGAGGCTGAGCGCGATCAGACCTACCGTATCGAGGCGGTGCTGGAAGCACTTAAGCTGGACGGATCACGCGAGCCAGCGCTGCTGTCGGGCGGCGAGGGCAGGCGCGCGGCACTGGCCCGCGCTCTGGTGGGCGAGCCCGATGCCCTGCTGCTGGACGAGCCGACCAATCACATGGACCTGCCCACCATTCTTTGGTTGGAGCAAGCGCTCAGCGTCTTTGCAGGCGCACTTGTCGTGATCAGCCATGATCGACGTTTTCTGGAGGCGGTGTCGCGCCAGACCCTGTGGCTGGAGCAAGGTCAGGTGCGCCGCTCAGAGCAGGGATTTGCCGCCTTCCCCGCCTGGCAAGAGGAAACCTATGCCGCCATGGAAGCGGAACTGGCGCGCATGAATACCAAGTTGCGCCAGGAACTGCACTGGCTGGCCCGCGGCGTCACCGCAAGGCGCAAGCGCAACATGGGCCGCCTGCGCGCGCTGCAAACCCTGCGCAAAGGCCGCGGCGAGATGTTGCAGGCCAAGAATGAGTCGGCCCGTCTGGCCAAGCTGGACACGGATGCGGGCGACCTGTCCGGCCGTTTGGTGATCGAGGCCGAGGCCCTGTGCAAGCGCTTTGACGGTGCGGTGGTGGTGAACGGATTTTCCACCCGGGTGATGCGCGGCGACCGCATCGGCCTGATCGGCCCCAACGGTGCCGGCAAGACCACGCTTTTGCGCCTGCTTACCGGCGAGCTTGCGCCCGATTCCGGCCAAGTGCGTCTGGGCACCAACCTGGTGCCCGCCTATTTCGATCAGCGACGCACCCAGCTTGATCCCGAGCGCAGCGTCTGGGACACGTTGACCGACGGGCGCGGCGACAATATATGGGTGCAGGGCCAGCCGCGACATGTGATCGGCTATATGAAGGACTTTCTGTTCTCTGAAGCCCAGGCGCGCACACCGGTCAAGGCGCTGTCGGGCGGCGAACGCAATCGCCTGCTGCTGGCCAAGCTGCTGGCCAAGCCTTCCAATCTGCTGATCCTGGACGAGCCAACCAACGATCTCGACATGGACACGCTTGATCTGCTGGAAGACGTGCTGGCCGACTATGAAGGAACGCTTCTGGTGGTCAGCCATGACCGCGATTTTCTCGACCGGCTGGTAACCAGCGTCATCGCGGTCGAAGGCGGCGGCGAGGTGTGCGAATATGCGGGCGGCTATTCCGACTATCTGCGGCAAAGACCCGAGAGCGCATCCGCACCGGTCAGGCGCGAAACATCCCGCCCCGTGCTTGCGGCGCGGACCAAGACCTTAACCCGCCTCAGCTACAAGGATGCCCGCGAGCTGGACGAATTGCCTGCGCGCCTCGACGCCCTGGCTGGCGAAATTGCCCATCTGGAAAAGCGCCTTGCCGATCCTGGATTGTTCGCCCGCGACCGCGCCGGTTTCGAAACCGCCGCCGCCCGCCTCGACGCCGCCCGCACCGAACTATCGGCGGCAGAAGAACGCTGGCTGGAATTGGAAACGCTGCGCGAGACACTGGCCAAGTAAGCGGCTTGCTTATGCCCGGTATCCGATGGAAGAAGGCTCGCGAGCGGGCGAGGCCGACGCGCCGCAATAGAGGCTGTAGAGCGAGCTGATGAGAGCCCGCGCCTCGTGACCGTTCAGCGAGTAATAGACGGTCTGGGCCTTGCGATTGGTCTTGACCAAGTCGAGCTGGCGCAAAAGGCGCAAATGCTGCGACATGCCGGACTGGGTCGTACCCACCAGACTCTGCAATTCGCCCACGGATTTTTCGCCATCCGCCAACTGGCACAGAACGAACAGACGTGATTCGTTGCTGACCGCCTTCAACAGGCTGACAGCGCGGCGCGCATTGGCCCGCATCTGGTCGATATCCAGCACAGCTAAGGGCATTCATCTTCTCCAGCGATTCTTAGAGCGGGTCGCCTTCAATCGGAGCCGCTTCCCGGCTCAGATTGAAGGCGTGAATCCGCTCTAGCAATTTGTTTTAGCGAACGATTCACGTTTAACTCCGGGTCACCCGAGTGACTCGGAGTTAAACGATCGTGCGCTAGACAGACCATAACATGCACTGGCTGGAATGCAACATATTCATGTTATTTTGATGTATTGTACATTGTCATATGGTTCTATCTTTCGCCTTCCTCAAGGAAGGCCCGAACACTTTCCGGGCGGGCCCACAAGGCTTGGCCGGGATGCGCCTTCAGAGCGTCGAAGGCGCTGCGGCTCAATTCAGCCTCCAAGGTCAGGTGGTCTGGACCTTCAAGTTCCAGCCTGACCGTGGGGCCGATCACCACGGCATGGCGCAGGCTGACGGGAATGCCCTCTGTTCCCTCGGCGGAAATGCCCAGATCGTGCGGGCGCACGAAGGCAATGCCCGGCAGATCCTGGGCATTTTCGAAACCGCCTGCCGGAAAAGCCAATCCGCCGATGCGCGCGGCCCCTTGATGAAGACGAACCGACAATCGATTCACATTACCAAGGAACTGATAGATGAAAGGTGTCGCCGGATGATCGTAGATCTCGGCGGGCGATCCCACCTGCTCGATACCGCCCCGATGCGTCACCACCACGCGATCAGCCACCTCCAGCGCCTCTTCCTGGTCGTGGGTGACAAAAACGCCGGTGATTCCCATCTCGTCATGCAAGCGCCTGAGCCAGCGGCGCAGTTCCTTGCGTACCTGGGCGTCCAACGCGCCAAAGGGCTCATCGAGCAGCAGGACCCGAGGCTCGATGGCGAGTGCGCGAGCCAAGGCGACGCGCTGACGCTGACCGCCGGAGAGTTGCGAGGGATAGCGATCTCCCATGCTTTCCAACTGCACCAAATGCAACAACTCGCGCACTTTCGCCTCGATCGTGCCCTTGCTGGGCCGCTGCTTGCGCACACGAAGACCGAAGGCGACATTCTCGAACACCGTCATGTGACGAAACAGCGCGTAATGCTGAAAAACGAAACCCACTTGGCGATGGCGGGCCGAGAGATCGGACACATTCTCGCCTTCGAACAGGACCTGACCGGAATCCGGCGTTTCCAAACCCGCGATGATGCGCAGAAGTGTCGTCTTGCCCGAGCCCGATGGCCCCAGCAGAGCCACCAACTCGCCTGAGTCGATGGACAGCGAGACATCGCGCAGAGCCTGGAAGGTACCGAAGCGCTTCGAGACATTCTGGATATCGAGTTGCATGACTAAGCCCTTTTGACGGAATTGAGTTCAGCCGCATAGCGCCATTCCAACAAGGATTTGGCGACCAGCGTTACCAGGGCCAGGGCGGCCAGCAGCGTGGCCACGGCGAAGGCGGCAACGAAATTGTATTCGTTGTAGAGAATCTCGACATGCAGCGGCATGGTGTTGGTGAGCCCCCTTATATGGCCCGAGACCACCGAGACAGCTCCGAATTCGCCCATGGCGCGGGCATTGCACAGCAGCACGCCATACATCAGCCCCCATTTGGCATTGGGCAGCGTGATGTGCCAGAAGCACTGCCAGCCCGAGGCCCCCAGCATCAGGGCGGCCTCCTCTTCTTCCCTGCCCTGTTCTTGCATCAAAGGAATCAGTTCGCGGGCGATAAAGGGGAAGGTAACGAAGATGGTGGCCAGCACGATGCCGGGAACGGCGAAGATCAGCTTGATGCCATGCTCTGCCAGGAAAGGGCCGAACCAACCTTGAAGACCAAACAGCAGAACGAAGACCAGGCCCGAGATGACCGGCGATACCGAGAAGGGCAGATCGATCAAGGTCATCAAGAGGCTTTTACCCCTGAATTCGAATTTAGCGATCGCCCAGGAAGCGCACAGGCCAAAGACCAGATTGACCGGAACCGCAATCGCTGCCGTGATTAATGTCAGGCGGACGGCGGCCAAGGAATCCGCCTGGCCGAGGGCCTTGAAATAAATCTCAGGACCCTTGGCCCAGGCCTCGGCAAAGACCGTGACCAAGGGAGCGCCCAGGAACAATCCCAGATAGGTCAGCGCCACAAGAATCAGCAATCCGCGCACCAGCAATGGTTCATTCCTGGAGGAATTGCTTGTCATCGTCCCTCCATGCGCGACTGGCGCCAATGCTGCAAGCGGTTGATGACGAAGAGCAGAACGAAGGAAATGATCAGCATGACCGAGGCGATCGCCGTGGCCCCGGCATAATTGTATTGCTCAAGCTTGATGATGATGAGCAAGGGGGCGATTTCAGTCTGCCCCGGCATGTTGCCCGCAATGAAAATGATCGATCCGTATTCGCCGACCGCACGGGCAAAGGCCAGGGCGAAGCCGGAAATCAGGGCGGGCAACAAGGAAGGCAGAACAACCAGCCAAAGCGTTTGCAGACGCGACGCCCCCAGACTGGCGGCGGCCTCTTCAACCTCGCTTTCCAGATCTTCCAGCACCGGCTGAACGCTGCGCACAACAAAAGGCAGGCCGATGAAAATCATGGCCAGGATCACGCCCAGGCGGGTAAAGGCAACCTTGATCCCCAGGGGTTCCAGAACCGATCCGAAGGCTCCGTTGGGTGCGAACAAGGTGGTCAGCGCTATTCCCGCCACGGCGGTAGGCAGGGCAAAGGGCAGGTCGATCAGCGCGTCCAGGATGCGCTTGCCCGCGAAGCGGTAGCGCACCAGAACCCAAGCCACCAATGTGCCGAAGAACAGATTGACTAGGGCCGCCACCAGGGCGGCTCCGAAACTAAGGCCATAGGCTGCCATGGCGCGGGAATCGAAGGCCGTGGCGATGAAATCGGAAAATCCCAACCCCGCCGCCTTCAGGAACAGGGCGGACAAAGGGATCAGCACCACCAGACTTAGGGCGGTCAAGGTGACCCCCAACGTGATCCCGAATCCCGGAATCACGCTGGGTTCACGAAGGCGATGAGCCAAAACACTCACCGCCTATTTCCTGGTAATCGCATCGAAGATGCCGCCATCTTCGAAATGCGTTTTCTGGGCTTTTTGCCAGCCGCCGAAGGCCTCGTCGATGGTAATAAGGGTCAGGGATGGGAATCTGGCCCCCAACCTTTTCAGAACCTCAGGATCGCGCGGGCGGTAGAAATGCTTGGCGGCGATTTCCTGCCCTTCCTTACTGTAAAGATAGTTCAGATAGGCCTCGGCCTGCTTTCTGGTGCCGTGCTTATCCACCACCTTATCGACCACCGTCACCGGCGGCTCGGCCAGAATGCTAAGCGAAGGCAGGACGATCTCTACCTTGTCGCGGCCGATTTCATCCAGGGCCAGAAAGGCCTCGTTCTCCCAGGCCAGCAGCACATCGCCGATACCGCGCTGAACAAAGGTGTTGGTGGAACCCCTAGCCCCGGTGTCCAGAACCGGGACATTGGCATAAAGCGCCTTGGACGAATCCTGCGCCTTGGCCTGATCGTTGCCATTCTGCTTTTGCGCATAGCCCCAGGCGGCCAGATAGTTCCAGCGCGCTCCGCCCGAGGTTTTCGGGTTGGGGGTGATCACCTGAACCCCCGGTTTGACCAGATCGCTCCAATCTTTGAGGGCCTTGGGATTGCCCTTGCGCACCAGAAAGACGATGGTCGAGGTATAGGGCGAACTGTTATGCGCCAGTCGCTTCTGCCAATCCTTGGGCAGCAGCCCGGCTTTTTCGGAAATGGCGTCGATGTCATAGGCCAGGGCCAGCGTGACAACATCGGCTTCCAAGCCATCGATGACGGCGCGGGCCTGCTTACCCGCCCCGCCATGTGACTGGTTGACGGTGACGACCTCGCCGGTCTTGTCCTTCCAATGCCTGGCAAAAGCGGCGTTGAAGTCCTGATACAATTCCCGGGTGGGATCGTAAGAGACGTTCAGAAGAGTAGCGTCGGCTTTAACCGAGGGGGCAAAACCCAGCAGCAGCGCCAGCGTCAAGCTGGCGGTTGAGAGACGAAGAGACATGTGACTTTTCCTTCACGAAATGAATTGATGAGTGGTTCCTGCTAGAAGGACGCCCACCTACATCGTTTCGTGAAAAGGGCAAAAACGGACATGGCCTAGCCCCTAAGCGCGTCGGCTGTTTCGCCAGCATCCAGGGCGAAGGTTCTGTCGATATAGTCGAGAAGCTGAGCGACACTGCTTTCCACGGAATGTCCCTCGGTTTCCACGACCAGCTCGGGCGCTTCGGGCGCTTCATAAGGGGCTGAGATGCCGGTGAATTCCGGAATCTCGCCCTTGATCGCCTTGGCATAGAGGCCCTTGGGATCGCGCTTGGTGCATTCGCCAACACCCGCCTTCACATAGACCTCGTGAAACGTCTCGGGCTGGATGGTGCGCACGCGATCACGGTCGGCCTGATAGGGCGAGATGAAGGCGGTGATGACGATGGTGCCCGCACTGGCGAACAGATGCGCCACCTCGCCGACGCGGCGAATATTTTCCGTGCGGTCCTCGGGGCTGAAGCCGAGATCGGAATTCAGCCCCTGGCGCAGATTGTCGCCATCCAGCACATAGACCTGACGGCCCTTGCGCAGCAATTGATGCTCGACCTCCATGGCGACGGTGCTTTTGCCCGCACCGGAAAGCCCGGTCAACCAGATCACGCCGCCCTTGTGCCCGTTCAAAAGCCAACGCGCTTCCAGCGAGGCGCGGTGTCCCACAGGAAACAGATTGCGCGATTTGACCGACTGGGCCAGACGCGACAGTTCGGCATCGGCGCCGACAACGATGCCGCCACCGACGATATCAAAGCCATCGACCAGAACGAAACGGCCCAAGCGGGAGTTCTCGGAAAATTCGTCAAGGGCCAAGGCGACCTTCGAACGCAGAACGACTTCGGCCACGGCATGGCGATCGACCCTGGTCACGCTATCGCTCTTCAGATCGTCCAGATCGACCACCTTCACGATGCGCTCTACCTCGACCGTCTGCTCACTGGTGGCCAGGCGCAGCTTGTAGCGCTGACCGACTTCCAGCGCCTGGGTGCCCAGCCAGAAGAGATTGGCCCGAAAGGCCCTGGCTTCGCGGGGTGCTGCCAGTTGGTGGCTGCCGATCTGGCCGCGCTCGATGAAGATATGATCGTCCAAGGTGATCCCCACGGATTGACCCGCCACGGCGGCGATCACCGGAACCTTGGTTCCCCAGCTTTCGATGCTGGCAATCCGCGCCGACTTGCCCGAGGGGTTGAAGACGATCTCGTCGCCCACGCGCAACCGCCCGCTCTCGATGCGCCCCACCACGATGCGCCGATCGTCCAGCTTCAGCACATCCTGGACGGGGAAGCGCAAGGGCAGTTCGACCGGCTGGGCCTGCGCCTTGAACCCTGTCAATCCGTCGATCAGCGTGGGTCCGGTAAACCAATCCAACGCCTCGATCCTTGTTACCACATTGGCCCCGTTATAGGCCGATATGGGAATGATGTGCTGCGGCTCGATGCCAATTCCCGACAGATAGGCGTTCACCTCGGCCACCACCTCGGCAAAGCGCCCGATGTCGTAATTCACCGCATCCATCTTGTTGACGGCCACCACCACCTGACGCAAGCCCAAGAGATGCAGCAGATAGCCGTGGCGGCGCGTCTGTTCCTGAAGCCCCTCGACGGCATCCACCACCAGAATGGCGGCGTCGGCGCTGGCCGCTCCGGTAATCATGTTTTTCAGAAACTCACGATGTCCCGGCGCATCGATGATGATGGTCTCGCGCGGCTTGGTCTTCAAACGGATTTGCGTGGTGTCGATGGTGATGCCTTGATCACGCTCGGCCTGCAGGGCATCCAGAAGGAAGGCCCATTCAAAGGCAACGCCGCGCTTCTCGCTGGCAGCCTTCACCGCCTCCAGCTTGCCTGCGGGCAATGATCCGGTGTCGTTGAGAAGACGCCCGACCAGGGTGGATTTGCCGTGATCGACATGGCCGACGACGACGATTTTCAAGGGAGAGAGCTGTGTCATGTCACATATATCCGTTGGCACGCAGTTTCTCGAAAGCGTCTTCCGATTCCTTATCCTGGGCGCGCCCGGATCGTTCGGAGACGGTTGTGGTTTCCAACTCAGCGATGATCTCGGCGATATTGGAAGCCCGGCTGGCAATCGGCGCCGTACAGGGCGCGCAGCCCAGCGAGCGGTAGCGTTTGCCCTCGCCCTTGTCGAAATAGAGATCGACCAGGGGAATGCCCTCGCGCTCGATGTAGCGCCAGATATCCAACTCGGTCCAATGCAGGATGGGATGAATGCGGATCGAGGCGCCGGGCGGAACGCTGGTGGTGAACTGGTCCCAGAATTCCGGCGGCTGATCATGCACGTTCCATCCGGCATCGACGCCCCTGGGGCTGAACACGCGCTCCTTGGCCCGCGTTCCCTCCTCATCACGGCGAATGCCCGCGATGATGCCCTTGAAGCCGTGTTCGGCCACGATGGCTTTCAGCCCGTCCGTCTTCAAGGCCTCGCAGCAGGTGATGCGGCCCTGATGCGGCCCCACCCCCTGCTTCAGCGCGGCTTCGTTCTGTCCCACGATCAGCGGCAGATTCCAGTCCTTGGCCAAACGGTCACGAAATTCGATCATGCCGTCCATCTTGCAGCCGGTATCGACATGCACGATGGGAAAGGGCACATGGCCGAAGAAGGCCTTTTTCACCAGCCACAGCACGGCGCAACTGTCCTTGCCAATCGACCAGAGAAGGGCCAGCTTTTCGATGCGCGAAAAGGCTTCGCGAAGAATGAACAGGCTTTGCTGTTCCAGTGTATCGAGATCATTCATTGTCAAAACCACGGTGATTTGTGAAGTCCGCATTCCGTTTTCGCCTTGCCGGCCCAACGGCCCGAACGCACGGGCTCGCCCAGGCCGACCGGGCTTGTACAGGGCTCGCAGCCGATTGAGCGATAGCCTCGGGCTGACAGGGGATGGCGGGGAAGGTTACGCTGGATAAAGGCACGCTCGATTTCCGCTTCGTCAAATCCGGCAAGCGGGGCGGCTTTCAGGATGCTGCCCCATTGCTCGACTGTTTTCATCTTTGCCCGGCTGTCGCCGTGAAAGCGCTTGCGCCCGTCGATTAGGACCTTGAACGCCTTGGTGGCCCAGTTCATCGGCTCCAGCTTTCGCAAGTGGCAGCAGGCGTCGGGATCGCTCTCCCACAACTCGTTGCCGGGATCCCTGAAGGCGATTTGCGATGCATCGGGCGTTAGAATGCGCACATCGGTCAGACCCAAATGTCTGATCAGCAGCTCGCGGTAGGCCCGCGTCTCCTCGAACAGGCATCCTGTGTCCACCGTCAGCACCGGAATCCTTGGATCGACCTCGGCCACCAGGGACAGCAACACCGCCGCCTCGGCTCCGAAGGAGGAACTGACGGCCACCTGCTTAGGGTAGGCTTCCAACAAGGCCGCGATAAGCTCCTTGCCGTGAAGCGCCTCTATATTCACCGTCTTGTCCAAGGCTGGGCTCATAGCGCAGCCACCCTTTTTTCCAGCTCGCCCGGATCGATTTGATGGTCAGGAGGCGCTAGCGGTTTCGCCCGCTCGATCTCCTCCAACCAGCCCGCGATGGCTTCGCGATATCCCTGGGCCTCGCCGGTGACCAGGGCGATTTGGCTGGCTCCTTCCAAATTTTCCAAGGCTTCGATCAACGAGGGACGATAGCTGAAGGCCGTCCTCAGCCGGTCGATGAAAGGCAGGGCGACATCCCTGGGCTTGACGCGATGGTCAAGATCAAGGCGCCGTCTTGCCGCGATGCCGATGGCGCGTTCGCCTTCGCGCAGAGCCAGAGGCCACAGGCCCGCCAGCAGAGCGCGGTCCATGCGTTCCAGCGCGTCCTTGGCCAGATCGACCAGATGATCATTGGAGACCAGGGGGGCGGCGCAATCGCCCTTGCCGGTGGCGGGGCCGCTGAAGGGATCGCTCTCGCCCCAGTCGATGAAGTGGGTTTTGTCTTCACCATGCCCCAGCAGCGGCTTGACCAGATCGGTCAGGCCTGACTTGCCCAGCCGCTCGGCCCAGGCGCGAACGCTGTCATCCTGATTTTCCCTGCCGTTCCATGCCGCGACCAGACCATCCAGCACCTTGGGCACCAGACGCGCCGGAACTACCGGTCCTTCCAGGGCCAACCCGTCGGCGCGCGACATGTCGCCCCCCAGATGAATCTGGTAATGCGGCATGGGCTTTCCATGGGCCAGACGCGTCACGCCATGCAGGCCGATGTCGGCCACATGATGCTGGGCGCAGGCATTGTGGCAGCCTGAAGCACGAATCTTCAGATCACCCGTATTCCTGATATCGGTCAGTTCCGACACCAATCCGGCGGCATTGACCACGCCGATCGGGCAGGTCGAGGTGCCCAAGCAGCCGAACAGATCCGCCGCCTGCCCCTCTTCGGTCACTTCCGGCAAATCGAGAGACTTCAACCACAGACGAACGGGGTCAATTTTTTCCGCCGCTAAATCCGTCAATAGAATTTCCTGCGTCGTGGTGATGCGCAAGCTTTCAAGCCCGTTGGCCTTGGCCAGATCGTAAAGGCCATTGATATGCTTGATCGACAGAGAGCCGTTTCTTGGCTTGATCACCAGTGTGAAGCGTCCATCTTCCTGCGCCCGGGGTCCAGCCAGCCTTGCCGGCTTTTCGCCTTTGGGTGTTTTCCAGGAAAATTTTGGCTGAGGGCGCTGCGGAAGCTGGCGGGCGAGGGCGAGTTCGCGCTTCACTTCTTCGCGGATCTCATCGACATTGAGTCGCTTTAAGGTGAATTTCAGACGCGCCGCAGCGCGGTTGGCACGATCCGAGCGTACCTGATGGACCCGCAGCACCGCCTCGATCACGGCCGCCAAATCCTCTTCCAGGACAAAGTCGAGCAGTTCGACACCGGGCATGGGCTTTGCTCCCAGGCCGCCGCCGCCGAGTACGCGAAATCCCGGACGTCCGTTTTGCAGCACGGCGATGAAGGCCAGATCGTGATACCAGCCGCCCGCGCAATCCGAGGCGCAGCCCGAAACGGCGATCTTGAATTTGCGGGGCATCCGTTGAGAGATGGACCGGCGCAGCCAATGCGTTGACAAGGCCTTGGCGACTGCGCCCGCATCGACCCGCTCGGCCGGGCAGAGGCCCGCCTGGGGGCAGGTTGTGACATTGCGCACCGTGTTGCCCCCGGTCTCGCGCGTGGTGACGCCATGGGTGCTCAGATGCTCGAGCAGGGCGGGTACGTCCTCAAGCTTGGCATCGTAAAGCTGAATGTCTTGGCGCGTGGTCAGATGCGCCGTCTCCCCGACAAAGCCGTTCATGGCTTCGGCGATGACAGGCAGCCATGAAATCGGCAGCAAGCCGCCCGGCACCTTGACCCGAACCATGTGCTTGCCTTTCTGGCGCTGGCCATAAATACCGTGACGCACGCGAAAGCCGGTCCAGCGCGTCTCGTCCCAGGCCCCAGCCTGATACTGGGCCAGCCCCTGGCGAAACTCCTGGGCATCTTCAAGGCGGGCAATCGGCTCGTTGGGAAGCGTCACCATCATAATACACCTGCATTGTGTTGTTGCGTTCTTAATAACACAATGGATGTCGTATTGCATTACGTCAACACAAATGTTATGTGTATTTATATGGAACAACTGAGCTGTTTTGTAAAAGGGGCCTTCATGGATCAGATCGACATTTCGCCGCAGAGTGCCTGGAAGATTCTCCAATCAACGCCCGAGGCCGTCCTGATCGATGTGCGCACCGAGCCCGAATGGCTGTTCGTGGGTGTGCCCGATCCCGAGGGGTTCGGCAAAACGCTGGTGCGCGTTTGCTGGCAGATCTATCCCGCCATGGAGCGCAATCCCCGCTTTGTCGAACAACTGCGCGAGGCGGGGGTTAGAGAGGATCAGACCCTGCTGCTGATCTGCCGAAGCGGCATCCGATCAAAAGCAGCCGCCCTGCTGCTTCGCGAGCAGGGCTTTGCCGCCAGCTTCAATGTCGAAGGCGGATTCGAGGGAAATCTCGATGAGAAAAAGCAAAGGGGAATCGGCGGATGGAAATCGGCCGGACTGCCCTGGCGGCAGTCTTAGAGCGGGTCGCACGAAACGAAGAGCGGCAAAGCCCAGAAGGGCCGCCGCTCGACACTTTCGGCAAAAACAAAGGCGGAATCAGGCCTTTTTGTTTTCCAGCAGGCCTTCGGAAATCTGAAGATTGACGTTGATCAGGCTGTTCAGGATGTCGTCGGTGACGCCGTTCGACACTTCGAAGGTCTTTTGCGTGACGAACTGGCTCAGTTGAACCAGATTGTCGCGCACCAGCTTGGGCATCTCGCAATCCGGGCGCTGCATCAAGGTCTTGATGGCCACCCAGAGCTGAAGATTATGGTCAAGCGCCGCCGTCAACTGGCTTCCACCTTCAGCGCGGGCCTGATCGATCTGGATCGCCGCCGCCGCCAGAGCAAGCGCGTCTTCCTCAACCTTTCCAAGATTTTCAATATTGATCGTCGCCATGCCCTTGTCTCCCGATTGTTGGTCGTTCTTTAACTCGATGAAACTTAATCTAGCAGTATTCTAGACGCTTGTGGAGTCTCTCTCATCCCCGCCTGGTTCAACCCCCAGCCTGGATCAACCCAGCCGGGACGCCAGCGCCGCCTTAATGGCCTCCAGGGCCTCGCCCGCCCTGGCACCATCTGGGCCGCCTGCCTGGGCCATGTCGGGGCGCCCCCCGCCCCCCTTGCCGCCCAGAGCCTCGGCCCCTGCCCGTACCAGATCGACGGCGGAAACCCGCGCCACCAAGTCCTCTGACACGGCAATGACCAGGGAAGCCTTGCCCTCGGCCCGGCTGATCAGGGCCACGACACCCGAACCCAGACCGGATTTGACCTCATCAACCATGCCCTTCAGGTCCTTGGCCGGAACATCCTCGACCACCCGCCCGTCAAAAGCGATGCCCGAAACCGTCTGGGCCTGGGGCGCCCCCGCCCCTCCGCCCATGGCCGCTTTCTTGCGAGACTCGGCCAGATCGCGTTCCAGCTTCTTGCGCTCTGATAACAAGGCCGATACCCGATCCACCAAATCGGCGGTTGAAATCTTCAACACGGCGGCAGCGCGCGACAACTGCTCTTCTTGCATCAAAACATGGTCGAGCGCAGCAGCACCCACCACGGCCTCGATACGCCGAACGCCCGCCGCCACCGCACTTTCCGAGACGATCTTGAAGAATCCGATATCGCCGGTGCGCTTGGCATGTGTGCCGCCGCACAGTTCGACCGAGAAGGGTTTGATGGCGTCGTTGACGCGCGATCCCATGGCGACCACGCGCACCTCGTCGCCATATTTCTCGCCGAACAACGCCATGGCGCCCGCCTTGATGGCATCCTCGGGCGTCATCAAGGTGGTCGTGACCTTGGCGTTGTGGCGAATTTCCTCGTTCACTTCCGCTTCGACCAGGCGAAGTTCCTCAAGACTCAGTGCCTTGGGATGACTGATATCAAAGCGAAGCCGGTCTGGCCCCACTTGCGAGCCTTTTTGCGTCACATGCTGGCCCAAATATTTTTGCAACGCCGCATGCAACAGATGGGTTGCCGAGTGATGGGCGCGCAGGGCAGCGCGACGTTTGGCATCGACACGCATTTCAAGCGCGTCGCCGACCTTCACCTCGCCCTCGACCAGCTTGATCCGATGAATGATGAGATCACCCAGCTTCTTCTGGGCATCGGTCACCAAAAGCTGCGCCTTTCCGGGAATCACGATCACGCCGACATCGCCCATCTGACCGCCAGACTCGCCATAGAAGGGCGTTTGATTGGCGATCAGAAAGCCTTCGTCTCCGGCCTTTAGGGCATCGACGGGCGATCCGCCCTTGATCAGAGCGGTTACCACCCCTTCGGCACTTTCCGTGTCATAACCCAGGAATTCGCTGGCTCCCACCTTCTCGCGGGTTTCGAACCAAACCGTCTCGGTTGCAGCTTCGCCCGAGCCCGCCCAGGCCTTGCGGGCCTCGGCCTTCTGACGCGCCATGGCGGCATTGAAGCCATCGGTATCGACGCCAATCCCCTTGGCCTTCAGCGCATCTTGCGTCAGATCGAGCGGAAATCCGTATGTGTCGTAAAGCTTGAAAGCGACCTCGCCCTCCAGGGCTGCACCTTTGGCCAGCTTGCCGGTTTCCTCGTCCAGAAGCTTAAGGCCGCGATCCAGCGTCACCTTGAAACGCGTCTCTTCCAGCTTCAGAGTTTCCGTTACCAAGGCCTGGGCGCGGATCAGCTCGGGATAGGCCGACCCCATATCCTTGAGAAGGGCTGGCACCAGGCGCCACATCAAAGGCTCGACGCATCCCATCAGATGGGCATGACGCATGGCCCGGCGCATGATGCGCCTTAAAACATAGCCGCGCCCCTCGTTCGAAGGCAGTACGCCATCGGCGATCAAGAAACACATGGCGCGCAAATGATCGGCGATCACCCGATGCGACACTTTATGCGGACCATCCGGATCGGCGCCTGAGGCCTCAGCCGAGGCCATGATCAGATGGCGCAGCGCATCCGTATCGTAGTTGTCGTGAACGCCCTGCATGACGGCGGCCAGCCGTTCCAACCCCATTCCGGTATCGACAGAGGGTTTGGGCAGCTCGATACGCCTGCCATCGGCCAGCTGCTCGAACTGCATGAAGACGAGATTCCATATTTCGATGAAGCGGTCGCCATCCGCTTCGGGCGATCCAGGGGGGCCGCCTGGAATGTGATCGCCGTGATCATAGAAAATTTCCGTGCAAGGCCCGCAGGGACCGGTATCCCCCATCGCCCAAAAATTGTCGCTGGTGGGAATGCGGATGATGCGCTGATCAGGGAACCCCGAAATCTTCTTCCAAAGCGTCCAGGCTTCGTCGTCGGTGTGATAGACCGTGACGCACAAACGATCCTTGTTAAGTCCGAAATCCCTGGTCACCAGATTCCAGGCGAATTCGATGGCATCGGGCTTGAAATAGTCGCCGAAAGAGAAATTGCCCAGCATCTCGAAAAAGGTGTGATGGCGTGCCGTATAGCCGACATTATCCAGGTCGTTGTGCTTGCCGCCAGCGCGCACGCATTTCTGCGACGTAGTGGCGCGCTGATAGGACCGCTTCTCCTGGCCGGTGAAGACGTTCTTGAACTGCACCATGCCAGCATTGGTGAACATCAAGGTGGGATCGTTTCTGGGCACCAAGGGGCTCGAGTCCACGATCTCGTGGCCGTGCTTCTTGAAGAAACCCAGAAAGGCGGAACGGATGTCGTTGCTGGTACGGGGCATGGGCTGGTCCTAGGCCGTAAACTCATAAACGCCACGGATGCGACGCTGGAGATTTTCGTGTCCGGGCAGGCGCTTGTCCCGCCGTGGACTGGACGTCCACAAGGGGCAAGCAACACACCCGGACGCGAAAATCACCGCATCCCTACGGGCTTGGGTGAAAATGACCGGCTGATACGTCGAAAATCTCGACCATATTCCCGATATGCTCATCGCTTTTCTCCTGTCATCCGGCCATTTTCTCCTCAAGCGCATCTCGTGGGGTTTATGAGTTTACGGCCTGGCCGGTTGATCCGGAACTTGAAAGGCCTCGTTTTGTAGCGAATCAGAGCCCCCGGGTCTAGGAATTGATGACCCCAAAGGCAAAGGGGCCGGTTTCCCGGCCCCTGCTGTGACATAACCCCATGATAACGTGGAGAATTATATGGGTCAGTCGTCGACGGCGGTGCCGTCCAGATCGCCCGGCCCGCCTGCCAGGGCGTCGGCAACCTGCCCGGCATTGGCCCGGATGGCGGCCTCGATCTCCTCGGCCACCTTGGGATTATCCTTCAGATACTGCTTGGCGTTCTCGCGGCCCTGGCCGATGCGCGTGCCGTTATAAGAGAACCACGAGCCTGATTTTTCGACCAGATTGGCCTTGACGCCCAGATCGACCAACTCGCCGGTCTTGGAAACCCCCTCGCCATACATGATGTCGAAATCGACGACGCGGAAAGGCGGCGCCAGCTTGTTCTTCACCACCTTGACGCGGGTCTGGTTGCCCACCACCTCGTCGCGATCCTTGATGGCGCCGGTCCGACGGATTTCCAGGCGGACGGAAGCATAGAATTTAAGCGCGTTGCCGCCGGTGGTGGTTTCCGGATTGCCGAACATGACGCCGATCTTCATACGAATCTGGTTGATGAAGATGATCATGCAATTCGACTTGGACACCGAGCCAGTGAGCTTGCGAAGCGCCTGGCTCATCAAGCGGGCCTGCAGGCCGACATGGGAGTCACCCATCTCGCCCTCGATCTCGGCCCGAGGCACCAAAGCCGCCACGGAATCGATAACCAGCACATCGACCGCGCCCGAGCGAACCAGCGTGTCGGCGATTTCAAGCGCCTGCTCGCCATTGTCGGGCTGCGAAATCAGCAATTCGTCGAGATTGACCCCCAATTTGCGGGCATAGATCGGATCGAGCGCATGCTCGGCATCGATAAAGGCGCAAGCGCCCGAGCGCTTTTGCGCCTCGGCCACGACATGCAAGGCGAGCGTGGTCTTGCCCGAGCTTTCCGGACCGTAGATTTCAACGATACGCCCACGCGGCAATCCGCCGATGCCAAGCCCGAGATCCAGGCCCAGCGAGCCAGTGGGGATGACATCGATCTCCACGGCGCTCTTCTGACCCATTTTCATGATCGACCCCTTGCCGAAGGCACGTTCGATCTGGCTGACGGCGGCATCGAGGGCTTTTTGACGGTCCATGTTATCTTTTTCCACCAAGCGTAAAGCTGTCTGACTCATAGCGGCGTTTCCTTATTTCACGGTTGGCTTGCAGGTGCAACTGAGGCCAATGTACGCGAAATGTTCCGGAACACAAGGGAAACTTTTAATCCATTGATATTAAAAGAAATACACGCACATAAACCCCTATTGTTCTCATGCTGTACCGGTTCATGTTCCGGTTTTTTCGCCTTTCCGCGCCAGAACCTGCTTCACCGTGCCCGCCAGTTGTTTCAAGCTGAAAGGCTTGGCCAGGAAATGCACATCCTTCATGTCGTCGAGCTTGCCTCTGGCCGCCTCTTCCGTATAGCCCGACATGAGAATGAGATGGATGCCGGGATGTTCAACGCGAACCAATCTGGCCAGGGTGATGCCATCCATGCCGGGCATCACGACATCGGTGATCAATAGATCGACCGGCTCGCTGTTCAGAAGATCAAGCGCCTGCTCGCCGCTTTTTGCTTCTAAAACACGGTAGCCCTTGTTGCGCAGGGCGCGAAGCGCGAAGAGCCGCACGGCGTCCTCGTCCTCAACCAGCAGCACGGTTCCTGCTCCCGACAGATCGCCTGTGGCATCTTCTTTTATCGATGCATCGGCCAGGGGCGGTACCGGCGTGTCGCCCGCCGGATAGCGCGGCAGCAGAATGGTGAAGGTGGTGCCCTGGCCCGGCGCACTATCGACCAGAATGAAGCCGTCGGTCTGTTTCAGAATTCCGTAAACCGTGGACAGGCCAAGCCCGGTTCCCGATCCCACGGGCTTCGTGGTGAAGAAGGGCTCGAAGATGCGTCCGATATGTTCCTTGGGAATGCCCGACCCGGTATCGGAAACCTCGATCAGCACATACTCGCCCTTGGGAATCAGCTCGGCGCCACGCTGGGTGGGGCGTTCGAAGCGGGCCGTGCCGGTGCGGATCGAAAGCGCGCCACCGCCCTGCATGGCGTCTCTGGCATTGACGGCCAGATTGATCACCACCTGTTCGAACTGGCCGGGATCGACGCGCACCAGTCCCAACTCGCGGCCATGATCGAGCCGAAGCTCGATCGTCTCGCCCAAAAGTCGGCGCAAAAGATGCGACAGTTCGGAAAGGGAATCCGTGACATCAACCAGGCGCGGGCGCAGGGTCTGACGACGCGAAAAGGCCAGAAGCTGGCGAACCAGGCTGGCCGCGCGATTGGCATTCTGCTTGATCTGCATGATATCTGCGAAGGAGGGATCGCCTTGCCCGTGGCGGCCCAGCAGAAGATCGCAAAAGCCGATCATGGCGGTGAGCAGATTGTTGAAGTCGTGCGCGATGCCCCCCGCCAACTGTCCCATGGCGTGCATTTTCTGGGCCTGGGCGAATTGCACCTCTAGATTCTTCTGCTCGGTGGTGTCGATGAAATGCAACAGCAGGCCGGAGGGGCCATCGCCATCGCCTTGCTGCGATGCCGAGAGCGGCGTTGCGAACAAAGTTGCCGCAACCTGCCTGGCCCCGGTCAGGCGAATATCGATCTGAGCGCCGCGAACCGTGCCCATGACCAGCTTGGACAATTGGGCCGCCACATCCTGGCGATCCTCCGGAGCCAATCGCTCGGCCAGCGGCTGGCCGCAAATCTGCCCCGTCTCAAGCCCCAGCATGGTGGCAAGGGCGCGATTGGCCGCCGTGACGCATCCATCGAGCGCCAGAACGGCCATGCCGACGGGAGACTCGTCGAACAGGCGGCCCGCACTTCCTTCGCCCAAAGTCTGCGACGTAACCGGCATTGCCGATGGCTCGACGCCATCGCGGCGGATGGCGATGACGGCGCCTCCGTCCCTGGCGGCTACGCGCCACGACTCTATTCTTGGTCCCGCCCCGCCCTCTGCCTTTATCCGGGTCAATCGCCCGAAGCCGCCCGCCTGGGGAACGGTTTCGATCAGTTCATCATAGGACCGGCCGATCAGGTTGGGGGTGGAGATGCCCACCCATTCCGCCATGCGGTGATTGACGAAGGTCATGCGCCCCACATCATCCAAGGCAACCAGGCCGAAGGGCGCCTGGTCGATCAGGTCGGCCAACTGATCGATTTCGGTGCGCATGGCGATATCGATGGCGGTCCTGGCCGTCATGTCCTCGAAACGCACGGACAGGAAATTCTGGCCTCGAATTGCCAAAGGATCGAGCCGCACCGCAAACAATTCGCTGGAACCGGAAGGCGTCATCAGTTGCAAGACGCCCTCGCCGGCCTGACGCGCCTCGGCCATGCGTAAAAGCCGCTGGGCTTCGTCGCGAGAAGCCTCGTCTCCGGCCAGGGGAACCAGACGGCCAAGCGGATGCACCCCATTGCCCAGCAGGGAACAAGCACCCTGATTGGCAAACAGAACGGCCCCTTGCGCATCCAAAAGAATCCGGGGTTCGCTTTCACCTTCCAGGCTTGCCGCCAGAAGGCGGGCCTGTCTTCTGTCGCGCCCAAGACGCCAGACCAGAAAGACCAAAGCCGCCATCAGGGGCAGGGACAGGGCAAGCCCCAGCAGGGTCGCCGCACTGCCGTCAACCCCCATCAGCCACGGAGCCCCCACGGGCAGAAGCGCCAGCAAGGCAGCTCCCGCGCCCAACAGCACGGTCAAGACAGAATCAGATTTTCTTTTTGAGCTTGAAGACATAACCGATCACTTCCGCCACGGCCTTATAATGCTCTGGAGGCACCGATTGGTCCAGCTCGACGGTGGCGTACAAGGCGCGGGCCAGAGGCGGATTCTCGACGATGGGCACGGCATTTTCCTCGCCGATTTCCCTGATCTTCTTGGCCAGGAAGTCGATGCCCTTGGCCACCAGAACCGGGGCCTGCATGGTTTCCATCTCGTAATGCAGGGCCACGGCGTAATGGGTGGGGTTGGTGATGATCACGGTCGCCTTGGGCACCGCCATCAGCATGCGCTGGCGCGCGCGCTGCATGCGAATGCTTTTCTGCTTGGACTTGACGGTTTGATCGCCTTCAGTGTCCTTGCCCTCTTCCTTGACCTCCTGCTTGGTCATGCGCAATTGCTTATTATGGTTATAGCGCTGATAGAAGAAGTCGGCTGCAGCGACGAAAGCGTACAGCAGCAGAACCCAGAAAACCAGTTCCAGCACCATGTCTTGAATAAGCAGCATGACTTCCAGCGGCGACAGGTCGGGCAACTGATGCAGGATGGCGCGCTTGGGAACCAGCAGGGTCCAAAAGAGCCAGCCCACCAAAAGCAGCTTGATCAGGCTCTTTCCAAAGTCGAGCAGCATCATGAAGGAGAAAAGCCGCTTGGCACCGGCCAAAGGGCTCAGTTTGCTGAAGCTGGGCTTGATCCGCTTGGAAACCATCAGCCAGCCGATTTGACCCATGGTCCCCAGAAAGCCGAGAGCAATCAGGGTCAGGAAGGGTATCGCCAGCATAAGGCCGACTTGCAGCAACAGCCCCGCCGCCATCGAGCGCAGGGCTTCTTCGCCGGTATCGATGGAATGCGCGTGCTCGATGAAATGGCGAAGGACGGGAAAGAGATCCCTGGAAAGCGGCGTTGCGAACATGCCGACCATCATCAGCGTACCCAGCAAGGACAGCCAAAGACGGACCTCTTGCGAGAGAGGGACGTTACCCTCCCCGCGCGCTTTGCTAAGTTTTCGCCCAGAAGGCTCTTCTGTTTTTTGTGATTCGTCTGCGTCTTCTTCGGCCATGGCTTACCTTAACAGAGGGATGAAGACGCCCTCGAAGTGACGCATGAACCAGTACATCATGCCCGGGAGCGCCAGCGCCAGCAAGGCCAGGCTTGCCAGAAGCTGAAGCGGCATCATGACGAAGAAGACCTGAATCTGGGGGGCCAGCTTGGATAAAACACCCATGGCCGAATAGAGAACAACGGTAAAAACCACGAAAGGCGAGGCCAGCTTGGCCCCCAGCAGGAAACTGGCCCCCACCTGCTCGACGATGACCTTGTTCATATCGCCGACATCCGGAAACTGTCCGGGCGCGAAAACATAATAGCTGTCGCCGATGGCCTCGATGAACAGATGGTGCAGGTCGGTCGTGAAAATCAGGGTAATGGCGGCCAGATCGAACAGGCCGGTGACCACCGATCCCTGCTGTTGGGTGATGGGGTCGATGATCAGCGCATTGGCAAAGCCGCCCTGGAAACTGACCAACGTGCCCGCCACATGCAGCGACGCCAGAACAATTTCGGCCAGCGAACCCAGAAGTATCCCGATCGTCACCTCGGCCGCGATCATGATGATTTGCTGGAACAATTCAGCAGGCATGGGCGGAAGCATCGGCGACATGACAGGGGTAACGGCCGCCGAAACGGCCAGGGATATGAAAAGCCGGTTATTGGCAGGAACGAACTTCCCCGACATGCCGGGCATGAGCATCAAGGCCGCCCCCAGCCTGGAAAAGACCAAAAAGAAATGGAAGATATTGATATCGAGGAATGCGGAAAGCACGACCTATCCCCCCGCAATGACCTTGTCCATGATGATATGGGTAAAGTCCGTCACCTCATGCAGCATGAAAGGCATGAAGACCAGGAGCGAAATGAACACCACCAGGACTTTGGGCACGAAGGTCAGGGTCATTTCCTGAATCTGGGTCAATGTCTGGAAGATCGAAATGACCAAGCCGATCGCCATGCCCGCCAGAAGCGGGGGGGCCGACACCCTGATCAGGACGATCATGCCTTCGCGGATGACGTCCATCACCTCGGCTTCGTTCATAGTGCCTCCGGATGGGGAAGAGGACGCAGGCCCTAGATGGGCATGCGCATGATTTCATTATAGGCCGTAATGACCTTGTCGCGCACTGCCATAACAGTCTGCAGCGTCACTTCGGCGGCGGAAACCGCCGTCACCACCTCGGTCAGGTCGGCCTGACCGGCAATGGCCATCATGCTCATACGCTCGCCGGTCTTCATGGTGTCGATGGAGGACTGGGCGGCATTCTTGACCAGGCCTGCGAAATCCTGAGCCGGTTGAGCATTGGTGGCCGCATTGGCACCGGCATCCAATCCGGGCGTCGTGGGCCGGGCCGCCGAGGCATAGGCATTGATGGCGTTCGATATGTTGAGGGCCATGTCGTCTCCTTAAGGGCGCCCATCGAGAACACCCTACACTTTATATATATATGCTCAGCGCAGCAACTCGACAGTCCGCTGAATGATGGCCTTCGTATTGTTGATGGCGGTCAGGTTGGCCTCATAGCTGCGCTGGGCCTCCCGCATGTCCATCAGTTCGACCAGCGGATTGACGTTGGGGGTCAGCACATAGCCATCGCGGTCGGCCGCCGGATGCGTGGGATCGAAGCGCTTGCCGAAATCGGCCTGATCGGTGGTGACGCGGTTGACGCGCACCGTGTTGGCCCCCATCTCGCGATCCAGCACGTTCTTGAAGGTTACGACCTTGCGCCGATAGGGCAGGGTTCCGGGAGAGCGGGCCAGTGAATCGGCATTGGCCAGATTCTCGGAGATGGTGCGCATGCGCACCCCCTGGGCATGCAGCCCGGCTGTCGAGATTCTGACGCCACTGAAGAGATCGTCCATCTTTCACTCCTTACCCAAATCTTACCTGCCGCTGCCCGTCGCCATCTTCAGAAAGGCCAAGTTCTTCTGATAGAGGTTGGCGGCCATGTCGAACTTGCCCTTGGTATCGCCGACTTTCATCATCTGCTCTTCCAGCGTAACGCCATTGCCGTTGGGCGATATTTCCTCTGGGGCACGCTGTTTCTCAATCCGAAAGCGCGACGTCGGCACCGGCGTCCCCGCCATATGTCCGGGATCCGTCACCGAAACCTGGGGCGGCGCGGCCTCGCTTAAGGCCTTTTTAAAGGTCAGTTCCCGAATGTCGCTGGGCAGGAATCCCGGCGTATCGGCATTGGCAATGTTGCGCGACAGGACATGTTCGCGCTTCGTGGCCCATGCCATGCGCTCCTTGATCATGCCGAAAAGGGTGTACTGCTGGAGGTCCATCGTCGCAAACCCTGCCTTGAAGTAAGCCTGATTCCACCCTGGCAGTATGACTCCAAGGGACTTAACAAAGGGTAAAGCGCCCCCTCCCCCTTGCGACTCGGACAGCGTTTTCGAATCCGATTCGCAATTTTTCACCCCGCCAAGAGCGGCGGAATGCCTTGCACGACTCCTGGCCTGAATTTTTCTTTCGGCCTCTTCGACACGCCAACGGCATCACAAAACTCTATGAAAACCGCGTGTTTGCAGGGGTCGGTGCGTTGCCGATGCGCAACAGAGAGTCGGAAATCCATCGTATGGAAAAATCACGTCAATCATTTTTTTTTGCAAAGCGCACAAATTGTTTTATTGTGTCTGTGCGGTGGACGTCACCGTGAAATGTGGAGAGAGAACCAATGGCAATGTGCAAAACCAAGGCGGCGACCGCCGCCAAACCGGCAGCGAAGAAGAAGCCCGCTGCCAAGAAGAAGCCGGCTGCTAAGAAGAAGCCTGCTGCCAAGAAGAAGCCGGCTGCTAAGAAGAAGCCTGCTGCCAAGAAGGCCGCGGCCAAGAAGAAGCCCGCTGCCAAGAAGAAGCCGGCTGCCAAGAAGCCTGCTGCCAAGAAGAAGCCGGCTGCCAAGAAGCCTGCTGCCAAGAAGAAGCCGGCTGCCAAGAAGCCCGCTGCCAAGAAGAAGCCGGCTGCCAAGAAGCCGGCTGCCAAGAAGGTTGCCAAGAAGCCCGCTGCCAAGAAGGCTGCTAAGAAGCCTGCTCCGGCCCCGGCGCCTACTCCGGCCGCCTAAGGTTGACTTCTGCGGCTTTTGCCGCGAAGGCATTTCCCAACAGCCCAGGGACCTCAAAGTCCCTGGGTTTGTTTTTTGCCAATTTGACACCCTTGATGAACTTCCGGATTAGGTCAGGCGCCAGCATGGCAGGGTCGCTATAGAGCGGCTTTCTCTAAAACAAATGGTAGAACGGGTTCACGCAGGATGAAACATGGGAGGGGATGGACGGTTGTTACAACTCACACTTCAAAGCGGTAACCGATGCCGTAAACGGAGTGGATGACATCCGCCTCGGGCAGGATGGCGGCCAGCTTCTTGCGGATGTTCTTGATGTGGCTGTCGACGATACGATCCGACACGTCCTCGTCCTCCGGATAGGCCAAATCCAGAATCTGCGCCCGCGAGAAGAGGCGGCCCGGACGTGCCGCCAGAAGGCTTAGAACCCGATATTCCGTCGGCGTCAGGTCCAGGCGCTTTCCGCCGAAGCTGATCCGCTGCCCCTCCAGATCGATCTCCACCAGGGCTGGCTGTGGCAACAAAGAAGGCGAAGGAGCCATCCGCCTGAGGACGGCCGTCACGCGCGCCACGACCTCGCGGGGACTGAAGGGCTTGCAGATATAATCGTCTGCCCCGGCCTCCAGGCCCAGCAGGCGGTCGATTTCCTCGACCCTTGCGGTCACCATAATGATGGGGACATTCGAGAAGGTTCGGACCTGGCTGCACACCGACAGACCATCCATTCCCGGCAGCATGAGATCGAGCAGCACCAGATCGGGTGGTTGGCGGCGAATGGACTCAAGGGCCGCCCTGCCGTCTTCAAGATGGAAAGGGGCAAATCCCGCCTTCTTAAGGTAATCCAGCAGAATCTGGGCGATCGTCGGCTCGTCCTCAACGATCAGGATGGATTTGGCGCTCGCCGTCATGCAGTTTCTCCCACCTTACAGGGCAGAGATAGAACCATGCGCACCCCCCCCAAGTCCGAATGCTGGGCCTTCAAGCTTCCCCCCATCGCCTCGACAAGGCTGAGCGAAACGGCCAGTCCGATGCCCGACCCGCCCTGTTCGCGCGAGCGCGAGGCGTCGACCCTAAAGAAACGCTCAAACAGATGCGCCAGCGCCTCGTCGGGAACCCCGGGGGGCGTATCGTCGAAATAGATCAGCAACTGCTCTGCCAGAATGGCACTTTCGATTCTGAGCCGTCCCCCGCGATCCGTATAGCGCAATGTGTTTTCCAGGAGATTGGAAAAGACCTGTTTCAGGCGCGCCGGATCGCCCTGGGTGATCGGGCGCTGGCCGGGCCTTCCCGCCCAATCGAGCGCCAGTCCCGCTTCGGCAGAGCGTACGGAAAAAGCGCTCACGACGTCTTCCAGAATATCAAGAGGGGCCAGGGGAACATGCAGAATATCAAGGCAGCCGACATCCGAGCGGGCCAGGGCATATAAATCGTCAATCAGATGAGACAGCCCCATGGTTTCCCGATGCAGAACATCCAGGGTTTGGGCGTCGGCCTTGTGAATGCCGTCCTGAATGGCTTCGATCTGGGCTCGAATCACGGAAACGGGGGTGCGCAATTCGTGCGATGTATCGGTCATCCACTGGCGAAGCGAGGCCTCCATCCGTTCGCGTTCAGACAGGCGCAGTCGCTGCTCTGCCTGCTTCTGGGCCGTGGTCTCTTCAAGGCGTTTGACCAGAATATTGAAGCCTTCGACCAGATTCCCCACTTCGTCCTTACTAACCACCGGCACCGGCTGCAACGCGATATCGCCCTCGGCCATACGGTGAATTTGCTTGGAAGCGAGCGTCAACTGCCTGAACACGCGAGGCAGTAGATAAAGCAGGAAGGAAACGGCGAAGAGGCCGATCAGGGTCATATTCTTGAACAGGAAAACCTTGGTCTCGTCGATCAGGGCGAACGCCTCCTTGGTGGGCAGCCTTGCCACCAGGAACCAGCCCGTGCTGGGCACGGAAACCATTGCCGAAAGCTCTTCCACCCCGAACGCGTTGATGGTGATGCCGGTTCCCCGATAGCCCCCCATCGCCCTGTCGTGCAGAAGATTAACCCCCGGCTTGGGCAGGGGTTTCAGCACCATCTCAAGATTGGTAGCAGCTACGAACAGATTGTCCCGGGGCGAGATCAGCAGAAATCCCCCTGTCTTGCCGATATGGGTTTCTTGCATCTGGCTTAGGAAGTCAGGCGCGCCGATCGCCGTCACGCCGGCCAGAACGGCCCTAACCTCGCCCTTCGAATCGAGAAGCGGCGCCGCCATGATGATAAGCGGCTCCTGAGAGGCCCTGCCCCGCGTTGGCTGACCCATGACCGGGCGCTTGTCCTTCAAAGCCATCTGGAACCAGTCGCTTTGCGAGAAATCCAGGCCGCCCCGCCCGGGCCTGACGGGATATTCGCCAAGAGATCCCCTGCCGTCACGAGCGACGACGATCAGGCCGTTGGAGAATTTCGGATAGGTTTCGTGCCGCTCCTGCAACCACTCTCCCAACCTGACGGGATCCCTCAGCAGGCCCTGGGGAAGGCGGGCCGCCAAATTTTCCAGAAGCGAAAGACGCTCTTTGATCTTGTCGTCGATATCCTTTGCCACATATTCCGCGATCGAAAGCTGGCGGGAGGCTGAGAGTTCGGTCAACTTGTCTTTGATGAAGGGAATCAGGATCGCAATCCGGATCAGGAATCCGAGAAGGACCATGAAAATCGCCAGCAGGATCAGACGCGTAACCAGGCTGCGGCTTTGCGCTTTCATCCAGGTCAGAAGTCGGGATACGGGCTTGGTCATGGCTTGTCCGGGCCACTGTCGGCCCTTACTGTGAAGGAACGATGAAAAGCGCTACAGGATGGGTTCTTCCGGGGCGAAGATTTTACGGGGATCCTCGATTTCCAGCACCCACAAGTCTCCGTCGATTTTAAGGCTGCGCTCGATATAGGCCTCGGCCTTTTCCTCGGATGCGGGGTCAGGACCTGTCGCCCGTATCCAAGCCGGATTGCCCGAACCGTCCCGCGTCTGCGACAGGACCAGCGCCGTCCCGTCGAGATAGCTCAGCTTCAAAAGAACCGCCCCGGCATCGCCGTCGCCTCGTTGGCGCACCACGACCGGAACAGCCAAGCGGTTCAGGCGCCAAAGCAGGGCTTGAACCCATAGGCCGCTTTTGACCTTACTCATCGTGCTGCCTTTCCATCCCCCAACTCTTCTAGTACAATTCAAACCTGTTACCAAGAAAATAGCTTTTCGCCGAGCCAGCCAGGACGCCCGGAACAGACATGCTGGAAACCATCGCTCCTACCGCCCGCAGCTTGATCCGCATCGTTCTGGTCGAGCCTGATACGCAACTGCGCAACAGCCTCCGCCAAGCCCTGATGGGCGCCGGTTTTCGCAACGTGCATGATTTCAGCTCGATCGATAAAATGAAGGACGGATTGGAAATCGACCCGCCCGATCTTCTGTTCATCGATGTCCATGCGCCCGGGGGCGATGCCTGCGAACTGGTACGCAGCCTCCGCTTCAACCTGCAGAGATCGAATCCCTTCATGTCGGTCATTCTGACCGTCTGGCAAGGCAAGATTGACGATATCGAGAAGCTGGTGAATACAGGGGCGGATCATATCATTTTGAAGCCAGTGGCGCCCCAGGTGATCTTCAAGCGCATCGAGGCCTTGATCGAGCGGCGCAAACCTTTCGTCGCCACCTCGGGCTATATCGGCCCCGACCGGCGCAGGGGGGCCAGGGAAGGCGCTGACGTGCCCACCTTCCAGGTTCCCAACACGCTGAAGCTGAAAGCCGCCAACCGCAAGCTTGACACCAGACAATTGCAAAAGGCGATCGACGAGGCCCTGGGACAAATGAATGGCGAGATGGTGATTCGCCTTGCCTTCCAGCTTGCCTTTCAGGCCGAGCGCCTCGCTCCTCTGGCTGAGCAGGGTTCGCGCGAAGCACCCTTCGCCCTCAAGGATCTGAAGCAGGCTTTGATGGAGTTTCTGCGCCGCATCGACGAAAGAGACAATGAACAGATCGTCAAGCTGGCCCGGACCTTGGACGATGTTGCCGACCGTATCGGCAATGCCCTGCCTGCCCCTCCTCAGGGCATGGATATCGAGCTTTTGCGCAAGCTGGCCCAGGCGATCAATCTTGGCCTCAAAAGCGCCATATCGCCGGACGAGCTGGCCCGACAGGTCAACGCGGCCATCGATAAGACGGAAAGCCGCAACAGGGCCAAGCGGGAAGCTGCCGCCCTGACGCGCGAAAAACGCCCGCCTCCCGCTTCGTTTGAGATGTGAGACCCATGAGCTTTTCCCTCCACCCCCGCCTGGAAGCCGATACCGTTCCGGTCAAGCAATTGGGCCTGTCTAGGCTGCTGCTGATGAATGAGTCGAACTGGCCCTGGCTCATCCTCGTGCCGGAAAAGCCCGATATCAGCGAGTTGCATCAATTAGACGCCGCCGAGCGCGTGGTGCTGATCGAGGAGATCGCCTATGTCTCGGAAATCATGGAGCGCCTGTTCACGCCTTCGAAGATGAATGTCGCCACCCTTGGCAACATGGTTCCCCAATTGCATATTCACGTCATCGCCCGCTATCAGGATGATCTGGCATGGCCGAGACCGGTTTGGGGGGCCTGCGCAGCGACCCCCTATGCGCCCGGAGCCCTCATGGCGCGATTGAAAGCCCTTCACGAGGCTTTCGACCAATGAAATTCAGCCTGCCCGCCGCCCTCGTCGCCGTCTTTCTTTTGGCGGGACTTCCGGCTTATGCCGAAGATATCAAGCTGGGTGCCGATTTCGGCCCCGAGGGATGGGGCTATCGCATCGATTATCCGGTCGATTGGACCAAGGTCGAGCCCTCGAACTATGCCGTGGTTTTTTCAGGCCGCCAGGGAACGGCGGCCTATCACACCACAGTCAGCATCCAGAATGTCCGCACGCCGGAAACCAAGGACAAGATAGCCGCCGTCATGGGCGAACTGGCGCGCCTGGAAGGACGCATTCGTGACGAAACGACAGGGCTTGAAGTGCTGACCCGCAATCCCTTCGTCTATGAAAAGAGGGGAATCAAAGTCACCGGGGCCCAGATGGTGGCCGAATTCGCCAAGCGCGGCGACGCCTTTCGCCAATGGATCGTTATCCTGCCCCGGACCAAGGCGCCCATTCTGCATGTCTGGATTTTTACCGGCCCGCTCGAAGACTTCCCCCAGGCCCTTCCCACCGCCAAGGCCATGCTGGACAGCTTCGAGATCAGGGGGGAGTAAGGTTCCTTGCCTCTTCCAGCATTATTCCGACAGCTCTTTCAAGCGCAGGCAGATGAAAACGAATGACCTGCTTTAACAAATTAGGATCGACCCGCTGATAGGCGTGGCGCAATTGATTGCCAAGATCAGCCATCTTGCGCCACTCAATATCCTGAAACCTATTCTTCTCTTCATCTGTGATGTGCCTGCTTGCCTCTGAGATGATCTCAAGCTCCCTCTCAACCGCTCTGTATACAAGAGGGTTTGTTTCGAACATCTCCAACGGGGTGACAAGCAGATGATTTTCGATGGCGTCAATCGCTTCGTAAATGTCCGTCAAGCGAGCAAGCATCGAGCGAAGATTCATCAGAAAACACGCTCTGCTTCGGCCAAAATCGACTCTTTTAGAACAGGGTGGATCGACCTACGGGTCATAATGTCTATGGGCGCATGAATGCTATCTTCAAGAAAATATTTTATTTCCAACAAATCAAACAGAGAAAACATATCCGTCTCTTCATGGTCGATAAAAAGATCGACGTCGCTTCCGGGCAGCGCATCGCCTCTTACCGTCGAACCGAACAGATAAAGCGAAAGGACGCCCAGCTCCCGTAAACGCAGCTCGCGAGACTTCAATTCCGATATGGCTTTTGTTCTGTCCATGACCCAGCCCAAATTGAAATCGTCACCCTCTTCCCCTACTCGATCCGCCCCAGCACGCGGGCAAGAAGAAGGTAGAGCTTGCCCACTTCGGCCGAGGTGAAGGTGGCGGTCAGCACATCGGCGCGGTCGGAGGACTTGGCCCTGGCCAGCAAATTCTCGAACTCGTTGACATAGCGCACCACATAATCGCGGAACTGTCCGTCCTCGGCCACCTTACGCCTTGCCTGATCGATCTTGCTGCGATCCAGGGTTTTCAGCAGGCGGCGCACGAAGACGGCCTGATCGCCCTTCTGGAAACGACGCCAGGTTTCATCGTCGATATCCGGCTGGAACAGGCGCGCCACATCGACCGCGATCGATTGCAGTCGCTCGACGACAAAGGCGGCCCCCTGCAGGAAGCTTTCCAGGCCCACCTCGGCCCGCATCTGCTTAAGCGACGCCGCCTGCTGTGCTGCGGCATCCGAGGTGCGGATCAATTCGCCCACCTGACGTTCGAAGACGCCACCCAATTCCTCCGCCTTGGCGGCGACGCGATCCCCGGTGGCGAACAGTTCGCCGGTCTGCGATTTCAGCTTGCCATAGACATCCTCGACCTCGCGCACCGCCCCCTCGGCGGTATTGCCAAGATCTGCGGCCTGACGTCGGAAATTCTCGCCCGCGGCCCGCACATGGGCCACGGCGCGCTCGCTCGATCCCACCAATTCGCGCATGCTCTGGCGCAACATGTCGTTGACTGCCGCCACATTGGCCGAGGTGCGCCCGGCACTTTCGGCAAAGTCGGCGCCGGTCTGGCGTAGCACGTCGGTCAGGCTGCGCGCCTGCATATGCGCCTGATCCGAAGCCTCGGCCACGTCCTGCGACTGTTCCTTCAGAGCGTCGTTGAAGGCCTTCAAAAGCGCCAGGGATTCGCCTGACACGCGGGCCAGCGCATCGCTCTGACGCTCGATCTGTCCGCCGACGTCCTTGACCTGGGTTTCTGCCTGATCGGCCACATGGGCCAACGTCTCGCCCTGGCGCTTCAAGGTCTCGCCGACCACCTGCAGACGCGATGTCGCGGTATCGGAAAGCTCGGCCAGTTGCTGGGTGCGCCGCTCCAGGGATTCACCCATGACATTGGTGCGCGTCGCCGCCTGTTCGGCGGCATCGACCATTTCAGAGGCCCTGGTCCTCAAGGCCTCGCCCAAGGCTTCGAGGTCGAAGGCGACACGGCTGGAGGTTGACGTCAGGTCGCTGGTCGAGCCTCTGAGAACTTCTCCGATGGCCTTGATGCGGGCCATTGCCTGATCCGAGGTGGCGGTCAGGTGGCGCGACTGCTGCGACAACGAGGATTCAGACAATTTTGCCTGGGCCGCCACCACATTGGCGATGTCAGCCAGTTCCTGCGCCTGCTTCTTGAGCGCACCCCTGATCTGTTCGGCCAGTCGCTGGGACTGATCGCCGCCGCGCGACAGTTCGGCAATCAATTCCTTCATGGCCTCGGACAGGCTTTGCGCCCGGCTGGTCAGGCGCTCGTCGGCCTCGGCCAGCACCTTGGCCTGGGATTGATAGCGCTCGCCCAGGGACAGCATGCCCGCATTGGCCTTGTCGGTGCTGGCATTCAGCTCATCGGCGCGGGCCTGAACAAGACCCCCGATTTCTGTGATGCGTTCCTTGGCGTCGGTGCTGGCCTCTTCCAAGGCGCGGCGCGAGCGGGTGAAGGATTCCTCGACCGAACGGAAACGCTCGAGGGCCGTATCGCTGGCCTGGCCCAATTCCCGCGACTGCACGGAAACGGCCTCCTCGACGATCTTCACCCGGCCCAGCACGCGGCCGGAAACCTGCTCGATGGCTTCGACTTGGCGGCCCAGCATGGCATCGATGCGCTCGCCAGTTTCCGAAACGCGCCGCCCCACCTCGTCCAACGAAAGGGCGCGCAGATTCAGTAATTCCTGCGACTTTCCAGTTTCGTCGGCCAACCTGGCGCCCATGTCAGACAGGCTTTCACTGGCCGATTTAGCGCTGGCCACCATCTTTGTCGTCTGCGCATCAACGATGCGGGTCATTTCTTCCGTCTTGATCTGTGCCGTCTCGGCGGCCTTGCTCAGATTTTCCTGCTGCTGGCGGGTCAGTTCCCCGATCGCCTTGGTGCGCGTCTCGGCTTCCAGCCCGGCCTGGGTCAGATTTCCAGCCAGGGTGCGCAGCAGCGATTCGGCCTCGCGGACTCGGGTCGCCGCCGATTCCGATGCCGCCGATACTTCGCCCACCTGATGGCGCAGCATGGCCTCGGCTTCGCGGGCGCGCCCAGATGCCGCCTCGGCCACGCCTGAAAATTCGCGCACATGCTCGCCCAGCAGACGCACCGCCGTCTGCGCCCGATCCTCGACCGATCCGGCGGCGGCGGCCAATTCGTCGGTATGGCGCTTCAACTGGTTGCCCACGGCGGCCACATCCTGCGCTGCTGAAAGCGCTGCCCTGGTCAATTGCGACGACTGGCGAGCCAAAAGATCGGAAATCGCCTTGGCGCGCTCTTCCCCTTCGGCATCGGGAAAGAGCAACAGGCCCAGGCGCTCTTCAAAGCGCTGCAAAGAAGCACTCTGTCCGCTTGCCCGCTCGAAATGGATGATGACCAGCCACAGAAGGGCCAAGGGCAAGGCGACGCCGCCCAAAAGCCCCCCGAACTCGTGCGGCAGCATCGAGAAGAGATTGGCAAAACCGATCGATTCATCGACATAGGACAGGGCCAGTCCCGCCCAGGCCAGACTGAGGCCCAGCCCGCCCCACAGGCGAAGACGCCGCCCCAAACTGGCGGGACGCCGATTCCGCTCGGGCCTTATCGGACGCACCAAGGGCTCGAACAACTCCTCCTGGCGGGGCTGGGGAGATGCCGGCGGCGGCGCTGGTGGCTCCACAACGGGCGGCGACGGCAAAGCTTCGGCCATGGCGGACTCGACCGCCGCCTTTTCGGCGTCATAAGCAATCTTCAGCGAGCTTCCGCCCGGTCCCGGGCGCGGGCGCAATTCTTCGGCCATTGGATATCCTTTTATACCGCCTCAAGGGTCCATCGGTTCCCCTTTAGCGTCAACGGATTTCTCGCTCTCCAAGCCTCCCCACAAGACCTAGTTTTAGGCCAAGCTTTGCCTACCAGAATATGAAGTCTATCTTGTATTTTGCTGCTTCCTTCCCATCTCATCAAGACGAGGGGTCAGAATAATCCCTGTTTTTTGGCTTAGAGACGCAAGATGAGCGACAATCGCCCCCCTTTGGCCGCTCCTGTCCAGTGCGGCGACATCGGCATGCGGATCGGACGAGACGGCACATGGTTTTACAAAGGCTCTCCGATCGGACGCAAGGAGATGGTCTGCCTGTTCGCTTCCACCCTGAAGCGCCGCGAGGACGGCAGCTTCTGGCTGGTAACACCTGCCGAAATCGCCAAAATCGAGGTCGAAGACGCCCCTTTTCTGGCCGTCGAGCTGTTTTCCGCGGGCTCGGGCGCCCTGCGGGTGGTCAGCTTCAGGACTAATATCGATGAGTTGGTGACGGTGGACCGCCAGCACCCTTTGCGAATCGAGCCCGACCCCAAAACCGGCGAGCCTGTGCCTTATGTCCTGGTGCGCGACGGGCTGGAAGCCAAACTGGCTCGTCCGGTATATTATGAGATGGTGGCGCTGGGCCACGAGGAAACGACAGCCCAAGGAACTCAGTTCGGTCTATGGAGCAGCGGCATCTTCTTTCCCCTGGGCAAGCTGGAAGAGGCGTGACGGAGCGATCCTGTTCCTTCACGCGCGAAAGCCTGTCTGATCTTCTTTCCAGCCGCAGACCAGGCCGACGGACCAGCCCCAGCCTTCAGCCCCGGCGGGGCGACGCCGATCTCAATCCCGGCATGACGCCCTTAGCTGCACCCCGTCCGGCTGCCGTGCTGGTTGGCTTGGTTGAGCGCGAAGAGGGGTTTACGGTCTTGCTGACCCGGCGCACCGAGCATCTGGCCCATCATGCCGGACAAGTCAGCTTTCCTGGCGGGCGGATCGAGGACAGGGACGGAACGCCCGCGCAGGCGGCGCTGCGCGAAACCGAAGAGGAAATCGGGCTTCACCGCTCGCATATCGATCTGATCGGGCGACTTGATGATTATGTTACCGGCACGGGTTTCATCGTCACCCCGCTGGTCGGGCTAATTCGTCCGCCCTTCGACATCGAACCCGATCCTTTCGAAGTGGCGGAAATTTTCGAGGTTCCGCTTTCCTTTCTGCTGGACCCCAACAACCACCAGACCTGTCAGAAAGTGATTCGCGGCGAAGAACTGCGCTATTTTGCCATGCCTTATGGCCGCCATTTCATCTGGGGGGCTACGGCGGGCATCTTGATGAATCTCTACGAAGTTCTTCACCAGATGCGAGGGTCTTAAGGTGGCAAAGCTGCGGCTTGACCAGATGCTGGTGGATCGCGGGCTGTCCGAAAGCCGCGCCAAGGCCCAAGCCCTGATCATGGCCGGTCTGGTCTGGTCGGGTGACAGGCGGCTCGACAAGCCGGGGCTGGCCCTGGCCGAAGAGACAGCGATCGACCTAAAGGGCCAGGATCATCCTTTCGTCTCGCGCGGCGGATTGAAGCTGGCTCATGCTCTGGCTCATTTTAACCTGGACCCCAAAGACATGGTGGCCCTTGACGTCGGCGCCAGCACCGGAGGCTTTACCGATGTGCTTTTGCAAAATGGCGCCGCCAAGGTCTATGCGGTCGATGTCGGCCATGGACAATTGGCCTGGAAGCTGCGCACCGATGCCAAGGTCGTCGTCCTGGAACGCACCAATGCGCGTTATCTGACGCAAGAGCAGATTCCCCAGCCGGTGGACATGGTAGTCTGCGATGCCAGCTTTATCGGCCTTGAAACCATCTTGCCGGCCGCCCTGGCCCTGACCAAGCCGCAAGCCCGGCTGGTCGCCCTGATCAAGCCGCAATTCGAAGTCGGCAAGGGGCGCGTGGGCAAGGGCGGCGTGGTACGCGATCCCGCCTTGCATGCCGAAGTGTGCGAACGCATCTCCGGCTGGATCGGCGGCCTTCAGGACTGGCAGGTCCTGGGAATCGAGCCCAGCCCGATTTTGGGCCCGGAAGGCAATGTCGAATTCCTGCTGGCGGCGCAAAAGAACGCAAATTAATCCCTCATCTCTCTTCCAGGAGGCCCCATGCCCCAACCCGATCATATCGTCCGCATACCCCTGCCCTCTCAAGACAGCCTGGACGAAGACCTCAAAAAATATTTCGCCAAATGTCAGGAGAAGCTGGGGCTGGTGCCCTATGTTTTGCAGGCCTATACGGCAAGACCCTCGAAACTTCGCAATTTCATCAGCTTCTACAACGAATTGATGCTCGCGGAATCGGGGCTCTCCAAGCTCGAGCGCGAAATGATCGCCGTTGTCGTTTCGTCGCATAACCGCTGCTATTACTGTCTGGTGGCCCATGGACAGGCGGTGCGCCAGCTCTCGGGAGATCCACAGTTGGGCGAGATGATGGTCATGAACTACCGGGTGGCAGAATTGTCGGATCGACAGCGGGCCATGCTGGACTTTGCCTGGAAGCTGACCGCGGACCCTCAAGGGATCGGCGAGGCAGACCGCCAGGGCCTTAGAAACGTCGGATTTTCTGAAAGCGACATCTTCGACATCTGCGACGTAACGGCTTTCTTCAATTACACCAACAGGATGGCCCATGGGCTCGATATGATGCCGAATCCCGACTATCATGGCCTTAGCCGCTAGGATGGGGACTAACCCCCCGAATCATCAGGGAAAAAGACGCAAATTTATTGTTATTAAATTAGCAAATGCGTACTTGCGCTAACCTTAGAAAATGCGTAGAGTGGCCTATCGTGTTCTAGAAAGGAACGCATGGGGGCCACAATGAGAGTAGCACCATTAGACAGCCCAAGTCCGACAGTGCAGCGGCAAGAAGCCGTAAAGCCTGAACCGGCACCGCAACCCGAAGCCAAGCAGGCTGGACAGGGAATGGGCTTTATCAGCCCAGTCATCCATGTCGACAGCGAAGCTGGCGTCGCCATCTTGCAATATCGCGATAAGATGTCGGGAGACGTTACCGCACAATTTCCTTCCGAAACGGTGGTCAAACGCTACCGCGAAGGTGAGGTCGTGGCCCATCAGGGTCAGTCGATGTCACCCGAGCCGAAGTCGGGTGCCACGGGCGGAGAGACAAGCGCGGCTCCGGCTCCGGCGACACCAACGCCCGGTGAGGGCGGCGGTGGCAGCAGCGGTGGTGGCGGAACATCGACGGGCGGCGGCACCGCCAAGGGCTGAGGCATTCAAGCCTTGCGATTAGCGGCCCGTTGGCGAGCCAACGGGGCCGTTCAGCTGCGTCTATTTTTGCCTCTTCGACGTTTGAAGTCGAATTGCAAAAGAGCCTGAAATTAGCAAAACAAACCGTCATGCCCGGCCTTGTGCCGGGCATCCACGCCTTGCGGACACAACATCTTTGACGGCACGACGTGGATGGCCGGGTCGTGAAGTTTACCGCCGGGCTGGCCAGCGGCCAGACCCGGTGGCCCGGCCATGACGAGGGTAAATTGTGCTGGATTCTACTTCAAACGTCGAAGAGCCCTATTTTTCTATGCGTCCGCAGACAGGACAGGCAGCCAGCCGTGCCGGTATTTCCAGCCCGACTCGCTCGACCAGAGCCCCGTCTCGCAGCAGATCCAGCGTTGGCCCGTCCGCTTCCACACGCCCTTCATTCAAAATGATCGCGCGCGGGCATAGATCCAGAATCATCTCCAGATCGTGGCTGACAATGATCTTGCTGTGTGTAAAGCCGCCCAGCAGTTTGATGATCTGGCGCCGCCCGCGGGCATCAAGCCCCGTCGTCGGCTCGTCGAGCAGCAGAATGTCGGGCGACATCGACAGGACGGCAGCAATGGCAACGCGGCGCTTCTCGCCGCCCGAGAGATGGTGCGGCGCCCGGTCTTGCAGATGCCAAGCCCCCACCTCTTCCAGGCAGGACTGCGCAAGGCGTCGGCAGTCATCCTCGCTCATGCCGAGATTCAACGGGCCGAAGGCCACATCCTCGAACACCGTTGGCATGAAAAGCTGATCGTCGGGATCTTGAAAGACGGTGCCGACCGTGCGACGCACCTGTTGAAGCGTCTTCTCGCTCACAATCAGATCGCCCACCGTAATGCGCCCGCTGCTGGGGCAGAGGATGCCATTCAAGAGATTGAGCAGCGTTGTCTTGCCAGCCCCATTGGCCCCGATGACGGCAACACTTTCACCATGCGTAATTTCGAAAGAAACCTGATCGAGCGTTCCCTTTGCACCCGGATAGGAGAAACTCAAGCCCTCGACGCGAATTCGGTGATGGCTCATCGCCCCAGCTCCATCACAATTTGCCCCAGCAGATCGGCCGGGTGAAAAAATCTCAAGACAAGGAACACCCCCACCCATCCGAACAAGAACAGCCCGTCCTTTCTTGTGAAGGCCATGCTTGAAAGACGCCTGATCTCGCCATCGAATCCGCGAAGCCGCATGGCCTGATAAACCCGCTGGGCGCGCTCCAGCGCCCTCAGCAGAAGCTGGCCGACAATGGCGGCAAAAACGCGCCAGGACGGCGTTTTGCGCCCAGCCGACCTTAAGCGATAGGCCCTGGTCACGCGGGCTGCCTCCTCGGACAGAAGGAAGAGATAGCGATATAGCCCCAGCAGTTGGGCGACAAAGATGCCAGGTACGCCCAGCTTTTCGGCTCCCTGCCCCAGGGCGGGAATGCCGGTGGTTGCCGCCAGAAGAATCAGGACGCCGACGGTCAACAGAAAGCGCACGAGAATCGAAAGGAAGGAAATCCAGCCGCCCGAGATGCCAAGGCCGCCAATTTGCAATACGATCTCTCTGTCAAAGAAGGGATTGAAAGCACCCACCATCACAGCGAATGGTGCTACGGCCAACAGCCGCTTGATCACGAAGCCTGGCGGAATGCCCGAGCGGACCAGCAGAAAGATGGGAAAGACGAAAAAGGCCAGAAGATCGCCCAGCGCGTATTTGTCGACAGAAACGACAAGAGCGGCGAAGACCAAGGCACTCAGCAATTTCGCCCTGGGATCAAGCCGGTGAATCGGCGATTGCCCGCGCGCCAAGCGATCGAGCTGGCCCAGATCAACCAGCGAGGAGGAACAGCTTGCCCCCATCAGGAGGCAACGCGCGATACCGGTCGGCGCCTGAAAAGATACCCCGCCAGCAGCGAGATCAGCAGCACGATCAATCCGCCCACCAGCCCGGAAAGGCTGGTGCCTGCCTCAGAAAGCGCAAGGCCCTGATTTTCATCTGCTGTTTCTGCAAAGGAATAATCGGGCAGAAAGGCCGTCTTTTCCTGAAGGCTGGAACTCAACTGGTGAAGGGCGGTTTTTGGCTCTGCCAATCCCTTGTCTTCACCGACCAAACCGGCAATCGACCATTCCAATCCATCGGGCTGGGAGGAAGCGAACAGGGACAGAATGCCTCCGGCCAGAACCGCCAGAACCGCCAGAACAGCCAGGGCGCGTTTTCCCGCCAAAAGGCCCGCGACAGGTTCAACTGCTGGCTTGTGCAGCAGGTGAGGTTCAACCCGAGTGATGAGATCAAGCACGGCAAGGGTGATCAGCCCCTCGCCAATTCCGATGGCCAGATGGATGGGCTGCATGGCCATCAGAAAGCCGGTGAAAGGCAGGTCCGCAATGCCGGAAAGGCTGGTCTCGAGGACAACGCCGAAGGCTCCCATTTGCAGGGCCAGCAAGGCGGAAAGGAAGATCACCCCTCTGTTGCTGGCACCGGCCTTGGCGAACGGCTTGAAGATGAAGGGATAGACGACATAGCAGGCCAGGAACCCCATATTGAAAATATTGGCCCCCAGCGCCAGAAGACCGCCATCGGCAAAGAAAAGGGCCTGGACGGTCAGCACCGAGGCCATGGTCAGAAAGGCGGCATGCGGCCCCAACAGAATCGCCAGCAAAAGACCGCCCGCGAAATGGCCGCTGGATCCGGTGCCGGGAATGGTGAAGTTGAGCATCTGCACGGCGAAGACCAGTGCGCCGACAACCCCCATCAGCGGCACCTGGCGATGATCAAGCGACGCCTTCATCCGCCGCGAGCCATAGGCGATCGCCGCCCCGCTGGCCAGCCACAATCCGCCCCCAACGACCGGCGACAAAAGCGCATCCGCCATATGCATGGAAAGCCCCCAAAGCAGAATATGAAGAATAAGAAAAATCGTATGATCAAAGTTACCCCACCCGTCCGGGCAGCGTCAAGAGACGGATCGCCGATGGCCGCTTGGCCAGAAAGTCTGTTCAACCTCCTCTTCAGGCACGCGCTTTTGATCCGGGCCATGGACCGGCACCCCTTTGGGTGGGGACCGGCCTGTCTATCCGTGGCGCTTGATTCTTGTAAGAATTAGCGCATCCTGCGCGTGGAAAAGAATAATGAGAGCAGACAGCCCAAATCAACCGAAGGGAGGAGCGGACGATGACCATCGAAGCGATTTTGAAAAACAAGGGCCAGGAAGTTTTCACCCTGCGTCCTGAAAGCTCGACTGGCGACGCCACTGCCCTGCTTGCCAACAAGCGCATTGGCGCGGTTGTGGTCTGCGACTCCAAGGGCCGCATTCTGGGCGTTCTGTCGGAACGCGACATCGTGCGCGGCATGTCGCAATACGGCAAAGGCGTCTATGACATGCCGGTGCGCAACCTGATGAGCAGCCCGGTGACCACCTGCACACTTAAGGACAGCGTGAAGAAGATGATGGGGGTCATGAACAGCAAGCGTTTCCGCCACCTGCCCGTGGTCGATGGCGAAGAACTCGTCGGCATCATCAGCATCGGCGATCTGGTCAGTGCGCGCATCAATGCAGCCGAGATGGAAATGGGCGTGTTGAAGGATATCGCCTTCGCCAGACGCTAAAATTTCATTTCTCCTGCCCCTCCCCCGCTCCGTCTGCCCGCCTGGCGGGACAGGGGTTTGGGCAGGCCTAATTCGGCTGAAATAACCGCCTTAAGAAGGGTTGCAGGAGGCCCGGAGCTGGGCTAAAGTCCGCCCCCGCTCAAAAGCCGGAAGGGTGGCAGAGTGGTCGATCGCACCGCACTCGAAATGCGGCGTACCCGTAAGGGTACCGGGAGTTCGAATCTCCCCCCTTCCGCCAATTGCGCAATTTTTCGCATCCCTACCCAGCATTTCGCTATGCTGCCTTCGATTGCGTTTTGACACGATCAGGGGGGAGCGCGATGACCAATGAATTCGAGAAGTCCCTGGGTTTATTGCCCAAAGTGGCGACGGAATTCTTCGCCTATTTCTCAAGATTCGAATTTGCCCTGAAGCAGGCGGGATTTCTTGAAGATGCCTCTGGCACTAAAAAGGCCAAGCCAAATTGGGAAGATTTCGCGACAGATTTTTCACAAGAGGTCGAAACATTTTTTGAAGACATAATGAGTACCGGACACGCAGAAGAACTCATTGATAAACCACCAAAAGTCCAAATGGGCGACCTCTCTTGGAAGCCGTGGGGTAACGATCCGGAGAAGAAGTTAGCGAATTCAAAAGAACTTTTCTGTGCAGTCCGCCGCGTCCGCAACAACCTGTTCCACGGCGGGAAGTCTTCAAGCCTGGGCAGCGACCCTGAACGGGATATTGCGCTTCTGAAGGCTTGTCTTTTCATTTTGAAAGAAGCTTTGAAGAAATGCGGCGAACAGACGAGCGGCAAGCTCAAGATTGTTTGCGCTGAGTTCAACGCCCCCCCTAACCCGCCGCCCTCCGGGCTTGAGACGTCTTGAACATTTGTGCTATCATTTGATGGCACAAATAGGACGTGGCCATGGAAACCTTTTCGATCAGAGACTTACGGGAACGGACCGGCGAATTGGTCCGCAATGCCGAGGCGGGCCATCTGTCTTTGGTGGCCAAGCACGGCCATCCGTTGTTCGTAGCCGTTCCCTTGGACGAGCATCTTCTTGAAGGCGGCGTCGCCGTGGCCTTGGCCTGCCATCTGTTTTCGGAAAGGGTGGTCAGCCTTGCCAAAGCCGCTCGTTTGGCCGGGCTTTCCAACGAAGCCTTCATCGAGCGGTTGGGCGCCATTGGCATCCCGGCGGTCGATTATGACGCCAGCGAGATCGATGGCGAAATCGATCTGCTGTCCAATTGAAGCGCATCGTTGCCGACAGCGGACCCTTGATCGCTTTCGGGCGAAGCGACCTGTTTGACCTGTTGGTCCTGGTCGCGGGAGACATTCTGGTCCCGCAAACGGTCTTTCAAGAATGCACTAGGGATGGCGTAAAGCCCGGCGCGGCGGCTTTGATCCAAGCCAAGCAATCAGGGACGCTGGAAATCAGGAAGGATAGCGACTCAATTCATCGATTGGGAAACCTGCCTTCCCTCGATGCGGGCGAAACAGCTGCCATTGCCCTGGCGCTCGATCAAAACTGTCCGCTGTTGATGGACGAGCGTCTCGGTCGCAACGTCGCCAGGCTTCACAATATCCCCGTCGTCGGCACTGCCGGAATTCTTCTGGCCGCCAAGGAACGAGGCCTTGTCGCCGAGATCGCCCCCATCCTGATCGCATGGCGCTCCTGGGGATATTTCCTATCGCCGCAATTGATCGAAACCGTCTTGAGGCGGGCGGGAGAAAAGATCTAGAAACAATCCGCTAGATGGAGAAGGTTCATCCCCAGCCCCTCTCTCTCCGCCAATATCTTTTTCCAGACATTCTCCTCCCCGCCCGAAGGGGCCTGAAAAGCCCAACATTGGCTTGGGTTTCGGGCCTCGGCCGTTGACCAAGCCAGCCCTGTCCGGCCCCAATTTCCCCCAAATCCCCCTCTCACCGCCCCGTTTTCTCCAAAGGCTGTTGACCTTGCATCTCTTCCTCAACGTTCGGGGGCAGGATCGGGACGGAACCTTGCCGGAGGCCGGGGATTCCGTCGATT
>PDZW01000061.1 GCA_002753155.1 Alphaproteobacteria bacterium WMHbin7
AAATCCAGAATCAAGGCCACCCAGATGCGGGTTCCCTTGATGCAGGGCTTGCCTCCGCAAATCTCGGGGTCGATCGAAATACGATCCAATATCGCCTTCATAGCCGCCACCTTGGCAATGATTTCGACCAATATACCACCCCAGGGCGCAATGGTCATTACCTTCTCATCCCCCACCACAGGGCCAGGGGCCGCGTGGCGGGAATGCTTAAGCGGGAATCGAAGGGATTAAACCCCGCCCGCTTCAGCCGCTTCAGATGGGTCTTGGCCTGCAGGGCGCACAGGCAGGCGGCGCGCGACTTGCGGTGAACATCCTTGACACGCACACGCCCTAGATAATCCGCCGCCCGCTCGGCCACCCTCGCCACGGCTCGGCAAAGCTCGGGCGATGGCCCTTTGATGGCTTGCGGCATCAGCTCTTGCGGCAGATGGTGCCGCCCCTGCGCCAGATGGGCGGGAAGGGCGCGCATCAGGCCCAGCAGGGCATAGCCGGTGCCCGCATCCCTAGACATTTGGCAAGCAACCGCGTCTCCGCCCAGAAACGCCGCCGCCAGGTCGCCCAGAGCGCCGCCGGTGGCTCCGGCATAGGCTTCCAGATCGGCCAAACGGGCGGGCGGTTCTGTTTCCAGGTCCCCCTCTCTGGCATCGATCAGCCCCAGCAGCGGCCCGCTCTCGAAACCCTGGCCCAGCAGAATCTCGAGCAAGGGAATCCCCGCCCCCCCCGCCATCAAGGCATCGCGCCAGGCTTGCAGGCGCAAATGACCCGCCATCGGCTCGCGCAGCGTCCGCTCGCGCACACGGCCCAGTTCCAGATTGAAGGCATAAAGGGCGAGCAGCCCCGCCCGCCAGCCCTGGGGGGCGAACAGCAGCGTGGTGAAGCGCTCGCCGTCCAAGCGCTTGAGATCGGCCAGCAGGGGATCGGTTGGCGAAACAGTCATTTCGTGCAATATAGGCGCACCAGAAACCACCCGCCAGAGCCCATGGCCGAGCCAGCCCCCGCCCCCACAGCTTCCGGAAAGACCGCCAGCAGCGAAAACTTTCCCGTAGGCTCATTCCTGATCGCCAAGCCACTGCGCCCGCATGTGGCCGCCTATTACCGCTTTGCCCGCACCGCCGACGACATTTCCGATCACCCTGGCCTGCCCTCGTCGGAAAAGGTAGCGGGCTTGCGGGCGATGGGCCGCGCCCTGATCAGCGGAAAGGCCGAGACGCCCGAAGCCGAAGCTGCCCTGCCGCTCAAACGATCCTTAGAAGAGACCGGAGTCGATCCCCGCCATGCGCTTGATCTGCTGATCGCCTTCGAGCGGGATTCGCTGCGCGACCGCACCCATTGCTGGGACGATCTGATCGATTATTGCCGCAATTCGGCCATGCCGGTGGGGCGCTTTTTACTGGAACTGCACGCTGAGAAAAATCCCGATGCCTGGCTTGGCTCGGATGCGCTGTGCAGTGCTTTGCAGATTCTCAACCATCTGCAGGACATGAAGCCCGATTATCTCGAACTGGGCCGCTCTTACTGTCCCGAAGACTGGATGGCCGAGGCAGGGGCCAATTTCGAGGACCTGGAGGGAACGGCGCTGACGCCGGGGCTGGAGGCCGTGATGGGGCGCATGCTGGACGCCACCAAACCGCTGATCGATACCGCTGCCCTGCTGCCGCCCGCCGTCACCAGCCGGGGCCTGCGCATGGAAAGTGCCGTCATCGTGCGCCTGGCCCAGAGGCTCTATGAGCGTCTAAGACGGGGCGATCCCTTGGCCGCGCGGGTGAAACTCACCCCCTGGGACTTTCTGGCCGCCACGGTTTCGGGCGCTGTCTCGGGCTATTTTCCGCCATGATTCCCGTCCATGTGATCGGCGCCGGAATCGCTGGACTGGCCGGCGCCGTCCGCCTGACAGAAACAGGAAGAAAAGTGGTGCTGCATGAGGCGGCGCATCATGCGGGCGGGCGATGCCGCTCCTTCTTCGATCCCAGGCTGGAGCGCCTGATCGACAACGGCACGCATCTGATCTTAAGCGCCAATCCCGCCCTGTTCGCCTTCCTAAGGACGGTCGGCAGCACCCTTCAGGAATCCGCACCCGCCAGCTTTCCCTTTCATGATGTGACAAGCGGCGAGAGTTGGACCATCGCCCCCGATCCGGGGCCGATCCCCTGGTGGCTGTTCGATCCCAAGCGCCGTGTGCCAAAAACCGGGCCGCTTGATTATCTCTCGGCCCTGCGGCTGATTCTGGCGGGGCGTGATAAATCGGTGGCCCAGGTGGTGGGCAATGGCCCCTTGTTGGATCGCCTGTGGCGCCCGCTGTGCGACGCCATTTTGAACACGGCGCCCGAGGAAGGACAGGCCAGGCTCTTGGGCGAGGTGTTGAAGCGCACCCTTCTGAAGGGCGAGGCGGCGTGCCGCGCCTTTACGGCGCCGGATGGTCTGTCGGCGGCACTGATTGATCCAGCCCTGGCCTGGCTGAAGGCCAACGGGACCGACATCCGCCTGGGCCACCGCCTGACCGCCATCGAGGACAAGGCACTGGTCTTCAAAGAGGACGAGCGGATTAGCTTTTCCAAACAGACCCCCGTCCTGCTGGCCCTGCCGCCCTGGGCGCTGGCCGATCTTCTGCCCACGCTGCCCCGGCTGGAGGCGCGTCCCATCGTGAACGCCCATTTCGTTTTGCCGCATACACCTCTCGCCCTGCCGGGCGGGCAAAGCTATCTGGGGCTAGTGCGCGGCTTGGGGCAATGGTGGTCTTTGCGGGGCGATGTGCTGTCGGTCACCGTAAGTGCGGCGACGAAGCTGGCCCAGGAACCCGCTGAAGCGATTGCCGCACGGATTTGGGCGGAATGCGCTGATGTCCTGGGCCAATCACCCGAATTGCCGCCCTGGCGTGTCATGAAGGAACAGCGCGCCACCCTCGCCCATACCCCCGCCACCGAAGCCCTGCGCCCAATGCCCTTGAGTGGCACTCCCGAGGGGCTGATTCTGGCCGGAGACTGGACGCGGACAGGCCTGCCCTGCACCCTGGAAGGCGCGGCCCAATCCGGGCAAACGGCGGCGGAAATGATTCCAAAATGACTTGCAACGCCTGAAATTGAAGATCATCCTTCCACAAGATGGCAGGAGGCATGTCTTGACCAAGAATGACAAGAAGAATTCTTCCCCCCCTTCAAAAAAGGGAGGGATTCCGCCAACAGGTCAATGGACCGCACGGAATGCCTCAAGCGGTCGCTTCGTTCCGGCCAAATCGGGCCAATCCGCCGTCAGAGGCGGCACGCCTCGGCCCAAAACATCGGAAGAGAATGAAAAGCAGAGGCTTTTCAAGAAACTTATGAAGTTTTCCGAAGAATGCTCCGCTCTGCCGATTCTGGATGACCGTTTGCCGGACGAGATTCTTGGCTACGGCCCAGATGGACTTCCTCACTGATCATGGTTATTGACAGTTCGGCCATCGTCGCTCTTCTGAATAAGGAGCCTGAAGCTGAAGACATCGCCGCCAAAATTGCAGATGCCAAGCTTCGCACGATGGCGGCTCCCAGCGTTTTTGAAACATACATCGTCGCTGAAAAACGTTGGGGAGTGGAGGGAGCAGCCTTCGTTACCCGTTTCCTTCATGAAACGCGGACCGACATCCGCCCCTTTGGCCGAGAGCTAATCCATCAAGCCCAGCTTGCATGGCGGGACTACGGCAAGGGCAGGCATCCGGCAGCCCTCAATTTCGGCGACCGCATGGCCTATTCGCTTGCAAAATTCCTCGACCTTCCCTTGCTCTTCAAAGGGACGGATTTCGCCAGAACCGATATCCGGCGCGCCTAATTTCTCGAATCCTTCTAATATCCCCCTTCACAAGCAGGCTCAGTGTTCCTATCTTCTGATCATCTTGTTGATCCCTTTTCCTTAAAATGCGAGGACGATCATGGCTTTCGAGCTCCCCCCCCTGCCCTATGCCGCCACGGCTCTTGAGCCACACATGTCGGCCAATACCTTTTCCTTCCATCACGCCAAGCATCACAATGCCTATGTGACCAACCTCAATAACCTGATCAAGGACACGCCGCTGGCTGCGAAGAGCCTGGAGGAGATCATTCTCGCCGTGGCGGGCGATGCTTCGAAGGCGGGCGTCTTCAACAATGCGGCCCAGGTTTGGAATCACACTTTCTTCTGGTCGTCGATGAAGCCCAAGGGCGGCGGCAAGCCCTCGGGCGAGCTTCTGGCCCGCATCGAAAAGGATTTCGGCTCGTTCGACAAGTTCAAGGAAGATTTCAAGAACGCCGCCGTGACGCAGTTCGGCAGCGGCTGGGCCTGGCTGGTCGAAGAGAAGGGAACGCTGCGCATCACCAAGACCGGCAATGCGGATACCCCCCTGGCGCATGGACAGAAGGCGCTGCTGACCGTCGATGTGTGGGAGCATGCCTATTACCTGGATTACCAGAACCGCCGGCCCGATTATGTCCAGACCTTCCTGGATCATCTGGCCAATTGGGATTTCGCGGCAGCCAATCTTTAGAACGTCGTCTTTTTTACAGATCGCAACACCCGCCGCTTGCGCACGATCGTATAACCCCGAGTCATTTGGATGACTCGGGGTTATACGTGAATCGTTCGCAATACAAATTGATAGAACGGGTGTTTTCGTTCAAGGCTTCCAGCGCTTCAGCAACAGCGCGTTGGAGACCACGCTGACCGACGAGAAGGCCATCGCCGCCCCGGCCACCACCGGCGACAATTGCCCCAGGGCGGCCAGAGGCAGGGCCACCACATTATAGGCGAAGGCCCAGAACAGATTCTGGCGAATCTTGTTGAAGGTGGCGCGCGAGATGGACAGGGCTGCCGGAATCAGGGCGGGATCGCCGCGCATCAGGGTCAGCCCCGCCGTGTGCATG
>PDZW01000062.1 GCA_002753155.1 Alphaproteobacteria bacterium WMHbin7
CGGGCGAATAGATCATGCGGATATCGGCACCCTGGGCCTTGGCCTTCAATAAGCTATCGCGCCCCGATCCCGGAACGCGCAGCATGTCGCCATAGCTGGCCAGGATGACGCCGGGCTGCTTGGCCAGGTGCAGAGCGCCGTCGATGCGGCCCATGGGCAGTACGCAGACCGGACAGCCGGGGCCGTGAATCATGCGCACATTTTTCGGCAGCAGGTCTTGAATGCCATAGCGGAAAATGGCGTGCGTATGGCCGCCGCAGAATTCCATGAAATGATAGCGCGTTCCTTCCCGCACTTCCCGGCCGATGGCATCGGCCAATCCACGGGCTAGGTCGCCATCCCTGAATTCATCGACGAATTTCACGAAGCTGCTCCGGCCGCCTGCATTTCGGCGAACAGGGCCAGGGTCTTCATCGCCTCCTCTGGGTCCAGCTTGGAGAGCGCATAGCCGACATGCACGATGACGTAATCACCGATTTTCGGCGCCTCGATCAGGGCCAGGGAAATCTCGCGGCGAACACCCTCAAGCTCGACGATGGCCTGATCGTCATCTTTAAGTTCGACCACTCGGGCAGGCATGGCTAGGCACATGATGCGGCTCCTGGAATTTAGCCGACTATGGCGCTTGCCAATGGACTAGGCAAGCGCCGTCCAGGGATTGAAAAGCCGCACCTTGCACTGCGTAAAATCTGCCGTATTGCGCGTAACCACGGTCAGATCATACACCAGAGCCGTGGCGGCCAGCAGCCCGTCGATCACCGGCAGGGGGCGGGTGGCGCACAGCCGTCCCCAGGTCATCGCTATGGCGTCATCGATTCCCAGAATACGATCAGCAAAGCCAAGCCGCAGTTCCTCCAGCCAGGCAAGAAGCGTGCGGGCGGCAATCGGGTCGCGCCGGGCAAGGCTTTCCGCCCCCTTGACGATTTCGCCCAGGGTAAGTGCGCTGATCGCAAGCGAGTCCGCCTCGGATTGCGCAAACCAGGAGACAACGCGCGGGTCAGGCGACTTTCTGCGAATTTCGGAAATAACATTGGTATCGAGCAGATATTTCACAGCTCGACCTCGCGCCCGAAATCCCTGGCCCGTTCGTTGATAAGCGCGATGACCTCGTCATCCAACTTGGGTCCGGCCATCAGAAACGCTTTCAGAGAGGGTTTGTTCCTCTGGCACCCGCTCATCGCCGCATAGTCCTCGGCGGAAACGATCACCACCGCGGGCTCGCCCCGTTTGGTCACGAATTGCGGGCCGTCATGGCGCGCCCGTTCCACCACCTCGCTGAAACGGGCCTTGGCGTCGAACAGGGACCAACTGGGGGCGGGAGAAGGCATGAGCAATCCTGCAAATCTAAACTAGTTAACTAGTCAAATCGATATTAAGCCGAGCAAAGACTTCTTTCAAGTGGGTTACGTCAAAGCCGCCACCCAGGCCTGACCCAGGGCCAGCCCCCCGTCGCCGGGAGAAAGCCTTTGGGCTGTCAGGACGTTCAGGCCCTGGCCTTCCAGGTGGCGCTTCATCCCGGCTGCCAGAACCTTGTTCAAGAAGCATCCGCCAGAGAGGACGATGCGGTCCAGGCGACGGTTCCTTGCGGCCTGGGCAGCAAAGACGCTTAAGCCTTCTGCCAGTGTCCCATGGAACAGATTGGCGCCAACACCGGCCTCCATCCCATCCAGCCGGGCCAGAAGCGGCAGGAAGGACAGCGTCTCGCCTTCGATACGCCAACCATCCGGCAGACTCTCAGGAGCAGTTACCAGTGCTTCCAAAGCCATAGGGGCCTGGCCCTCGAATTCGGCCACCGGCATCAGACCCAATAATCCGCAGGCGGCGTCGAACAGGCGCCCGCAACTGGTTGTCGGCGGGCAGTTCAGGCCTTTGGTCAGCATCTGGGCCAGGATTGCAGCCCCCGGCTGATCGGAAAATCTTTGGGCGATTTCGCCCGTCCTGCCGAGCGCATGCAGCACGGCGGCCCCCATGCGCCAGGGTTGGCGCGCCGCCACGTCACCCCCGGGTTGGGGCAGCGGCAGAAGATGGCCCAACCGCTCGAAATGTGGCCCATCGATCAGCAGCAACTCGCCGCCCCAGGCCTGATTGCCCGGCCCCAGGCCGAAGCCGTCGAGGGCTAGCCCGATCAAGGGGCCGGTGGCGCCATGTTCGGCAGCGACGGCGGCGACATGGGCATGATGATGCTGCACGGCCAGCGCGGGAATGCCCAGCGTCAGGGCATGGCGGGTGTTGGGAAAATCCGGATGCAGATCATGAGCGATGCGCTGGGGGGCAACGCCCAGCCAGTCCTGCATTCGGGCCAGTTCCTCCTTAAAGCGGCGGATATCATCCGGCGAGTCCAGATTGTTGCCAGCCTCGGAAACACAGGCCAGCCGCCCCTTGGCGGCGGCCACGCTGTTCTTGAGATAGGCCCCCACCGCCAGCACCGGGGGAGCATCGAAAGGAAGCCTGATCTCGATCATCCCGCAGCGCGCTGAAGGGCGGCCTGCGCCTCGATCCAGGCAAGCCAGGCCGCCATGCCCTCGCCGGAACGGGCCGACAGCTTGATCACGCCGATGCCGGGATGCACCTTTCTGGCATAGGCAATGGACTTCTCGATATCGAAATCGAGATGGGGCAGCAGATCGATCTTGTTGAGGATCATCAGCGAGGCCGCTCGGAACATGTCGGGATATTTAAGCGGCTTGTCCTCGCCCTCGGTTACCGACAGCACGGCCACCTTGGCCGCCTCGCCCAGATCGAAGCCCGCCGGGCAGACCAGATTGCCCACATTCTCGATGAAGAGAACGCCACCTTGTTGCATGGGCAGGGTTTCCAGCGCGTGGCGCACCATATGGGCATCAAGATGGCAGCCCTTGCCGGTATTAACCTGATGAACCGGAATGCCCGTGGCCTCGATGCGCATGGCATCCAGGGCCGTCTGCTGATCACCCTCGATCACCGACAGCGGCGCTTTGCCTTTCAGCATCTCGATGGTCTTGACCAGAAGTGTTGTCTTGCCCGAGCCGGGGCTGGAAACCAGATTCAAGGCAAGCGTGGCATGGTCGGAAAAGGTCTTACGATTGAGTGCTGCCCAGCGATTGTTCTCGGACAGGATATCCTGCTCGATGCGCAGCAGACGCCCTTGTTCCGGCGCAGGATCGTGGTGGTGATGATGGTCGTGACCATGCCCATGATCATGGTCATGCTCGTGTTCATGTTCATGATCATGGGAATGAGGAGAGGTTCCAGCGCCGCAACCGCAGACCGTACACATCACTCGACCTCCAAATCCAAGACTCGCATATCCTGCCCGCCATCGTCCTTCAGATCGAAACTGCCGCAGGTCGGGCAAGGCTCGCCCCAGGCCTTGATGGCGACCTGGGTCGAACAGCCGAAGCACCAGACAAGGCCCGGCTTGCGCTCGATCACCAGGCGGGCACCTTCGGCCTTCGAGCCCTTGGCGACCGCCTCGAAACAAAATGCCAGCGCGTCGGCATCGACATGGGCCAGTTGGCCGATTTCCAGGCGAACCACCAGAACGCGCTGAAAGTCATTGTGCGCTGCCTGATCCTCGATCAGTTTCACCACGCCGTCGGCCAGCGACATTTCATGCATCATACACCTCAATCTCGAGCCCCACGCAAGGGTCGAAGCCATAGGCCTGAAGCCTTGCCAGATGCGAGGCGGCTTCAGGGCTTCTTGCCGGTACGCCGAGAAGGGCCTTTACGAAGGGTCCCTCGGGGTGGAAATTCCATTCCGTGGGGGCAAGGAGACGGTAGGAGCTGATCTTGCTCTCCTCGATTCGGACCCAGTGGACGAGGCGCCCTCTGGCGGCTTCGGACATGCCGATGCCCTCTCCCGATCCCATTGGGTCCTGGCCCAACTCCCAGGGTTCCAGCATCGGCAAAATCATGGCCATCGCAACCATGGCCTGGGAAATCTCGATCAGACGCGCCAAGGTCCTGGCGGTCAGTCCGCAGCCCAGTTCCTCCTCGATGGCCCCGATCAAGGGATGATCGCATTGACGCGCCATCGGGCCAGTTTCAAGGCAGATCCCTTCGTCCGTGGCCGGTCTGCTGGTGAAACGCCCAAGCTTGTCGCCCCGCAGCATGTCGGCCAGCCATAGTGGATCGAGCCCACCCATCAGCATCGCCGTGGCAGGCGGGGGGGCGCTCCTGTCATGCTCCTGAAGACGCGTGAGTACCAGGGCGGGAACGGGGGGAAGCCCTCGCACCCAATCTTGAAAGCCTGCGAAGCTTGAGAGGGCCGACACATCCCTCCCGCCCATGATCCGCTCAAGGATAAGCCCGCGCAGTTCCTCCAGCCAGCCCGCCAAATGGGCTGCTTCGGGCCTGACCTCGAAGGGGGCTGGATGAATCGCTCTCTCCAGCGACTTGACATGGCGGCGAATTCGCTTCGCCCCCTCGGCATCTGGAACCGCACCCAGTAGCAGGGCGCCATCGAGCAGGAGGTGACGGGCATGCTCCTCAAGCGTTTCGGCCAACACCAGCAGCTTGCGAGATGCCTCCCAGGTCGGGGGCGACGAGATCCCGAAGGCTGCCTCCAAGGCACCCAGGCAGGCATCGCGCTGGGCCATGGCACACAGGCTGAAAAGAGTGGGAATCCGCTGGGCGGCCTCGCGAAAGCCAAGTCCGGCCATCAGAAGATTGAGGGGCGGGGCTGGCCTGGGGGTGATCTCGACGGCAGAAATCCGCCCGCCATCCAAGATGAGCCTTGCCCCGATGGCTCCTTCCGAAGCTAGGACATTCATGAGGCCTGGGCCGACAGGGCCTCGGCCATCAGGGCCTGCGTTGCCAGCGCTGTCTCGCGGTCCAGTTTTTCTGAGACAAATCCACCCGCC
>PDZW01000063.1 GCA_002753155.1 Alphaproteobacteria bacterium WMHbin7
CGAGCCCAGGCAGACCGAATCTCCGAAGGGCGGTTCCGAGCCCAGGCAGACCGAATCTCCGAAGGGTGGTTCCGAGCCCAGGCAGACCGAATCTCCGAAGGGCGGTTCCGAGCCCAGGCAGACCGAATCTCCGAAGGGTGGTTCCGAGCCCAGGGGTGATGGCGAGAACTGCGGTGACCGCGATGGCCGTGATCGTGAAGACGACCGCGGCGGACGTGGCGGCGACCGTGACGATGATCGTGGCGGACGCGACGGATACGGTGGACGCGGTGGCGATCATTCCGAGCCCAGGTCTTCGTCCGAGCCCAGGTCCTCGTCTGAGCCCAGCGACGACGGTGTTCAGTCGTCCGTCAGCTTCGATGCGGGCCAGGCCTATGAAGACGGTACGGAGGAGGTTTCCTTCCAGTCTGATGCCAACGGCGATTTGGTCTATGGCGATCTTGCGAACGGCAACTTGGTTGATGTCGGCTCGCATATCGATCTGTCCGGTGTCACCGGTGACGATGTTGTCAGCCAGATCACCTTCGACATGTCTGCCCTGCCGGATGGCACGGCGGTCCTGCTCGACGGACAGTCGGTCGATGTCAGCAGCGGATCGCTGACCCTGAGTGGCGATGCTCTGGATACCTTCATGGAAGATCCGAGCGCTCTCAAGCTCTCGGTCCCCGATGACGCGGATGTGGATGCTCAGTTGGGTGTTTCCGTTACGGTGACTGACACCTCCAGCGGCGAGAGCCAGAACTTCGAGGGCAACCTCGATGTCACGGTCGATGCGGTCGCTGATCAGCCTTACAACGTCGATGTCGGTGCCGAAGTGGCGCTGACGGAAGGTGGTGCGGCTGAGGTGTCGCTCTCGGTCACGGCAAGCTTCGCTGATTATGCCGATGGGTCCGAAGCTCATTACCTCTATGTCGAGGTGCCGAACGGTTGGACTGCGCCGGAAGGTTCGACGCAGGTCGATGGTTCCAGCTTCGGCGGCAACGCCAACAGCCAGTATCTGCGCATTGAAGTCGACAATGCCGACTTGGCGGCCAATGGCGGTACGGTCACCGTGCCGGTCAACCTGGTTGCTCCTGCCGGAATGATCGACGACAGCGGCGTGGCGCTGGATGTCTTCGCGCAGGCCGTGGAAGAGACCTTCTTGGGTGACGAGCTTACGTTGGACAACAACGCAGCCCTGGCATCCGACAGCATCTCCTTCACGCTGCCCGAGGCTTCCGAGCCTCCTGCGACCGATCCTGCTGCTTCCAGCGAGCCTGCTGCTTCCAGCGAGCCCGAGGCCACTCAGCCTTCGGCAGACGAAGATAGCGGTCATGGCAATGAAGGCCTCGGCAACGGTGAAGATGCGCCGCCTCCGGGTCACGATGAGAACCAAAATGATGGTTCCGGTGGTGTTCCTGGGTCGCCGCATCATACCGATGCACCTGCAGAGGACGAGCCCGAGGGTGTGGAGCTTGACGGCACCAACAGTGACGATGTCCTCGCCGGCGGTGCTGGTGACGACACCCTCGACGGCGGCAAGGGTGATGACACCCTGTCCGGCGGTGCTGGTGACGACACTATCGACGGCGGCAAGGGCGACGATACGCTGATTGGCGGATCGGGCGATGACAGCCTGCTGGGCGGTTCCGGCAGCGACCTGTTCATCTTCAATGCGGGTGATCAGGGCTCGGCGACCGTCAATGGCGGCACCGGCGGCTGGACCGACACCATCCAGATGAACGATCTGGGCAGCCCGGGCGACCAGGGTGCTTGGACGGTCGAGGTGGACGGTCAGACCCTGACCAGCGGCCAGGATAGCGGTAGCTTCACCTTCGAGGGCGGTGCCAGCGGCACCATCCATACCGAGGATGAGGATATCCACTTCGAGAATATCGAAAAGATCAGTTGGACCTGATCCTGACGATCAAAGCCTAAATCAGGGGCGGCTGGGCAACCTGCCGCCCCTTCCTTTTGGTACCTAAAAGCGAACGCAGGGAGACCCCCTTCAAAAGAAAAGGGTTTTACCCCTGCATTGGCGGTTTGACCCGGAAAGGGCTTCGGGGTATATAGAGGCTTGGCTCACAAAAAACGTCCCATAGCGACGTGCGGTCCTGGCCGGATCGCGACGGGGTACTTCCGTTACCCGCTTGCTATGGTCTAAGGCGAGGAGAATGACTATGGCCCTGCCCTTGATGCCCAAGGCGACGGCTGTCTGGCTGGTCGAGAATACGACGCTGACCTTCGAGCAGATCGCCGATTTCTGCGGCATGCATCCTTTGGAGGTGCAGGCCATCGCCGATGGCGAAGTGGCGGTGGGCATTGTCGGTCTTGATCCGGTGGCCTCGGGCCAGATTGCGCCCGACGAGATCCAGCGCTGCCAAACCGACTCGACGGCTCATCTGGTGTTGATGAAGATGCCCGATCTGCCCTTGCCGCGCGCGCGCACCAAGGGGGCGCGCTATATGCCCGTCTCCAAGCGTCAGGACCGTCCCGACGCCATTGCCTGGCTGATCAAGCATCATCCCGAGCTTTCGGATGCGCAACTGTGCAAGCTGATCGGCACGACCAAGCCGACCATCAATTCGGTGCGCGACCGCAGCCACTGGAACCACCAGAACATCAAGCCGCGCAACCCGGTAACCCTGGGGCTGTGCAGCGAGGCCGATCTGGAAAAGATGGTGGCTTTGGCCCGTCCGCGCCAAGCGGCCTCGGGCGATGATCATACCGTCGCCGTTTCGGAACCCGCAGCCAGCGAGTAGAGCGTCGGTTAGGCACACGCATTTTCTTTTACGGCTCCTCGACGTTTCATGAGGAATTGCATTCTCTCGAGTCTCTAATCAAATCGTCATGCCCGGCCTTGTGCCGGGCATCCACGTCTTGCCGCTTGATATACCTGGTGGAAAATCGTGGATGGCCGGATCAAGTCCGGCCATGACGGATTGAGAACCGGTGGAATTCCACGCCTAACGTCGAAGAGTCTCTTTTGCTTGGGGCCAGTCCATCCAGACTGGCCCCAAACGGTTTTACCCCATGCGGGTGGCGTCTTCCTCAGGATAGGCGGTGATGTTGTGGATGGCGAGGTCGGCCCCCATGCGCTCGCCCTCTTCGCTTAGGCGAATTCCCACCGTCAGTTTCAGCACACCATAGAGCGCCGCCCCTGCCGCCAGGGCGTAGGCGGCTCCGAGCAGCGTCCCCACAAGCTGCGACATGAAGCTGACGCCGCCCATGCCGCCCAGAGCTTCCAGGCCGAAAATGCCGCAGGCGATGCCGCCCAGGGCGCCGCACAAGCCATGCAGGGGCCAGACGCCCAGAACATCGTCGATCTTCCATTTCAACTGGCATTGATCGAAGGCCCAGACGAACAACCCGCCCGCCGCAGCGCCGGTGACCAGGGCACCCAGCGGATGCATGACATCAGAGCCCGCGCACACCGCCACCAATCCGGCCAGAGGGCCGTTATGCACGAAACCGGGATCGTTGCGCCCGGCGAGCAGGGCAGCCAGGGTGCCGCCCACCATGGCCAACAGGGAATTCATGGCGACCAGGCCTGAAATGGCCTCGACGGTCTGGGCGCTCATGACATTGAAGCCGAACCAGCCGACCGACAATATCCAGGCCCCCAAGGCCAGAAAGGGAATGTTCGAGGGCGGGAAAGCCACCAGCCCGCCACCCTTCTTGTAGCGCCCCAGCCGGTTGCCCAGCATCAAAACAGCCCCCAGCCCGGCCCAGCCGCCCACGGCATGCACGACCACGGAGCCAGCAAAATCATGGAAAGGGGCGCCGAAACTTGCCTCAATGAAGGTTTGAAACCCTAAGCGGCCACCCCAAACCAGACCTTCGAAGAAGGGGTAGATCAGCCCCACCAGCACGGCCGTTGCCATCAATTGAGGTACGAAGCGGGCGCGCTCGGCAATGCCGCCTGAAATAATGGCGGGAATGGCGGCGGCAAAAGTCAGCAAAAAGAAGAACTTGACCAGGTCGAAGCCGTGGGCTGCGAACAACCCTCCCTCGCCGGTTAGGATTTTGGCGCTGGCAAAGAAGGTAACGCCATAAGCCACGGTGTAACCGACCAGGAAATAGGCAAGGGTGGAAACGGCAAAATCGGTCATGATCTTGACCAGGGCATTGACCTGATTCTTGCGCCGGACTGTCCCCAACTCCAGGAAAGCAAAGCCTGAATGCATGGCCAGCACCATGATGGCCCCTAGCAGAATGAACAGAACATCGGCGCCGGTCTTGACGGAATCCATGGATAGCACTCCCCTGGTCGATATGGTTGCGCGCGTGGATGCGAAGCGCATGCCAGATGCATAATTTGCAGGTAAATCAATAAATTAATCAGTGCTACGGAGTGTGATGGGTTCAAGAAAGCTTAAGCTTTAGCCTGCCTAATTCATAATCTGCTCGAAAAATAGTCACACGCAACTGACAGACGGTTCCTAAACAAGCTGAATATCACCTCAAACGCCATCTTTGCTTGGCTCCATGACCAAAAGGTGGCCTGGTATTACATCGCACCCGGCAAGCCCATGCAGAACGGCTATGCCGGACGCATGCGCGACGAGTTGCTGAACGAGAGCCTGTTTCTGAGCCTCGATCATGCCAAACGGGTTGACCTGAGCCCCTCGTTTTCCTCCATTTTTTGGTAGAGTCCGTCATCCAGAGGAGACGGACGATGAAGCGCAGTCGGTTTACGGAAGAGCAGATAATCGGGATTCTGAA
>PDZW01000020.1 GCA_002753155.1 Alphaproteobacteria bacterium WMHbin7
CGTCGGCGTGGTCGTCGGCGTCGTCGTCGGCGTGGTCGTCGGCGTCGTCGTCGGCGTGGTCGTCGGCGGGATTACAGGCGGCTCAGTCGAAGACGGCACGACCCCAACAGGCCCTCCGCCAGGAGCGCCCACATCTTCGGCAGGCGGGCCACCTTCTACCCTGTCGGGGAACTTTTCTTCACGCCGAGCGCCAGGGGCTTGATCAAATTGAGGTCCGAAATAATTTTCTGTGGTTCCATCAACAAACTGCGGAATTTCTGGGGGCAATGCATCTGCGCCGGAATCAATCGTCGGAATGGGGGGCGGAGGAGGAATGTCTTCGGTGGGGATCGGCGGGTTGCTGCCGCGCGGCCCGCCCTCAGGCAAAGCCGTCGCCTGGCCGCCCTGGTGGACGTTGGCGACGCCAAACGAGTCGTCTACCTGCTCGCCCTCTAGCGTGTTTTCGCCTCGCAGCTCAGGCTCTTCCAATGCTTTGGGCGGAACGTCCTGGAGGACCGTCAAATCATCGAGCACCTGGCGATCTTCACCCTGGCTCTGCGTCAGATTTGTGTTTTCTTCGGCCATGACCATTCCCCGTTGAGCTGCTTTAATTTCCGCCGGATCGGCGCTTGTTCTTCAAAAGGCACTTGGCCGCGCAGAAACACCTTTACGGCCATTCATAGTATCCCCTGCCTTAAGCAATCCCAGAACACCGTCAAAGGTTATAGGACCAGCAAAGCCATGCTTGAGGATCTTTTGCAGGCGTCATTCTACCTTTCTCCTCTTGCTGCGCCCGCATTTTTCGCCTTTGAATATCCTATAGGCCAAAAGTTATAGCGCTCCGTTTCTGTGTGCTCAGCGCCACCGCCCCAAAATGTCTTATCTTGTCGCATATTCGATTTGTTTGTTGCTGCTAAACCAGTTGTACGCGACTCGAAATTAACTTAGATTCCGAGGAAATCCGCCGTTTCCATCCACCCGCAGAATCGCGTTCAGGTGGAAATTGCTGTCAGCCGCTTGTGCAATTTGGTTTTGGGCCGGAATGAGGTCTTATAACTTTTACCTTGGTAAGCCTCCTCATTCGATAAGAAGTCCTCAACGATGTCTTGATCCGGGGTGGAATGTGAAAACCAAGGTGAGTTCATGTTGGATGGCCTGACGCCAAGGCAAAGGGAAATCGTTTCCCTGATTGAACAGGGGCGCAGCAATAAGGAAATTGCAGCACTTCTGGATATTGGGGTGGGAACGGTCAAACAGCATGTGGCCGCCCTTTTTCGACGCCTGAACGTCTCCAGCCGCGCACAAGCGGTTGCAGCACTTAGGGGCCTGTCTGCTGGAGACTCCCGGGAAACGCCTTCAAAAGCGCCTTCCGGATCGGCCCTTCAGTCCGTTCAAATTCAAGAATCCTCTGCCCTGGGTGCAGAATGCCGGGTTCTATCGGTGGCTGCCATAGCCCTGGAAGCGGCTGAAAGCATGGCGCAATCGATGGGAACGCGCCAATTGATGGAAAAACTTGAATCTCTTGCCCGCTTGGGAAGAGCCGCTGCGGATATGCTGGATGGACAATGTTTCGAAAGGGCCGGCCAGGGCATTGAATTGCGGTTCGGATTGAAAAAGGCGCGTGGCGATGATGCTGTCCGAGCGGTTCAGGCGGCCCGCTTCGTGATGGATCGGCTGTTGCTCGAAGATCAGGAAGAACCCAGGCCCAGAGGTGGAATCGCAACTGGCGTTGGTGTCGTTATGGCCCAAAGCGCCCAACCGGCGCGCCCTCTGGCCAGCGCCGAATTGGCCCAGGCATGGCGCCTGGCCCAGGCAGCACCGCCCGGCCGCCTGCTTGCTTGCGAAGCCACACAGCGACTAACGGCCGATGCCCTCTGTTTCGAGCCGATGCCTCTTAGTTCGGCTCAGGGGCGCTCGGCCCTGCTGCGCGGCGATCTGGCTCCTCCCTCCCCTCCTGTTTTGGCCCCACCCCGCCAAACCCTTCTGGAACAGTTGCTGGCGTCGCTGGACACCCAGCGCCACATCTCGGTAGAAGCCGTTTCCGGACTGGGACGCACCGCCATGGCGACCTCGCTGGCCAGGCGCATCGAGGCCAGCGGAGACATCACCTTATATATACCTGCAGGCCGCTTGGCTTCTGGTGCCGATTTTGCCTGCCTGACGACGGCGCTGGAAATGAAGCTGGGCTTGGCCGTCACCGATGAAACAGCGCAACGCATCGCCCGTCTTGAGGCTTTTCTTTCAGGAATTGGCGTAGAGGATGCCGGCGTCCTTAGAACGCTGACCTCGCTGTTGTCCCCCCTCACAGTCTCCATCGGCACTCAGGAGGTGGCGGAGGCCATCATCGGCATGGCGAAGCAACACAGGCTGACGCTGCTGATTGATGATGCCGAAAGGTCACCTTCGTTCCTGGCGGACATTCTCGCAAGACTGTCTGCTTTACCCAATCATGGCGTACGCCAGGTATATTTCAGCGCGGGCTTACCCGAGGGCCTGACCAAAACCATTGCCCCGCTCGAACAACATCGGATGCACCCCTTGGGCGACGAGGATATGGCTTCGATGATCAGCGCGCTTGATCCCGACAAGCATCTCGACGAGCCTTTGGTTCGCGCCGTCGTCCGCCAGGCGCAAGGCCGACCGGGAGATGGCGTTGAGTTGGTCATTGCGCTTCTGGCCAGAATCCGCACCAAGAAAGAGGGCGGCACACAGCAGGGCCTTCCCATGCCGTTACGGCTCTACGCCGCCCTTATCGGCGAGATGGATCAAGCTCCCGACCTGCGTGAAGCCTTGCGGCTGGCGGCATTGTTGGGACGATTCTTCGCGCCCGGCTTATTGGCCCGCTTCTGGCCGCGCGGCCAAAAGGCGCTGGACGATGCGCTGGCCCGGGCGGTTCAAACCAAGATTCTTCTTCAGGAAGGAAGCGGAGCCTCCATCCGCTTTGCCTTCCAGCGCCCGCTTCTGCGCGAGGCCGCCATTTTGTCCTGGCTAACGGCAGACCGCACACGCCTTCGCGCCCGCATCGAACGTACGCGTGTCCGCGTGGGCTCTGCCACCCTGACGCCGTCCGGGCTGCAATCACCAACCGGCAAAGCGCCTGTGAAGGAGCTTGCCTAATCATGAGCAGGACCCGCTTCGCGCCGATGCCCCTTTCCGATCTGATCGGCGATGCAAAAAACCTCGGAAGCTTCAAGCTGATGCGGGCGAACCTGCCCGAGCTGGCTCTGGTTTCCCTGCTGCTCAACCTGCTGGCCCTTGCGTTGCCGCTGACCCTGCTGCAGGTCTATGACCGCATCATTCCCAATTATTCGACCAGCACGCTCAGCATGCTGGTTCTGGGCATTCTGCTTGCTCTGGCGCTGGAAACCCTGCTGCGGCTTGCCAGATCGTATGTCACCGGCTGGATCGGCGCCAGATTCGAGCATCTTTCCGGCGTGGCGGCGCTTGAACTGCTGTTGACGTCAAAGATCGACGATGTGGAAAAGCAAGGCGCCGGCGCGCAACTTGAGCGGCTGAACGCCCTGGGACAAATTCGCGACTTTTACTCCGGCCAGGCTCTGCTGACCCTGCTGGATCTGCCCTTCGTCTTGATCTTCCTTGGCCTGATCGCCCTGTTGGCGGGATGGCTGGTGGCGATTCCCCTGGGCATTGCGATCATCTTCTTCTTGATGGCCATGCGTCTGGGAGAGCGGCTGCGCAAGGCGATTAAAGAGCGCATGACCTCAGACGACCGCCGCCTCGATTTTGTGATGGAGGTGCTGCGCGGCATTCACACCGTCAAATCGATGGCCATGGAAGCCCTGATGTTGCGCCGCTACGAGCTGCTGCAATCGGCCAATGCGCAGAACACGTACAACGCCGCCTATCTGAATTCGGAGGCGATGCGCCTCTCGCAGGTTTTTTCGCAGCTGACCACCGTTCTTATCGTCTCCTACGGATGCACCCTCGTCGTCAACCATGAACTGACTATCGGCGGTTTAGCTGCCTGCACGATGCTGGCGGGCCGCTCGCTGCAGCCGATGTCGCGATTGGTTGGCGTCTGGAACCGTTTTCAAACAATTCGCATTGCCCGCGAAAAAGTGGCCGAGTTGCTTTCGCTCAAGCGCGAGGGCTCGCCCGATCTTGCCGACTGGCCGGAAATTCAAGGCCGTCTGACGCTCGACCACGCCTCGTTCTCCTATGGCGATCAGTTGCCGGATGCCATTCACGATGCAACGATCGATATTCAGCCCGGCGAATGCATTTGCGTGCAAGGCTCCAACGGTTCCGGCAAGTCCACCCTGGCAGCCATGATGCTGGGCATCGACATTCCCCAGAAAGGGCGGGTGCTGATCGATGGCATTGATGTCCGTCAGTATGATTCCCTTTCCTTGAAACGCCAGGTGGCCTACCTCCCCCAGCGCGGCGAGGTGTTCAGCGGCACCATCTTGGAAAACCTGACCATGTTCGATCCGAATATGACGGACCGGGCACTGGAAGTCGCCTCGCAGGTCGGGCTTGACGAAGTGGTATCAGCCATGCGCCTGGGCTATGACACGCCGATCGGCGAAGGCGTTTCCGAATCCCTTCCTGCTGGTGTCGTGCAACGCATTGCTATTGCCCGCGCCCTTGCCAGCGACCCAAAGATCGTGCTGTTCGATGAGGCGAATTCCTCGGTTGACAGCGTCGGCGACAGGTATATCCGCAGTGCCATCGAAAGCCTGAGGGGCAACTGCACCCTGGTCCTGATTACCCACCGTCCGTCTTACACCAAACTGGCGGATCGCACGTTCGAACTGGTCAACGGTCGCTTGAGGCCAAAGGACGCAAGCAGTCCTTTAATCTCCTCTGAGCCAAGCATTCAGGAAACGGCGGGCCTTGACGCAGCCAGTTCCCCCAGGGCAAGCAGCCAACAGATCTCTGCAGACCGCAACACGCGCCTAGCGGAAAATGTTCTGGGCCGCTTTTCCGTGCCTACGGATTTTGCCAACTGCCTGATCGCCCTTCTGACGGCGCTTAATTGGCGTGGCGATCTGAAGAACGTTGCCGAGGCCCTGCCCCATTTCGCCGAGACCTTGGACTTGACGGGCTTTCGCAACGTGATGGCCAACCTGAATTATATCAGCCGTCCGGAATCGACGCGGATGGAAGATATCGACCCCCGCCTGATGCCCTGCCTATTCGTACCGGACGATGGCCCGGCCATGGTCATCCTAAGGCCCGCTCCGGACGGATCGCTGCTGGCCTTCGACGGCGAGAGTTCCTTGATCGAGCCACTCGCCGGAAACGCATCGAGCAAGGGGACGGCCTATCTCTTCTTTCCTGCTTCAGAGGAAAACGAGGATATTCTGATTCGCCAAAAGCAGATCGGTTGGTTCAAGGCCACGACCGAGCGCTTTCGTCCTCTTCTTTGGCAAATCTTCGGCCTGACCCTGTTCATCAACATCATGGCGCTCGCCTCGCCTTTGTTCATCATGGGCGTCTACGACCGGGTGGTTCCCACCGGATCTTTTTCGACCTTGGGCTACCTCGCTGCGGGCATTGCGATTGCCTTGATTGCCGAGCATTATCTGTCGCGCATGCGTTCGAAAGCCGTCGCCTATTTGGGCGGACGTCTTGACTATATTTTTGGAAACGCCGTCTTCCAGAGAATCCTCTCCCTTTCGGCTTCGTTCACAGAGCGAGCGACCGTGGGCGCGCAGGTCGGCCGAATAAAAGAGTTTGAATCGATCCGCGACTTTTTCAACGGCCCCATGGCCTTTGTTTTGTTCGAGCTGCCTTTTGTCTTCTTCTTCCTGGCCGTCTTCACCATCATCGGCGGGCAAACGGTTTTCATCGTCATAATTGCCGCCCTGGCCTTCCTTGTCATGGGGCTGATCACCTATCCCCTGCTGCAGCGGTCGTCCTCGCTGGCAGGAAAATCCTCGGGCAAACGCAATGAATTTCTGACAGAGACCGTAGGCAAGCTGCGCGTCATCAAGATGGGGGGCTATGAGCAAATCTGGCTGGAGCGTTTCCGCCAGATATCGGGCAAGGCGGCGATGGCCGATTTCAAGCAGAACCTGATTCAAGTCATCGTGGCGGCCATTTCCAACGTTATCACCGTTTCAGCCGGTATCTCCGTCGTCGCCTTCTGCGTTTTCAGAGTTCTTGATACGTCCATGACCGTCGGCGGCGTTGTGGCGGCGATGATCCTGGTCTGGCGCGTTCTGGCACCCTTGCAAACCGCCTGCATTTCCATGCCGCGCATCGAGCGTGTTCTTAGCAGCGTCAAGCAGATCGACAATCTGATGAATCTGAAGCCCGAGCGAGAAATCAGGGCGGTTACGCGCCCCCCCTCGCGTTTCAAGGGCCATGTCGTCTTTTCCCGCGTGTCCTTCCGCTACACGGCCGACACGGACCCCGCCCTGGTTGGCGTCAGCTTCGATATTCAGCCAGGCGAGGTCGTCGGCCTGATCGGCCCCAATGGCTCGGGAAAGTCGACGGCTCTTAAGTTGATGAGCGGCCTTTATCAGCCGCAGGCTGGCAGCATTCGCATCGACAATCATGATCTAAGGCAGATTGATCCCGCCGACCTGCGCTCGTCGATCGCCTATGTTCCCCAAGTATTCAACGTCTTCTATGGCACCATCGCCCAAAACCTGCGTCTGGCCAGCCCCACAGCGCTGGATGAAGAGCTGCGCATCGCTGCCAACCAGGCCCGCGTGCTGGAAGACATCATGGCTTTGCCCGAGGGTTTCAACACCAAGCTGGGTGAAAGCCGCATGGATCATTTTTCGGCCAGCTTCATGCAAAAGCTTTCTCTGGCCCGCGCGTATCTTAAGCGCGCACCGCTGATGCTGTTTGACGAACCGGTGACCGGGCTCGACTTTACTGGCGACAGATATTTTTTGAGCATGGTGAATGCCTTAAGAGGCCAAAGCACCATTTTCATCGTGACCCACCGTCCCAGCCACCTTGCCGTTGCAGATAAAGTTCTGGTTTTCCAGAACGGCTATCTGCGTCTGGCCGGAGCCGCCAAGGATGTTATGAAACAAATCCCTCCTGACCTTCTTTAGGTTCTGATCGGAAGAATGTGCCATGAATAATCGTTCTATCGCAGCCCAGGTCGGCGCCCACACCAACCTTTCGCAAAAGAGCGTGAGGCGGGGCAGCCGCCAGGCGCGCCATCTCAGCCAGGCGATCATTCTTGAGGAGACGGGATCCTCCGCCATCGTCCGCCAGGCCACCTTGCTGATTGCGGTGTCGGTGGCCCTGTTTATCGGCTGGGCCGCCTTGGCCCGCCTGGATGAGGTCGCCGTTACCAATGGCGAGATCGTTCCTTCCTCGGCCATTCAGACGGTGCAGCATCTGGAAGGCGGCGTTGTTGCGGAAATCCTGGTCAAGGAAGGCCAGTTGGTAAGTGAGGGCCAGATTCTGTTCCGCCTTGCCCCGAAATCGGCAAATTCCGAATTCGATCAGATGAAGGCGCGCGAGGTCGGGCTTGCCTTGAAGTCCGAACGCCTCAGGGCCTATCTGGAAGATCGCAATCCCGATTTCAGTTTTGCCGATGCTTCCTTTTCCGCCATGGTCGCCGACCAGAAGGCCATCCTGGCCGCTCAGCGCCTGTCGCGCAGCTCTGCCCTGGCCGTAACCAAATCGCAGGTCGACCAGCGGCGTTCGGAAATCCGTCAGTACGAGGAAAGCCTCAAGGGCTTAAGCGATCAGGTCAAGGTTCTTGAGGAGCTGGTTGCCATCCGCGAGCAATTGGAAAGGGAGGGGCTGGTCTCCCGCGTCATCTTCCTCGACACCAAGCGCTCCTATGTGACGACCAAAGGCGACATGGCCCGCATCGAGCAGCAGTTGGCGGCCAGCAAGCAGGCTTTGACCGAAGCGGAAAATCGCCTGCGCAGCCAGGATGCAACGCTGAAGCAGGACGCTTCGAATGAAATGGGCGCCGTTGCAGCGGAATTGGCGCAGGTCCACGAATCCTTAGCCAAGCTCTCGGACCGGGTTGATCGTCTGGATGTCGTCGCTCCCAAGAAGGGACTGGTGCAGGATTTGAAGGTTCGTACGGTGGGCGCCGTAATCGCCCCCGGCGGCACACTTTGCCAAGTGGTTCCTGTCGAGGATAATCTTCAGTTGGAAGTCCGCATCCAGGCCCGCGATATCGGCCACCTGAAACCCAATTTGCCGGCGACGGTCAAAATGACGACTTACGAATTTGCAAGATACGGCACCGTTCCAGGCCGATTGCAGTCGCTGTCGCCAACCTCTTTCCAGGACGACAAGGGCAATACCTATTTCAAGGGTATCGTCACGCTGAACCGCAATTACGTGGGCGAGGTGCCCGGTCAGAACGTCATTCTGCCCGGCATGACGGCCCAGGCCGATGTCGAGACAGGCGACAAGACCTTGCTGGAATATCTATTGAAGCCGATCTTCCTGTCACTCAAGAATTCGTTCCACGAGCGCTGATGCAAAAGGGGCGCCCCCTGGCGCCCCTTCTTGCTTCCTACGATTAAAAGCGGCTCTCAGCCCTTGTGCGGCCCTTCGATCATGCTGAGCCAGCTTGATGAGGATAAACTCATTTTTTCGTTTTCCTCGTCTCCGCCGTCTAGCGATCTGATGGAGGTGCGGCTGGCGTTGTAGATGCGCCGGTCGATTTCATCGACGACTTTTTCATAGGCCTTCGAGGCCGGGGCATTGGGATGCAACAGCACGACAGGCATGTCGCTTTCCTCGGCCAAGGGAACCAGATTGTCGCCGGGAATGGCCTGATCATAGATTCTTTCCCCGAATTCCGCCCGGATGATCTCCCCCGTCCGCCTGGAAACCTCGTTCGATTCGGGGCTGATCAGCAAGACGCCGTTGATGCGCAACACAGGATTGATGCGCCGGGACATGCGCCGCACATTGGCCCAGGTGGCATGCAGGCCGTCCTGGGCATGGCGATAACAGAAGGTGGGAATAACCAGCTCACTCGCCGCCACCAGGGCATTGACCGAGGGCAGGCCCAGCGTGGGGGGACAATCGATCACGATATATTCCGCCTCGGCGGCTGGCGTCTCCAGGGCCCGGCGCAGGACAAGCTGTGGCTCCATGACACCTGACAAGGCCACATCAAGGCCCGACAGATTGGGTGTCGAGGGCAGAATTTTCAGATTCTCCAGCGCTGTCGGACGGATTACCTCACTGACCGTCGCCGCTTCGACCAAAAGATCGTAGACGCCCTTCAGTGGCCTGGGGGTGATTCCGAAAGCCGCCGTCGCGTTGCCCTGGGCATCCATATCGACCAGAAGAGTCTTGTGCCCACGTCTGGCCCACAGGGCGGCAAGGTTGACGGCTGTCGTCGTCTTGGCAACCCCTCCCTTCTGGTTGAAAACAGCGACCGTCGGCATTTCACCCTCCCCCACCCCTTCGATTTAAACAATATTTTGCCCCAGTAACGGTTCGATTGCCAGCCAGGATCGTGTACAGTACCCGTCATGGACGACAGAAAGATCAACGCCATTCTGGTCCGTATTCCGTACTTAAGCGGAATAGACCCTCACGCCATGAAATGGACCCCCATTCTGGGCGGCCAACATAATTCGGTTTTTCGCCTGGAAACGCCCAGAGGGACCTTCGCGCTCAGACTGGGCAGGCGTTTTCCAGACTTTCCTGATCACTATGGCGAGGAGGTCTATAACGCCCGTTTGGCCGCGGCGGCCGGTCTGGCCCCCCAGATTTTGCATTTCGACCCCGATGACGGAACGATGCTGGTTCCCTTGATCGACGGCACAACCATGGACGACGCAAAGTTCAAGGAGCTGGATGCGGTCAAACGCGCCGCAGGCACCTTGCGCCGTCTCCATGCTGGCCCCCCTTTCCGTTCCAGCTTCAACGTCTTTCAGCGCATCGAAAAGCTGGAGAAGGAAGCCAATGACGCAGGCGACCCCGCCTTTTCCTCCTGGCCCGAAGTGCGCAAGGCTATCGCCGCCCTGAAGGCCCATATGAAGGCCGACGATGCCCCCCTGTCTCCTTGCCATAACGATCCGGTTCCCGAGAACTACATCGATACCGGCGGGCGCATGATTCTCGTCGACTGGCAATGTTCCGGACAGGCCGATCCCTATTGGGAAGTCGGCGCCCTGTCGGCCCAGGCCAGATTTGACGAGGCGCAGGACAAGGCACTGATCGAAACCTACTTCGGCGGCTTCGACCATCCCGGAATCGAGCGCATGACCCTTTACAAGCCTGCCGTCAGCTATACGTGGCTGTTGTTCAATCTGGCCCGCTGGCAAAAGGAAGAAGAACCCCACAAGCGCCGACGTAGCGCCATCCACTGGCTGGCCAGAACGGAAACCCTGCTGGCCAATCCGGAAACGGAAAGGCTGCTGCGCAAGAGCTAACTCTTGCGCCGACGCGGCTCTTTCTTCTTCAGCATGGCCGAGATATTTCCAAGTGCTTGCGATATCTGCTGCTCTATTTCAGGTTCGACGAGAGGCAGCATATCGGGTTGAGAATCCTCGGCCAGTGAGTCCTCGATCAGCATCTTGGGGGTCGGCATGCCCATGGGCGGCGGCGTGGCCGACAAGGGCTTGGGCAGCGTCGAAGCCTCCGGTAGAGGCAGAGGCTCAGCTTCAGGCTGCGATGACGGCTTAAAAGCCGTAGGCTTGGCGATCACGACCTTGCCCTTGACTACCGTCTGGCGGCGCGTCGCTTGCTGGATCGCTTCCGTCTTCTCTTCGATCCGCTTCAAAACGGCCATCTGATGTTCCAGCAACTGGGCCATCAAGGCCATAGTCTGGCGCTGGGTGTCGCGTTCGCGGGCCTGCCCGGCCAGCAGCGCCTCCTGCGAGCGCTCGATCGCGGCCATACGCCCGGACAGCTCAGCCAGGGCTTGCCCCAAATTCGAGAAAGTCGTGTTTGATTCGTCCATAGTCGTTCAGTCTACCCTGTCATGCGTCAAGCCGCCAGATGCAGAGCCTTTTATTCTCAGAATTTTCTGCCAAGGATTCCAGGGGGGGCGGCAGGTTGAAGGGGGCTGCTTGAAGATCGATCTGACGATAGACGCCCAAAGCCCCCTCAGGTTCAAGGCTTCCTGAAAAATGGGTCGCGGCCAGATAGCGGGCACCTGACTTGCGGAACAAGGCCAACGCCCTTGTGATATCGCTGTCTCGCAGCAGGGGCAGAACGTCCCGGCACAGGATCATGTCCGCCCTGGGCAGAAGGTCGCGCGTGATGTCGCCCACCTTGAACAGCATATTGCACTGGCTCATGTGGACGCGCTGGTTCGCCGCCATCTGTTCTTCGACAATGTCAATTCCGATGTATAGGCCAAGTTGCGCCACAACATCGGACATCCAGCCGACATTGCCGCAACCAGCATCCACGAGAGTCCTGATACCCAGCCGTTCAAGCATCCCAGCCAAAGCAGGGCGTAACTGTCGGGTCGCAAGGAGGGTCGATTCCAGGCCAGAACGTGTTTCTATGCTTACACCCGCATTAGCCCGCCAAATCGCCGTTATTGCCTCCCTGAACTTGGAGCGTTCCGGATCGAAGGGGCAAAGAGGAAAGCGCCCCTCCCTAGCCGAGAACTGTATTCTTCTTGCAGGAAAGTCAATGCCGCTCAGTCGGCAATAGTCCTCAAACGATCTTTGCGGCCCCAGCGCATATTTGTCGATGTCCCTCAAGACATCCTGATCGCTGCTGAGATTGCTTCTTGTCAGGTGCGCCACTCTGGCACGGCTTTTGACATTCAAGGTGTCCCAATCCCTGTTGTCCACCCAAAGGGTCTTGCGCTTTACGGTCTTTCCATAGGCATGATAGATTAGCTCCTCATTCGGCGCGAACAGGTCCCAGCCGCTCGTCCACAGCCGCAGAGCCATCGAAATCTCCTCGCCGATGAAGCAGATGAAAGGATCATAGGGAACTTCCTTAAGAACCTGGGAAGAGGAAAAAGAGAAGCCCGCGGCATAGAGCATTGAGGGAATGACCGTTGCCGGTGCGTCCTCGGGTGCGAGTTTACGTCCTTTGTTGATCAGGATGTGTTCGGAATCGAAGCTGCCTGCGAGCAGCACCAGCAACTCCCGTTCGAGCTTGTCTGGGGGAACATAGCCAGGGGGGTAGGTCGTAAGAAGCGGCTTTGGAGCCGGACAGGACTTCAGTTGCGCCAGCATGCGCTCGTCCCAGTCCTGGACGAATCGCGTGTGACTGTCGATGTTCAGGAGATATTCCTCGCCCTGCCAAAGCTTATGGGCCTCGGCACGTGCCCAACCCACGCCCTGGCTCTGCGATATGTGGTAGTCGAGCACCCTTGTTTGCGCGGGCCGTGGAGAGGGGACCTCGAAGCATGCGGCGTCCTCCTCGGGCATGCTTTGCCAACAGATTCCCGCGAAAACCCGATCAGGACTGGCTGCCTTTTGGAACATGTCCTTAATCGTCCACTGGCATTCCGTATCGCGATAACTTGGGATGGCAACGAAAATCCGCTCATTTATCATCATGGATCGTTCCTTCCCCATCTTCCCTGGCCCTGACGCAGCCTTGACCTGAAACAGGCTTTTCTGTCTCCCAGCGACACAGAAAAGCGCATCCTTGATTTGCCAAATTCCCAATACCTTACCTTCCTGCATCTCGCTCAGGATTTCCTGGGGGGGCGGCAGGTTGAAGGGGGCTGCTTGAAGATCGATCTGACGATAGACGCCCAAAGCCCCCTCAGGTTCAAGGCTTCCTGAAAAATGGGTCGCGGCCAGATAGCTGGCCCCGGAATTGCGAAACAGCTCTAGCGCCTTCAGGATGTCTGCTTCGGGCAACAGCGTCAGAACGTCCCTGCACAGGATCATGTCCGCCCTGGGCAGCGGATCGCGGGTGATGTCGCCAGCCCTGAACAGCATGCGGGGGTGGTGGGCGTGAAAGCGGCGACACCCAGTCAATTGTTCTTCGACCAGATCAAGGCCGATATAGAGATCCAGCCCCTCAGCCACATCCCCGATCCAGTTGGCGTCGCCACAGCCCGCATCCAGCAACGTGCGTACGCCAAGTCGCTTGAAAAGCTGGGGGAGGGCCTGACGCAGGGGGCGTGTCTGCTTCAGGGTCGAAGCCGGTCCGGAATGGGTCTCGATATTCTGGGCCGCATTCGCCTGCCATATTCCGGTAAAGGCCCTTTGCATGGCAAGCCGATCCGCATCGAAGGGGCGCAACGGAAATTTTCCCTCGCCGGCCAGGGCCGAGATGCGCCTCTGGGCAAAATTGATGCCGCTGGCTGACTGATATTCCTCGATGCTGCGCTGTGAACCCAGGCCATATCTGTCGATATCCTTCAGCGCCTCGGCATTGGCTGTGGGCTTGCTGCCGGTCAGATGCGCCACCCGGGCATAACTCTGATCGTTCAGCTTTTGCCAGTCCTTATTATCGTGCCACGCCTTCTTGCGCTCGGTCGTCTTGGTATAGGCGTGAAAAAGCAGAACCCGGCTTGGCGAGAACAAGTCCCATCCATGCGTCCACAACCGCGTCGCCATGGCGATTTCCTCGCCCTGGAAATAGATCAACGGATCATAGGGTATCTCGGCCAGAACCTTTGATGAGGAAAAGGCGAAACCGGCAGCATAGAGCATGGTCGGCATTGGCTGGGCGGGCGCATCCTCGATGGAAAAGCTGCGCGACTTGTTATGCAGGATACCTTCCTTGTTGAAGCTGCCCGCCTTGAGCAGCGTAAGGGCCGGTTTGTCCAAATTGTCGGGAGGGACATAGCCCAGGGGATAGGTGGTCAACAGCGGCTTGGGCGCCGGACAGGCCCGTAACTGCTCGATCATCAGATCGTCCCAGCCCTCGACGAAGCGCGTGTGGCTGTCGATATTCAGAAGATAGTCCTCGCCCCGCCACAGCCGATGCGCCTGGGCGCGCGCCCAGCCGACCCCCTGACTTTGGGCGACATGGAACATGGCGGAACGCGTCTGCTCTGGCCGGGGAGAGGGTTTCACGAAGCAGTCGCCATCCTCTTCGGGCACCATCTGCCAGCAAATGCCCACGAAAACGCGATCCGGCTTCGATGCCTTGCGAAACAGATCCTCGACCGTCCACTGACACTCGGTATCGCGATAGCTGGCAATCGAAACGAAGATGCGAGCGCCTGACAGGGTGCGGACGCCCGCTCCCCCCGACTTGTGCAACACAATGCGTGTCGACACCGTTCGCTTCATCTTCCTCTTGGCCCAAGTTGACGCCGTATCTGCAATGTAGGTTAAGCAGTTATAGGGTCGAAGCAAGAAATTATCGCCATTTTGCTTGCTCTGGGAAATTTTTGCCTACCACGCCTTGAGTTTTTTTTAACGGTTAGCCCCCAGAATCGAGGGTGAAAAAGTGTTTTCGCGGTGTTTGGGAATAGCAGGGGTTAAGAAGATGCGCAGACAACCCTACCGGTCACTCCTGGCATTGGCTGTTGCCACCGGCCTTCTGGGCATCGGTTCCAGCCTGCGCGCAGAAACGCTGGAAGAGGTTCTATATAAGGTCTCGCAGACCAATCCGCAGATCAGGAGCCAGCAGGCCCTGGTGCGGGCGACCGACGAACTGGCTCCGCAGGCTCTCTACAACTGGCGACCGACCATCACGGCAACGGCCGAAACCGGCTGGCAGCGCACCAATGACAATACGGCAGCGACGGCGGATGCCAGAACCTCTTCTCTCAATCCCAAGTCGGCCAAGATCACCATCAACGAATATCTGTTCCGGGGAGGGCGCACCATCGCCGCCACCTCGGTTGCCGAGAACAAAATTCTGGCGGAACGCTCGCGCCTGATGGTCATTGAAAGCGGAGTGCTGACCGACACCGCGACGGCCTATCTGCGCGTTCTGATGCAACGCGAGCTGGTGCATCTGACCAGCGTCAGCGAGCAGGGAATTGCCGACGAACTGGCCGGGACGCGCAGGCGCTTTGACATGGGCGAGCGCACAAAAACGGACATCAGCCAGGCCGAAACCCGGCACGCCAAGGCGGTCGGCGACCGGGTCAGCGCGGAATCCGACCTGGCCGTGGCCGAAGCCATGTATCGGGGCCTTACCGGAGCCGACCCGGCAGATATAAGCGCCCCCAATCTGCCCGACGCCCTGCCCGCCAAGCGCGAAACCGCCATCGCCCTGGCTTTGGCCGAGAATTACGGCATTGCCGCCGCCATCTATGACGAAAGGGCCGCCCGGCACAATGTCAAGCTGGTGAAAGGCGAACTATTGCCCACCCTGGCCCTGCAAGGCACGGTGGCGCGCGACTGGGAAAGCAGCTCGGCTGAAAGCCGCATCGACGACGCCGCCCTCAAGCTCTTGCTGACGGTGCCGATCTATGACGGGGGCCTCGCCTACTCGAAAACCCGTCAGGCGCGGCAACAGGTCAGCCAGTCGTCGAACCTGCTGGAGAAGGCCCGGCGCGATGCCGCGGAAGCAGCAGGCAAGTCCTGGGACACCATGATGCTGGCCAAGGAGCGTATCCGCGTCAGCAATGCCCGCGTGGCCGCCGCAGAAACGGCTCTGGCCAATGTCAGCCGCGAGCAGTCCTTTGGCACCCGCTCTCTGATCGATGTGTTGGATGCCCGCCAGGATCTGGTCGATTCCCGCACCGCCGTAAGCCGGGCAAAGTTCGATCTTCTGGTCGCCGCCCATCAATTAAAGCAGGCGATCGGCGAGATGACGGCGGTCAAATTGAATCTTGGCGAGCCCAATTACAATCCAGTGCCCCATTACGATGAAGTCCATGACAAGTGGTTCGGCACAAGAAGCTCGGGCGACAAGGAACGCGGCGCCGAAGTGCCCGTGGTTGCCGATCCGCCTGCCCGCGAACCGGCCCCCCTGCCTGCCGACATCAAGGCGGCGTCTCCCCAAAGCCTCGACGCCCCGGCCAGGCAGGCCCCCGCAGTGCCACCTGTAACCCAGGCCGCCCCCTTGGAGACCGCACCGCCCCCGATGGCCCCGGCCCCGGCGGCTCCAGCGGCTCCAGCGGAAACGATGCCCTCGCAGGTTTCGCCCATGCCCATGGCGCCCAAACCTCCTCCCTCTGGCTTCGAGATGGCCCCCTTTGCGCCAGAGCCCACGGCCACGGATGCCGCCGCGCCGCCCCCCGCTCCGGCACCGGTGCCCGCACCCTTGCCAGCCCCGGTTCCCGCTCCCGTTCCGACGCCCGCGCCCGCGCCAACACCAGCCCCCGCTCCGGTCAAACCCGAAGCCGCGCCCGCACCGACCAAAGTTGAAACGCAGTTGCGCACACCGACAAAACCCCCAGCAACGGTGTTTCGTTCGTCACCGTCTGAGTTCCTTGCGCAGTTGGGCGGGGAATAAGATTACTAAATAACGGCTCTTCGACGTTTGATGTGGAATTGCAGAAGAGCCTGAAATTCGCAAAATAAACCGTCATGCCCGGCCTTGTGCCGGGCATCCACGCCTTGTGGACACAATATCTTTGTCGGCACAACGTGGATGGCCGGGTCAAGCCCGGCCAAGACGAAGTTTAATTGTGCTGGATTCCACTTCAAACGTCGAATATCCACCCCATCAAATAACCTGATAAAGCAGGGGCTCGCCCGCCATCAGGCGGCGGCAATTCTCTGCCGCCACAGTGACCGAACGGGCCATGGTTTCGGCCGTCAGCCAAGCCGTGTGCGGGGCCAGAGTCACATTGGACAAGGCCATGAGCGGATGCCCCTTATGCAACGGCTCCTGCTCGAAGACATCCAAAGCCGCACTGATCCGCCCCGTCTGCAACAAATCGATCAGGGCCAACTCGTCGATCAGGCCGCCGCGCGCCGTATTGACCAGAAGGGCACCGGGACGCAACAGCTCAAGGCGGCGCCGGTTCAGAATATGTTTCGTATTGTCGGTCAGCGGCAAATGCAGCGACACGATATCGCTTTCCTCCAGCAGCGCATCCAACTGGCGCCACTCGGCAACGCCCTCGAATTCCGGTTTGGGCAGGCGCGTCCAATAGAGAAGGCGTGCGCCCATCATCTTCAAGATCGGCATCAGGCGTCTGGGGATGGCGCCCAACCCCACCAGCCCCACGGTACGCCCGCCAATTTCTCCCAAAAGTTCCTGCTCGGCAGGCGGCACGGCCCAGCGGGCCTCGTCGCGCAGGCTGCGATCAATCGCTGCCATGCGGCGCATCCCGGCCAGCATCAGCCCCAAAGTCATTTCAGCCACGGCTGGCGCATTGATCCCCGGCATGTTGGCCACGGCAATGTTGCGGCACCTAGCCGCCTCCAGGTCGATGGTGTTGAGGCCCGTACCCATCTTCTGAATAAGACGCAGCTTCGGCGCCTTTTCCACCACCTCAGCGGTGACGGGCTTCAGCACATGCCACAAGACCTCGGCGCTTGGCAAAAGACGCTCGAAGCGAGCGGTATCGCTTTCGGCGCAGAAGGCAACCTCCAACGCTTCGTGCGAGAGGCGGGCCAGCTTGGCAGCAAGCCCCGTCCCCGGCTCGAAGTGAAAGAGAACCTTCAAGAACCTACTCGGTCAGAGCGGGATCGACAGGCTGCGAACGACCGACCTGTTCGACCGTGGCTTCGCCCTGGGAATCGGCGCCAGAGTCATTTTCCTGCTCGTCACCCATCTGAGGCTGATCGTCGGCAGGCGTCGACATCCGGCGCTGCTGCTGCTGACCAGCCTGCTGGTTGGCGCTGTTGATGACGCGGTAATAATGCTCGGCATGCTGATAGTAGTTTTCGGCAGCGATGCGATCCCCTGCCGCCTGGGCGTCCCGAGCCAATTGCAGGTACTTTTCCAGCACCTGATGGGCATTGCCGCCTGCCCTGACCTCGGGTCCGTTGCTGTCGAAGGTTTGCGGACGCATGGGCATATGCTTCTTGCCATTGTGCCCGTGTCCTCCGCCATGGCCTCGACCACGGGGGCGCTTGTTATTCATCGGTTGTTGGCCGTTCAAGACTTGCTTCCCTGATTATCCGCACAAGCCCCGCTGGGGCATAACGGCAAGCCATTCGCATTAAAAACAGCGAACCGCAGTGCTGGAGGTTGTTGGCATGCATCCGGAGCTGGCTCAACGCCGCATGCCTCGATAAGTCTGAGGCTAGCCTTATGCGGGCCGATTTCCAACAGTTTTTTTGCCCTTATCTTCCTTTTTCACCAGAATGGCCCGAGGGATCCCCCCCAGATCTGCCTTAAAGCTGTGAACGACAAGTCCCTGGCCCTGCAGCAAATGGCTCACCGGCTGATCCTGACCGATCCCCAATTCCAGCACGGCAAGGCCGGAAGGCTGCAAAAGACGGGATAAATCGGCAGCGATTTGTCGATAGGCGACCAAACCATCCTGCCCGCCATCCAAGGCGAGCAAAGGCTCGAAAAATGCCACCTCGGGCTCCAGTCCGGCAATGTCAGCGGTTGGAATATAGGGCGGGTTCGACAGAACCAGATCAAAGCGTTCCTCGATTCCCGCCCCCCAGTTACCTTCCTGGAATAAGGCCCTGCCTGCCAGACCAAGATTTTGGGCATTGCGCCTGGCCAGGGCAACGGCTTCTGGGGAGATATCGATCCCCAACCCAGTTGCCTGGGGATAGGCGCTAAGCAGGGCCAGCAACAGGCATCCGGTGCCGGTGCCAAGATCGAGGACGCGCAAGGGCAGATCCCGCTCCGGCCAAAAATCGAGAACTGCTTCGATCAGGGTTTCGCTGTCGGGCCTGGGAATCAGTCCGGCTTCGCCCATTTCAAGATCGAGCGACCAGAATTCCCACCTGCCGAGCAGGCGTTGCAAGGGTTCGCGCTTGATTCGACGTGCCAGCAATTCCTCGAAGCCGTGGCGCTGCTTTCCGGTCAGAACCGGATGGGCGGAACCGGCGACGGTGTTCAAGGGACGCCCCAGCACATGGGCCAGAAGATGGCGGGCCTCAAGCCCCGCAGGCTCGATGCCAGCTTGCTTTAAACGCTTGCGGGCCGACGCAAGCAGCGCATCGCCGCCACTCATTCCATGTCTGCCAGACGCGAGGCCTGGTCGTGGGAAATCAGCGCGTCGATAATTTCTTCCAACTCGCCCTCGATCACCCGATCCACCTTATAGAGCGTCAGATTGATGCGATGATCGGTCACGCGGCCTTGGGGAAAATTATAGGTGCGAATGCGCTCGGAGCGGTCGCCCGAGCCGACTTGGCTCTTGCGGTCGGCAGCCCTGGCGGCGTCGGCCTTCTCGCGCTCGATTTCATAAAGCCTGGCGCGCAGCACCTTCATGGCCTTGGCTTTGTTCTTGTGCTGACTTTTCTCTTCCTGGCAGGCCACGGCGATACCGGTGGGCAGGTGCGTCACCCGCACTGCGGAATCGGTGGTGTTGACATGCTGGCCGCCAGCCCCCTGGCTTCTATAGACATCGACACGCAGGTCCTTGTCCTCGATCTTGATGTCCACCTCTTCCGCCTCGGGCAACACGGCGACGGTGGCCGCCGAAGTATGGATGCGCCCCCCCGCCTCGGTCGCCGGGACACGCTGCACCCGGTGAACGCCCGATTCGAACTTCAGGCGCGCAAAGACGTTCTGGCCGGTGATGGTGGCGATGCCTTCCTTGATGCCGCCGATGCCGGTGTCGCTGACCTCCAGCACCTCGAAGCGCCAGCCGTGAAGCTGGGCATAGCGCTGATACATGCGAAACAGTTCCGAAGCGAACAGAGCGGCCTCCTCGCCGCCGGTTCCCGCCCGCACTTCCAGAATGGCGTTGCGCTCGTCGGCCTCGTCCTTGGGCAGAAGCATCAGACGCATATTGCGTTCCAACCCCGGCAAAGTGTCCTTCAGCGCATAATATTCCTCTTCGGCCAGGGCCTTCATATCGGCATCGCTAGAAGCCATCATGGCCTCGGCTTCGGCCATGTCCGTCTTGGCCTTGCGGAAAGCCTTGACCGCCTCGACCACGGGAACCAGGTCGGATAATTCCTTGGATGTCTTTCCGAAGTGCTGTGAATCGAGGTTGCCTGACGAAAGCCTGGCCTCCAATTCGTCATGACGCATCAGAACACGGTCTAGTTTTTCATCCAGGCTCACCTGGGCGTCTCCTCGTCATTCAGACGAAACAAGGTTTCCAAAAGCCGCTCGGCGGTTGGCGGATTCTCGATGCGGCGAAGCGCCTCACTGGGGGCGTGCAGCAAACGGTTCATCATCAGTTGGGTGGCGCGCTCGGCGTCATTGCCCGCTTCCTTAAGGGCGCGCTCGCGCTCGGCCTCGAAATGGCCGCGCAGCTTGACGATGGCGGGAACGGCTTCGCGCCCCTGACGCGCCTTCAGGAATGACTGCGTTTCCCGATCAACCAGTTCCCAGGCAGCCCCTGCCTCACGCGCCCGGTGGGTCAACCCCTCCTCGGCCACGCGTTCCAGATCTTCCAGGCTGTAGAGGAAGGCGTCCTCGACCCGCTCGACCGCCGGATCGACATCGCCGGGGACGGAAAGATCGAGAATCAGCATCGGCTTGCGCTTGCGCTTCTTAAGGGCTGCCTGCACACGGGCGGCATCGATGGCGATCATGGGGGCCGACAGGGCGACCAGGGCGATATCGGCCTGTGCCAGCAGCCAGACCAGATCGTCGAAGGGGGCGCTGGGAATTTCGAACAGGCGCGACACCGCCAGGGCGCGCGCCGGGCGCGGAGCCGAGACCAGAAAATTCTGCACACCGGCCTTCAGGAATCCTTCAACCGCCATTTGGCCCATATCGCCGTCACCCAGAAGGACAGCGCTTACCGCGGAAAAATCGCCGAACATGTCACGCGCCACGGCAACCGCGGCGGCGGCCATCGAGACCGGCTTCTCGCCGATCGCCGTTTCGGCGCGGACCTTCTTTGCCGCCCCGAACACGGCTTGCAATAAGGCTTCGAGTTCCGACCCCAGGCGGCCCGACTCACGCGCCAAACGGTGTGCCGCCTTGACCTGTCCCAGCACCTGCGGCTCGCCGATGACCAGACTGTCCAAGCCAGAAGCAACGCCGATCAGGTGGCGTACCACCGTCTCGCCGGTCAGGGCGTAGGTCTGGGATTTGATCGCTGAAAGCTCGACGCAAGCCCGGTTGGCCAGAAAAGCCTGACATTGCGGAATTAGAACGTCAGGATCGCCGAAGGTTAAAATCTCCACACGGTCGCAGGTGGCCAGATAAAGCGCCTGATCAAGCCCCAGCGTTTGCAGAATGACCGGTATCTCGCCGTCCTCGGCAAACAGAATGTCGCGCATGGAGAGCGGCGCCGAGCGATGATTGGCGCCGACCAAAAGATACGTGCCCTGGCTGGTATGCGCTCCCACGTCCGCTACCGCGCCACAAGGCGCTGAACCAGATCGCCCAGCGGCACCGTTTCCTGATTGCCGGAATCGAGATCTCGCAGCGTCGCCACCCCCTTGGCCAACTCGTCCTCGCCCAGAATGACGGCTCGACCAGCCCCCACCTTGTCGGCCCGCTTCAGCCGCTTGCCGAGATTGCCCGAGTAACCCAACTCGACGCAAACCCCTTGGCGGCGCAGTTCGCCGGACAACGAAAGGGCCAAAGCCCCCGCTGCCTCACCCATGGGCACCAGGGCGACGGGACGCTGCATCTTCGGAAGTTGCAGGCCCAGTTCCTCCGACAGCATGGAGAGACGCTCGACCCCGGCGGCCCAGCCGATGCCGGGCGTTGCCGGTCCACCCATGGTCGAAATCAGCGTATCGTAGCGCCCGCCCGCCAGCACGGTACCCTGACTACCCAGAGCTGTCGTGGTGAATTCAAAGGCCGTGTGGCCGTAGTAATCAAGGCCGCGCACTAGACGTTCGTTAACGGTGAAAGAGACCCCCAATGCCGCCAGGCCTTCTTGAACCTTGGCAAAGAAGATGCGCGAGGTCTCGTTCAAATGCTGGGACAACAGGGGTGCATTGGCCACGATCTTTCGATCCCCCTCGTCCTTGGAATCGAGAATGCGCAAGGGATTCTTGTCCAGCCGATTGCGGCTGTCCTCGCTCAAGTTTCCCAGATGGCCAGAAAGATAGGCCACCAGTTCCTGGCGATAGGCCTCGCGGCTTTCCTGATCGCCCAGCGTATTCAGTTCCAGCGTGGTGTGCTGGCCGATTCCCAATTCATCCAGAAGATGCCGCGCCATGGCGATCACTTCGATGTCGGCTTGCGGTCCCTCGACCCCCAGAAGTTCTACGCCCACCTGATGGAACTGGCGCAGGCGCCCCTTCTGGGGCCGCTCGTGGCGGAACATCGGCCCGCGATAGAACAGTTTCAGCGGCAGATGCTGGGCCAGCCCGCCCGAGATGAAGGCGCGGCACACGCCCGCCGTTCCCTCTGGCCGCAAGGTCAGCGAATCGCCGCCCTTGTCGGTGAAGGTATACATTTCCTTGGTCACGATGTCGGACGTATCGCCCAGCGTGCGGGCAAAGACCTCGGTGAATTCGAAGATGGGGGTTACGATCTCGCCGAAACCGTAAAGCGAGGTCACGCCAAGGGCGGTCTCCTCGACGAAGCGATGTCTTCTGGCCTCATCGGGCAACAGATCGTGCGTGCCCCGCACCGGTTGAAGCGCCGCCATCAGCGAGATCCTCTCATATCCTTGGCCTTGGCCTCGACCAGTTCGACCAGATGCTCGATCAGATGCGCCTCGTCGATCTTGTGATCGGGCTGGCCGCCGACATAGACCAGATGCGCCTCGCCGCCGCCGCCGGTGACGCCGATATCGGTCTCTCTTGCCTCGCCGGGTCCATTGACCACGCAGCCGATGACCGACAGCGAAACTGGCTCGGCGATGTGGGCCAGACGGTTTTCCAACACCTCCACCGTCTTGATCACATCGAAGCCCTGGCGGGCACAGGTGGGGCAAGAGACGATGCGCACACCCCGATGGCGCAGGTCGAGGGTCTTTAAGATATCGAAGCCAACCTTGACTTCTTCCACCGGATCGGCCGAAAGCGAAACGCGCAGCGTATCGCCGATGCCTTCCCACAGAAGGGCGCCAATGCCGATGGATGATTTCACCGTTCCTGCCCGAAGGCCGCCCGCTTCGGTGATTCCCAGGTGCAAGGGATAATCGCAGGCCTTGGCCAACCCGCGATAGGCCGCCACCGCCAGAAAAACATCCGAAGCCTTGACGCTGATCTTGATGTCGTGGAAATCCTCATCCTCGAGATACTGGGCATGCTCAAGGGCACTCTCCACCAGAGCCGCCGGTGTGGGCTCGCCAAATTTTTCCAAAAGATGCTTTTCCAGCGATCCGGCATTGACGCCGATACGGATCGAGCAGCCATGATCCTTGGCCGCCTTCACCACCTCGCGCACACGATCCTGGCCTCCGATATTGCCGGGATTGATGCGCAGGCACGAAGCCCCCGCCTGGGCCGCCTCGATGGCGCGCTTATAGTGGAAATGAATGTCGGCCACGATGGGCACCTTGACCGCCCTGACGATTTGGGCCAGAGCCGCCGTCGATTCCTCGTCGGGGCAGGAGACGCGTACGATATCGACACCCGCCTCTTCCATGCGCTGTATCTGAGCGATAGTCGCCCCGGCATCCGAGGTCAGCGTGTTCGTCATCGACTGCACGCTGATGGGGGCTTGATTGCCCACGGCAACCGCACCCACCCGAATGCCCCGGCTGGCACGGCGTTCGATGAATCGGTAGGGGCGCAGGCTCATCGTCTTACTGGCTGCCCGCCTTGATGCGGTCGGGATCAAGCGAGATGTCGCGCCTGACAGAACCCGAAGGTCCCAGGCTGGGAGTGACCAGAATGCCATCGACGGTGGCGGCCAGTGCCCCCGCATCTCCGGTCGTCAGTTGCAAGCGACCCAAGCCCGAAGGCACACGGTAGGTATCGTCCTTCTTCAACAGGCGCGTCGCCACCAGATTGCCCTTTTCGTCGCGCACCTGAATCCAGCTATCCGAATTGGCTTTCAAGACGACACGAACCTCCCCCTCGGTCTGGCCGAAAACTTTCGGCGCACGGGGAGAATCGCTGGCCTGCGGTGCCTCGGATGTCGCCAAAGGCGCTGCGGGCGCAGGAACTGGCGCGGGCGTCGTTGAGACGCTGGCCGGTGGTGCGGATGCTGTGGGGGCAGAGGTGCCGCCGGGAGCAGCCGACATCGACAAGCCGCCCATGCCGCCCTGGGCAGGAAGGACAGGAATTCCTGGCGCCTTGCTCACCACGCCGGGCTTGCCCGGCTCTATTCGGGGCGGCTCGAGCTTCTTGGGCGCTTCCTCGACCTTGGGAGCGGGCTCGGGCAGCTTCGGCTCCGGCGCTTTTTCGACCTTGGGCAGTTCTGGCTTGGGGGGCTCTGGCTTGAAGGGCTCTGGCTTGGGGGGCTCTGGCTTGACTTCAGGTGTTTTGGGCGGTTCTACAGGCGCCACAGGCTGGTCGGAAGCCACCGGTTTGGGTTCGCTTTCCTTGGCAGAAGCTGGCGCCTCGCCTTCCTTGGTCAACTGGGCAGGCACCTCAGGAACGGACTCGGCTATTGGCTGGCGCGGTGACGTAAAGGCATACCAGCCACCATAGACCATCGCACCGATGGCCAGGGCCGCTGCCACCAACACGCCGCTGGGAAGCCGCCTTTCGGAAGCTGGGGTGGGAAACACCAATTCGGCACCCCCGGCAAGGCCTGAGGATTCGGCACGGAAACGGCGAACCACCTCTTCGGAATCGAGCCCCAGGAAATCGGCATAACTGCGCACGAAACCAAGCGCATAGGTGGGGCCGGGCAAGGCGTCGAAACGGCCTTCCTCGATGGCCTGCAAGAAAAGCTGGCGAATCCGCAGGGCCTGGGAGACCTGCTTCAGGTCCTGGCCAAGACTGCTCCGCGTCGCCTTCAACAACGCACCCACGCCGGATACATGACCGGATTTTGGCTGAATATTTATCGGATTTTCAGAATGACTCACAGCCTGCCTACCTTTTTTGCCGTCTGGCACTCGTTCTGTTTAGGGTCAAAACTCATTAACGCTTTGGCCGCGACGCTGGGGTTAATGCGTTTTGACCCTAGCAAGAAATGCCCTCATCGGGCAACCCGTCAGCCGATATCCACCCCGTGATCCCGGGCATAAGCCTTGAGGCGCAGCCTGAGCGAGCGATCGGGACGATCCAAAAGCCCGCTCATAAAGGCCTCGAGAGGGCCAAGCTCGAGAGAACGGATCATGCGCCGAACGGGACCAATAGAAGGCACATGCATCGACAGGTTGCGAAACCCGATGCCGATCAGGGCCATGGCATCGACCGGCTGCCCCCCCATTTCCCCGCAGAGGCTGAGCGAGACATTCCTGTCCTTGCAGGCATCGACAAGGCGCTTCAGAAATGTCAGCACCGCCGGAGCCAGGGTATCGTAGCGGTCGGACAGACGGGGATTGCCGCGGTCTGAAGCGAACAGGAACTGCACCAGGTCATTGCTGCCGACAGAAATAAAATCGACGCGCTTCAAAAGGGCCTCGATCTGAAAGGCCAGGGCAGGCACTTCCAGCATGGTGCCCACGCGGACTCGCTTCGGCTTGGGATGGCCAAGAGATGCCTCTCTCGCTATTTCCATACCCAGAATCTCGCGCGCCTTGTCCAGTTCGAACACTTCGGCCACCATGGGAAACATGACCGACAGTTCGCGGCCTTCCGCAGCCCGAATCAGGGCGCGCAATTGCTGGCGCAGCACGGCGGGCCGATCCAGGGTGATGCGGATCGAGCGCCAGCCCATCGCCGGATTTTCCTCGGAGGCCCCGTTCCAGTAGGGCAGAACCTTGTCGCCTCCCACATCCAGGGTGCGGAACACCACGGGCCTGCCTGCCGCCAGTTCGAAGATTTTGCCGTAAATCTGCGTCTGCGCCTCGACATCGGGCAGTTCGGGACGCGCCATGAAGGGAATTTCCGTCCGATAGAGCCCGACACCTTGCGCACCTGAAGATTCAAGATACTGCAAGTCGGCCAGCAGCCCCGCATTGACGAACAGGCCCACTGCTTCGCCATCCTTGGTGACGGCAGGCAAATCCCGCTCGGCCGCATAGGCAGCCAGGCGCTGAACGCGCAAGGCGAGATTGGCGCGGAAGGCCGACAGAATATCCTCGCCGGGGCGCAGGAACACCTGATTGGTGTCTCCATCCACCACCACGGGGTCCATCGGCTCGACGCGACTTAATATTTCGGGGACCCTGCCGATCACGGGAATATCGAGGGCGCGGGCGATGATCGCCACATGCATGGTGGGCGAGCCCTCTTCCAGCACAAGGCCCTTCAGCTTCTTGCGGTCATAGTCCAGAAGTTCCGCCGGTCCCAGCGTGCGGGCGAACAGGATCGTGTCGTCGGGCAGGTCCAGGGGGCCGGAGGCCTTGCCCGCCAGATGCTGAATAAGCCGGTTGGCCAGATCCTCGAAATCCAGCAAGCGCTCGCGCAAGTAAGGATCGCTTACCTGGCTCATGCGGGCCCGGGTATCGTCATGCACCTTCTGGACGGCAGCCTCGGCGGTCAACCCGCCCTGAATGGCTTCGACGATACGCCCAATCCAGCCCGCATCCTGGGCGAACATACGATAGGTTTCCAGAACGTCGCGATGCTCGCCGCCCTGGGCCATATCAGCGGAATTCAGAAGTGCATCGAGTTGATTGTGCAACCCCGCCAACGCTTCCTTGAAGCGGGCCAGCTCGGCCTCGCTATCTTCGGCCACCAGACGCTGCACACTGACATGGCTGCGGTGAACAACCGCATGGCCGATGGCGATCCCGGCATTCAGGCGAATGCCCTCGAAGCGCAGGGGCAAAAGGGCGTTGCCGTCGTATGAAAGTTGCTCATCGCGTGGAACCAGGCCGCCCGCCACCAGTTCGGCCAGCACCATGGCCACGGTTTCCAGGATTTCGATCTCTTCTTCGCTGTAATTGCGCTGCGTCTTGTTCTGCACCACCAGAACGCCCATCATGCGCCCGCCGCGCAGAATCGGAACTCCCATCAGCGAATGGTAGATGTCTTCGCCGGTTTCCGGACGATAGACGAAGGCGGGGTGATTCTGGGCATCGGCGAAGGCCAGAGGCTTGGCCTGCGCCGCGATCAGGCCGACCAGGCCCTCGCCCACGCGAAGCCTTGTCGCATGAACGGCGCTGGCCAGCAGGCCCTTGGTGGCGAACAGTTCCAGCACCTCGCCCGCGCGCAGCACATAGCACGAGCAAACATCGGCCTTAAGGCCATCGGCAATCAAGCCGACCGTGCGGTTCAGGCGCTCCTCGGCCGATCCGGCCCCCGCCATGACATCCCGAAGGCGGCCCAAAAGCCGCCGGGACACACTGGTCCCGACGGTCGCCATCCTAAAAAGCCCCGTGACGGGCAGAGAGTGCTGCTTCTGCCTGTGCCACCAATTCGGAAAGAATGTCGGAAACGGGCTGTTCGCGCGTGACCATGCCAACGCTTTGCCCCGCCATCAACGAGCCGTTCTCGACGTCGCCGTCGATGACGGCGCGCTTTAAGGCACCCGCCCAGAAATGCTCGATCTCAAGCTGGGCGGCTTCCTTGGCCAGTTCGCCCTTCTTGAAACGATGGATCACCTGCTGCTGAACTTCCAAGAAGCGCTTGGTGGCATTGTTGTTAAGCGCGCGCACCGGAATAACCGGGAAATCGGAATCGATCTGCACGCTGGGCTGGGCTTCCCTGGCCGCCGCCCGAACGAAGGCCTGCTTGAATTTGGGGTGGGCTACGCATTCCGTGGCGCAGACGAAGCGCGTGCCCAACTGGCAGCCCGCCGCTCCCATTTCCAAATAGGACAGGATGGCCTCGCCCCGTCCGATGCCGCCCGCCACGAAGACGGGGATTTCCCGGATTTCAGGCAAAATTTCTTGGGCCAGAACGCTGGTGGCGACGGGGCCGATATGCCCGCCTGCCTCGGCGCCCTCGACAACCAGGGCGTCAGCACCCGAACGGATCAGTTTCTTGGCCAGCACCAGGGCGGGAGCGAAACAGATGACCTTGGCGCCATGATCCTTGGCCCGCTTGATGGCCGCCGAAGAGGGAAGTCCGCCCGCCAGCACGACATGGCTGACCTTGGCAGCTCCACAGACATCGATCAGAGTCTCCAATTCGGGATGCATGGTGATCAGATTGACCCCAAAGGGCCTGCTGGTCTTGGCCTTGGTGGCGTCGATTTCCTGAGCCAGCAGGGCTGGCCCCATCGAGCCGCAGGCAATCACGCCAAAGCCGCCGCCATTGGAAATCGCGGCAACCAGATTACGCTCGGAGATCCACGACATGGCGCCACCCATGATCGCCAAGTCCGACCCCAGAAAGGCGCGGCCCTTCTCCCAAAGCCTGTCCAGCATCTGGCGATGGGGGCTCATGACAAGAGTGCTTTATGACGCATCGAGACCGAAGGCGGTGTGCAGGGCGCGCAAGGCCAGTTCGGTGTATTCCTCGCCAATCAAAACACTGACCTTGATCTCGGAGGTCGAGATGACCTGGATATTGATGCCCTTCTCGGCCAGGGTGCGGAACATGTTGAGCGCCACCCCGGCATGGCTCCTCATGCCGACGCCGATGACCGACACCTTGACCACATTGGAATCGGCCACCAGTTCCTTGAAGGCCAGCTCGGCCTTGGAATCCTCGATCACCTTCTTGGCCTTTTCAAGGTCGGCCGTGCCAACGGTGAAGGTCAGGTCGGTCGTTTTGCCGTCATGGGCGATATTCTGCACGATCATATCGACATTGATCGCCGCATCGGCCAGGGGGCCAAAAATGCGGGCCGCCACGCCGGGCTTGTCGGCAACGCCGATCAGGGTGATTTTCGCCTCGTCGCGGCTATAGGCGATGCCGCTTACCAGTGCCTTTTCCACGATCTCATCCTCATCGCAAACGAGTGTGCCGGGTATCTCCGCAAAGCTGGTCAGCACCTGTACGCGCACATGGTGCTTCATGGCCATCTCGACAGAGCGGGTCTGCAGAACCTTGGCCCCCACCGAGGCCAGTTCTAGCATTTCCTCATAGGTGATCTTGTCGAGCTTCCTTGCCGACTTCACGATTCTGGGGTCGGTGGTGTAGACGCCGTCCACATCGGTATAGATGTCGCAGCGATCCGCCTTCAGCGCCGCCGCCAGCGCCACCGCCGAAGTGTCCGAGCCGCCACGGCCCAGCGTGCTGATCCGGTTTTCCGGTCCCAGCCCCTGGAAACCCGCCACCACGGCGATCTCGCCGGTTTTCATGCGGGTCTCAAGCTCGTCCGTGTCGATAGACAGGATGCGCGCCTTGCCATGCATGCCGTCGGTATGGAAGGGAATCTGCCAGCCGGTCCAGGACCGGGCCTTGGCGCCCAGTTCCTGAAGGCAGATGGCCAGAAGGCCGGTGGTGACCTGCTCGCCCGTGGCGACCACGGCATCATATTCGCGAGCGTCGTGCAGCTTGGCGGCCTCGTTGACATAGGCGACCAGTTGGTTGGTCACGCCCGACATGGCCGAAACCACCACGGCCACTTCGTTGCCCGCATCGGATTCCTTTTTGACCCGCCTTGCAACATTGCGGATTTTTTCCACATCGGCTACCGATGTGCCGCCGAATTTCATTACGATACGCGCCATGAATACGGGTTCCCTTTTGTCCCTTGCCACACCCGGGGGCGGCTGGGAAAAATCTTAGCGTTTTGCGGCTTGCCGGAAAGGCGGCTATACATACCCCCAAGATAGCCGGGTGGCAAGCCCGGAAACGCCCAATTTTCCGAGGTTTTACCATGCACAGCGCCCTTCACGCCCAAACCGTCGCCAAGGATGAAGTGGCTCGTTTCGCCAAGATGGCCGACCGCTGGTGGGACCCCCAGGGCCCCATGAAACCCCTGCATAAAATGAATCCGGCCCGCGTCGCCTTTCTCAAAGGCGAATTTGCCCGCCATTTTGGCCGCGATTCTGAATCCCCCCAGCCCTTCAAGGGATTAACCCTTCTCGACGTGGGCACCGGGGCCGGACTGATCGCGGAACCCATGGCCCGACTGGGCTTTACCGTCACCGGCATCGATGCCGCCCAGGAAAGCATCGCGGCCGCCCAGGCTCATGCCGAGGCCGAGGGGCTTTCGATCGACTATCGGACCACGACGACCGACGCCCTTCTCAAGGAGACACAGCGTTTCGATGCCGTGCTGGCGATGGAGATCGTTGAACATGTGCCCGATGCGGGCCAGTTCCTTGCCGAGGCGGCGGCCCTTGTCGCTCCCCAGGGCGCCTTTGCGGGAGCCACCGTCAGCCGCACCACCAAATCCTATCTGATGGGCATCGTGGGGGCGGAAATGATCCTGCGTTGGCTGCCTGTCGGCACCCATGACTGGAACAAGTTTCTGAAGCCCTCGGAATTCACCGGCCATCTGCGCCGTTCGGGCCTGAAGGTCACGGCCCTTCAAGGGCTTGGCTTCAACCCCCTGACCGACCGCTGGTCAGCCACCAGCGATCTGGACGTCAATTATCTGATTTTTGCCCAAAAAGACGGCTGAATTCCCGCCAATCACGAATATCGCTGCGCCAATAGCCCAGAAACTGCACGCAGCCCGCAAAATGCAGGGCGTAGGCATTGGTGAAGGCCGCCTGGACGCTGAGATGGACCAGCGATTCCCAGCCCGAATCCTTGGGGTCCTGATACAGCAGAAAGGGATAGAGAGCGCACATCTCATCGAACCACAGGCGATTGAAGCGCCGGTCCAGGGGATGCAGCAGGCCCCGTGCGACCAGGGCATGCGAGAGATAGGGCTGCTCGTACTGATTCAAGGGATCGGGCTCGCCGGAAAGCTTGTAAAGCTCGGCAAAAAGCGGGCGGTGATGTTGGGGCGAGAGAACCAGAACGCCGGTATTTGCCGCCTCGCCGGGATCATCAAGACCATAGAGGGCGTAATAGTCGCCACGATCCTGACATTTGGGTTCCTCCCTGCCTTCCCGCCAAGCCAGGGCTTGGCCGATTTCCGGCACACCCGGCGCCAAAAGCTGCGACCAGAGCGGAGGAAACGAGGCCTGATGCGCCAGCGCCCCCACTTTCTCAGGCGGGACCGCTTCCAGAATATCCGGGGCCTTCAGGGCATTGATTGCAATATCGCAATCCATCCAGACCACGCGCTCGGCATCTTGCGTTTCGGGCTGGTCAAGGATCAACAGTTTCTGCCAGGCGGGCGAACGCTTGTCGTCAGGATCAAGCGGGCGCTCATAGACCACCAGATCATAGCCTTGTCGCTCGGCATAGGCTTCCCAGGTGGATCTGACGCGCGCAAAAACCTGCTGATGCTTCTCGCCCACGGCCAGAGTGACGAGGACACCTTTTTTCATCCGCGATTGATCGCGCAGCCGCAGAGGGGACAGGACAGGGCCGCCAGAGTCGCTTGGCGTTCGGCGTCGGAATAACCGGCCTCCTTCAAGATGCGCTCGGCCTCAGCCAGATAACGCGCATGCTCGTCCGTGATGCCACAACGGTCGCTCAACAGCTCGGCAAGCGGGGCATTCGCCTCAGACAGCGAGAGCGCACTGGCCCGGCCCGAGGCCAGAAGGGCCGGGATAAAAGTCAATAGAAGACGGCGATTCAGTTTCATGACCCGATTCTAGCGTTTTTTCTTATGGCCCGCCACGGGGGTCTCAAACTCGAAGAAGGCAAAGCTGGCAGCCATATGCTCGGGCAGCGGCGCCTCGACGCGCAGGGTCTTTCCGCCGGGCTGGGGCAGTTCCAGCGACTTTGCATGCAGATGCAGCTTACGGCTGATGCCCGAGCCCTGAAGGAAGGCTTCGGCCCCGCCATATTTGCCATCGCCCAGAATGGGACAGCCCAGTGCTGCCGTATGAACACGAAGCTGATGCGTGCGGCCCGTCAACGGCTCCAGCTCCAGCCAAGCCACCTGATTTCCCGCATGATCCAGCACCCGGTACTGTGTGATGGCCTGCGCCCCCTCTTCCTCGTCGAGTTCCATTTTCTCGCCCAGTCGCCCCGGACGCTTGGAAAGCGGAGCGTCGATCACGCCCTCATGCGGCTTGGGGCAGCCCACCACCAAGGCCCAGTAGATCTTATGGGCTTTGCGCTGCTTGAAGGCCTCGGCCAGGCGCGAGGCGGCACGCGCCGTGCGGCCCAGCACCAGAACGCCCGACGTGTCCTTGTCCAGGCGATGGACCAGACGCGGCCTTTCCGCCGCATCGAATTTCAGGGCATCCAGCATGGCATCCAAGTGATGCAGCGTGCCGGTGCCGCCCTGCACGGCAAGCCCTGCGGGTTTGTTGATGGCGATGATCTCACTGTCCTTATAGAGAACCAGGCCGCGCAATTCCTCGGCCTCGCCGTCCTTCATGCGAGGTGCAGGCTTGGCTGCCGTCTTGGGCGGCGCAAGATCGCCCAGGGGCGGAACCCTGACCACCTGACCCGCATTCAGGCGCTGATTGGCCTTGGCCCTGGCCCCATCGACGCGCAACTGCCCGGTGCGCAAAAGTTTCTCGATGCGGCCATGCGTGAGGCCGGGATAGTGACGGACCAGCCAGCGGTCAAGACGCAGCTCGGCCTCGGCGGCCTCGACCGTAACATGCAAGACGCTCATGCCATCACCTGCCTGACCAGATACATGGCGCCGAACAGGGCCCCCACAGAAGCCAGCACCGAAACCAGGATATAAAGTCCGGCACTGGCGAATTCATTGCGCTCGACCAGCAGCGCCACATCCATCGAGAAGGTGGAAAAAGTGGTGAAACCACCCAGAATCCCCACGGTGAGAAAAGCGCGCATCTCTGGGCCAATGTTCCAGCGGAGCGCCGAACCCTCGATGAGAAGCCCCATCAGGGCCGAGCCCAGGACATTGACGATCAGCGTGGCCCAGGGAAAATTCTGCCCCAGCCAGACACCGATGCCGATCATGCCCAGATAGCGCGCGACCGAGCCCAATGCGCCGCCAAAGGCGACGGCCATAATCATCTGCCCGCTCATGTCTCGTCCCTCTTCGTGGCCGCCGTCCGATCGCGGCGCAATTTGTCCCAGTAATCGAGCCGCTTTCTGATTTCGCGCTCAAAGCCGCGCTCGACCGGATTATAAAGCCTTTGACGTCTCATCCCGTCGGGAAAATAATTCTGCCCCGAAAAACCATCCGGCGCATCGTGATCATAGGCATAGCCCTCGCCATAGCCGATGTCTCGCATCATTTTGGTGGGCGCGTTCAAAATGTGCAAAGGCGGCGTCAACGAGCCGGTTTCCGAAGCCGCCCGCTTGGCGGCTTTTTCGGCCAGATAGGCGGCGTTTGATTTGGGTGCCGTGCCCAGATAGATCACCAATTGCACCAGGGCCAACTCGCCCTCGGGCGAGCCCAGGCGCTCATAGGCCTCCCAGGCGGCAATCGCCTGCAACAGGGCATCCGGATCGGCCAGCCCGACATCCTCGACGGCAAAACGCGTGAGCCTGCGCGCCAGGAAGCGTGGATCCTCGCCGCCTGCCAGCATGCGCGCCATCCAGTAAAGGGCGGCGTCCGTATCGGAACCGCGCAAACTTTTGTGAAGGGCGCTGATCAGATTATAGTGCCCTTCCTGGCTTTTATCATAAAGCGGCAGGCGTTTTTGCACAGCACCAGCCAGGGCGGAGGGATCGAGCAGGGGCTCAGCGGGCAGGCGAAACAATTCCTCGATCAGATTAAGCAGGTAGCGTCCGTCGCCATCGGCCATGGCCAGCAGGGCCTGACGCCCGTCCTCGGTCAAGGGCAACGAGCGCCCTTCATCTGCCTCGGCGCGAAGCAGCATTTTCTCCAGGGCAGCATCGTCCAGACGCTTTAGCACCATGACCTGGCAGCGCGACAGCAGTGCCGCGTTCAATTCAAAGCTGGGATTTTCCGTGGTGGCGCCGACCAGAATCACCGTGCCATCCTCGACATAGGGCAGGAAACCATCTTGCTGGGCGCGGTTGAAGCGGTGGATTTCATCGATGAAAAGCAAGGTGCCCTGCCCCATCTGGCGCCGTCCCTTCGCACTTTCGAAAACCTTGCGAAGATCGGCAACGCCCGAGAAAACCGCCGACAGAGGCTCGAAGATCAGCGAGGTATGCTCGGCCAAAAGGCGCGCGATGGTGGTTTTACCGCAACCGGGCGGCCCCCACAGAATGACCGAGGTCAGGCGCTTTTGCGCCACCATGCGCCCCAGCGGAGCCGAGGGGGCCAACAGGTGATCCTGCCCCACCACTTCGCTCAAGCTTATGGGGCGCAGGCGGTCGGCCAGCGGCCTTTGAACCTGGCGTTCGAAGAGGGTACTCACCCACCCACCTGGATAGCAAGCGACCTTCCTTCGCGCTTGATCTGGATTTGCCAACTCTTGCCGGCAGTTTGCACGGCCTTTTTCAAGTCGGCGACCAGGGCAATGCCAGCACCGTTCACGCGTTCGATGATGTCGCCCGGACGCAGTCCGATCTGATGGGCGGGCGAGCCGCGCTTCATGGACAGGATCATGACGCCCGAAGGGGCTCCGTCGATACCCAATTCCTCGGTCAGTGCCGGATTGAGATTGGCCACCGTGGCGCCGGTAAAGGGATTGCGCCCGCCCACTTCGTTCAAGTCGCGCGGCGGCTTCTCGGGGGGTGCTATCAGCGGCACGGCAACCGTGGTTTCGCGGCCCTGACGAATCAGTTTCAACTGCGCCGTCTCGCCGACGCCCAGCGTGGCGATGCGGAAACGAAGAGCCTGGGTGTCGAACACGTCATAGCCATTGACGCTGATCACCACGTCGCCCCGCTTCAGCCCCGCTTTTTCGGCTGGCCCGTTCTCGACCACAGACGCGATCAGAACGCCTACGGGCTTGGCCAGTTTCAGGCTTTGAGCAATCTCGGAGGTCACCTCCTGGCCTTGCGCCCCCAGCCAGGGGCGCACGGCATGGCCGGTCGAAAGAATGCCCGCCAGCGTCGCCTTGACCATGCTGGCCGGAATGGCAAAGCCGATGCCGTTCGAGCCGCCGCCCTTGGAATAGATGGCGGAATTGATGCCGATCAGCTTGCCATCCATGCCAACCAGGGCGCCCCCGGAATTGCCGGGATTGATCGCGGCATCGGTCTGAATGAAGAACTGGAAATCGGAAACGCCCACGGTGGTGCGAGCCAGTGCCGAAATGATGCCGGTGGTCACCGTTTGGCCGACGCCAAAGGGATTGCCGATGGCCATCACCATGTCGCCCACTTCCAGGGCATCGGAATCGCCCATGGACAGATAGGGCAGTTTCTCGCCCTTGACCTCGATACGCAGCACGGCCAGATCGGTTCTGGGGTCTTCGCCCACGATCTTGGCTTCGAACTCGCGCTTGTCGGACAGAACCACCGTGATCTCGTCGGATTCGCTGATGACATGGAGGTTGGTGACGACCACGCCATCGGCGCTGACCAGCACGCCAGAGCCCAACGAGCGCTGAATGCGCTCCTGCGGCATACCCATGCCGAACTGCTCGCCGAAAAACTGACGAAAGAAGGGATCGTTGAACAAGGGCGACACCGATCCCCTGGCCTGCACCACCTTGCGGGTATAGATATTGACCACGGCAGGCGCCGTCGACTTGACCAGAGGCGAGAAGCTTAAGCGCACTTGGTCCCGGGACTGCGGAACCGTCTGGGCAAGAGCGGGCAGGCTAAAAAGGACCAGGAGGAGGAGAAGGACGGCGCGCATGGATTACCTTTTGAAAAACGCTTCGGCACCATGGCGGTGCGACTGCTTGGCCGCGATGGCCGCCTGGGCCCGCTTGATTTCGGTTTCAAGCGACTGGATATAGGTCTTCAACTCGTCGACCGAAAGGGTGCCTAGGTCGGTCGGCTTGACGATGGGCTTGCGGGGTTCCAGATCGTCGGTGTCCATGATGTCCGTCCCGGTGGTAGTGTCGCGGACTGGACTTTAGCAGGTGGAAACGATGACCGAAACCATGACGGTTATAGAAATCAGCCAGCCGGGCGGTCCCGAAGCCCTGGTCCCGGCCCAAAGGCCCCTCCCCGTTCCCGGCCCGGGCCAGGTTCTGATCCGCGTCGAGGCTGCGGGAATCAACCGGCCGGATGTCATTCAGCGCCAGGGCTTGTATCCGGCCCCTCCCGGCGCTTCCGACATTCCCGGGCTTGAGGTGGCGGGAACCATCGAAGGGCTTGGTGAGGGAAGCGACCCCGCCCTTCTGGGGCAGAAGGTCTGCGCCCTGGTCACGGGCGGCGGCTATGCCAGTTTCTGTCTGGCCGAGGCGCCTCTGTGCCTGCCCATCCCCCAGGGGCTTTCGATCAAGGAGGCGGCGGCCCTGCCGGAAACGGTCTTTACCGTCTGGCACAATGTTTTCGAGCGGGGCGGGCTAAAGCCCTGCGAGACCTTGCTGATTCACGGCGGCACTAGCGGCATCGGCACCATGGCCATTCAGATGGCCAAGGCGCATGGGGCTCTGGTGATCGCCACGGCCAGAAGTGCTGAGAAGGCGGCGGCTTGCTTGAAACTGGGGGCCAATCACGCCATCGACACCTCAAGCCTCGACTTTGCCGAGGAGGTCGCCGGTTTGACCGGCAGGAAGGGTGTCAATGTCATTCTGGACATGGTGGGGGGTGATTACATAGCCCGGAACATCAAATGCCTGGCGACCGAGGGGCGCCTGGTCAGCATCGCCTTTCAGAAAGGCAGCACGGCTGAGATCAATTTCATGCCGGTCATGCTGAAGCGCCTAACGCTCACCGGCTCGACGCTTCGCATCCAGCCTCTGGCGGACAAGGCCCGCATGGCTAAAGGCATCCTTGAAACCGTCTGGCCCTGGATCGAAGCAGGCAAGGTCAAGCCCCTGATCCATGCCAGCTTCCCGCTGGCCCAGGCCTCAGAGGCCCACAGGATGCTGGAAGCCAATACGCATACCGGGAAAATTATTTTGATTTGAAAGCCAGGCTAGAGCGGGTCGTCTGAAATCGAAGCCGCAATTCGGCTTCGATTCTGGCGTGAATCCGCTCTACCAATTTGTTTTTAGCGAACGATTCACGTTCAATGCCGTGTCACCTGAGTGACTCGGCGTTGAACGATCGTGCGCTGGCGCAGGCCGATCCCACCAGTCCGCCCGCGACGATCAGGATCAGGCTGGACATTGTGAATCCAAGGCCCGCCACCGCCAAGCCAACGCAGAAACCCAGCCAGGGCAGTCGATTTTCCTGTTCCGAAAAAAGTGCCCTTCCTGCCAGAAGAACCGAAGCCGCGCCAAAAAGCAGACACATGACCACGCCTGCCGCCGCCAGGGCCTCCGTCGGAACGCCGGTCGAGATCAGGATGCCTGTTGCAGTCAGGAAGGCCGCCAGCCCTGACACTCCATAGAGAACAGGGATCAGTTGGGCCAACCGCTCCGCCCGGCTCCGCTTGACGATCACCGTAGCCACAGCACCGCCGATGACGATGCCAACCACGATGGCCGTATAGCTGAAGACATCGGGCTGCATCAGGGCCGTCAGAATGGCAATGACACTACCCGCGACAGCCCAGACACTGTTTTTGAAACGCAAGGCCAGGACAAAGCACAGGGCCGCGATGAGATCGGCGAAGGGGACAAAATCCGCCGTCATGTCGGCTCCTGGCCGCTTGTGCCTCGAAGCCCTTCTTTCAGACGCTGCGTCAGGATGAGGCTCGCGAAAACGGCGGCGCTGGCAAAAAAGACGGCCAGCCCACCCAGAAGCTTGGAGGATGAGAATTCCTTGGGGCCAACAAGCGCGATGGCGCCCACGACAGCCACCGCCGAGATGGCGCCGACCAAACTCAGAACTGCGGCGCGCTGCTTATGGGGCAAAGTCCCCTGCACAAGAAACGCCCCGGCACCACAAGCCAGCAGGAAGGCCACAAGTTGGACGATGACAGGCATGTCGCTCTTTCCAAAGCAAGAAACGGAACGGCCGCCAACATCCCTTGCTGACGGCCGCCCGTTCTCCGGTATCCTTGCAATGCGGGCGGGATCAGTCCTTGATCGCCGCCAGCACCTCATCCAGCATCTTCTTGGCGTCGCCGAACAGCATCCGGTTGTTCTCCTTGTAGAACAGCGGATTGTCGACGCCGGCATAGCCCGAAGCCATCGAGCGCTTCATGACGATCGAGGTTTTTGCTTTCCAGACCTCCAGCACCGGCATGCCGGCGATGGGGCTGTCGGGGTCGTCCTGGGCCGCCGGATTGACGATGTCGTTGGCGCCGATGACCATGGCCACGTCGGTGGACGGGAAGTCGTCGTTCAACTCGTCCATTTCCATAACGATGTCATAGGGCACGCGGGCCTCAGCCAGCAGCACGTTCATATGGCCGGGCATGCGCCCCGCCACCGGATGAATGCCAAAGCGCACATTGACGCCGCGCTCGCGCAGGATCTTGGTGATTTCATACACCGTATGCTGCGCCTGAGCCACCGCCATGCCGTAACCGGGCACGATGATGACGCTCTTGGCGTCCTTCAACAGCTCCGCCGTGTCGGAAGCCGAGACGGGAACCACCTCGCCCACGGGCTCCTGAGCCGCATCGCCGCTTTTCTTGGCCGAACCGCCATCGCCGGTACCGAAACCGCCCGCGATAACGCTGATGAAGTTGCGGTTCATGGCCCGGCACATGATGTAGGACAGGATGGCGCCCGAAGAGCCCACCAAGGCGCCCGTCACGATCAGAAGATCGTTGGAGAGCATGAAGCCCGTGGCCGCCGCCGCCCATCCCGAATAGCTGTTCAGCATCGAGACCACGACGGGCATGTCAGCACCACCGATGGCCATCACCATATGGACGCCAAAAGCCAGCGCGATCAGCGTCATCAGGATCAGCGGAAACACGCCGCCCAGCGCCGATTCGGCGTTGATGAAGACATTGCCCATCCAGATCACGACCAGAAGACCGGCCAGGTTGATCATGTGGCGGGCAGGCAGCAGCAACGGCTTGCCGTTGATCTTGCCCGAGAGCTTGCCGAACGCGATCACCGAGCCCGAGAAGGTCACGGCGCCAATCAGGATGCCGATATAGATTTCCATCTCATGGATGGCTTTCTCGGCCCCCGTGAACACGGTCGAGCTGTCGATATAGCTGGCATAGCCGACGGTACAGGCCGCAAAGCCGACCAGGCTGTGCATCAGCGCCACCAGTTCGGGCATCTGGGTCATCTTCACTTTCTTGGCGGCGTAAAGCCCCACGGTGGCGCCGATGGCCATGGCGATGACGATCCAGGCGATTCCGCCGGTGGTGACGCGCGGCCCGAAGATGGTGGCCAGCACGGCAAGCGCCATGCCGATGATGCCGTACCAGTTGCCGCGCCGGGAGGTTTCCGGATTGGACAAACCGCCCAGGCTCAGGATGAAAAGGATGGTGGCTCCGATATAGGAGACAGTGGCCAGACTTGCAGACATTTCCTGTCTCCCCTTACTTGCGGAACATTGCCAGCATGCGACGCGTCACCGCGAAGCCGCCGAACATGTTAACGGCGGTCAGCGCGATGCCGATGAAGGCCAGCACCCCGATCCAGAAGCCGGGCCGATCCACCCCCTCGGCAATCGGCGGCGAAATCTGCACCAGGGCGCCGATGGCGATGATGCTTGAAATCGCGTTGGTGACACTCATCAGCGGCGTATGAAGGGCGGGGGTGACGTTCCACACCACCATGTAGCCGACGAAGCAGGCCAGCACAAAGACCGTGAAATGGCCCAGGAAGTTGGCGGGGGCATAAGCGCCCATCAGCCAGAACAAGAGGCCGCCCACGCCAAAAACGATGGCCAGTGTGCGCATTGACATCGGCTCGCCCGAGCCGCCATGGCCGTGCGACGATTTCTTTTCTGGCGCCTTGACCGCTGCCGCGGCCTTGGCTGCGGGCGGTGCTGGCAGATTGAGCGGCGGCGGCGGCCAGGTGATCTCGCCCGCCTTAATAACCGTAAGGCCGCGAATGGCATCGTCTTCCATATTGACGTCGATGTTGCCGTCCTTGGTCTTGCACAGTTCCTCGGTCAGGCGGAACAGATTGGTGGCGTACAGCGTCGAGGACTGCTTGGACAGGCGCGACGGCAGATCGGTATAGCCGACGATGGTGACGCCATGCTTGACCACGACCTTGCCCGGCTCGGTCAGTTCGCAATTGCCGCCCTGTTCGGCGGCCAAATCGACGATGACGCTGCCCGGCTTCATGCTTTTGACCATCTCGGCGGTAATCAGCCGGGGCGCGGGTTTTCCAGGAATGAGCGCGGTGGTGATGATGATGTCGACATCCTTGGCCTGCTGGGCGTACATGTCGCGCTGGGCGGCCTGGAAACCCTCGCTCATCACCTTGGCGTAACCGCCGGTGCCAGAGCCCTCTTCCTCGTAATCGACCTTGACGAACTCAGCACCCATCGACTTGACCTGGTCGGCGACTTCAGGGCGCGTGTCGTTGGCGCGCACGACGGCACCCAGACCGACAGCAGTGCCGATGGCGGCCAGGCCCGCGACGCCTGCGCCCGCGATGAACACCTTGGCGGGCGGTATCTTACCGGCGGCGGTGATCTGGCCGTTAAAGAAGCGCCCGAAATTGTTGGCGGCCTCGACGACCGCGCGATAACCGACGATACCCGCCATCGAGGTCAGGGCATCCATCTTCTGGGCGCGGGACAATTGGCGCGGCAGCGAATCAATGGCCAGGACAGTGACCTTCCTGGCCGCCAGTTGCTGCATAAGATCGGAATTCTGCGCGGGCCAGACGAAGCTGATCAGCGTCTGGCCTTCCTTCATCAGCTTCACTTCGTCGCTGCTTGGCGCGCGCACCTTGAAGATGATATCCGCTCCCGCCCACAAGTCGGCGGCCGAGCCCACGATCTTTGCACCCGCGGCGACATAGGCCTCGTCATAGAAGTTGGCTTCCTGGCCTGCCCCGCTTTCGACGGAAACGGCAAAGCCCAACTTGATCAGTTTTTCGATAACTTCCGGAACGGACGCAACGCGCTTCTCGCCGGGAAATGTTTCTTTTGGAATTCCTATGATGAGGGGCATCTTTTTCTCTCGTCCTGTTGAGGTTACCCGTCGCCTTCAAATCACTTTCGGTACGCAAAACAAACCCAGACCGAACTCCCAGGCCGCCGACACTATATTTGCGCCTATCCCTGCGGGCAAGGAAGGAAGAAAAAATATACGTATTTTACAAGCATTTCCCCACCCCGAGCGCCCCACCCCCGCCCCCCTCGACCGGGCAGCGCACCAGGGGGGGCTTGAAGATGCGTCCACCCGGATTACATAAGATAACGTGAATGTAAATCTAGGGAGGACACCATGGCCGGACTGATCGACGGGTTTGATCCATCAGGCATCGTTACCGTCAACAAGGTTATTCTGAAGCCGGGTTACACGGTCGATGACCTTGAGGAGCGTGTGGCGGTTCTGTGTGAGAACGTGAAAACCTATCATTCCGAAACCGGCTTCGTGGGCGGTTTCGTCTGCCTGAACTCGGGCCAGATTTCCAATGAAGGGTCAACCATCGGCCAGGCGGTGGAAAGCCCCGGCAAGGACCGCGAAGCCCTGATCGTCACCTTCTGGAACAGCTTTGAGGAGCATGAGCGGTCGCACCGCTCGCCCAGCTTCCAGCCTCTGTTCCACCAAGTGCTGGAGCTTTGCGAAAACGGCAACGAGGAAATTGCCTATTCCATGCTCTGGTCGGGCAAGGCCTATTCCCCCGCCGAGGCCAAATTGGCCCAGGCGGCAAAAGAGAAGGCGGCGGCCTGACTTATCTCGCTTCGGCGAATTTCATCGCCAGTTCGGCATCGGTCATGGGATCGATCAGGGCGGAGATGGCAGCCAGCAGTCCCATCTCTTCCTTCTGGATGTGGAAGATTTCACGCTCGACCATCTCAAGCCCCAGGCTGTGAAACTGCTTCCAGCTTTCAGGCGTGAATCCATTCTCCAGGGCCTCGCGGGCCAAGCCGCCAAGTTCCTGCGCCACAGGGCGGATCATGCCATGCTCGTGCGCCAGAAAGGCCGTCATGCCGGTCTCGCCCGCTTCAGCCAGGGCGGGAAACAAATGCCCCTCTTCGAAGCCAAAATGGCGGGTGATTTCGTCGTCGATAATGCGCGACACATCCTTCAGCAGCAGAGCCACCGGATCATTCTTGACGTCGGGCGGGCGCTTTGAAGTCTGTCCGACCAGAAACTCTTCAAGCTTTTGCAAAAGTGCAATGGCCTGAAGATGGTCCTGGTGCAGAAGCTGGCCTACTTTCGATGAGATCGCGAACATCGTATTGGTCCTTGTTGAGTGATCAGATATTTTCAGATTTGAAGCGGCGCACCCGTCGGTAAAGCTCAAACCCATAGCCTGCAAAGGCCAAGGCGCCCAAAAGCCCCGAAACGGCGCCTAGCCGCACCAAAAGCGGCACGTCCAGAACAAGCCCTGCGCCGACCGCAACCAGTGCGATGACATGAAGGACGAAATGCGTTTTCGTCAGCCCCTCGGCCATCAGTTGCGACAGCAAGGGCGTGCGCCCCAAGGGGGTTGCCGAATGCATGCTGGCCAGAAAGGGCATGATCCGCTGCAACACGCCAAGCAGGAAGGTCAGCAGCCAGCCCACGACAGTCAGCCAGATGAACAGAAGACCCGCATTGGGGAATAGATCGAACAAAGCGGCCATGCCTGAGAGAATGGAGACCGGACCCAGGGCCGCCCCGGTCCAGATGGGCAGGAAGAAGAAGCCGGTGCGCTTGCGCATGCGCTTCTTGAAGGCCTGCACCAAAGACCAGCCAAGCAACCCCATGCCGCAAAGGCCGAGTGCGCCGCCCAGAGCCATCAGGTAAGGCTGTTCCACCAGAGCGCCCGCCACGGCCAGCAGAAGTCCCGTTCCGTTGCAGGCCAAGGCCATTCGCCCCAGGCGCTCCGAGGGGGCCAGGGACAGAGCGAACATGGGCAGCAAGATGGTGCTAAGGCCGGAAGCCAGCATGCCCATGAAGCCGAAAGTAGCCAGGAGGCCGTGCGCCAGCACCAGGGGCGAGCGCGCACCCAGGAACCCGAAAGCCAGATTGAGCGCCAGCACGCCGCCCAAGGCCTCCACGGCCACCAAGGACAGCGTGGCGATCCAGGCATGCCCTGTCACGACGGGCATGTCGTCGACCCCCAGCAGATTATCGGCCAGCAGCACGGCCGTAACGACCAGACCCAGGGCAACCAAAACACCCCCCGCCGCAACAAGCCAGTGAATCTCGCCCAAAAGGCCCAGGGCAAAGGCCAGAACGCCCCCGGTCATCATCCAGAAGATCGAACGGCAGAGATTGGGGGAGCGGACGGTTCGTTTCGTGGCGACGGGCAATAGCTGAAACGAGGCCCCCGTCGCCACCATCGCCAGAACCCCCAGCGTGAGGAGATGCAGGGCGGCCAGCACCGGCCAGGTCAGCCCCTGGGATGGCTTGGCCAGCAGGACCAGGACCAGCCAGGCCAAAATGTGAAAGAGAATGGCCGCGCCAAAGAAGCGAAAAGGCACATCGGGAGGCAGCAGCCTGCCCTTGGCATTCTGGGAAGGATCGACGGGAAACATTAAAAAGGCGCCTCGCGGCTGAGCACCAAACGGACTTCCCTGTCGTCACCGGGCACTAAACGCCAGTTCCAACCCCGCTCGGTCAATTCAGGATACAAGAAAACCGGCTCGCGATCATGGTGAACCACGACTCTGGAACCGGCATCGGGCATTTCAAGCAGGCTTAGAATAGCCAGCATGGGCGCCGGAGGCTGCATGCCCCGCACATCGATATGCCAGCCATCCTGGGCCTGCCAGACCTTGCTGTTTGCCTGCCCATCGGGGGAAGAAATCGTCGTCATGGGCTGATGTTTATGCCAGGACAGCCCGCAATTCCTTGACGTCGGATAATTTCTTATCAAGAGCGTCAAAGCGACTTATTCTAGGGTCATGACAGCTCTTGTTCCCATCTTGCTGTGCGCCGACGATTTCGGCCTGTCGCCCGGAGTCAGCCGGGCCATCGCCTCGTTGCTGGCCGACAAGCGCCTGTCGGCCACCTCCTGCATGACGAAGGCCCGTTTCTGGTCCGAAACGGCGTCTTTGCTGAAGCCTCTGGCAGGCTCTGCCGCCATCGGCCTGCATTTCACCCTGACCACGCTCGCACCTCATCCGCCCCTGTCCGTCTTACTCAAACAGGCCTTCTTGCGCCAGCTCAGCCAGGCAAAGATCGAGGCCGAGTTGAACAGTCAGATCGATGCCTTCGAGGCCGCGATGGGCCGCAAGCCCGATTTTCTGGATGGTCACCAGCATGTGCATGTCCTCCCGGTGATCCGCGATGCCGTGCTTGGCGTGATGACCTCGCGCCTAAAAGGGGCCTGGCTGCGCGATGTGTGGGAGCCTCTACCCTCGCTGTTTCAAAATGCGCCCAGCCCCTTGAAGGCCCTGGCGCTGAACGGACTGGGCTTTGTCCTGCATCAAAAGGCCAAGTTGCTGGGCATTCCGGTCAATCGCGGCTTTCGCGGGGCCTATGACCTGTTGGGGCCGCATGAACCGCCCGAACGGCTTTTCCCCCGCTTTCTGGACAATGCCCAACCGGGCATGCTGATCATGTGCCACCCGGCCCATGTCGACGAGGCCCTGATCAACGGGCCCGATCCGGTGCATGCCCCCCGTGAGGCCGAGCGGGCCTATCTGGCCTCTGACCTGTTTCTACGTCATCTGGCCGAAGCCGGAGTGGCGCTGACGGAAAGCTTGGGATAATCTTCGCCGCCATGACCGCCCCCATGCTTCGCCCAGCCGTTCTTGATGACATGGTCCATGTCCAGGCCATCTACGCCCATCATGTGCGAACCGGCACCGGCTCGTTTGAAATCGAGCCCCCGGACCTGGCAGAAATGAAGCGGCGCTTTGGCGAAGTGATCGAGCGCAAGCTGCCTTTCCTGGTCTGCGAAAGGGATGGGTGCATCGCGGGCTATGCCTATGCCAATTTTTATCGCCCCAGAGCGGCCTATCGCTTCACCTGCGAGGATTCGGTCTATATCGATCCCGTCTTTCAAAAGCTGGGGATCGGACAGTCCTTGCTGTCCGCCCTGATCGAGGGCAGCGCCAAAAGCGGCTTCAAGCAGATGGTGGCGGTGATCGGCGGCTCGGACAATTTGGGCTCGATCCGCCTGCATGAAAGGAATGGCTTCGAGCGCGTGGGATTGTTGCCAAACGTCGGCTTCAAATTCGACCGCTGGTTGGACAGCGTGCTGATGCAAAGGGCTTTATAGGGTCCCTCAGACGCCGGGCGGGGCTCCGCCCCTAGGCTTACGCTCGCCAGGAGGCTCGCGAGCGCTCAATGCGCCAGTCGCTTCGCTCCAGTTTAGCCTCCCGTCTGCGTCTCACTATGTACATCCCACGAAGTTGTAATCCATCAGAATGGCGGTGCCGCGCAGAACCCACAGGCCGGTGACAAGACCCAGAACGAAGACTCCCAGCAGGGCCAGGATGATTTTCAGCCGAGGCGTCATTGGGCGGCTGTGGCTTGCAAACGCGAGACGGGGGCCTCGCGGATCGGCAGATTGACCAGACCGGAAAAGACGCCGAGTGCCACTGAGAGCCACCACATCAGATCGTAAGAGCCGGTCAGGTCGAAGGCCTTGCCGCCCAGCCAGGCGCCGAAGAAGCTGCCGAATTGATGCGACAGAAACACGATGCCGTACAGCATCGACATGTTGGCGGGCCCGAACATCTGGGCCACCAGCCCGCTGGTCAGCGGCACCGTGCCCAGCCACAAAAGACCCAGCGAGCCCGCAAACAGCAGCACCGAGAAGGGCGAAAGGGGCATGAAAATGAAAATGAGAAAGACCAGGGCGCGCCCGAAATAAAGGACCGATAGCAGGCGCTTCTTGCTGTATTTGCCGCCCAGCCAGCCGCAGCCCCAACTGCCGATGATATTGAAAAGACCGACCAGGGCCAGCGACCAAGCCCCCAGCCATTCCGGCATGGCACGATCAGCCAGATAGGCGGGCAGATGCGTCACCACGAAGGCGACGTGAAAGCCGCAAACGAAAAATCCCGCCACCAGATACCAATAGCTGGGATGGCGAAAGGCCTCGCCCAAGGCCTCGCCCACTGTCTGCTTTTGCTGATGCTGAATCGTCTTCTGCCCCTCAGACAGGCCCAGCGACAAGGGCAGCATGATCAGGGCCACGCCCGCCAGAATCACCAGCGCCATCTGCCAGCCAAAGGCATCCAGCACCACATGCCCCATGGGCACCACCGCGAACTGGCCGAACGAGCCGCCCGCCGTGGCGATGCCAAGCGCCATGCTGCGCTTTTCAGGAGGCGCTGCGCGTCCCACCGCCCCTAGAACGGTGGAGAATCCAGCACCCGCCAAACCAATGCCGATGATCAAAGTGCCCAGCACCAGCGAGGTGCCGCTGGAGCTGTAAGCCATGGCGGCCAGCCCCAGCGCATAGAACAACCCGCCCAGGGCGGAGACGCGCACAGTGCCGAAACGGTCGGCCACGGCGCCGGCGAAAGGCGAGCCCAGGCCCCAGAGCAGGTTTTGCAAGGCGATTCCGAAACCGAAGACCTCGCGCCCGACGCCCAAATCCATGGTCATGGGCTTCAAGAAAAGGCCCAAAGCCTGCCTGAGCCCGGTGGTGAGGGTGAGGATGAGAGCGCCGCAGACCAAAATCGTCCACAGACGCTCGGCCTGCTGGCGGTCGATGGTCATGAGGGGAAGTATGGGGTGCCGAGGCAGCTTCGTCCAGCCGGACATGCCCGGGATTTTTTCATGGGGCCATGAGCCGGGGTAATCGCTTTATTTGCCCTGGAAAACCCTCACGCCGCGAGTGCTCTGCGAACGGCATCGGGTTCCTTGGCAATCACGGCAAGCAGCACGCGCGCGGCGCGATCAGGCTTGCGCCGTCCCTGTTCCCAGGCATGAATGGCCGTCACATCCAGACCGAAGCTGCATGCGAAGGCCGATTGACTGAGCCCCAGGCGCTTGCGCAATGCCGCGACGTCCACTTCCTCGGGAACCGCGACATCATAACTGGGAAGACTGATTTCACCCTTGCGGTGCCCGGCCATTTCCTTAAGGCCTGCCATCAGGCGGCGCCCCAGGGCCGTGGACCTGACAGGCCTAGACGAGACCTTCGAGGAATTTGCGGATGGCGTTTTTTTCGGCATGCGACAAACTCTCCTTTTCGTTCTTGGCGTAGATGTCCAGAAGGTAGAGCGCATCCTCGCCAAGCCAGACATAATAAATGATACGCGCCCCACCGCTCTTGCCTTTGCCGCCTCGGGAAACGCGGGCCTTGCGGGCTCCGCCGGTCCCTGGAATGACCGGCCATGCTTCGGGAGCCAAGGCGATTTCCATTTCCGCCACCTGCCGCTCAGGTAGTGTCAACAGCTTGTGCGCCCTGCGGTCATAGCCGGTTGTGGCAATAACCTTCATGGCATGACTATAAGGCAATGTCGCATAGCCGTCAACGCCTCTCCCCCGCCACCACCACGAAACAGCCCACCGGCTGGCCGTCCTCGTGGCGGGCGATGTCTTGCTGAAGTGAGAGCAGGGTAAAGCCCGCTGCTTCCAGGCAGGAGCGCACATAGGTTTCGGAATGGGCATAGCGCCCGCTTTGGCCCAGCGTGAAGTCGCCGCCCTCGGCGGCTTCCACCGTGAAGGCCAGAAGCCCGCCCCCTCTCAGCGACGTTTTCGAGGCGGCCAGCACCGGGGCCAGATCGCCCAGATAGCAAAAAACGTCGGCAGCGGCGATCAGATCGAATGCCTGAAGGCGCGCTTGCAGATAGGCCACCAGTTCGGCGGTCTCAAGCGCATCATAAAGACCACGCGCCCTGGCCTGCTCGATCATGGCGGGCGAGAGATCGACGCCCGCGAGCGAGCGTGCCCAGGGCTTCAGATGCATCGCCATCAGGCCGGTGCCGCAACCGGCATCCAGGATGTCGAGCGGCGGCCTGACATGGGAAGACAGGGCGCTGGCAATCAGCTTGGGCACCTGATAGCCAAGTTTTGCCAGTTTCTCGTCGAACTTCCCGGCAAAGCCGTCGAAGGCCTTGCGCACCAGGGCCTCGGGCATAGCACCCTGCACCTTGCTGCCCGCGCCAAGGGCTGCCGCCCAATGCTGGGCGATGCTGTTCTTGGGCTGGCGTTTGGCCCAGGACCTTGCCTCCTCTCGGGCCAGCCGGTCCTCGCCGCGCTTTGAAAGCGTATAGAGAAGCGAGCCGAAGTTGGTCTGTGCCGCCTCGAAATCAGGCGCGTTCATCGCCGCCTTGCGCAAATGGGAAAGGGCCGGAATATTCTCGCCCCGCTCCATCAAGATCGCGCCTAGCAGATTATGGGCGCTGGCATTGCGGGGTTCTGCCTTCAGAATATCGCGATAGAGCGCTTCGGCATGCGACTTTCGTCCGGCGCGATGCTCGGCCAGGGCGAGAAACAACAAATTTTCGATATCGGATGTCACAGGTCGGCCATCCTGGCTGGCATGAAGCGTTTGATCAGGCGTTGTTTCAGATCGTCGCGCACTTTGCGATAGGCCTCAAGCCTGGTTTCGCGGTCACCCTCGATAACGGTGCAGTCCAGCGTCGGCCAGAATTCGACCTCGCAGGCCATGGTGCGCGTCAGTTCCACCGCCTTGTGCTGGGCCTGGGGCGAGAGCGAAATCACCAGATCGTAGGAGGTGTCTTCCAACTGCTCGAAGATTTTCGACTTGTGTCGCGTCATGTCGATCCCTTCCTCTTCCATGACGGCGATCATGAATCCGTCAAGGGCGCCTGCCTTGACGCCAGCGGAATCGACGAAGATTCGTGTGCCAAACAGGCGCTTCATCAGGCCCTCGGCCATCGGCGAGCGTACGGCATTGTAGGTGCAGGCGAACAAAACGGCCGAGGGAAGATCGCGCATGCCCCATCAGCCCCGGATGTGCAGGACGCACACAAGCGTGAACAGGCGCCTGGCCGTATCGAAATCGATGTCGATTCGGCCCTTCAGGCGCTCCATCAAAAGCTTGGCCCCCTCATTATGCAAGCTTCGCCTGGCCATGTCGGCGGCTTCGATCTTCGAGAGCGGGGCCAATTTGATCGAGGCGAAATAGCTGTCGCAGACGATAAAATAGTCCTTGATCAGCCCGTAGAAGGGCTTGACGTCGATGGCGACACAGACCAGCCCGATGCCGTCTTCGGTACGAATGTCGAAGGCCAGGCGGCTGTCCTCCATCGCCAGATGCAAGGTGAAGGGGCCCTGCCAGTCACCGATGGGCTGAAAGGTGTTTTCCTCGATCAGGTCGTAGATGGCAACGGCGCGCTCATGCTCCACCTCGGGTCGGCGGCGCACCAAAGTCTTTTCGTCAAGCACCACATGAACCAGCCGGTTGTGGTGCCCGTGCATTATCTGTTCAGCCTTAAGCGGACGGAGAGGCCATGCGCGGGCAGGCCCTCGGCCTCGGTCAGGGTGATCGCCGCTTGTCCAATGGCGGCCAAGCTGTCGGCATCGCAACCCAGCCAAGTGGTGCGCTTCATGAAATCGAGAACGCCAAGGCCTGAGGAAAAACGGGCCGAACGCGCTGTGGGCAGCACATGATTGGGCCCGCCCACATAATCGCCCACCGCCTCCGGCGTATAGCGACCCAGGAAGATGGCCCCGGCATTGGTTACCTTCTCCGCCATGGCTTCGGGATCGGACAGAGCCAGTTCCAGATGCTCGGGTGCGATACAGTCGATCAGGGGAATGGCGTCATCAAGATGGGCAACCACGATGACAGCGCCATGGGCTTCCCAACTGGCCCGGGCGATCTGCTCGCGAGACAGCGTTCTCAAATGGCTCTCGACTGCCTCGGCCACGCGCAGGCCAAAGGCTGCGTCGTCGGTGATCAGAATGGATTGCGCTGCCGTGTCATGTTCGGCCTGGCTTAGAAGATCGGCCGCCATCCAGGCGGGGTCGTTGGCCCCATCGGCCACCACCAGAATCTCAGAAGGCCCGGCGATCATGTCGATGCCGACCTGGCCGAAGACCTGGCGCTTGGCCGCCGCCACATAGGCGTTGCCCGGTCCCACGATCTTGTCCACCGGCCTGATGCTTTGCGTGCCGTAGGCCAGCGCCGCCACCGCCTGGGCACCACCGATGCGCCAGATCTCGTCGATGCCCGACAGTTCCGCCGCCGCCAGAACCAGGGGATTGACCGTGCCGTCGGGTGTCGGCACCACCATGACCAGACGCTGAACCCCCGCCACCTTGGCCGGAATGGCGTTCATCAGAACCGACGAGGGATAGGCCGCCGTGCCGCCCGGCACGTAAAGCCCCGCCGCTTGCACGGCCCGCCATTTCATGGCGAGGCGCACGCCCTGGGCATCGACATAATCGATATCGGCCTGAAGCTGCTTTTCGTGAAAGGCCTGAATGCGCCTTGCCGCCAGATCAAGCGCTTCCAGCGTTTCCGCCGAGCAGGAAGCGCGGGCCGCCTTGATCTCGGCAGGTGTGAAGCGCAGCCGATCAGGCGAGAGCTTGAGGCGGTCGAAGCGTTCGGTGTAATCGACCAGCGCCTGATCGCCCCTGGCCCGCACATCGGCGATGATGGCGGCCACGGTGTCGTTGACGTCGCGATCGGTTTCGCGCTTGGCCGAGATCAGGGCGGCGAAGTCGCCCTCGAACCCCGGCGCCCTTGCATCCAGATTACGCGCCACGGCTCACCTCGGTTCTGAATTTCTCGATCCATCCGCCCAGTTCATCGGGCCGCGTTTTCAGGGCGGCGCGGTTGACGATCAGGCGCGAGGTGATGTCGGCGATATGCTCGACCTCGACCAGCCCGTTGGCCTTCAAGGTGGCGCCCGAACTGACCAGATCGACGATGCGCCGGGCCAGCCCCAGGGAAGGGGCCAGTTCCATGGCGCCGTTCAGCTTGATGCATTCGGCCTGCACACCCCTGGTTGCGAAATGGCGCTTGGTGAGTTGCGGGTATTTGGTGGCAACGGTGACATGGCTCCAACGCTTCGGATTATCCGCCTCGCCCAATTCGCAGGGCTCGGCCACCGCCAGACGGCATTTGCCGATGCCCAGATCCAGGGGCGCGTACAGTTCGGGATAATCGAATTCCATCAGCACGTCGTTACCCGCAATGCCCAGATGCGCCGCCCCGAAGGCCACGAAGGTGGCCACATCGAACGAGCGCACCCTGATGATCGAGATATGGGCGTGGTTGGTGGCAAAGCGCAACAGGCGCGAATTGGGGTCGTCAAAAGCGGGCTCGGGCAGGATCCCCACCCCCTTGAGAAGGGGCATGGCCTCGTCGAGAATGCGGCCCTTGGGCAGGGCGATGACCAATGGATCGGGGGCGGACACCTGAAAACTCCAACAAATGAAGCCGGATGTGTACACCTTTTGCCCCCTCCCCAGCAACCGCTAGAAGGAGGCGGGGGGCAAGGGATGGGCCGAAGGGTTAACGATCCTGCGCCGGATGCCAGACGGACAGGATCAGCGCGGCGTGGCGCTTATCATTCTCGGGATCGGCAACAAGTTGGTAGCGGATGATGTAGTGATAGCGCGACACCACCATTTCCCGGTAGCCGCCTTCACGCTCGGCGTAGCGGCGCGGAAGGGAAGACAGGCTGTTGCCAGCCGAAAACAGAGTTTCCGAAACGGCAATAGCCGCCAGGGGATTTTTCTCGAAGAGATAGGACCGGATGCGCTCGACATCAAAGCGAGACTGATCCGACCAGAAGACCTTCATTTGTCCTTAGGTGCCGTTTTGGGCGAGGGAGACGGCTTAAGGGGATCGGTGCCCCAGCTTTTCAACCAAGCCGACATGGTTTCATGGTCGATATAGCGGCCTTCGGCGAAATCAGCGCGACCCTGCTCGATGGCCTTCCATTCGGCATCGGAAAGGGCGGTGGGGTCGTTCTCGATCTTGCGCAGCGTGGCCATGGAGCGATTATGGCAGACAGGGAGGGCAGGGTTCAATGGGGATGGGGATTGGGCGGGCGAAGTTATTTTATCGTGGATGCAATAAAACTTGACAAGCGATCTAATCGCATCTACAAACAAAGCTGTGAAGCCAAGCTATGCCTGGGATGAAACCAAGCGGGCCAGAAATCTGGCAACCCATGGTCTTGATTTCGTAGATGCCAAACTGGTGTTCGAGGCGGCGGACAAGCTTACGCTTGAAAGCGCGCGGGAAGGCGAGACGCGGTTTCAGGATATCGCAAAGATCGAAGGGTTGGTGCTGAGCCTGGCTTATGCGATCCAAGGCGCCAAAGTGCGCGTGATTTCGTTTCGCCGGGCAAGCCGCAAGGAAAGGAAAGCCTACGATGACGGCTCGAAGCTCTAAGACCGATTGGGCGCGCCTGAAGCGCGAGGCCTTGAAGGGGATCGAGCCGGATATGGCTCATCCGGACGACGCCGAAGCTTCGGACAGGTCGATTGCCACGGCAATGGCTGCCAAGCGACGGCGCGGTCAGCGCGGCCCGCAGAAGACACCGACCAAGCAATCGGTGAACATCCGCTTGTCTCAGGAAGTGCTGGAGCATTTCAAGGCGACCGGTCCCGGCTGGCAAACCCGCATCGACAACGCACTCAAAAAAGCGGCAGGGGTGTGATCGCCCTTGTTTTGGCTTGATCGACGATCCTCTTTGCAGACCCAGAGGCGCTGCCGCGTCCAACCCCTTGAAAAATGGTGCCGAAACCCGGATTTGAACCGGGGACCTACTGATTACGAATCAGTTGCTCTACCGCTGAGCTATTTCGGCGCCGAAGACGGCGGCTGGAGGGCCTGACATGGTGGGCGCGACAGGGATTGAACCTGTGACCCCTCCCGTGTGAAGGGAGTGCTCTCCCGCTGAGCTACGCGCCCGATTCCATGCCTAAGCTGCCGCCTCGAAACGGGTTTCGGGGCGGGGGGCTCATATAAGGGTGCCTAGAAAGCCCTGTCAAGGCCGATCCCGGCCTGGGTCAGGTGCCGCCTCCCCCCCCTCTCCTACAAAGAAAAACCGCGATGCGCCGGGGGGAGCGGGCGCATCGCGGCCGTAAATCCCGGGGCAGGGGAGCCCCCGGGCAAAGGCAAAAGCTCAGTTCACGACTTTCCAGCTTCCATCGGACTGCTGGCAGGCCGTGCCGGTGGCGGTTTCCTGGCGACCGTCAACATTGACCGCCGTCTTGTATTCGCGGCACGCAGCACCGGTCACGGTGTCGCGGCCCTCTCGGGTGGGGGTGACGCTGCCGTAATGGCCGCTGTCGGGATTGTTCCAGGCGATGTTCTGCCCGACGGGAGCGGTATAGGCCTTCTGCTCGGCGCTTTTCATATAGGCTTGGTCGGCCTTGTCGAGTGACTTGCCGATCTCGCTGCCCAGCAGGCCGCCCAGCAAGGTGCCGCCGATGATGGCGACCGTGCGACCGGTGCCGCCGCCGATCTGCGAGCCCAGCACGCCGCCCGCGATGCCGCCCAGAATGGCGCCGCCGGTCTGTTTGGGATTGTTCTGCACCGATTCGCAAGCCGCCGTCGCCAGAAGCGAGCCGGTCAGAAGAAGCGTTGCGGCGATACGCATGGGGGTCATGATGTTCCGTTCCTTTCGATTCGCCTAACCGGTCAGAAGATCGGTAGGTCTGGGTGGCAATTCAAGCTGTTCTCCACCGGACAACATAAAACACGCACAAGGCGGCGAAAATATGGCATAGATAAGTCCATGAATTCTTAATCTTAAATTGCCCATGACCGCCATGCACCCCCTTCACACCCCTTTCGAGCGCTTTGCCCAGTGGCTGGCCGAGGCCGAAAAGGGCGAACCCAATGATCCCAACGCCGTCGCCCTGGCCACCGCCACGCCCGACGGCAGGCCCAGTGTGCGCATGGTCCTGCTCAAGGGCTTCGATAGCAAGGGCTTCGTCTTCTACACCAATCTGGAAAGTCAGAAGGGGCGGGAATTGGCCCTCAACCCCCAGGCAGCGCTTTGTTTTCATTGGAAAAGCCTTAGGCGACAGGTGCGCGTGGAGGGCCTCGTGCAGCCTGTAGAGGGCCACGAGGCCGATGCCTATTTCGCCAGCCGTGCCAGGGCCAGCCAGATCGGCGCCTGGGCGAGTGCGCAATCGCGCCCGCTGGAAGGACGTTTCGCCCTGGAAAAGCGCGTAGCCCAGGTTGCCACCCAATATGGGTTGGGCGACGTGCCTCGCCCGCCCTTCTGGTCGGGCTTCCGACTGGTGCCGCAAACCATCGAATTTTGGCAAGACAAGCCCTTTCGCCTGCACGAGCGCGAGCAATTCCTTCGCGAGGGCGAGGGATGGCAGGTGGAGATGTTGTATCCATGAACGGCAAGGACGCCTTGAAGCGCTGGGCCACCTATGCCGCTGTGGCGACGGCGCTGACGCTGATCGTCATCAAGCTGGGGGCCTGGGTGGCCACCGGCTCGATTGCCCTGCTGTCCACCCTGATCGACAGCGTTCTGGACACCGGGGCCTCGCTGGTCAATCTGGTGGCGGTGCGCCAGGCCCTGCAGCCCGCCGACCGCGACCACCGCTTCGGCCATGGCAAGGCAGAGCCCCTGGCCGGGCTGGCCCAATCTGCCTTCGTCGCCGGCTCAGGGCTTTTCCTGGTGATCGAGGCCGCCGGGCGCTTTGCCGACCCCCAACCCGTCACGCGCCCCCTGGTCGGCATTCTGGTCATGGGGATCTCGATCATTCTGACCCTGGCCCTGGTCAGCTTTCAAAAATATGTGGTGCGCAAAACCCAATCCGTGGCGGTCAATGCCGACAGCCTGCACTATACCGGCGATGTGCTGATCAACCTCTCGGTCATCGCCTCGCTGCTGTTGAGCAGTCAGGTGGGCTTCAGCCTGGCCGATCCCCTCTTCGCCATCGCCATTGCACTTTACCTGCTCTGGAATGCGTTGGGCATCGCAAGAAGTTCAATGGATCTGCTGATGGATCACGAATTGCCGCAAGCCGAGCGCGACCGGATCAAGCAAATCGCGCGCCTACATCCTGGGGTGATGAATGTCCACGACCTACGCACCCGATCGTCGGGCACACAGGGCTTCATCCAGTTGCACCTGGAAATGGACGGTCAGTTGCCGCTGACCCAGGCGCATACCATCGCCGACGCCGTGGAACTGAAGCTGCGCGAAGCCTTTCCCGAGGCCGATGTGATCATTCACCAGGACCCGGCGGGCCTGACCGAACAGCATCCGGTGTTCAAGTAGGGTTATTCGAAAGCGCAGCCGGGCTTGAAGCCCATCTTTTTCAGAATGGTCGCCAGGGGACAAAATCCGGTGAAAGCGGCCTGAAGCATGTTGGCGCCGACGAAGGCGGTGAACCACAGCCACATCGGGCTGTGAAGCTGGCTAAGCGCCAGACTGAGCAGAATCATGGTTCCGGCGAAAGCAAGAACGACGCGGTCGATAGCCATGGGGGGAACATCCTTTAGAAAAGTCCGTATTAGCTGTTGCTAATATATTAGCCTTTCCTCTATGCTGTCAAGGTCCTCATGAATTGGAGCTGCTCGATGCGCCGGATCGCCCTGATTCTCCTGTTTTCAGCCGTCGCCCTGCCCGCCAGGGCGGGCGAGTACAAGGTCGAGCCGCTATCCATCGAGGATTTGAAATCCGTCTTCGCCACGGTCGAAAGCACGGATGTCATTCCCGCCCGGGCCCGCATCGGCGGAACATTGGGCGCCTTGATGGTCGATGAAGGATCGATGGTGCGGGCCGGCGAGCGCATCGCCACCATCGGCGACGCCAAGCTGGGCATCGAAACCCAGGCCCAGGAAGCCCGCATCGCCAGTGCCGCGGCAGAGCGCGACAAGGCAAAGCTCGATCTTGACCGCGCCCTCAAGTTGAAGGAATCGGGGGCCGTTTCTCAGGCCCGTCTCGATGACGCCAAAACCCGCTACGAAGTGGCCAGCCGCTTCGTTTCGGCCAGTCAGGCCGAGCGGGCCGTGGTGGTTCAGCGCAGCGCTGAAGGTGCTGTTCTGGCACCCGCCAACGGGCGCGTCCTCAAGGTCAACGTCACCAATGGCAGCGTGGTCATGCCGGGCGAGGCGGTGGCCCAGATCGCCGTCGAGAATTATCTGTTGCGCGTTCAACTGCCCGAGCGCCACGCCCGCTTTCTGCGCATCGGCTCCACCGTTCGCGTGGGCGAACGCGGCCACGCGACCGCCCGGGAAAGCCTGCGCGATGGCGAAGTCGTGCAGGTCTATCCCCAAATCGAGAGCGGCAAGGTGGTGGCTGATGTCAGGGTCGAGGGCTTGAGCGGTTATTTCGTGGGCGAGCGGGTGCGCGTCTATATTTCGACGGGCAGCCGCGACGGTTTTCTGGTGCCGCCCGATTTCCTGTTCAGGCGCTTCGGCCTGACCTATGTCCGCCTGAAGGACGGCACCGAGGTCGTGGTGCAGCCTGGGCAAACCATGCCCGACACGTCGGTTGAGATTCTTTCAGGTTTGAAGTCGGGCGACGTGCTGGTGACTCCATGAGCGATCTCGGCCTGTCAGGCCATCTGGCCAGGACATTCATCGAATCGAAGCTGACGCCCCTGCTGCTGGCCGCCGCCCTGGCCGCAGGCCTGGTGGCGCTGTTCTCCCTGGCCCGCGAGGAGGAGCCGCAGATCAGCGTGCCCATGGTCGATCTGCTGGTCAATGTCGACGGCTACAAAGCGGTAGATGCTGCTGAACTTGTCACCAAGCCGCTTGAAGACATCGTCAAGGGAACCGACGGCGTCGAGCATGTCTATTCCCAGACCATGGACGACCG
>PDZW01000021.1 GCA_002753155.1 Alphaproteobacteria bacterium WMHbin7
GGGGCGCGACGTCAAATCCGTGCATGGTGATGTGCAAGCCCTACTGAAGGCGGGCGTGATCGACAAAACCGAAGACGGCCTGATCGTCTTTCCCTACACCGAAATCCATGTCGATTTCATTTTACGCGCACGATCGTTTTAAGCCGTGTCACAATGTGACTCGGCTTAAAACGTGAATCGTTCGCGCAAACAAATTGCTAGAGCAGATTCACGCCAGAAGTCAAAGCTGTTAAACGGCTTTGATTTCTGGCGATCTGCTCTAGGGGCGGCGTAGAAGGCTTTGTTTGATGGCGGCCAGCGCCTCACCATCCAAGGACGGGTCTTGCTTGAACAGCGCGAACAACTGAAACAGCGTGGCCTCGGCGGCCTGCGCATCGCCATGATGCTCTGGGCTTAGGCGCTCCCAGCCGAAGGCTTGCAAATGGCGCATGAGAAAGACGAGATCCAAGGGCAGATCCACCCCCAGCCGCTCCTTGATCTTGCGCCTTGAAATTCGGTTGCCGGACTCGCGCAGGAGATCGTTCTTACGTTTCGTCACCTGACCGGAATGCACACGATAAGCCGCCAGCACCTCATCTTGAATAACACCCCGCCCCTGGTCCAACTGATCGGCGCAATAGGCGTAATCCTCGGCCGGAATCACTGAGGGATCAAAGCGCAACGCCGAAGCGCGTACCGTCACCGTGCTGAAGGTGAAGGGCGAATTGAACAGCGTGATCCAACGAAGATTCGTATCGCCTTGGGGCGTGATTTCGTCTCGAAGGGCCGCTCCGTTCTGATCGATCAGCCGCACACCCGCCCCAGTGATGCAAAGATCAGGATTTTCCGCCATCAGCCTTAGGGGACTTTCGAAACGCCCGGGCAGGGCGATGTCGTCGGCATCGACGAAGGCCAGATAATCGCCCGCCGCCAGATCAAGGGCTTGGTTGCGGGCCATCGCCGCCCCCTGATTCTCCTGACGCGTTTTTTTTAAGCGCGGATCGGTCTGCCGCTCCAGCAATTCCCACGAGCCATCCGTACTGCCGTCATCGACCGCCACCAATTCGTCGTCCGGCCCCAATTGGGTCAGAACACTTTCCAGCGCCGCGTCCAGATAGGGAGCCGCGTTGTAAACCGGCATGATGACGGAAAGCCGCACAGTCAAGCTTTCGGCAAAAGGGCCAGCAGGGCCGAGATCGTTTCGTCGGGCAGATCGCGGATGGTGCGGCCCAGCGCATTGGCAAGCTCGGTGGCCTCGGGCGACAGGCCCGACGTATCCAGCGTCACCTTGGGATGCGAGCGTTTCGCCAGATCCTTAAGCTCGACCGCCTCGTCCCAGATCAAGCCCAACACGCCGCAGATCTGCATGATCAGGCCGGGGGCGGGGCGGCCCCGGCGCCCATGTTCCAGGGCCGAGAGATATGCAGGTGTTACGCCCAATTCCTGGGCCATGCCGGTCAGCGTCATGCCCCTGGCCTGTCGCAATTGGCGTATGCGCGCTCCGAACGGAGTCACGCCTCACCGCTCCGGTTGCGCTTTAGCAACACATAGAAAGCGCCGCTGCCGCCATCCTTGGGCAGTGCTTCGGAAACCGCCAGCACCAAGGGGCGCAGTTCCGGCGCATTCAGCCAACGGGGCATTTGGGTTCTCAACACACCCTTGCCCTCGACGCCCTTGCCGGTGATGACCAGAACGCAGCGCCGCCCCATGGATTGCGACATGGAGAGAAAGTGCTTAAGGGCGCCATGCGCCCGGTCCTCGGTCAGGCCGTGCAGATCAAGCCGCCCCTCGATCGCCATCTGTCCCTTGGTCAGGCGAAGCGCGGTGCGCTTGTCGACATCGACCACCTTGCCCGGCACCAGTTCGGCCAGCTTGGATTTCAAGGAGGGCTTGGGAGACTTGGGTAAGGGCGCTTCAGCCTTGGTCTTGCTCGGAGGAGGCAGAATTTCGTTGTCATTGGCCTCGTCAACGGCAAATTGCGTGGGGCGCAAGGGCGAGGCGGCGCGCATGACATGACGCCACAGGCGGATTTCTTCATGCGTGGGATGGCGGGTGCGCCGGTGCGACACGGTTCTATTCCTTGACGAGAAGAATGATCAGGCGCCGAGGGCCATGAGCCCCCAGCAGGATGGTCTGTTCGATATCGCCGGTGCGCGAAGGCCCGGTGATCAGATTGACCGCGCGGGGCATGGCGTTGCTTTCGCGGCGCAGCTGTGCCCAGGCTTCTTCATAGGTGCCCAGCAAACGCGATTCTTCCAGCACCACCAGATGCACATCGGGCATGAAATTCATCAGCGTGGGAGAAGCAGCCCCCGAGAGCAGCATCAGCGTTCCGGTTTCGGCGATACCCGCCTTGGCGCGGGCCAGACCCGCCATGTCATCAGCCCGAGGCGAGCCTTTGTGGATGCTCAAATCCCCCCAATCCATCCCGTCCCAACAGGGATCGGGGGTTACGGCCAGGATGGGCGGCAGGGCCATTTCCGCAAGCAAAGCCCGGACGGCTGCAGGCACCTCTGTCCTGGCGCCCAGCGCCAGCACGCGGGCCGACACTTCCTCGGCCTTGGCGATGAACAAAGTGCGCATCGCTTCGGTGTCCAACTGGGCGCGGGCCGGAATTAAATAGGGCTTGTGGCTGGCGATGGATGTTTCGATGTCGAGCTTGCGCGCCGCATCCAGTGCTTGGCGTCCCTGGGCCTGACGGATCGAGGACAGAATCTTGGCGCGCGCGTCACTCATGCGCTTCTCCTGTCTTCGCGCTCGGGAAAATCAGGCCCGTTTTCGTCGCCGCCTTCAGTAACCGCACCCTCTGGGGCTGGCAGCGCCACCGGTTGGGCATGTTTCTCGGCAAAGCGCTGCCAGTCACCCGCCGGGGCATGACAGAAATCGGGGGGATAGCCCGCCCAGACCAGCGAAAATCCGCCCAGCTTCCACATTTCCTTGAAGGTGTAGAGATCGCGCAGGACCAGACCAACCAGTCGCCCATGCAGACGCCAAGCCACCCAGGGCCTGACCACCAGCAGATAAAGTGCGCAGGAGCCCAGCAGAGCCGCCGTGCCCCAGAGCAGCTTGTAGGTCAGCAGCACGAAAAGGCTGCCCAGCACCAGAATCAGCAGCGGCCCCACATTTTCCCAGGGACTGAACAAAACCGAATGCGGATTGTTGAGCTTGTGCATATTGCCCACGGTATCCAGCATGTGATGCTCGTAGGCCGCCTTCAGGGACTGGAACAATTCTTCCTCGCGGGTCATTGCCTCGCGCCTTTCTTATACTCGGCCCATTGGGTGACGAAGCTACGCCCCTCGGGTGCTGGCAGATCGCGCGAGGCGGTCCAGCCTCCGGCTAGGGGCAGGCTGGAAAGGCTCCCCTTCTTTCCGGCCAGCAGTTTCAAGACCGGCATGCCAAGATCGACCAGCAGGCGATAAAGCCAGGGGCGTTTGGCGAGAGCACCCCACATGCCAAGCCCGAAGCGGGTGGTGGCGGAGGTGATCTTGCGCTCGAAGGCGCGCTCGCGCCAACTGCGCAGCATGCGGGGCAGAGGAATGCGCACCGGGCAGACCTGCTCGCAGCGTCCGCACAGGCTGGAGGCGTCGGGCATGTCCGACCATTCCTCAAGACCGGCCAGGGCGGGGGTTAGAACCGAGCCCATGGGCCCGCAATAGAACGAGGCATAGGCATGCCCGCCGATGGCGCCGTAAACCGGACAGTGATTGATGCAGGCGGCACAGCGGATGCAGCGCAGCATGTCCTCAAACGGACCGCCCAGCATGGCGGTGCGCCCGTTATCGAGCAGCACGATGTGGAATTCTTCGGGTCCATCCAGATCGCCCACGCGCTTTGGCCCCGTGGTGATGGTGGTATAGGAGGTCATCTCCTGACCTGTCGCCGAGCGGGCCAACAGCCGGGTCAGCAGGCTTGCCGCTTCCAGCGTGGGCACCACCTTCTCGATGCTGGCCAGCACGATATGCACCCGGGGCAGGGTTTGCGTGAGATCCCCATTGCCCTCATTGGTGACCAGCACAAAGCTGCCGGTTTCAGCCACCAGAAAATTGGCCCCGGTGATGCCGACATCGGCGGCCAGGAATTTCTGGCGCAGAATGGCCCGGGCTTCGTCTAGCAATTGGCGCGGCTCGCTAAGCTGGCGCTTGTCGTCCAGTTCCTTATGGCGCGACCGAAAGGCCGCCGCCACCTGATGGCGGCTTAGATGAATGGCCGGGGCGATGATATGGCTGGGCGGCTCGGCCCGAAGTTGAATGATGTATTCGCCAAGATCGGTTTCAACCACCTCGAAGCCATGGCGTTCCAGCCAGGGATTGAGCGCGATCTCTTCCGAGATCATCGACTTGCCCTTGGCCACCAGCTTGGCCTTGGCCTGTCTGCAGATGGCCAGCACGATGTCGCGGGCTTCCTGGTCGCTTGAAGCCCAATGCACCTGGCCGCCCTGTTCTTGCACCTTGGTCTCGAAGATTTCGAGATAGGAATCGAGATCCTTCAGCACGGCCCGTTTCATGTCACGGGCCTGATCACGCAGCGCTTCGAATTCGGGCAGATTGGCCGCAGCGATTTTGCGCTTGGCCTGAAAACCGGTTTTCAGCTTGGCCAGCGCCTCGCGCAGCACCGGATCGGCCATGGCCGCGTGGCTGTTGCTTTTGATGCCGCCGGGACGGCTTCTCATCAGGAGCGCTCCTCGCCGATGGCGGGCCCGCCCAGCATGCCCGAAAGCACTTCGGCGACATGGCGCACTTTCACGGCCTTGCCTTTGCGCTTCAAACGCCCGGCGATGTTCATCAGACAGCCCAGATCGCCGCCCAGTACGGTGGCAGCCCCCGTGCCTTCGATATCGGCCAGCTTGTCGTCGACCATCTTGGTGGAAATCTCGGGATATTCGACGCAGAAAGTGCCGCCAAAGCCGCAGCATTCCTCGGCCGCCGACAATTCCTTGAGATCAAGGCCCTCGACCTTTTGCAAAAGCAGGCGCGGCTCGTCCTTGATGGCCAGCTCGCGCAGGCCCGAGCAGGAATCGTGATAGGTCACGGTTTCGGCCAGGGCCGCATGCGTCGTCTCGACCTTCATGACGCGGACCAGAAAACTGACCAATTCATAGCTGCGCTGAGACAGCGACAAAGCCAGGGCGGCGTAATTGGGATCATCGGCCAGCAGGGCCGGATAATGGGCATGCAGCATGCCGGCGCACGAGCCCGAAGGTGCTACCACATAATCGTAATTCTTGAAAAGATCGATCAGCTTGCGCGCCATCGCCCTGGCGGTTTCGCGGTCGCCATTGTTGTAGGCGGGCTGGCCGCAGCAGGTCTGGCCCACCGGCACCTCGACGATGCAGCCCGCATCCTCAAGCAGCTTGGCCGTGGCAAAGCCAACGGATGGCCGCATGGCGTCGACCAGACAGGTTGCGAACAGGCCCACGCGCGGCGCCTTGGCCATCGGCTTGTTTCTCCAGAAAAGCAGGGGCCAAGGATGGTCCTTTGGCGCTCAAAAGGCAAGGGGGCGGGGGACTTGACGTCGGCGTGGGGCAGGATTATCTTCTGGATAATCTTGATTATCTGGAATTCGCCCGATGTCCACCGCCAAGCGCTTCGCCGCCAGCTATTCGACCACCGACATCAACAAATCGGGGGCGCGGGTCTATGACGAGGCCTGGGCCAGAGGGGGAGTCGAGATTCGCCGCCATTCGCAGCGCTTCGCTCTTATCCGCCAGGACGTGCTGGATCAGATGATCGCCGATGCCGGCGACAAGCGCCCGAGATCGCTGGCAGACCTGCTGAACGATTACGATGCCGACAAGATCAAGGGACTGACCGGCGATTTCCTGGCGGCACCTTCGCGGGGCAAGGAACTTATCTGACATGGCCAAGCGCGGCGCCGATTTCAGGCAAGGCTACGTGCCCGGCCGTGGCGATATCGTTCATCTCGACTGGGCGCCCTCAATCGGACATGAGATGAAAGGGCCGCATTACGGGCTGGTTCTCTCTCAGGATGCCTATAACATCGGAACCGGGCTGGCCGTGGTCGCTCCGATCACATCCAAACTCGGCAAGCTGTCTTCCTTTGAATTTCCGCTGAGGGCGGGGCGCGTCAATGGCGTCGCCATCCTGTCGCAATTCAGAACGCTCGATTACCAGTCGCGCTGCATTCAGTTCGAGGCTTCCATTTCCGCCGACGATATCGACGAAGCCTGCCGACGGGTAAAGATGGTGTTTTAGATATCCCGGCAAAAAGCCCGGGGGTTCCCTGGGCTTTTCGCTTTAAGAAAACATCCATCCCGCCGGATTCGGATGGGCCTGTCCAAGCGATACGAATTTCATGCCCTTGACGCAGCGGACAATCATCCAGACCGCCATGAAGAGAAGGATCAGGAATCCGATGCCGATGGCGGCGGTAAGAACGCCGATCACCCCCAGCAGCATGCCGATCCAGAAGGTGCGAATCTGAAAGCGGTAATGGCTTTGCACCCATTCCGGAGCACCATCTTTATTGATATAGGCCATGACCAGGCCGATCAGGCCGGTAATGCCGACGACGAAGCCCGCCAGATACAGAATATAGATCAGATTGGCCGTCTTGCCCTCTTGGGCCGTTGGTGCCGCGCTGTCCATCCTTCTTTCCTCCGTCTGATGCCCGAACACCGGTCAGCTTAGAATGCGGTTATCTTGACGTAAACAGACAAAAAGCCCGGGTTTCCCCGGGCTTTTCGCTGTAAACCGAGCATCGAAGGCCAAAACGGCCTAGCTGTTCATGGCATCGAAGAAGTCGTTGTTGTTCTTGGTGCCCTTCAGCTTGTCGACCAGGAATTCCATAGCATCGACCACGCCCATCGGCATGAGGATGCGGCGCAGGACCCACATCTTGGACAGCGTGCCCTTGTCGACCAGCAGCTCTTCCTTGCGGGTACCCGACTTGGTGATGTCGATGGCGGGGAAGGTGCGCTTGTCCGACAGCTTGCGATCCAGGATGATTTCCGAATTGCCGGTGCCCTTGAACTCTTCGAAGATCACCTCGTCCATGCGAGACCCCGTATCGATCAGGGCGGTGGCGATGATGGTCAGCGATCCGCCTTCCTCGATATTGCGGGCCGCACCAAAGAAGCGCTTGGGGCGCTGCAACGCATTGGCATCCACACCGCCGGTCAACACCTTGCCCGAGCTGGGCACCACGGTGTTATAGGCGCGGGCCAGACGGGTGATGGAATCCAAGAGAATCACCACGTCGCGCTTGTGTTCGACCAGGCGCTTGGCCTTTTCCAGCACCATCTCGGTGACGGCCACATGGCGCGTGGCCGGTTCGTCGAAGGTGCTGCTCACCACTTCGCCCTTAACGCTTCTTGCCATGTCAGTCACTTCTTCCGGGCGCTATCCGATCAGCAGCACGATGAGATAGACCTCGGGGTGATTGGCCGCAATCGCATGGGCCAGATTTTGCAGCATCACCGTCTTGCCGGTGCGGGGCGGGGCTACGATCAGGGCGCGCTGTCCGCGCCCCAGGGGGGCAATCAGATCGATAACACGCGACGTATTGTCCTTCTTGGTGGGATCGTCCACCTCAAGCTTCAAGCGCCGGTCGGGATAAAGCGGCGTCAGATTGTCGAAATTGATGCGGTGGCGCACATTCTCGGGCGGCTCGAAATTGATCGTATTGACCTTGAGCATCGCGAAATAGCGCTCGCCATCCTTGGGTGAGCGGATCTGGCCTTCCACCGTGTCGCCGGTGCGAAGGCCAAAGCGGCGCGTCTGGCTGGGGCTGACATAGATGTCATCGGGGCCGGGCAGGTAATTGGCTTCGGGCGAGCGCAGGAAGCCGAAACCGTCTTGCAGGATTTCCAGAACACCGCTGCCATAGATCGGCGTGTCGTTGTCGGCCAGCAGATTCAGAATGGCGAACATCAGCTCCTGCTTGCGCAGCGCACTGGCATTCTCGATCTGCAACTCCTCGGCAAAGGCGAGCAGTTCGGCGGGTGTCTTGGCTTTCAGTTCCTGAAGATTCATGGAAACCCCAATTGGGTGTGGCAGGGAAAAGGCGATGGGCAAAAACACGGGTGCAGGGGAGATTGACGCCCCGGACATTGTGCCGGAGCTTGGGGCGAAATCCCGATCAAGGGGTGCCCGGATGCGATGGCTATCATGTAGCGGGCCAAACACCCCCTGTCAATAAGCGAAGTTACCAGCCCCCGGCCCGAGCCTCCGATCAGATCGGCTTTACGATCACCAGAACCACGATGCCGATCATGATCAGGGTGGGTATCTCGTTGGCAAACCTGAAATAGCGCTCGGAATGGGGGTTGGCGTCGCGGGCGAAATGATTTTTCCAACGCGCGCACATGAAGTGAAAGACCAGCAGAAAGAAGATCAGGCCCAGCTTGCCGTGCAGCCAGCCTTGAATCCAGTTATCGATGTCCAGGAGCAGGACAGAGCCCAGACCCAAGGTTGCCAGCATGGCAGGCTGCATGATCGCCCGATAAAGGCGCCGCTCCATCACCTTGAACAGTTCCGACTGCTCCGAGCCGGGCTTGACCTGCGTGTGATAGACGAACAGGCGGGGCAGATAGAACAGGCCGGCCATCCAGGCGATGGCGGCGATCAGATGCAGCGCCTTCAGCCACAGATAGGCATTGGTGGACAGATCGATCACTTAAGAACTCCCGGACAGGTAAGGTTGGCGCCTTGGCATGGTTTCCCGCCGGGCTTGGTGCCGGGCTGGGCATGTTCGACCAGCTCGGCCAGACTTTTGATGAAAGCCGGATGGTCGATGGGGGTTGAGACCCGCAGATAGCACGGAACGCCAGACTCTTCCGCCAGTTTTTTATACTCGATATCCAGTTCGACCAGGGTTTCCGAATGTTCGGAGACGAAGGCCAGCGGCACCACGATCACCGGCAGATGCTCTTCGCCCGCCTGGCGGATTTCATCCGAGGTTTCAGGGCCGATCCATTCCATGGGGCCCACCCGGCTTTGATAGGAAATCTGGCTGTCCACCTTTTCGCCCAGGCGCTCCAGAATGGCCTTGGCCGTACGCTCGACCTGATGCTGATAGGGGTCCCCCCGTTCAATCAGGAATTTCGGCAAACCGTGCGCCGAGAAAAGAACGCGGGGCGGGCCGAACCGCGCCGCCTCGACCAAGGCCGCGTGCAGCCCCTCGGCAAAGGCCTGAACCAAACCAGAAAGCTCGGGATAGCAGCAGATGCGGGCAGGGGCTGGCAGATTTCCGGCCAGCTTCTCCCAGCCAGCAAAGGACGAGCCCGTGGTGGTGCTGGAATATTGCGGATAGAGCGGCAACAGCACCAAACGGTCGGGGGCAAAGGCCTCGACCTCTCTTACCGTCTCTTCGATGAAGGGATGCCAATAGCGCATGGCGACGAAGCAGCGATGATCGCCGCCCAGTTGTTCTTCAAGCGCCTTGGCCTGGCGTTTTGTCTGTTCCAGAAGCGGCGAACGCCCGCCGATCTTACGGTAAATGTCTTGCGCATGGGCTTCGCGCTTGCGGGAAATATACTGGGCCAGACACCAGCGAATGGGAGCGGGGGCGCCGATGATCGCCTTGTCGTTGAACAGATTGAACAGAAAGGGCTGCACCGCGGAAAGCTTGTCGGGTCCGCCCATATTGAACAGAACGACAGCGGTGCGTTCTGGCATCAGCCAGCCTCTTTGATGATCTCGGCAAGCCTTGCCACATGCTCGGGCGGCGTGTGCTGAAGGATTCCGTGACCGAGATTGAAGACGAAGGCGCCCTTGCCCAAAATATCAATAATGCGCCTTGTTTCGCGCTCCATGGCCTCGCCACCCGCCAGCAGCAGCACATTGTCCAGATTGCCCTGAAGTGCCGCATGCGGCTGAAGCGTTTGGGCGGCCCAGGAAAGTGGTACTGAACTATCCAGGCTGACCGCATCGACGCCGGTTTCCTTGACATAGGTTTCGTAAAGCGCCCCTGCCCCTTTGGGAAAACCGATGATGGGCACATTGGGGCAGCGCGAGCGCAGCTTTTCCACGATCCGCCTGGCCGGGTTGATCGACCAGCGGCGAAATTCCTCTTCCGGCAGGATGCCCGCCCAACTGTCGAACAGCTGAATCACCTCGGCCCCGCAGGCGATCTGCATCAGCAGATATTCCGCCGTGACCTCGGTCAGCAGATCGATCAGACGCTCCAGATCGGCCGTGTTTCGATAGGCCCAGCTCTTGGCCTTGATGAATTCCTTGCTGGAGCCCCCTTCGATCATATAGGTGGCCACCGTCCAGGGTGCTCCGGCAAAACCGATCAGGGCCGTGGTTTCGGGAATGGCGAAGACAAGCTGGCGCAAGGTTTCATAGGCCGGTTCCAGACGCTCGTGGAATTCCTCGATGCTTAAGGCGGCGACACCGGCGCTATTGGTCAGTGCCTTCAGCTTGGGTCCCTCACCTTCCTGAAAGCCCACCTCCTGACCCAGCGCATAGGGAACCACCAGGATGTCCGAAAACAGAATGGCGGCATCCATGTGATAGCGGCGCAGCGGCTGAAGCGTTGCCTCGACAGTCAGGCCCGGCGAGAAGCAGAAATCGAGAAAGCCCTTGGATTTTGCCCTGATCTCCCGGTATTCGGGCAGATAGCGCCCGGCCTGGCGCATCAGCCAGAAGGGGACGGGGCGGGTTCTTTCGCCCTTAAGGGCACGCACGATCAGTTTGTCGCTCACGGCAGCTTTTCTCGGTTATCCGGGTTCAAGGACCTTATCTCTACAATTTATATATTTAAGAATAAAGATAGTTGTTGTTCATTGGGCCTGTGGAAAGCGTGGTGTTCTTGTCATCCCCGGCTTATCGACAGAAATTCGTAAGCGCCAAAATCTGGGGGTAGAGCGGCAAAATAAGCTGAAAATGGAGAGATTGTCGCTGAAATGGGATGGTTTGTGAAAAAGGGGGATAAGTCCGGTTTTCCAAGGAGCAAGCGATCCCGGTAAGATTTTGTCCTCATGAGGGCGGCTGTGGGGGCCAAGTCTGGATGGAGGCTGGCACCCGGCAAGGTTTGTGGATATTGTCGGACATATCCCCGTCTTTCCTTTTTTATCCATGTGAGCCTATGAAAAACTTTCACCTGCATCTGGTTTCGGACGCTACCGGAGAAACCGTCACCAGCGTCGTGCGCGCCTGTCTGGTACAGTTCGAGAATGTGCCTTCGACGCTGCATCAATGGTGGCTGGTGCGCACCGAGGGTCAGGTTGACCGCGCCCTTCAAGGGATCGCGCAGAATCCCGGCGTGGTTTTATTCACCCTGGTCGATCCGGTGGTCAGCGAACGGCTGATTACCGGCTGCCTGGGTCTGAAAATTCCCTGTGTCGGCATTCTTTCGCCAGTTCTGGCTGCCCTGGAAGAACATTTCAACCGAGAGGTTGACAAGCCCTTTCCCGGCCGTCAGCACGCCCTGGATGCCGAATATTTCGAACGCATCGACGCCATGCATTACACCATGGCCCATGATGACGGTCAGTTGATGTCGGGCTTGGACAAGGCCGATGTGATTCTGTTGGGCGTTTCTCGCACCTCGAAAACGCCGACCTGCATGTATCTGGCCAATCGCGGCATCAAGGCGGCCAATGTGCCCTTGGTGCCCGGCATGCCCCTGCCCGACGAGGTGCTGGAGGCCAAGAACGCCCTGATCGTGGGCCTGACCAAGGAACCGGCCAGCCTGTCCGATATCCGCAAGAACCGGCTGCGCCTGCTCGACCAATCCGAAGACGGCGCTTACGCCGATTTGGAATTGGTGCGCGAGGAAGTGCTGTCGGCAAGACGCCTGTTCGCCAAGCATGGCTGGCCGGTCATCGATGTCACGCGCCGCTCGATCGAGGAAGCCTCGGCCAGCATCATGCAGCTCTTTGCCAAGCACAAAGGCCTGGATCCGTGATTCTGCTGGCTTCGGCGAGTGCGGCGCGCCTGCGCCTGCTGAAAGATGCCGGACTTGCAACCGAGGCCATGGCCTCTTGCATCGATGAAGCTGACCTCAAGAACAGCATGAGGGAATCGCCGCCGCAAGGGGTCGCCCTTGCTCTGGCAGCAGCCAAGGCCCAAGCCCTTTCAGAGCGGTTCCCGACCCGTCTGGTCATCGGCGCCGATCAGCTGCTTGATTGCGAGGGCCGTCTCTTCGACAAGCCCGCAACACTTGATGCGGCAAGGGATCAGTTGCTGGCTCTCAAGGGCCGAACGCACCGATTGATCAGCGCCGTCTGCCTGATGCGCCAGGGCAGGCTGTTATGGCAACATGTCGGCGAGGCGCATCTTACAATGCGCGATTTCTCGGAAGACTTTCTTATGGCATATCTGAAAGCCGAGGGGGCAGCGGCCCTGGCCTCGGTGGGGGCCTATCGCATCGAGGGACTGGGCGTACAGTTGTTCGAACGGATCGAAGGCGATAGCTTTACCATCCAGGGATTGCCGCTTCTGCCCCTGTTGCAGGAACTGCGGCATTTGGGCGAGGTGGCGCGATGAAGGGTATCAGCGGCAATGCGAAACTGGCGGGCGTCATCGGTTGGCCGGTTGGCCATTCGCGCTCGCCCAGGCTGCATAATTACTGGCTGGAGCGCCATGGCATCGACGGCGCCTATGTGCCCCTGGCAGTAAGGTCCGAGGACTTGGCCGACGTGCTGAAAGCCCTGCCGCGCATGGGATTCAGAGGCGTCAATCTGACCCTGCCGCACAAGGAGGCGGCCCTCTCTCTGGTGGACCGGGTCGATCCCATGGCAAGCCGCATCGGCGCCGTCAATACGCTCATTTTCACGGATAGCGGCAAGGCCATCGGCTCTTGCACCGACGGGCTGGGCTTCTTGGAGAATCTGCGCCAGGAAGCGCCCGACGTCGATGTGACGGCGGGTCCCTGTCTGCTTTTGGGCGCAGGCGGTGCCGCTGCCGGTATCGCCTTTGCGCTCGACGAGGCGGGTGCCGCCGAAATCCGTATCGCCAACCGCACGCCCGAAAAGGCCCAGGCATTGGCCGAAAGGCTGGGGCCGAAGGCCCGCGTCTTTGCCTGGGAGGAGCGCGAAGCCGCTCTGGAAGGGGCGGCGCTGCTGGTCAACACCACCAGCCTTGGCATGACCGGCCAGCCCATCTTGAATATCGATCTTCACCGCCTGCCCACTCAGGCCCTGGTCACCGACGCTGTTTATGCCCCCTTGGAAACCGCCCTGCTCAAACAGGCCAAGCAGCGCGGCAACCTTGTGGTGGATGGGCTGGGCATGCTGCTGCATCAGGCAAGGCCCGGCTTTGCCGCCTGGTTTGGCATCGCCCCTGACGTCACGCCCGAGCTTCGGGCCTATGTGCTGGCGGATGGGTGATGTTCGTTCTCGGCCTCACCGGTTCCATCGGCATGGGCAAAAGCACGGCGGCCAGCATGTTTCGCCGTCTCGGATGCCCCGTGCATGATGCCGACGGGGCCGTGCATCGGCTGTTGGGGCCGGGGGGAGGGGCCGTCGAGGCCGTTGCGAAACGCTTTCCCGGCGTTTTGTCCGTTCAAGGGGGCATTGACCGGCAGAAGCTGGGGGCGCAGGTCTTCAAGAATGCCAGCGCACTTTCGGACCTTGAAACCATTCTGCATCCCCTGGTGCGCCGAGAAGAGGAAGCTTTTTTGGCCCGGGCGCGTTCCAGGCGTGAAAAACTGGCCGTGCTGGATATTCCGCTTCTCTTTGAAACGGGCGGTGATCAGCGCTGTCATGCCACGGCCCTGGTAACCGCACCCGCTTTCGTGCAGGGTGCGCGCGTGCTGGCGCGCCCCGGCATGACGCTTGAAAAATTCCAGCAAATCCGTACGCGCCAGATGCCAGATGCCGAGAAGCGTGGCCTTGCCGATTGGATTTTGCCCACGGGTCTGGGCAAGCGCTTTACCTTCGAGTGCATACGGGCTTTAGTCAGAAAATTGCGAGAGGATTAAATCGGCATGCGCGAGATCGTTTTCGATACGGAAACCACCGGGCTTGATCCCAATTCGGGCCATCGCATCGTCGAGATCGGCTGCGTCGAACTGGTCAACCATCTGCCCACGGGCAATCACTTTCATCGCTATCTGAACCCTGAGCGCGACGTGCCCGACGAGGTGGTGCGCGTTCACGGCCTTACCCGCGACTTTCTGGCCAACCATCCCACCTTCGCCGAAGTGGTGGCCGATTTTCTGGACTTCATGGGCCAGGACGCCATCGTCGCCCATAATGCCGGTTTCGACATGGGCTTTCTCAACCATGAACTGGGCCGTCTGGGCTTTCCCCCTCTGCCCATGAGCCGGGTGACCGACACGGTGCAACTGGCAAGGCGCAAATTTCCCGGCGCCTCGGCCAGTCTGGATGCGCTGTGCCGACGCTTTGATATCGATCTCACGGTGCGCGACAAGCATGGCGCCCTGGTCGATGCCGAATTGCTGGCCGAGGTCTATCTGGAACTGATCGGCGGACGCCAGCCCGGCCTGGAGCTGATGGGCCAGAAATCACCGGGTAACGGCATGGGTTGCGAACAGGGTGGGACACTTGCCGTTCAGGTTCGCCCGCCCAGGGCGCATGCGCCCAGTCCCACGGAACTGGAAGCGCACAACGCTGCCATCGCGAAAATCAAGAACGCGCTCTGGCTGGCCGGGCAGGAAAGTTCTTAATTAACCGCTGTTCCGGGGGGTGCTGCGGCCGCATCGCCGCCCTGGGCCTGTTGCGCCTGCTGGGCCTGCATCTGGGCCAGGCGCTGGCGGTAGAGTTCCCCGAAATCGATGGGCGTTACCAACAAAGGCGGGAATCCGCCGTCGCGGGTGAGATCGGCCACCATTGAGCGGACGAAGGGGAAAAGCAGGCGCGGCACTTCGACCAGCAAAACCGGCTGCAAATGCTGCTCGGGCACGTTGATGCTGCAAACCGCCCCATAGGCGATTTCCAGGATGAACATCTGATTGCCTTGGGCCTTGGCCTCGATGCGCATATGCAGCACGACCTCGTAGCTCTGGCCTTCCAGATGGCGGGTCTGCACCTCGATTCCGATGGGAATCTCCTGGCCCTCGCCGGACTGGCGGAAAATCTCGGGCGCACCCGGCACCTCAAAGGACAGGTCGCGGATATACTGCGCATGGATAGCAACCGGCGGCTGTCCCTGGGCGGGCGGATGGTCCGGACGGGGGGCGTTGGTCGTATCGGTCATGTGGGGCCTCTCCTTGCTTTCCCGCCAAGGGCTAGCATGAAGCGGGCTTGCGCTCAAGGCCGCTAGAGGTTATTCCCTGAATTCAGCCCCCGTTCTTTAGGTTATCCCTTGCCCAAAGGCTCATCTCGGCCTATCTAAGACGTGTCATGCAATACTTCGATATCCTGATTTTCGCTTTGATCGCCGTTTTCCTGGGTCTGCGCCTGCGCAGCGTCCTAGGTAGCCGTACGGGCGAGGAAAAACCGCCGCCCGATCCCTTCTCGGCCCCGCAAAGCGAGCCGGGCAAGGGCAAGATCGTCCGATTCCCTGGGCAAAGTGCGCCTAAGGAGGTGCGTAACGCCGAGTTCGAGGAAGCCCCCGCCAAACCCGTCGAAGTACCCGACTTCTCCGCTTATGGTGCGGCGGCGCTGGGGCTGGAAGCCATCCACAAGGCCGATCCCGGCTTTACCCCCAAATCCTTCCAGGAAGGGGCCAAGGCCGCTTTCGAGATGATCGTCACCGCCTTTGCCAAGGGTGACACCAAAAGCTTGAAGCCCCTGCTGGCACCGCATGTCTTCAAGGATTTTGCTTCTGCCATCGAAACCCGCCAGCAGGAGGGTCAGGTGATGATCAGCGAGCTGGTCGCCATTTCCGACGCCGCCTTCGAGGCTGCCCGGATGGATGGAAGCCAGGCCTTCGTCACCCTGCGCTTCGTCAGCGAGCAGGTGAATGCCGTCAAAGATAAGGAAGGCAATGTGCTAGAGGGCGATCCCTTGCGCGTTGACCGGGCGGTCGATATCTGGACCTTCTCGCGCGACACCCGTTCGCGCGATCCCAACTGGATTCTGGTTGAAACCCTGACCCCGGAATGAGGCTTCTTTCCTGGTTCCCCGCCCTTCTGTTGGTCTTGCTGGTGGGGGCCTGCGCCCCGACTTTACCACCGCCGCCGACCCCGGCCCCGCCCAAAGCCCCCCGCCTGGAATTGATTCCCGCTTCCTTCGCCCAACTGCCGGGCTGGGAGAGCGAGCGCTTTCAAGGTGTTTTCCAGGCCCTGCAACGTTCCTGCGCCAAGCTTTCGTCCAAACCTGAGTGGGCCGCGCCTTGCCGTGCTGCGCAGGGCGCCGAGCGCGATCCCAAGGCCTATTTCGAAAGCTGGTTCAAGCCCTGGCTGGTACAGGACAATGGCGTGACCGAAGGCCTGTTCACCGGCTATTACGAGGCCGAGCTGAAAGCCAGCCGGGTGCAGAAACATGCGGATCAGGTGCCGTTGCTGGGCTTGCCGGCCGACCTGATTTCGGCCGATCTGTCCCTGTTCGATTCCAGTTTGAAAGGCAAGCGCATCGAGGGGCGCTTGGAGAAGAATCGCCTGGTTCCCTATTACAGCCGGGCCGAGATCGAGGGGGGGCGGAATACTGCCGCGCCCATTCTGGCCTGGGCCGATGCGGTGGATGCCCATATCCTGTCAATTCAGGGCTCGGGCCGCCTGATGTTTGAAGATGGTCTGGTCCATCGTTTGGGCTTTGCCGCGTCGAACGGCCAGAGCTTCAAGGGGATCGGCAAGATTCTGAAGGAAAAGGGCAAGATTCCCGAAGGCGGCGATGCTTCGATGCCCGGCATCGAGCGCTGGCTTAGGGCCAATCCCCAGGAAGGACGCCGCCTGATGGCGGAAAATCCGCGCTATATCTTTTTCAGAAAGATCGAGGGCGAGGGACCGGTGGGTTCGCTGGGTGTCGCACTGACGCCCGAGCGCTCGCTGGCGGTCGATCCCGCCTTCATCACCTTGGGCACCCCGGTCTTTCTTTCGACCCGTCTGGCCGGCGGACAGAATTTTCAACGGCTGATGATGGCCCAGGATACCGGCTCGGCCATCAAAGGCGTCATTCGCGGCGACATCTTTTTCGGCACCGGGGCGCAGGCCTATGAAAAGGCAGGACGCCAAAAGGAAAGCGGGCGCTACTGGCTGCTGCTGCCGCGCGATGTCGTGCCTGAGAACGCCTTACGTCAATAGAACCGTCGAGCCGGTGGTCTTGCGCGCCTCGAGATCGCGGTGAGCGCTGGCCGCATCCTTCAGCGCATAGGTCTGATTGATCTCGATCTTCACGGCACCCTTTTGCACCAGATCGAACAGGGCGCTCGAGCTTTCCAGCAATTCAGCGCGGGTCGAGGTATAGGCGGCCAGCGAAGGCCTTGTGATGAAAAGCGAGCCCTTCTGCGAGAGTTTCAAAAGCTCGAAGGGCGGAACGGGACCCGAGGCATTGCCGAAACTGACCATCATGCCCCGAGGGGCCAGACAATCCAGCGAGCCATCGAACGTATCCTTGCCGATGCCGTCATAGACCACACTGACACCCTTGCCGCCAGTCAGCTCGCGCGTGCGCTTCTGGAAATCCTCGTTGGCATAAATGATGGGATGATCGCAGCCATGCGCCCTGGCCAGCTCGGCCTTGGCAGCCGAGCCCACGGTGCCGATCACGGTGGCGCCGATATGTTTGGCCCATTGGCATAAGATCAGACCCACGCCCCCGGCGGCGGCATGAACCAGAATCGTCTCGCCCGCTTTGACCGGATAGGTGCGCCGGATCAGATATTCCGCCGTCATGCCCTGCAGCATCATGGCGGCCGCTTTTTTGGTGTCGATGCCGCCCGGCAGTTTCACCAGCCGGTCGGCGGGATAAAGACGTTCTTCGGCATAGGAACCCATGGGGGCCATGGCATAGGCCACCTGGTCGCCAATTTTGAAGTCCGCAACTCCTTCTCCCAGCGCCGAGACCTCGCCCGCCCCTTCCATGCCGATAATGGCGGGCAGCGGACCCACCGGGTAAAGGCCGGTGCGGTGATAGACATCAATGAAATTGAGCCCCACGGCATGCTGCTTCAAGCGCACCTGGCCGGGGCCGGGATCAGCAAGCTCGACCTCTTCCCAGCGCAGGCAATCGGGGCCGCCATGTTGGTGAATGCGAATGGCCTTGGTCATAGGGAGACTCCCTCAAGTGTGAGCAGACGGCGCTTGGTGTCGGTGCCACCCTCGCCGGAATAGCCGCCGAGCTGTCCGTGAGCACCCAGAATGCGATGGCAGGGAATGATGATGGGAAGAGGATTTTTGCCGCAGGCACCTCCCACGGCGCGGGGCGCTGATTTCAGCTTGGCCGCCAATTCGCCATAGGTTTTGGTGCGCCCAAAGGGAATGGCGCACATGGCTTTCCAGACGCGCTTTTGAAAGACGGTTCCAGCCGGTGCCAGCGGCAGATCGAAGTCGCGGCGCGTGCCCTCTAGATACTCCAGTATCTGACGCCTGGCCTTTTCAAGCAGGGCCGAAATGCCCTGATCGCGCGCCCAGCCCCAATCGAGGGCGACGAGATGGTCGTCTTCCTCGGTCAGCGTGAGATCCCCGATGGCGGAATGAAAGGAGAGTTGCGTCATGCCCCACAATAATCCGAAAGCAATTCGCTTCGCAACGCATCCGCGCTTGATAGAGGAGCCGAGCAGACCTGATTGCGGCAAACCGTGGCGAAGGCAGGCCCGGTTGCCTCGATGAAGCGAAAGATTCGGTCGGGCAGCGAGAGATCGAGCAAAGCGGCGATCAAGCTGTCCGTATCTGGGGCGTGAGGCTCGCCGTGGACGCTGACCACCATCGCATGGTCCAGATGATCGGCAGCCGCCAGCAGGCCGGTCATGCCCTGATATTGCCGGTCCAGGAGGCTTGCAAAGGCCATGATCGTGGCCGTTGCCCGATCATGCCAGCGCCGCTCGCCGGTGAGGTGGTAGAGGCGGGCCAAAGTCTCGGCCATAACGCCGTTGCCCGAGGGGGTGGCGTTGTCGTGATAGGGCTTGGCCCGCAGGGGCAAATCGTTGGCGTCTTTGGGCGTTTGAAAGAAGCCGCCCGCCTTTTCGTCCCAGTGATGGATGATAGCACTTTCGCAAAAAACCAGGGCGTGATCGAGAAAAAGCGGCTCGCTGGTGATTTCGTGAAAGGTCAGGGCGGCACGCGCCATCTGGGCATAGTCCTCGATCATGCCGACTGAGCCGGTCTTGCCGGCACACCAGGAATGCGACAGTCGATTTTCCTTGGTCATGTTGGAAAGCACGAAGCGGTATGCATCCCTGGCCGCCACTACCCAATCGGCCCGATCAAACACCCAACCGGCCCGCGCCAGGGCGGCGATCGCCATGCCGTTCCAATCGGCCAGCACCTTGCCGTCCTGTTCGGGCGGTGTTCGCGTCTTGCGGCGCGCACTCAGGCGCTTCAAATCCTCGACATGGTTTTCGTCCCAGATTTTCGCCGAATTCAGGCGATGGAGAATATTGCGCCCCTCTTCCCAATTACCGTCGGCATGGATGGAAAAGTCTTTCATGAAGGCGGGGGCGCGTTCGCCCAGAATCTCTTTGATCTCCTGGGCGGTCCAGACATAATAGCGGCCTTCCTCGCCCTCGCTGTCGGCATCTTGCGAGGCGGCGAAGCCGCCTTGCTTTGATGCCATTTCACTTGTCATCCAGGTAACGATCCCTTCGGCCGCCGCCTTGAGATAGGGGGCTTTTTCTTCCGGCCAGACCAGGGCGATCAATTCCAGAATCTGCGCATTGTCGTAGAGCATTTTTTCGAAATGCGGCACCAGCCAGCTTGCATCGGTGGCATAGCGGGCAAAGCCGCCGCCGACATGATCATGAATGCCGCCCCGCGTCATGCCCTCCAGCGTTTTCAAGACGGCCTGGCGATAGCTTTCAGCGCCACTTCTGCGCCAGGCCCGCCACAAATATATAAGGCTTGAGACTTGCGGAAATTTGGGCGCCCCCATGAAGCCGCCGAATTCTCTATCGATGGCTTCGCTCAAGGCCGCAGCCGCCCTGTCTTGAAAGGATCGGTCGGGCATTTTTGCCCCTTCCTCCTGTCCCAGATTCGACAGGGCGCGCAAGGCCTCGGTCAATTGTTCGGCATTGACGCCAACCTTGGAAGGCGAGTGCTGCCAATGCTGGGAGATGCTGATCAAGACATCGGCCAGGCCCGGGCGCCCATAGGAAGCGAAGGGCGGAAAATAAGTGCCACCCCAAAAGGGACGGGCATCGGGGGTTAGAAACATCGTCAGGGGCCATCCGCCGCCCTGGCCGGTCAGGGCCAGGGCTTGCTGATAGATCAGATCGATATCGGGCCGCTCTTCACGATCAACCTTTACGGGAATAAAGCCCTCGTTCATCAGGCGGGCGATTTCATCATTCTCGAAGCTTTCATGGGCCATGACATGGCACCAGTGGCAGGCGGTGTAGCCCACCGACAGTAAAATTGGCTTGTTCAGCCGCTTTGCTTCTTGAAAAGCCGCCTCGTTCCAGGCGCGCCAATGCACCGGATTATCCTTGTGCTGCAAAAGATAGGGGCTGGTTTCAAGATGCAGCAGATTCATTTGTCACCCTGGAGCTGTTGCACAATGGCGCCTCTCATGGTTAGTTTGGGCTGAGCCCTCAAGACTGCAAGGGCAAACGGTGGGAGTGTCAGCATGAAGTTCACCGTCGATGTCGATTGTACACCCGAGGAGGCGCGCGCCTTTCTGGGCCTTCCCGATGTGAAGCCCATGCAAGATGCGCTGATGCGCCAGGTGGAAGAGCGGATGAAGGCCGCTCTTTCCTCCATGGACCCCGATACCATGATGAAGACCTGGATGCCTGCAGGGCTTCAGGGCATGGAGCAGCTTCAGAAACTGTTTTGGACGCAATTCACCGCCGGATTTCCCGGTTCTAAGGAGAAATAGAAAATGAGCCGCCTACCAGAAGATCCCCCCATGGCTTTTCGCGCCCATCTCTTCATGTGCACGAATACCCGCCCACCCGGTCATCCCTGGGGTTCGTGCGGCGAGAAGGGGGCGCAGGCTTTGGCCGAGCATCTCAAGGCCACCTACAAGGAAATGGGCATCGAGGATGCCAGGGTCTCGTTGTCGGGCTGTCTGGGCCGTTGCGACAAGGCGCCCGCCCTTGTCATCTATCCCGAGGGCGTCTGGTACACGGTGAAGAGCCCGGCCGATGTCGAAGAGGTGCTGAAGTCGCACCTGGCCAAGGGAGAGCGGGTCAAGCATCTGATGGTGCCCGCAGCTTAGGAATCAGGTGAACGATACTTTATTTGCCCTTTCCACGCCTCCCGGCCGTTCCGGGATTGCCGTGATCCGCGCCACGGGACCGCTTTGCGGTCCCGTTTGTGCTTCTTTGGCTGGAGTGCTTCCGCCACCCAGGTTTGCCAAGCTGGCGCATTTACGTTGCGAAGGCGAATCATTGGATCATGCGTTGGTGCTGTGGTTTCCAGCACCAGCCAGCTTTACCGGCGAGGATATGTTCGAGCTGCATCTGCATGGCGGGCGAGCGGTGATCGACGGGGTCTCGAAAGCACTGCTTGCTCAAGGATTATATCCTGCCGGGCCGGGGGATTTCACAAAGCGCGCCTTTCAGAACGGCAAGCTGGATCTGACCCAGGCCGAGGCCCTTGCTGATTTGATCGATGCCGAAACATCTTTTCAGCGCCGCCAAGCCTTGCGACAAGAGGGCGGGGCGCTTTCAAGGCGGGTTGAGGCCTGGCGTGGGCGCCTGGTCTCTGCCCTGGCCCGCCAGGAGGCCCTGATCGATTTTTCCGAGGAGGAGCTTCCCGAGAGGCTTTTGGAGGCTATATCCCAAGACATTGTGGATTTGATTGGTGATATTACCCCATACCTTGAGGATCGTCGCTGTGGGGAGCGGTTACGAGAGGGTCTGGTGGTGGCCATCCTGGGGGCTCCGAATACTGGAAAGTCGAGCCTGATGAATGCCCTGGCCGGTCGAGATGTCGCCATTGTCTCGGAACATGCCGGAACCACCCGCGATGTGCTGGAGGTTCATCTAGATCTGGGGGGTTATCCGGTCACGATTCTTGATACTGCCGGTTTGCGTGAGGCCAGCGAGGGGATCGAGGCCGAGGGGATAAGCCGGGCACTGGCTCGGGCCGAGACGTCCGATCTGAAGCTTGTTCTGTTTGATGCACAGATCTGGCCCCAGCGTGATCCCGCCAGCCAGACCTTGCTGGACGAGCGCTCGATCGCGGTGGTCAGTCGGGCTGACCTTGCGCCTGATTCTCCAGTCGACAGCATCTTGCGCTTATCCGTGCGCACGGGGCAGGGCTTGTCAGAACTGCTGACCGCCATCGAGCAGCGACTTGAAGCCATGATGGGAAGTGGCGAGGCCGGGCTGATTACCCGGGCGCGCCATCGCCTGGCCTTGCAAGAGACCGTGGACGCCCTGACCCGCTTTGCACGAGCCGAGACCTTCGATCTGGCGGCTGAGGAGCTGCGCATCGCCGCCAGGGCGCTGGGCCGGATTGCGGGGAAGGTCGGGGTGGAAGAACTGCTCGACCAGATCTTCAGCGAATTCTGTATCGGAAAGTGACCATGATGCGTTTTTGGGATGTCATTGTGGTCGGGGGGGGGCATGCGGGATGCGAGGCCGCCGCCGCTGCTGCCCGTATGGGAGCCAATACCCTGCTTATAACCCAGCGGGCCGAGACTATCGGGGAGATGTCCTGTAATCCCGCCATCGGCGGACTGGGAAAGGGCCATCTGGTCCGCGAAATCGATGCTTTAGATGGCTTGATGGGCCGCGTGATCGATCAGGCAGGCATCCAGTTTCGCATGCTCAATCGCAGCAAGGGACCGGCAGTGCAGGGGCCGCGCGCCCAGGCCGACCGGCAACGCTATCGTTTGGCCATGCGCCAGGCCCTTGATGAAACGCCGAATCTGTCCATCGAACTGGGCTGTGTCGAGGGGCTGATCTCGGAAGGCAACGACCTGATTGCAGGCGTAGTTATGGCGGATGGGCGATTTTTATCGTCGCGTGCCGTGATTTTGACGACAGGGACCTTTCTTTCTGGAAAAATTCATGTCGGAAATTTGATTTTTCCCGCCGGTCGCTTCGGAGATTTTCCCAGCAACGGAGTTTCAGACGGCCTGCGTAAAATGGGATTTTCTCTGGGTCGGCTGAAGACAGGAACGCCCGCTCGCCTCGATGGCAGCAGCATCGACTGGGGAAAAGTGGAAAAGCAGGAGGGCGACAAGGTTCCGCAGCCCTTTTCGACCCTGACAAGGGCGATTTTGACCCCCCAGATCTGGTGTGGCATCACCCAAACAACGCCGGAGACTCATGCCATCATTCGCCAGAATCTGCATCTAGCGCCCATGTTTAGTGGGCAAATCCAGGGAGTCGGTCCCAGATATTGCCCCTCGATCGAGGATAAGGTGGTGCGCTTTTCCGATCGCCAGTCGCACCAGATTTTCCTGGAGCCCGAGGGGCTGGAGGACAGCACCGTCTACCCCAATGGCATCTCGACCTCCCTGCCCGAGGATGTTCAGGCCCAGATGATTGCCACCATTCCTGGACTGGAGCGGGCAAGGATCATCCGCCCTGGCTATGCCATCGAATATGACTATGTCGATCCCCGCGAGCTTTGGCCCAGCCTGGAGACCAAACGGGCGAGGGGGCTCTTCTTTGCCGGACAGATCAATGGGACGACCGGTTACGAGGAGGCTGCCGCCCAGGGATTGTGGGCCGGGATCAACGCAGCCCTAGCAGTGGGGGGGCGTGATCCCTTTATTCTGGACCGTTCCGAAGCCTATATGGGGGTCATGGTTGACGATCTGACCACGCTGGGCACGTCCGAGCCCTATCGCATGTTCACCTCGCGCGCTGAATATCGCCTGCTCCTGCGCACTGATAATGCCGATCTGCGCCTGACCCCCCTGGGAGAGGCCATTGGCTGCGTTGGACCAGTGCGCCGGGCCGCTTTTGCAGCCCGCCGAGCCGAGTATGAGCGTGGTAAGAGATTGTTAACGCAATGCCGTGCCAGCCCGACCAGATTGGCCGAATTGGGCTTGGCGGTTCGCTTGGATGGGCAGTCGCGCACGGCTTTCGACCTTCTCTCCTATCCAGATGTCGATATGGGCCGCCTGGCCCGGATTTGGCCCGAGCTGTCAGCCCTGTCCGGCCAGGCCAGGGAGAGTCTGGAGGTCGAGGGGCGCTACCAGGGCTATCTCGAACGTCAGCAGCGCGAGGTCGATTCCTTCCGTCGCGAAGAGCATCAGTTTCTGTCCCCTGACCTGGATTATGACGCCATCGGAGGTCTGTCAGCCGAGGCCAAGACCAAGCTTAAATCCGTGCGCCCAACCAGCCTGGGGGCGGCGGGAAGAATCCCCGGCATGACCCCGGCAGCGCTGGTTGCCCTGCTGGGCCACGTTTCCGGGCGCCGGAATGTTTCACGTGAAACAATGGAGGGCGAGGCATGAGCCCCATGTCGCCAGAAGCATTTGCCGAGAGCGAGAATGTTTCACGTGAAACAATGGCCCGTCTCGGCATCTATGTGGACGAGCTGAAAAGATGGCAGCAAAAAATAAATCTGGTAAGCCCCAAAAGTCTGGAAGATGTCTGGCGTCGCCATATTCAAGATAGTGCGCAGCTCCATCCGCTTATTACGAGCGGATCGAAAGTGCTGGACATGGGAAGCGGCGCAGGATTTCCTGGGCTGGTCTTGGCAATACTTGGCGGACTCGAACTTCATCTTGTCGAAAGCGACCAAAGAAAGTCTGCATTCATGCGGGAAGTGGCGCGGCTGACCGGAACAAGGGTCCATATATATAATGAGCGGATTGAGCGTCTGGACCCCCTAGCAATAAATTTTATCACCGCTCGTGCAGTTTCTTCACTTGATCAACTTCTTGAATTAGCACAGCCTTTCCTCTCAGATGGGGTTCAGTGCCTCTTTCTGAAGGGAAAGTCATGGCAAGAAGAATTGACGGCGGCGAAAAAAAATTGGAAGATGCGCGCAGAAAACATCCCAAGCCGGTCAGATCCGGAGGGTGTTATCCTCAAGATTAGCGAGGTGCGCCGTGACCATCGAGACCCAGACAATCAGCCTGCCCCTGGAAAAAAGTGAGCAAAAACCTAGGGTTATAGCAATTGCCAACCAGAAAGGCGGTGTGGGAAAGACGACCACGACGATCAATCTGGCTACCGCCATGGCGGCGGTGAAGAAGCGGGTTCTGATTTTTGATCTCGATCCTCAGGGCAATGCCAGCACCGGCCTGGGCATTCAGCGCCACAACCGCAAGGTCAATGCTTATCATGTTCTGATCGGCGAGGCCCCTGTTCAAGATGCCATCATCCCCACGGTTATTCCAGGTTTGGACATCGTTCCCGCAGGCGTCGATCTGTCGGGTGCCGAGATTGAGCTGGTCGATCTGAGCCGACGCGAATACCGTCTGCTTGATGCGCTGGCAACCGGAGAGCTTGGTCATTACGACTATGTTCTGATCGATTGCCCGCCGTCTCTGGGTCTGCTGACCTTGAACGGGCTTGTCGCCACCCATGCCGTGATGGTTCCGCTTCAGTGCGAGTTCTTCGCTCTGGAAGGCATCAGCCATCTGGTGCGCACCATCGAGCGCGTGAAGAAGTCGCTGAACCCGGCTTTGGAAATCCAGGGCATCGTGCTGACGATGTTTGACAAGCGGAACAATCTCTCGGACATGGTGGCCAATGATGTGCGCGGCCATTTCGGCGACATCGTTTATAAGACCGTGATCCCCAGGAATGTGCGCGTGTCCGAAGCGCCCTCGCATGGCAAGCCAGTCATTGTCTATGACATGAAGTGCCCGGGCTCTGAGGCATATCTGCATCTGGCGGGTGAAGTCCTGCGTCGCGAACGGGGGCTGGCGGCATGAGCCCTGCAGACGTCGAGCATAAGAAGCGCAATCTCGGACGCGGCTTGTCGTCGCTTTTAGGCGAGGACGAGCCGGTCGATCTGGGCGAGCTGGACAAGCTGCGTTCATCGAAAACGGTTCCGGTCGAATTCCTGCGGCCAGGGCGTTTTCAGCCGCGCCATAATTTCGATGACGAACGGTTTCAGGAATTGGTGGATTCCGTGCGCTCGAAGGGGATTTTGCAGCCCATTCTGGTGCGCCGTCATCCCGATGACCGCAACAGCTACGAGATCATCGCGGGCGAGCGGCGTTGGCGCGCCGCGCAGATGGCAAAGCTGCATGACGTGCCCGTTATCATTCGGGAGTTCAATGACAGCGAGGCCCTTGAGGTGGCGCTGGTCGAGAATCTGCAGCGCCAGGACCTGTCTGCCATCGAGGAGGCCGAGGGCTATCGCCGCCTGATGGAAGAATTCCAGCATACGCAAGATGACCTGGCCAAAGTGGTTGGCAAAAGCCGAAGCCATGTGGCAAATATGATGCGCCTCTTGGGGTTGCCGGACTCTGTTCGTAAATTGGTTGAGGTTGGAACGCTTTCGGCGGGCCATGCCCGAGCCCTTCTGGGTGCCCCCAATGCCGAGGAACTGGCGGAGAAAGTGGTTGCCAAGGGCCTTAGCGTTCGCCAGACGGAAAAGCTGGCGCAGGCCGAGGGCGGCAAAGCCGCCCGCGTTGTTCCGGGATCTTCGGTCAAGGCTTCAGGCGAGGTTCAAGACGCCGACACGCTGGCCCTTGAGCGCGACCTGTCCAATCTGCTGGGCCTCAAGGTCAATATCAAATTCCGGGGTGATGGCGGCGAGCTGGTCATCCATTATCATTCGCTCGAGCAGCTCGACGATGTTCTGCGCCGTCTTACCCACGCCAAACCGGGCAAAGACCAAGAAGATGGCTTGGCTGCTGCCGGCGATATCGACCATTACACGGCGGAGACCGATCTGCTGGCGGGCGAGGCGGAGCTGCTTGAACTGGACGACCCAATCACGCCCGACGCGTAGGCTGGGACCGGGCCTGGGGCGCTGCGCGCGTAACCTGCATAAGAATGCGTCCGCAAACAGCTTCTGCGGGCATGCCGCTGGTCTTGCAATCAAGTTCGGCCTGAACCAGCATCTCCATCGCCTGGGCCAGCCGCTCAGGCGGCCAGGACTTCACCTGCGCGGTCATGGCAGGCTTGCTTTTAAAAAAGACCGGCGGTCGCAGGGCGTCGACCGCCTGCTCTGGGCTCTTTCCTTTGCGGACATGACCACTGGCCAGATGGAGGCGCTGAACATAGCGCGCCACCGAACGCAGAATGGCCACGGCTGCCGTGCCTTCGCGGACCAAACGCTCTAGTGCCGTTTGGGCTTCGGCCTGCCTTCCCGACATCACGGCCATCGCCAACTCCTCTTGCGTGGCTTCGGCGCCATCGCCCATGGCGGCTTGAATATCGTCGGGCGTTACCGTGCCTGCGCCGCCCATGTAAAGCGCCAGCTTGTCGAGTTCGCTGCGCACCATCAGCCGATCCGAGCCCAAACGCCCGGCCAGAAGGGCCAGCGCCTCCGGCGTGATGCGCAAACTCTGCTTGCCCAGATGCTGCGTGATCAGCCCGTCCAGTCCCTGTCCTTCATCGGCATAGCAGGCCAGCGCGGCGGCCCTGGCCTCTTCTTCGAAGAGCTTTCTTAAAGGGGATCTTGGCCCAAGCTCGCCAGCCGTTACCACGACCAGCGCCTCGCCCAGGGGCTTGGCCAGAAAATCACCGAGAAGGCCTGCCAGATTATCCGGCGCATTGGTGATGCGAACAATTCTGCGCCCACCGGTCAGGGACAGTGCCTGCGCCTCGTCGGCCAGGCGGGCCGGATCGTCCTTAAGCTGTGCTGCTGACAGATCGGAAACTCTGAAGGGATCTGCAGCATCCCCGGCAACGGCCTTTGAAAGGGCGATCAGTCGTTCGCGGACCAGGCCAGAATCGGGACCATAAAGAAGAACGGCGCGAATTTCTGCAGGCGGCTTGGCCAGGAAGGCATCGGCCCGGCCTGGCTGAATCTTCACGGCGCTTTTCCCCCCGCGCTTTTCAAGCGGGAGAAGTAGGAAGAAAGTTGAATGTAAATCGCATCGGCAACTTCCGTCGTCGTGCGGTCTCGGGCATTGCGCTCGGAGGCGGTCGAAGCGTAGTGCTCGTTTAGAATATTGTAGCTGGCCTGCGAACTGGTCGAGGCGCTGTAAAGCGTCTGACCTTTAAGATCGATCAAAGCAAAGGACGCGGTCAGAACGAAATTGGCGCGGCTCGATGTCTCGTCCTTCAGAATACCCAGGCTTTGCTTGCTCTCGTTCATAGTGACCTGAAGAAGATAGCGCGGCTTTTGCGGCTCGCCTGTGGGCGTCAGGCGATCAAGCAGGGCATTGCGCACCATCTGCCCTGTGCGGTCGGCGATGGTGTTGATCTTGATGGCGGAAAGTTCCGGTACGGTCGCCGAGCGCTGGCCACCCGTTCCATGCAGCGGATGAAAGCCGCAGCCCGTCAGAAGCAGCAAGACGACAAGAGGGGTGCGCTTAAACCACGACATTGACGATCCGATTGGGCACGAGGATGATCTTGCGAGCGGACTTGCCCGCCATGGCGGTCTGTACATTGGGCAATGCCAGGGCGGCGGCCTCGGCCTCGGCCTGGCTGGCATTCAAGGGCAGCGTCACATCGCCGCGCAATTTTCCATTGACCTGCACGGCCAGCGTCACCTGATCGTCGGTCAGCAGGGCAGGGTCGGCCTTGGGCCAGGGCGTATCGGCCAGCAGAGTTGCATTGCCAAGCCTTTGCCACAGGGCTTCGGCCAGATGCGGCGTCATGGGATTGATCAGAATAATCGCCGTCTCCAGCCCACGGCGCATCAGCCAGCCAGCACCGGTCAGCTGGAGCTTGATGTCGCCCAGCGCATTGGTCAGCTCACGAATGCGCGCCACCGCCTTGTTGAAATGAAAGCGATCCAAATCCTCGGTAACGGCGGCGATGGTCCGATGCACCAGCTTCCAAATGCGAAGACCTGCCTCGTCCAACTGCGGGGCTGGCGCATCGCTAGGCGCAATCTCGAAGGCCGGTTCGTCGGCCATGCGCCACAGGCGGTTGACATAGCGCCAAGCACCATCGATGCCGGATTCCGTCCAATCAAGATCGCGGTCGGGCGGGCTGTCGGAGAGCATGAACAGGCGGGCCGTGTCGGCGCCATAGGTCCCGATGATGATCTCGGGATCGACCACGTTCTTCTTTGACTTGCTCATCTTCTCCGAGCGGCCCGCCGTAACCGGTGCGCCATCGGAAAGCCGCGTCAATCGCCCGTCCGAGCTGCGCTCGATATCGGTGGGCAGCAACCAGTTTCCGCCCTCATCCTTATAGGTCTCATGGCAGATCATACCCTGCGTCATCAGACCGGCGAAGGGCTCGGCCACATTCAGATAGCCGCAGTCCTTGAGGGCGCGTGTGAAAAAGCGCGAATAAAGCAGATGCAGCACGGCATGCTCGATGCCGCCGATATACTGATCGACCGGCATCCAATAGGCGGCAGCCTCTTGGGTAAAGGCCTGATCCGCCACGGGTGCGGTGAATCTGGCGAAATACCACGAGGATTCGAAGAAGGTGTCAAAGGTATCGGTTTCGCGCCGGGCTGGCTTGCCGCAACTTGGGCAGGCGGCATGCTTCCAGGTCGGATGATGTTCCAGCGGGTTGCCCGGCCTGTCGAAACTGACATCTTCCGGCAGCACCACGGGAAGCTGGCTCTCGGGCACGGGAACGGCGCCACAGGTCAGACAGTGAATGATGGGAATCGGACAGCCCCAATAGCGCTGGCGCGACACACCCCAGTCGCGCAGGCGCCAATTGACCATGCGGCTTCCACGGCTTAAGGATTCCATCTTGTCGATGGCTGCCGATTTGGCGGCCTGCACATCGAGGCCATCCAGGAATCGCGAATTGATCAAGGTGCCGTCGCCGGTGTAGGCCTCGTTGGCAACGCTGAAATCGGCGGGCTCGACATCTCTAGGGCAGACCACGGGTGTTACGGTAAGCTGGTACTTGCGGGCGAAATCAAGATCGCGCTGATCATGGGCGGGACAGCCGAAAATGGCTCCGGTGCCGTAATCCATCAGCACGAAATTGGCCACGTAAACCGGCAGGGTGATCTTGGCATCAAAAGGATGGACAACCCGAAGGCCGGTATCGAAACCCTTTTTCTCGGCCGTCTCGATGGCGGCTTCGCTGGTGCCCATGCGATTGCACTCGGCGATAAAGTCCAACAGTGCCGGGTTGGTCTTGGCCAATTCTTCAGACAATGAATGATTGGCAGCAATAGCGCAGAAGCTGGCGCCGAACAGCGTATCGGGCCTGGTGGTATAAACGTCGATCTGATCAGAACGCCCCTCGATGTCGAAGGAAAAGCGCAAGCCCTCGCTGCGTCCGATCCAGTTTTCCTGCATGAGGCGCACCCGGTCAGGCCAGCGCTCAAGATCCTTCAGCGCCGCCAGCAGATCCTCGGCATAATGGGTGATCTTCATGAACCATTGCGACAAGAGACGCTTTTCGACCAAGGCGCCTGAGCGCCAGCCTCTGCCGTCGATCACCTGTTCGTTGGCCAGCACCGTATGTTCCGCCGGGTCCCAGTTGACCCAGGATTCCTTTCTGTAGACCAGCCCTGCCTTCAGGAAATCCAGGAACATCTTTTGCTCGAAGCGGTAATATTCGGGCTCGCAGGTCGCCACTTCGCGCGACCAGTCGTAAGAAAGGCCCATCGACTTCAACTGGGTGCGCATGGCGGCGATGTTCTCGCGCGTCCATTTGGCGGGATGCACCTTGTTTTGAATGGCGGCATTCTCGGCGGGCAGGCCGAAAGCATCCCAGCCCATGGGGTGCAGCACATTGAAGCCCTGAGCCCGCTTGGCCCTGGCCACCACATCGCCCAGAGTATAATTACGCACATGGCCCATATGAATGCGCCCCGACGGATAGGGGAACATCTCCAGCACATAGTATTTGGGCTTATCGGGCCGGATTTGGGCGGTAAAAACGCCCCGGCGCTCCCACTCGGCCTGCCAGAAGGCCTCGTTCTCCTTGACGTTGTAGCGTGCCATGAGCGCCCTACTTCGCTTCCTGGCTGGCGGTGCGCAACTGGCGCGCCCGGGTCAGAATGGAATTTTCCAGGTCAACGATGGTCTTGGCGTCAACCTGAACATCCGACCAGCCGCCTGAACCGTCTCTGACCTGGCGAAAAAGGGCCACCTTGACCCCATCGGCACGCAACACCTTGTCTAGGATATAGATGTTGGTTTTGAAACGCTCGTTGGGGGTTTCCGGGGGCTGGTACCAGTCGGTAATGATGACGCCACCAAAGGGATCGGCCGACGACAGCGGCATAAAGGCAAAAGTATCAAGGGCGGCGCGCCACAAAAAGGCGTTGACGCCAATGCCCACCCCCTCGCCATCCGTGCGTTTTTTGCGATCCGTGTTGAAAAGCCCGCCATCGCCGAAGATGGTTTCGCGCTTCTGTTCACCCCAGGTCGGGCTGGTATCGCCCCGCTGCTTGTCAGGATAAACCGCCTTGGTTTCACCGCAGGCCGACAAAGCCGCAACGAAAACAAAGGCTAAAAGGGCATAAGCGGCCCTCTGGGCCGGGCGTGGTGTGCTGGGGCGGTCAAACATGGCGAGGTTCCCGATTTTCAAGGGCTACAGGCTTAACCTATTATAAGGCATCTGTTAAGACGGCAAATCGAGCCAGCCGCAGGTTGAAAAGGGGGGGTAGGTAAGGGCCACGTCAGGAAGTGGTGCAAATTCGCCACAGTGGGATATTTCCGTACCATTTCGTCACAAAACTGCTTGAGTAAGGTTTACGCTGCGTCTAAGAAAGTGGGGTGGATTGGAGGGAAACCCCGTCCGCGCCTTGGAATTGAACGAAGTCATTGGTTTTTCACTTGGGGAAGGACAGGATATCATGATGAAGCGTTTTCTTATCGGTACGTCGGCTCTGATTGCAGTCGGTACCATTGCCGGGGCCGCTCAGGCCGCCGATCCCATCAAGCTGTCGGTTGGTGGCAAGATGAACCAGTGGCTCAGCTTTGCTGACGTCAAGGACAAGGTCACCACGAAGTACAACCATGTCGCCGTCAACAGCGACACCGAGGTCCATTTCAAGGGCGAGACCGTGCTGGACAACGGCCTCAAGGCCGAAGTCGTGATCGAGCATGAAGCCGAGCGCACCGACGCCACGGCCCGCAACGCCAACCAGCAGTATGCTCAGTTGTCGGGCGGCTGGGGCGCTCTGCGTATCGGTGAAACCGTGAACGCCGCCAACCGCGTGCATGCTCAGGCGCCCGGCGCCGGCGCCGGCATGGGTGACGCCATCACCATTCTGGGCATTCAGCCCGTCACCGGCACTGTGACCAGCATGACCGATGGCCAGACCTCGGTCGACGGCATCGCCAGCGTGGGCGTCAGCGCCACCTCGATCGACTATGTGTCGCCGATGTTCGGCCCCTTCGCCTTCGGCCTCACCTACACGCCGCATGGCGGCAACCGCGGCTTGGCCGTTGAGGGCAACAGCATCAAGGATCTGATGGGCGTCGCTTTCGTCTATGCCGATACCTGGGGTCCCGTTGCGGTCAATGCCGACGTGGCTTGGGCTCGCGCCGATCATGAGACGTCCGGCACCCAGAACGGCATGCTGCATGGCATTCCCGTTGGTGTGAAGTTCGGCTATGCCGGCTTCGAAGTCGGCGGCTCCTACTTCCGCATCATGGACAATGTCAAGGCCCTGGCTTCGGCTGGCAATGCCAACGCCGCCACCTCCTTCGATGGCGTCGCCTGGGATGCGGGCATTTCCTACACCACGGGCGACTGGAAGTTCGGCTACACCTACTTCACCTCGAAGCACGAGGGTGATGTCGATACCAAGACCAAGGATAAGGCCAAGGTTCACAACGCTGGCGTGGCCTACACCATGGGTCCGGGCGTTTCGGTCTCCGCCAACGGCGTCTACACGGCTTTCGAGGATGAGGCCGTGGTTGCTACGACCAATACGCACAAGTCGCGTACCTATGGTCTGATCACAGGAATTCAGCTGACCTTCTAAGTCGAAGCAGCTTTACCCGATGAAATCCCCGCCGTCGCAAGATGGCGGGGATTTTCTTTGCTGGGCGGGGCTTATAAAGGGCGATTTTGCAGGGAATTCAAGAAATCTGTTGCCCGATTGCCACAGTGCTACAGTTTCAACACAGAATGATTGATCATCGCTTGACCCCCTGCCCGCTCGGTGGCTAAATGCGGTCACCAAAGAATGTAACTGGGTGCTTCCGATAACGGCAGTCCCCGCGATCCGCAGAAGAGAGGAGTTATAAATGAAAAAGGTACTTTTCGGCACGACCGCGCTGGTTGCCGCTGGCATGTTCGGCTCCGCCGCTCAGGCCGCCGAGCCGATCAAGCTGTCGGTTGGTGGTTTCATGAATCAGTGGTTTGCCATCGCCGACGTCGAGAGCAAGCCGAGCGCAGCGACCGCTCGCGAATACAACAACGTGTCGATCGTTTCCGATACCGAAGTCCACTTCAAGGGCTCGACGGTTCTGGACAACGGCCTCAAGGTTGCCGTGGTGATCGAGCTCGAAGCCGAGCGCACTTCGTCCGCCACTGCCCGTAACGCCGACCAGCAGTACGCCGAACTTTCGGGCGGCTGGGGTGCGGTGTCGATCGGTGAGCGCTTCAACGCCGCTCAGCGCGTCCACACGTCCGCTCCCGGCGCTGGCGCTGGTTTTGCCGACATCACCGGCATGAACAGCCAGGCCACCGGCAGCAACACCGCTCTCGGCACCATGACCACCATGTCGAACAGCTACACCTCGGTTGACGGCATTGCCAATGCCGGTCGTAACTCGACCGCCATTGACTATGTGTCGCCGATGTTCGGCCCGTTCGCCTTCGGCGTGACCTACACCCCGGCCATTGGTAGCCGCGGTCTGGCCGTTGAAGACAACAGCCTCAAGGACCTGATGGGCGTTGCCTTCGTCTATGCCGACAAGTGGGGCCCCGTCTCCGTCAATGCCGACGTTGCTTATGCTCGCTTCGATCATGAGAGCAACGGCACGCAGAACGGCAGCGTACATGGCGTTCCCGTCGGCTTGAAGTTCGGCTATGCCGGCTTCGAAGTTGGTGGTTCTTACTTCCGTATCATGGACAACGTGAAGGATCTGGCTTCGGGCGGTTCGACCACGGCCACCTCGTTCGATGGCAAGGCCTGGGACGCTGGTATCGCTTACACGACCGGCCCCTGGAAGTTCGGCTATCAGTACTTCTCGTCCAGCCATGAAGGTCTGGCCAGCGTGAAGGGCAAGGACAAGGTCAGCATTCACAATGCCGGCGGCCAGTACACGATGGGCCCGGGCGTTGTTGTGACGGCCAATATCGGCTACCAGAGCTACAAGGACGAGTCGTACACGACCGTTACCAACACCAGCACTGGCAACCTGTACGAGCGTGACACCATCATGCTCCTGACCGGCCTCAAGCTGAACTTCTAATCCGAAGATCAGTTCAAGCTAAGAAAGCCCCGTCATCGCAAGATGGCGGGGTTTTTCTTTGCCTCTTCGACGTTAGACGTGGAATTTTACCGGTTCTCGATCCGTCATGGCCGGACTTGATCCGGCCATCCACGATTTTCCATCAGGTATATCAAGTGGCAAGACGTGGATGCCCGGCACAAGGCCGGGCATGACGATTTGCTTAGAAACTCGAGAGAATGCAATTCCACATGAAACGCCGAGGAGCCTTTTCCTTGAGTGTGTCCGTGCTTTGCAGCGCAGCCCGGCGTCCGGCTACATAAAGGAAGTTCCGGCGAATCCAGCCGCTTTTGTGAAGGCCAGCCTCAGTGCCGTGGCGCGCCTGATCCCGCCCAGGGCGATGACGGGGCGTTTGGTCAAACGACACAGCCTTGCAAAACGTAAGCTCCCCAGCGGCTTGGCCTCGGGATGGCTGGCGGTGGCGAAAACCGGCGAGCAAAGAATGGCATCGGGGGAAAATTTGGCAGCTCGCAGCAGGGCGCGCTCGGAATGTGCCGAGATGCTGAGCAGGCGGCCCGGCTTGGCGCGAAGCCAGGACAGGGCGGGCGACAGGCAGGCCTGACGCAGTTGGGCTTCCGGCAGATGTAGGCCGTCGGCGCCTATGCGCTCAGCCAGCCGATGATCCTTGGCCACCAGCAGCTTCAAATGCCTTTCTTTGCACAGTCTCGCGGCGGTCCTGGGATCAAGGGGAAAGGGCCTGCCCGGCAGAAAGCGCAGAATCACCCAGGCGCCTGCGGGCAGCTGGTTCAGAACGGAAAGATTATCCGCAAGCCTTATATCGGTCATGAAGGCTAGAATCGGAGAAGCGTCTCTGCCGCCATTCAGCCCCCTGTCCGTCCAACGGATCGTCACGTTGGTTGCCGAAGCAAAGAGGCGGCGACGGGTGCGACAAGCTGCCCGCTCTCGACGCTGGCTCTCAAAGCGCAGCCCATCCGCTCGATCGCCCCCTCCCAGCCTTCGTTCCATAAGCGCTCGATTGGCACCAGCGAACCCAGCCAGGGAATTTTGTCGGTTCCCAACCGATCCCAGTGCGAGTCGGAAAGATAAAACAGCCAGACCGGTGCTCCGACAGCCGAGGCCAGCAGCGCGTTGGCTGATCCGTTGCAGATAACAAGATCAAGCGCAGCACTTAAAGCCGCCAGGGAGTCGAGATCGTCGAACAAATCGACATCATCAAAGTGCTCGATGCGACAACCAAAGGCGCTTCGCGCCGCTTCAAGAATCTTAAGATCGGCACTCGGCTGCAGATTAATAAAAACAACGCCGGGAACGGACAGAATGGGTCCCCAGCTAGCCAGCGAGGAAAAGAAAAACTTCCGCCGCTCAGGCGTGACCAAAGTGCTGCTCCAGCCGATTCCAACCTTGAGGCCGGGGCCGAGCGCATCCAGGCGCTGCTGCATCCTAAGAACAAGTTGGGGATCAGGCTTCAGATAGGGCGCACCAGAAAAATCGCTAACATGGGTTCTGAACAGCTTGAACAGATCGCCTGCGGGCATATGCCTGGTGGCCCGCGACTGATCACCCCTGGTGATAACTCTGGCATTGGGAAATGAGCGATCAAGCAGCCCAGCCAGCTTGGGCAGAGCCAAAATCTCGACAGCGCCCGCCCGCTCGATCAGATCGGGAAGGGCCGAGGCGAAGGTGATCTGATCACCGATTCCTTGTTCGGGCCAGACCAGAATGGTTTGGCTCGATAAATCCTCACCCGGTTCCAAACGTGGAAAGGGCCAGGAAAGGCGAGAGACTGGATCGACGAAGGAGACGAAGCGTGACTCGAAATCCTGCCAGGCCTCGTGAAGTCGGCCCGCCTGAAGCAGCAATTGCGAACGGCAGCGCAACAGATCGGGGCTGGCGGCACGCTCTTGGATCGCATCCTCGATAACCGTGATCGCCTGATCGATCCGCCCCATGTCTTTCAGGCACATGCCAAGCCCCAGGCGGACTTCGGGATGATCGCGCTCAAACCCTGTGAGAAGTTCATAGGCCCGTTCTGGATCGCCCAGGCGCCTGAAGCTTGAGGCCAGAAGGGTGCGGGAACCTATATCAGAAGGCTCGGCCGTCATGGCGGCAGAAAGGTGGGGCGCGGCTTCATCTAGACGGTCAAGAAGATAAAGCGCATGGCCGAGGATTGCTTGTGCCCTTGGCCTGGGTACAAGAGTCAGGGCATTCCTGGCCGCCGCTTCAGCCTCAGAAAACTGCCTGGTCTTGATATAGGCCAGCGCCAGATTTTCAAAACCATCCGGCTGCGTGGGGGCCAGCTTGCAGGATTTCAGAAAACATCCGATCGCTTCTTGAAAGCGCCCCAGCGAGGCCAGCGCCGTACCTTGAGCAACCAGCGCCAAAGCATTGTCGGGCTGTTTGGCCAGAAGCCTGGCCAGGGCCTTGCGGGATTCCTCATTGCGGCCAAGCTGAAGATAGACCAGGCCCAGATGATAAAGCGCCTGGGGGTCGCCTGGCTTCAAGCGGGCGGCCTTTTCGAAACAGGGCAGGGCCAGGGCTGGCTCGCCCATCATGAGTCTGGCCGAGCCCAGAGACATCAGCGCCTCGACATAGCCGGGCCGGTAGCGCAGTGCGGCCTCGAAAGACAAGATCGCCTCAGCCCGCCGGTTGGCCTGCAGCAAAATTGCGCCAAGAAGATGGTGGGCCTCGGCACTGTTGGGATTTGCCGCCAGCAGGCGGCGGCATTCGGCCTCGGCCAAAGCATGCTGGCCGGACTGATAGAGCTTGGATAGAAAAGCGAGATCAGCCATTCAGTTATTCTTTCCCGAGGCCAGCCGCCCTGCCGCTTCGGCAACGGCCCCGCTCCAGTCCTCGCCCAACTTGCGTTCCAGCAAGCGGCAAGCGGGAATCCAGGGAAAATGATCCGATCCCATACAGTCCCAGTGAACATTCCTGATATAAAAAACCCAGGTTGGAATCCCCAACGCGCCTGACAAAAAAGAGACAAGACTGCCAACTGAAATGACAAGATCGAGCTGGCTCATCAAACCCGCGACATTTTCAAGATCGTCGAACAAATCGAGATTCACGGGCTGATGGATGGTGCAGCCAAAGGCTTGTTCGGCAGCCAGCAACTGTTCAGGATCGGCCTTGGGTTGCAGATTGATAAAACAGATGTCGGGGCTTTTCAAAATCGGCCCCCACTGAGACAAATCCCTAAAATGATGGCGCAGCCTTTGGCGATTGATATGAGTCGAGGTCCAGGAAATGCCAACCTTCTTTCCTGGCCCCAACCCATCCAGAAAGTCCTTCCAGTTGGCCTTGAGGCCGGGTGACGCTCTCAGATACGAACGGCTGGGCGGAAACGCGTCGAGGGATTTTCGAAAATGCACGAACAGATCGCCGACCGGCAAATGGGCCTCGACTTCGCCAAGGCTGGAAGCCGCCACGTCTGGAGTCATGGGTCTGACGTCAACCTGCGGAAAGGAAGAGGCCAGCAAGGGCAGAAGCTTGGGCGTGCAGAGCAAAATCACTTTCCCGGCGATTTTGATCAGATCGGGCAGAGCCGAAAGAAAGCACAGTTCGTCTCCAATACCCTGTTCCTTCCAAAGCAGGACGGTCTTTCCCGAAAGTGCTTGCAGGGGGCCGGAAAAAATGGTCTCGCTGGGAAAAAAGCGCGTTGGCTCGAAGGTGGGTGACTGCATGCGCCTTGAAAAAAGAGACCAGCCCTCCTGCATCCTTCCTGCGATCAGGAATTTTACGGCGAAATCCCAGGTCAGATCCCAATGATCGGGAAATCGCTCTGCGGCGAGAGGCGCCAAGGAAAGGGCCTCCTCGAACCTGCCAAGCTCCGACAGCGCCGTGGCCAGAAAGGGGATGGCCAGGCGCAAGTCCGATCCCAGTGCCATTGCGTTTTTCAGCAGCGGCACGGCCTCTCCATGGCGCTCAAGAAGATACAGCGCATAGCCGCGAAACAGGCAGATATCGGAAGAATCAGGACGGTGCGCGTAAAGCTCATCCAGCCTCTCAAGGGCCACATCCCACGCCTCGCCTCTCAGCAGCGCGTTTTGCAACACCAGGGCGTGAAGATAGGAAAGCGGGGGGGCTGTCTTCAGGGCCGAAAGCAGCAGCCAAAGGGAGTCGGAAAAATTCTCCTCCAAATGAAAAAGGCGCGCCTTCAGAATTAAAGCCATGGGCCTCGATTGGCGCGCATCCTCGGCCATGCGGTCCAGTGCTGCCTGGGCCTTGGTCGGCTCGCTGCCATCCAAATAAGCCAGCGCCAGATTTTCGATAATCTCTGGTTGGTTGGGGGCCAGGGCGTCGGCCTTGGCAAAACTGTCGGCTGCGTCAGCAAAGCGGCCCAATGCTGCCAGCGCCGCCCCTTGGCCCATCCAGGCGCCGACATTCCTTGAATCCTTGGAGAGAAGTTTTGCGAAATGCTTGCGTGCGTCCTCGTGCCGACCCAGTTTGGAAAGCGTCAGGCCCAGATTGTAAAGCGCTTGCAGATTGGCAGGCTGGGCGCGGGCGACCTTCTCGAAACAGGTCAGGGCGCGGGTAAAATCGCCGCTCATGGCCAGCGCGGTTCCAAAAACCTGCTGTGCGTCCAGATTGCCGGGTCTGGCCGTTACCGCGCTGTCAAGACAGGTCAGGGCCTCGGGCGTGCGGTTCGACTGCAGCAGCAAAACACCCAGCAAATGGCTGGCATCGGGATGGCGCGGATTTGCCGCCAGCAGGCGGCGGCATTCGGCCTCGGCCAGAGCATGCTGGCCGGACTGGTAGAGGCGGGCAACGGGGGCGAAAGCAGGATCAGCCATGGAGCGAAGCTATCATGCAGAGACGCTTGAGAAAACCTCCTGGACGGGATCTAAGAACCTGCGCTCCGGGACAGTTCAAGAGCAACAGCCTCAATGGCAGGCCACCAACCCTCATCTACCTGCTTCGAAAAAAGGCGGACACTGGGTATCCAGGGATATCCTTGGGTCCCCAAGCAGTCCCAGTGTCCGTGGCTGACGTGAAACATCCAAACTGTGCGGCCGAGGGCGCCCGCGAGGAAGGCAACTGCATTGCCACTCGACAAAACCAGATCAAGCGCTCCCAGCAGGGAAGCAACACCATCGAGGTCGTTGAAAAGGTCAAGCCCAGGGGGTTGATGAAGTCGAATGCCCAGGCGTTTTGACAGGTCATTCAACTCCGTCTCCGAAATTCCTGGCTGCAAATTGATGAACACGCAGTTTCTTTGTTGCAGAATGGGCATCCAGTCAGACAGATCGTGAAAATGATATTTCATGCGCTTGCGCGTCATCAAGGTGGTTTTCCAGGAAACGCCGATTTTGCGGCCAGGACCCAGACCAGCCAACCAGTCGGCCCAACGGGCTGAAGCGGAAATGTCGCAGGAAAGGTAAGAGGCGTGTCCGGGAAAGCTATCGATATGCCCCCTAAAAAAACGAAACAGATCGCCCGCTGGAATCTGCATGTCAAAATCTGGCGCCGCGACGCTCGCGCCATCACGCGCCCTGACCTCGAGGTTGGGAAAGGAGCGCTGAAACAAGGCCAACAGTTTGGGGGCGCATTCTAGAACCACGTTGCTCGTGAAGGGCAAAATCTCGCCAAAAGCCGAGGCGAAGCATAACTCGTCGCCAATTCCCTGCTCGCCCCAAACCAGGACGCGCTTACCAGCCAGCGACCGCGGGTCGCCATCCCAGCCCAGGAGCGATTCATATCTGGCTGTGCCGGCAAAATGGCGCGTCTGCCAGCGACACGAAAAAAGGGCCCAGCCCTCTTCCAGTCGCCCAGATTGCAAAAGCGCCATACATAGATTCCATCTCAGCTCAGCGTCATCGGGCTTCAATGCCAGTGCTTGGCGATAAAGAATGACGGCCTGTTCAGGCTCGCCCCTGTCCTTCAGCGTCACTGCCAGGGAATGCAAAGCGCGCACTTCGTCCGGCCACTTGGCAAGAATATTCCTGAAATCCCGAATGGCGTCATCGGTTCGGCCGAGCGCTTGCAGGCAAAGCGCGTAATTGAAAACGGCTTCCAGAGAATCTGGAAATTCCTGGGCGGCGGGCTCTAGGACCTGCAGTGCCTCCTCCCACAGCTCGCTTTCCAACAAGGCAGACCCCAGCGAAATGCGTGAACGTAGATCGCTGGGCATGCGTTGCAAAATGTGCCGGTAGCAGTCGATCGCCTCCCGGTAGCTTTCCATCCGATGAAGTGACAGACCAAGATTGTAAAGCGCCTCCAAAGAATCGGGACTTACCGAGAGAGCCCTGCGCAACTCGTGCTCGGCAGCTTGGTAACGGGCGGTTTCGCACAGCAGTGCCCCAAGGGAAATCCGGGCCTCGTTATAGTCCGGCGCCCTATCCAGCAACTGGCGCAAGGTCGTTTCCGCATTGTCAAGCCTGCCCAGATTCTTCTCGCAGCGGGCATGCAACAAAAGCGCCCGCGGGCGGTCGCCAACGATTTGCTGGGGCAGTTTGTCCAGTGCTGCCTGGGCCTTGGTCGGCTCGCTGCCATCCAAATAAGCCAGCGCCAGATTTTCGATAATCTCTGGTTGGTTGGGGGCCAGGGCGTCGGCCTTGGCAAAACTGTCGGCTGCGTCAGCAAAGCGACCCAATGCGGCCAGCGCCGCCCCTTGGCCCATCCAGGCGCCGACATTCCGGGCATCCCTGGAAAGAAGTTTGGCGAAAGTCTTGCGCGCTTCCTCGTGACGCCCAAGTTTCGACAAGGTCAGGCCCAGATTGTAAAGCGCTTGCAGATTGGCGGGCTGGGCGCGGGCGACCTTCTCGAAACAGGTCATGGCGCGGGTAAAATCGCCGCTCATGGCCAGCGCGGTTCCAAAAACCTGCTGTGCGTCCAGATTGCCGGGTCTGGCCGTTACCGCGCTGTCAAGACAGGTCAGGGCCTCGGGCGTGCGGTTCGACTGCAGCAGCAAAACACCCAGCAAATGGCTGGCATCAGGATGGCGGGGATTTGCCGCCAGCAGGCGGCGGCATTCGGCCTCGGCCAAAGCATGCTGGCCGGACTGGTACAGGCGGGCAACGGGGGCGAAAGCTGGATCGGCCATGACAGGAGGCTAGCATGCAGAGGCGCTTGAGAAAACCGTGCGCAGCTTCATAATACCCACATGATGGATGAGGTGACGGAAAATCTGAACGAGGTGCGGACGGGGATCAATTCAGCCTGTGCCCGGACTGGGCGCAGCCCTGAAACCGTCTGTCTGGTCGCGGTCAGCAAGACGCATGGGCCAGAGCGCATTCGCCCCGCCCTGCTGGCGGGACAGCGCTTCTTTGGCGAAAACCGCGTGCAGGAGGCCAAGGCGAAATGGCCCGCCCTTAAGGCCGAATTTCCAGATATCCGGCTGCATCTGATCGGCCCCTTGCAAAGCAACAAGGCGAAAGAGGCGGTGGCTCTGTTCGATGTGATCGAAAGCCTGGACCGCGCTTCGCTGGCCGAGGCCTTATCCAAGGAAATGGCGCGTCAGAATCGTCACCCCGTCTGTCTGGTGCAGGTAAATAGCGGCGCCGAGCCGCAAAAGGCAGGCGTGTTGCCCGAAGCGGCGGACGGTTTTATCGAGAACTGCAAAACGCTCTGGCGGCTACCGGTCGCTGGGCTGATGTGCATTCCCCCGGTCGATGAGGATCCTGCCCCGCATTTCAAACTGCTTGGCCAGATCGCAAGGCGCAACAAGCTTTCCCTGCTGTCGATGGGCATGAGCCATGATTACGAGACGGCGATTGCACAGGGTGCCACGCATGTGCGCGTCGGCACGGCCATCTTCGGAAAACGCTAATCTACAATCTCGATGGCGTCGCCGGGGCCGAGGCGCTCCAGCACCCGTCTCAGGTCGGAAAGCGAAAGGGCGACGCAGCCCTCGGTCGGCTTCATGTCGGGGCTGGCCACATGCAGGAAGATGGCGCTGCCAAGATGAGGTGCGGGCGGATCGTCGTTATGGCCCAGCACGGCGCCCAGATCGTAAAGCCCATCCTCGCGCCACATCTTCTCGTGCCTTGCGGCAAAGGGCAGGCGGACCAGCCGGTTGTAATCGGCATGGGTTGGATCATCGCACCAGCCGTCATTGGGATGCAGCGGCAAAAGGGGCAGGCGAGTCATCAGAGACGCAACGCGGTCGGGGCGGAAAAAGGCCTGACGCAGGGGCAGCAGGCCTGCTGGCGTCGCTCCGTCGCCCTCCCGTTTGGCGCGGCTGATCCCGCTTCGTCCCAGGGCGCAAGCGAAGCTTCCCAGACCGGGAAACTCCAGCCGTCCTTCGGGGCGAACGGTCAGGATCATGAGGGCGGTGGTGCGGAACCAGAGGTCTCAGGAACCAGCTTCTGGGTGCGGCTGTATTTATCCAGGGCCTGAGCCATGGCGCCGGCCAGCCATTCCGGCTGATTGGCCTGTGCTGCCTTGACCATGGGATGATCGACCGGAACGCCCTGGGCTTGGGCTGCGCGCTGGGCGGGGTCGATCTGCGCCGTATAGGGGGCGGCGGCGGCATACATCTTGCCGTGCTGCAGGGGCTTGTTCTTGGCCTCGAACAATTTGGGTCCGGCCTGGGCAACGGCTTCGGGTTGCAGGGGCCGATGAGCGCCAGCACTGGTCAGACGGTCGGTCACCGGCGGCACATTGGGTACGATGGGAGCTGATGCGGCTGGTGTGGGGGCGAGGGCGGGGGGCGGCGGGGCCAAGGGTGCGGCTGCTGGCGAAGCCACGGCGACGGGCGCATCGGGCAGGATCAAAGGCTCGCTTAGGGGCGAGAAAAGATTGCCCGAAATGGCGCCGGGTGACGGGGCCTGAAGGGGGGGCTGGAAGGTGGGCGGGGCCAGCGGGGCCAGGGCCACCGGAATCTGTGCCGCCGGCAGGGGCTCTGGATTGGGGGTAGCGATCACGGGCGCAGGCTCGCCGGTCTCGAAGGGCTGCATTTTCATGCCCGAAGCATCCTCGGCATCGGCCAGTTGCGGCTGTGCGGCAGGCGCATCATTCCCCGGTATTAGGAAGGCCAGCGCATGCTCGCCCAGATCCTTGCCCGTGCTTTGGCGCGTCACCTCATTGGCGATGCCGCCGATCAAGCCCAGGGGGCCGCCGAACAGCATATCGCCGACCAAGCGCGGAAGCGGGGCGATCTCGTCGCCGGTGATAGCGCGATAGACCGAGGAAATGCCGGGTATGTGCTGCAGCGGATTGACGATGTCCAAGACGTCCCAGAAGCTGGGCGTATCGGACTGGTTGGCAAAGGGCGCTTGCTCGCCTCTTTGCGCGACGACGGTGACCCCGGGGGCCATGATCGGCTGATTGTCTTGGACCGCTGATAAGCTCATAAGTCACCTCGGCATGGTTACCAAGGGATTTGCAAGGCCGGTGCCAACTAAATATGATGGAATATCAATGGTCTGATCGCGGCCAGCGGTCGAACGGGGCATTTCCTGCCGGGGCAGGGGGGATCAGGGCTAAAAAAGATGCCCGGCCTTGTCGGCCTTGGTCCTGAGATAGAAGTCGTTATGGCCATTCGAGGGAAAGACATGGGGAACCCTCTCGACCAGCTCGATGCCGTAGCGGGCCAGCTGATCCAGCTTTTCGGGATTGTTGGTGAGCAGGCGGATGCGGGTGAAGCCAAGCTGGCGCAGCATTTCGGCGGCGGGCAGATAGACCCGCTCGTCTTCTTCGAAACCTAATTGTCCGTTGGCGTCCAGCGTGTCGAAGCCGCCGTCTTGAAGCTGATAGGCTCTCAGCTTGTTGACCAGGCCGATGCCGCGCCCTTCCTGGGCCAGATAGAGCAGCACGCCGCCCCCGGCCTTGGCGATCTCGGCGATGGCGCCCCTGAGCTGATCGCCGCAATCGCAGCGCAGGCTGCCCAACAGGTCGCCGGTGAAACATTCGGAATGCAGGCGAACCAGCACGGGCTGGGCGGGATCGGGCGTGCCGATCTGAATGGCCAGATGCTCGATGCCGCCATCGGCCGGGCGAAAGGCCTGAATGCGGGTTTCCAGTTCGGAGTCCAGGGGTACGCGGGCCCAGGCGACAGGGCGCATCGAGCGGGCGGCGGCCTCGGGATAGGCCACGACGTCAGAAACCTTGACGATCAAGAGGTCGTTGCGCTTGGCGATGATCTCGGGCTGCGTCTCGCGGCCCAGGGGCGCCATCAGGGCGGCGGGCAGCAGGCGGGCCAGCTTGGCCAGACGGATGGCCGCACCGGCGCAGCAGGCGGCACCAACCGGCGCCAGGCCCATGGGTCGGGTGGCCGAGGGCTGAGCGGCCAGGGGATCGGCCAGGGATTGGACGAACTCCGCCGAGACCCCCTCATCGAGCGACAGGGAAACGGCGTCGCTGTCAGCCATTCCCAGGCCCAGAACTTCTGCGCGCCGCCCCGTCAGCGTCAGCAACAGGCGTGTTCCGGCCAGGCGCGACATCTGGGCCAGGGCTTCCGGTGTTACCGCCTCGGCGGCCAGCACCAGGCCCGCATCGCTGCCCTCGCCTTGCAAAATCACCATGCCGCCCCGGCGCAACTCGGACAAAGCCCGATCAACCGGGCGCAGGATGGCGCCGGAGGTGGTGGGGTCGGTCAGTCGTTCCAAGGCTTGGGTCATGGTTGGGTCTGGTTTTGTGAAGGGCGCACCATACCGGGAATCTCGGTCTGGCAAAAGAAAATCGCAAGGGTAGGGAAATTTACCATTTTGCATTCATCGTGTCCGATGAATGCGCCCTCAGTCGCCGGGCGCTCGCCGTGCTCGCTAGGCTCCCGCTCGCCCACCGGCTTTGCCGGTACAACACTGTTGGCCCGCCATCGGCGGGACAATGCTCGCGCGCGGGCCTTGCCCGCGTCCAAGCGGCAATAAGTCATTCTTATTGCCGCTTGGTAATATGTTACCATTCGGGGACCATGAGCCTGAAACTTTTGCTGATTTCAAAAGACCCGGTTTTTGCGCAAGCTTTGGCCGCCCAATTGGCCCAGGCAGGCTTCGATTGTTGTCTGGAAGCGGGCGGCGAGGGCGTTGATGTGGTCCTGCTGGATGGGGCATCGACACCTGATCCTTGCCTGGGTCCCGCCCTGCGCCTGATCAAGGATGGCGAATCCTCGGAGGAAGAGCATCTGGTCAAGCCGGTGCGCCTGGCCCAGTTGGCCCAAGCTCTGGAGCGGGCGGCCCAGCGCGCCCAATCCCAGCGCAAGCTGAAAATCGGCCCCTGGTGCCTTGAACTGGGGAGCGGGCTTCTTTGGGCAGCAATGGGGCGGCAGAAACTGACCGGCAAGGAAGCGGAAATTCTGGCCTATCTGCATGATCATCCGGGGCGCGTGAGCCGCGAGGATTTGCTGGAAAATGTCTGGGGCTATGGTAGTGCCATCAGCACGCATACGCTGGAGACTCACATCTATCGCCTAAGGCAGAAGCTGGAAGCCGATCCCTCGGCGCCGACAGTTCTGGTCACCGACGAGGGCGGCTATCGGCTGATCGCCCCTTCTTCGTAAAAATCGACGATCAGGGGCACATGGTCCGAAGGCTGGGGCCAGCCCCTGGCTTCGCGCACCACCAATGCGCCCGACAGCGCCTCTTTCAAGGGGGCCGAGACCCAGACATGGTCCAGTCTGCGTCCGCGATCCGAGGCCGCCCAATCCTGGGCGCGATAGCTCCACCAAGTATAGAGCTTGAGATCGGCGGGCACGAAGTGGCGGGCCGCATCGATGAAGCCCAGTGAGTCTTGAAAACGATTGAGCCGCTCGATTTCCGCTGGCGTGTGGCTGATGATTTTTTGCATCTGCTTATGCGACCAGACATCATTCTCAAGCGGGGCTACGTTGAAATCGCCCACCAGAATCAATTTATCCATGGGCCGATAGGTTTGGCCGAACCAGTCGGCCAGATCGTCCAGAAAGGAAAGCTTGTGCGCGAATTTGTCGTTCACCTCGGGATCGGGCAGATCGCCGCCTGCCGGAATATAGATGTTGTGAAGTTCCGTTCCGTCTTCCAGCTCGACGATGAGATGGCGCATGTCGGGTCGATCACAGGAAAGACGCGTACGAAAGCCCTTCAGCGGCCGCTTCGACAGAACGGCAACGCCGTTATAGCTTTTCTGTCCGGCAAAGGCTTGATGGGGAAATCCCAAGTCGGCGATGGCGTCTTTCGGAAACTGCGCGTCCTCGACCTTGGTTTCCTGAAGACAGATCAGATCGGGGCGCGTCTCTTCGATCAGGCGTGCCAGCAGAGGAAGGCGCAGGCGCACCGAATTGATGTTCCAGGTAACGAGTCTCATGATCCGATGGTGATCTTGAGGCTGCCAACGCCCTCGATCTCGCCGTTCACGACATCGCCTGGATGAAGTGGGCCGACACCTTCGGGTGTGCCGGTATAGATCAGATCGCCCGCTTCAAGGCGCACCAGTTTCGACAGATGGGCCAGCACGTCGCCCACCGACCAGATCATGTCGGAAAGATCGCCCGACTGGCGCAATTGGCCATTGACCATCAGGCGAATGGCGCCGCTGGCGGGATGGCCGGTTTCAGAAACGGGATGAATCAGGCCGATGGGGGCCGAGGCGTCGAAGCCCTTGCCGATTTCCCAGGGTCGTCCCGCCTTCTTGGCTTGCTCCTGCAAATCGCGGCGCGTGAGGTCGATGCCCGCGGCATAGCCGAAAACGCAGTCCAGCGCGGCCTCGGGCGACAGATCGGTTCCGCCCGCTTTCAAGGCCACCACCAGCTCAACCTCGTGATGCAGATTCTCAGTGGCCGGGGGATAGGGAAGGGTGCTTTCCGTCATCACCACCGCGTCGGAGGGCTTGGCGAAAAAGAAGGGCGGTTCGCGGTTGGGGTCGCCCCCCATCTCGCGGGCATGGGCGGCATAATTGCGCCCGACGCACCAGATGCGCCGGACGGGAAAAGAATCCCTGCTTGCTGCGATAAGAACGGCAGGCTGGGGCGGTGGGGGAATGACGAAACCCATATGAAAAATCCTTTGGCCGGGGTTGCCCCATGCTGGCTGCAAAACGAGCAAAAGAAAAGCGCCCGGTAAGGGGGGTTACCGGGCGCCGTGCTTGCTCCTTGGGGGGGGAGCGGTGAGGGCTCGGCAGGGGAACCGGCCTCACAGGCGCGTATCATTGCGATGCACGCCGTCATTTAATTTATGTGGTAAGACTATGGAAAGCAATCCAGGGGTGAAGAAGAATACCAGTCATGCGCGTTCCGCATGGCTTATCTACTCCCGGTTGATGCTTCCCGCCCCCGGCTTGAAGAAATTGGGATCGTCGAACTCGAACAGCTTGGCGTCGAATTTAAGGCCCAATCTGGCGTCGGACAGGGTGACGGTGGTGATCTGCCCCTGGGGGTCGCGCACCGTCCATTGCCGCAGCTGATAGGGCTCGCGGGTAAAAATCAGTGTGATTTCACCGGCTTGGGGGTCATCCGTGCGGGCCAGCGAAATGCGGTCGAGCCCTTCGGCGTTCTTAAAGCCGGTCACGGTCAGATCGGGACCCATCAGCGCGATCTTGGGGCGGACCAGAATGCCTGCTGGCGTCGAATCGATCGGCAGATGCGAGGTCTGCTTCAGGTCCTTGTCGTGATAGGTCAAAAGCAGGCCCGCCCCGATGATCAGAATCGGCACCGGGGGATCATATTCCAGCCGAAGCTTGCCTGGGCGCGACAGATAGAAGGTGCCCTCGGCCACCTGACCATCAGGCGAGGACTGCAAGAAGCGGGCTTTCAGCGTGCGCACATCGTTGAGATAGGTCTCGGCGCGCCCGATCTCGGCCCGGTCGGTCTCGGAGAGCGGGGCCGGGCGGGCCTTGGCGGCGGCAAGCGCATCGGGCGCCGCCAGGCTCAGCATGATCAGGGCGGCGGGAAGAAGGCGGGAAATTTTCATGGGCGGAATGTAGAGATATTGCCCCTGCTGTTCAATGGCCCATCAGGACCGGCACATGGGTCTGGGCCAACACTTCATGCGTGGCACTGCCCAGCATGAGACGTTTCAGGCGTCCGGTATTATGGGCCCCCATGACCAAAAAATCGGCACCCACCTCGCGCACGGCATCCAGAAGCTGGCGTCCGCCCAGATGCTTCTTGCCCAGAGAGGCGATCAGCTTGGTCTCAACGCAGGCCGTGTGGATTTTCAGATAATCGGCCAGTTCGGGCACCACCGAGCGGGGTGTGCGCTCGCTTTCGGCGGTCAGAATGGTGACGCGGCTGGCGAAGGGCAGGAAGTTGGAAGCTCCGCCCAGGGCGCGGGCGCATTCAGCGCTGCCATTCCAGGCCACCGCGATATGGCGGCCCATAACGGCGGGCGGCGCATGCGGCACCACCAGAACCGGGCGTCCGGTCTCGAACAGGGCGTCCATGGTCAGGCTGTGCGACATGTCCCGGGAATCCGTGGGCGGTCCCACCAGAATCAGATCATGCACGCGGCCCAGACGCGCCATCACGGCATGCGCCCTGCCTACGCGTTCGATAAAGGACAGGCTGGCGCCGGGAGCGATGCGATCCGGCGAGACCACGGGCAAGCCCGCCTCGGCGCAGATTTTCACAAAGACCGCGCGCGCCTGTCTTGCCCTTTGCTCAAAGCGCTGTGCATTGCCCTCTGAGACATTCTCGGCCAACTCGGCACTCATGCCCTCGCCGATGGCGGGCACATCGGTCAGCGCGTCGGGTCGCACATGCAGCACATCGGCATGGGCCGAAAAGCGGCGCACCAGGTCAAGGGCCGCCGAGAGCGTCGCAGCCGACTGCTCGCTTCCGTCCAACGTGACCAGGATGCTTTTGATCGTCATGTCGCCCCCACCTTTAATCCTTTCTTCCTTTGTGTTCAAGGCGGGCTTCGGTTTAAGAGCCTGTCCGGGAAGTTCTCATGGAGTTTCATCGCCATCGCAGGGCTTGAAAGGCAGGCGCAAGCCCGCAGGCGATGTGGTGCATCGTTAAGGGCTTGCAACAAACCAGGCAAGCCCTGCCATGGCGACCGCAGGCGGGCTTGGGTCGGACGGCCAGTTCGTCGAAGGCCGCTCATGATGTCCCTGCATCATGTCGCGTCCCTCTTCTGCTGGGCCGTCTCAACCCCAGCCCGTGAAATCTCATGACAACTTCCCGGCCGGGCTCTAAGCTTTACGCATGGCTTTTAGCAATCTCTTCGTCCTGCCCGGCAGCAAGACGTTTCCCAACCGCTGGCTGGTGGTTCTGGGCGCGGTTCTCGTGCAGCTTTCCTTGGGCGCGATTTATGCCTGGGCCGTTTTCACGCCAGCACTCAAGGCGGCGGGCTGGTCGAAGCTGGATACGCAACTGGTCTTCTCGGTGGGGCTGGCCAGTTTCGCCCTGGTCATGGTGTGGGCAGGCCGGCGCATCGCCGTCTGGGGGCCGCGCAGGCTGGCCGCCACCGGCGGCTTGGTGCTGGGGCTGGGTTATCTGCTGGCAGGGCTTTCGGGCGGCACGAATTTCTGGATTCTTGTGCTATGCATCGGCGTGATCGGCGGCGGCGGAATCGGCCTGGGTTATGTGGTGCCCATCGCGGTTGCCATGCGCTGGTTTCCCGACAAGAAAGGCATGATCACCGGCATCGCGGTGGCGGGCTTTGGCTTTGGCGCCATGGGCTGGGTGAAGCTGGCCGACAATTGGGGCCATCTGATCGCATCAGTGGGGTTGGCCAATACCTTCATGCTCTATGGCGCGGCCTTTGCGGTTCTGGTTCTGGCGGGCAGTCTGTGGATGGTCTTTCCGCCGGGTGGCTGGGTACCCCAGGGCTGGACGCCACCTGCCAAGACGCAAGCGGCGGCAACCCTGGATTTCTCGCCGGTCCAGATGCTGAAGAGCTATCAGTTCTATCTAATTTTTCTCACCTTCGCGGCAGGAGCCAGTGCTGGCTTGATGGCGGTCGGGCTGATGAAGCTTTACCCGATGGAAGCCCTTCAGGCGGCGGGCTTGAGCGCTGCCGAGGCCAGCGCCATCTCGGGCACGGCGATGGCGGTCTTCTTCAGCCTTGCCAACGGCATCGGGCGCATCGCCTGGGGCATGATCAGCGACCGCATCGGCAGGCGCTGGGCCATTTTGCTGATGAGTGCCACGCAAGGGCTGATCTTTCTGGCTTTTACGCAGATGGCAGGCAGCGAGACGCTGCTCTATCTGGGGGCCACGCTGATCGGATTTAATTTTGGCGGCAATTTCGCGCTCTTTCCCACCATCACCGCCGATACGTTTGGTACCAACAGTGTTGGCCAGAATTATCCCTATGTGTTTCTGTCCTATGGCGTGGGCGGCATCGCAGGCCCGATCATGGGCGGCGCTTTGGGCGATCTTGGCAATTTCCCGCTGGCCTTCACCATCTGCGGCGCGGCTTGCCTGCTGGGAGCCGGGCTGATCTTCTTCGTGCGGCCTGCGAAGCGAGTTTAGAGCAGATTCACGTTTAACTCTGTGTCACCATGTGACTCGAATTAAAAAGATCGTGCGCTTGCCTCGATGGCATTCCAGACATCGGCTTCGATTCGGGTTCCCGACAGGCGGTTGATTTCCTGAATGCCGGTGGGCGAGGTGACATTGATCTCGGTCAGGCAATCGCCGATGACATCGATGCCCACGAAGATCAGGCCGCGGGCTTTCAGTTCCGGGCCGATGCGCTGGCAGATAAGGTTTTCACGCGCCGTCAGCTCGGCTGCCACCGCCTTGCCCCCCACATGGAGATTGGCCCTGGCTTCGCCTTCGGGCGGAACGCGGGTGACCGCACCCATGGGCTTGCCATCGACCAGAATAATGCGCTTGTCGCCCTGGCGCACTTGGGGAAGATATTTCTGCACTACGATGGGCTCGCGATAAAGCTGGGTAAACATTTCTAGCAGCGCATTGATATTCTCGTCCTGGGGGGTCACATGAAACACCCCGGCCCCGCCATTGCCGTAAAGCGGCTTCATCACGATGTCGCCCTGGCGCGCCCTGAAATCCAGAATGGCTTCGCGGTCCGAGGTGATCAGGGTCGGCGCCATCAGATCGGGCCAAAGGGTCACAAACAATTTTTCCGGGGCATTGCGCACCTGGGCAGGATCGTTCACCACCAGTGTCTGGGGATGAATGCGCTCCAACAAATGGGTGGCGGTGATATAGGCCATGTCGAAGGGCGGGTCCTGGCGCATCAAAACCACAACGACGCTGGCCAGATCAAGCTGTGTGGGATCGCCCAGCGTGTAATGATTTCCCTTCTCGGGGCGCACGCTTAGAGGATGGGCCAGGGCGGTCAGGCGACCGTTTTCAAGGGCCAAGCGGTTGGGCGCATAATGGTAAAGAACATAGCCGCGCGCCTGGGCTTCAAGCGCCAGCATGAAGGTGGAATCGGCATCGATGTGAATCGATTCGATGGGGTCCATCTGAATGGCGACCGTCTTCTTCATGTCGCAAAGCCGTAAAGAAAGATCAAAAGCCCGCCGCCCAACATCAGGCGATAAAGCACGAAGGGCAGGAAGGTGGCGCGCTTTAGCCAATACATCAGAAAGGAAATGGCCATCAGCCCGAAGCCAGCCGCCAGACCGGCCGCCAGCAGCGCGTCTTGAAAGCGTCCCGCCGCTTCGGGTGATTGGTAAAGCTCGTAGCCCTCGAGGACGCCGGCGGCCAGGATGGCGGGAATGGACAGCAGCATGGAAAAGCGCGCCGCCTCGGATCGCTCGAAGCCCAGAAAGCGCGCCGCCACCATGGTAGCACCCGCCCGGCTGGTGCCGGGAATGAAGGCCAGACACTGGGCAAGGCCAATGAAAAGCGACTGGCCCAGCGTCAGATGCTGCATGCGCCAGATGGTCAGCCCGAAGCGATCGACCAGATAAAGAACAAGGGCAAAACCCGCCATGGCCCAGCCGACAACGAAGGGATTGCGGATGGAATCACCCAGGAAGTGGCGCACGGCCAGACCCGCGATGACGGCGGGCAGGGTGGCGGCCAGGATGTAAAGGGCCAGGCGAGCCCCCGGCTTCAGGCGGCCCTTGAACAGGCTGGGCAGGTCGCGAAAGATCTCGAACAGGTCCCGCCAGAAATAAACCAGCACGGCAATCAGCGTGCCCAGATGCACCGCCACATCGACGATCAGTCCCTGATCCGGCCAGCCGGTCAAATAGGGCACCAGAATCAGATGGCCCGAGGAAGAGATGGGCAGGAATTCGGCCAGCCCCTGGACCAGCGCCAGAATCACGATCTGTTCAAGCGGCACGAAAAACAATTCCTCAAGAGTTTGTTAGGAGAAACAGTATAGCATCGGCAGATGTTGCACCGCCAGGGGGGGCGGCGCAGGGGAGTCAAAACGAAAGCATGCGGACATTACATCATCTCTGGCTGTCGGCGGCCTCGCGCAAGGTGCGCATCGTTCTGGGCGAGAAGAAGGTCGCCTTTCGCCTCGAGGCGGAAAAGACCTGGGAGCGCCGACCCGAATTCCTGGCCCTCAATCCGGCGGGTGACGTGCCGGTTCTGATCGAGCCCGAGGGCCAGGCCCTGGCCGATCAAGGCGCCATCTGCGAATATCTCGAAGAAGTTTTTCCCGAGCCCAGCCTGATCGGCAACGAGCCTAAGGAGCGGGCCGAAGTGCGCCGTCTGTGCGCCTGGTTCGACCAGAAGTTCGAAGCCGAGGTCACGCGCTTTCTGGTCACGGAAAAGCTGATGAAGCGCTTTCTGGGACTGGGTGAGCCCGATTCACGGGCCATTCGGGTGGGCTTGCAGAATCTGACCAGCCACATGGCCTATCTTTCCTGGCTGACCGAGCGCCATCACTGGCTGGCCGGAGGAGTCTTCTCGCTGGCCGACATCGCCGCCGCCGCCCAGATTTCTTGCATCGACTATGTCGGCGATATCGACTGGGAGCAGTATCCCCATGTCAAGGATTGGTACGCCAAGATGAAGTCGCGCCCTTCCTTCCGCCCGCTGCTGGGCGATCACATTCCCGGCGCGCCACCGCCCAAACATTACGCGGACCTAGACTTCTAATTTCCATTGCCCATGGGCGGCCAAAAGCTGGCGCTCCTGACGGGGGCGGACCTCGCCGGTTCGGATATCGACATAGGCGGCATGACGCTGTCCGTCCTTTTTGATGTCCAGCGCCTTGATGAAAGGACCGCCGGGGGTTTCGATCAGATCGCCATAGGGAATGTCGCCCCCCTCGGCCCTGGCTGTCCCAAGGCTCGGGCGGGCCCTTTCGGCCACCATCTCCAGCTCTGTTTCAGGATCGATATAGAGCAGAGCCAGTCCCGGCTCGGGCTGTGTTGGCACGAGATAATGATTGATGTAGTCCTTGGCCGGGCGTTCGGCCTTCAGCCACAGCCTGCCCTGGTAGCGCACCAGACAGCCGCCTGGAAGCTGGTGCGCCGGGCTCACCTGTCGGCTCCCTTGACATCCATCAGTTCCAGATTGCGCCTTGCCGCATCGGCCGTATCGCCGTCGGGATTTTCGTTGAGAAGGGCGACCCAATCGCTGCGCGCCCCCTGCTTGTCGCCCTTTAAGCGACGCAGAATGCCGCGCTCGAGCAGGGCTTCGGGATAATGTCCCTGAGAAAGCTTGACGGCCTCCTCGGCATCTTTAAGGGCGGCATCGATCTGATCTTGAAAGCGTTTGGTGGCGGCCCTCAAGGCAAAAGCCTCGGCCCGCTTGGGGGCCAGCAGGATCGCCTGATCCAGATCCTTGACCGCACCCGCAAAATCTCCGGCTGCGAACAAGGTGACCGAGCGGTCGATGAAAAGGTCCGGGTTTCGGGGGTCCAGGCCGATGGCGACGGTCTGGTTGGCATTGGCCCGTTCAAGATTGTTCAGCATCAACTGCGCCTGCGCCGCCTGGGCCAGCATCTCGGCTCTGCGATGCGGGGGCAGCTTGGTGGTCTCGGCCAATCGTTCCAGCCGATAGGCCGCCTCGTCATTCTTGCCCAGATACATCAGCGCCACCGCCTGACAATGCAAGGCGGCCTCGCCACCGCCCAGACCCTGCCAGCCCACCGCATGCTCATAAGCGGTCGAAGGGTCCTGACGAGCCAGATCAAGGCAAGCATTATATTCGCGCCGGTTGTCGATCAGCTCAGCCGCCTGTCCCGAAAGGGAGAAGGCCAGCAGGAAAGGCAGGAGAAGGAAAGAGCGCATGGACAGCCTTGTCGGTAAGGGCGCATGATCCATAGTCGAATCCGCCCCCTTTGCAAAGACCGTCAAGAGCGCTCCATGAAAGTTTTCGTCTTCGGCCTTGGATTTTCGGGCCTGGCCTTTGCCCGGGCGGCTCTGGCGGCGGGCTGGGAGGTGGCGGGAACGCATCGCGAGCCCGAGACGCATCCGGACGACAAGATAAGGTATATAACCTTCGGGCCGGACCATCCTCTGCCCAAGGATGCCATGAGCGGAGTTATAGGTCTTCTTTCTACGGTTCCGCCCACAGAAAAGGGCGATCCAGTGCTTGACGCGCTCAGAAATGATATTAACATAATGGAACGATTCGCCTGGATAGGTTATCTCTCCACAACCGGTGTTTATGGCGATCGCCAGGGCGGGTTGGTCGATGAGACCAGCCCGCTCTTGCCGTCTCAGGCCCGCTCGCAACTTCGTGTCAGGGCCGAGGAAGAATGGCTAAGCCTTTGGCATAACTACAAACGCCCTGTTCATATCTTTCGCCTGGCGGGAATCTACGGACCCGGTCGTTCGGCTATCGAGCAGATTCGTGCGGGCCGGGCCAGGCGCATCCTGAAGCCCGGCCAGCTCTTCTCGCGCATCCATGTCGAGGATATTTCGGGGGCTCTGCTGGCCTCTTTGGCCAAGCCAACCCCCGGCGAGGTCTATAACTTGTGCGATGACGATCCTGCGGCCCCAGATGAGGTGATTTCCTACGCCGCCGACCTTCTCGGCGCACCCCCTCCGCCTGCCATTCCCTTCGAGCAGGCCGAGCTGTCGGAGATGGCGCGCAGCTTCTATGCCGACAACAAGCGGGTCTCCAACCAGAAGATCAAGACCGTGCTGGGTTACAGGATGCGTTATCCAAGTTACAGAGAGGGGCTTAGGGCGATCCTGTCAGCAGAATCCGGGTCAGCGAGTCCAGGAGCAGACGCCCCTTCGGCGTAACGCTGAGTTTCCCCGGGCTTTGGCGCAGAAAACCGTCACCCACCAAACGCGCAGAGGCTTGCTGGTCGATAACTTCCAGAAGCTCGAAGCTGGTAAGGTTATAAAAGCGCTTGGCTCCAATCCCCTCGGTCAGGCGCAGCCCCAGCATGACCAACTCCTCGGCCCGCTCA